>JABWBR010000064.1 GCA_013360405.1 Saprospiraceae bacterium
CTTTAAACCAGGCATACCTCACATTACGCTCCTCTGGAGCTTTTGAGATCTTATTATTACATGTTCTACCAGTATTTCGGCCCTCCGGGCCTTTTAAGATGCGCAAAAGCCCCAGAGGGGCGTAAATGTTGGTAGAAAATTCATGAACAAAGTATATTATAGCCCCAGCGGGGCGAAATGTGTACACGTATTTCATGCAAAATTTAAAGTGACAAAGTAGTATTTGATAGCGACCTTTGCGTTTCTCCTTGCGACCTTTGCGTTTTAAAAATAACCGCTAATTTTAAATAAAACGTCATGCTAAAAAACAAAATTTACCAGGAAAAACTCGAGCGCGACGGCTACGTGGTGATTAATTTTTTTAGCGAACCCGAAATCCAGGCCTTGATCAAAGAGTCGGAGCAACTGCACAGCTTTGAGCTGGGCGATCAAATGTTTTTCAGCAACCGCCAACTCGACAACCCCGATTATCAAAATCAGGCCCGGCAGTTGATACGCAAGCATTTTTCGGCCAAAGTGGAGCAGTATTTTGAACGCGCAGCCTGGATGGAAGCCGTGTTTGTGATCAAGCCACCCAAGGTAGGCGTTTTTGCCAATCACCAGGACTGGTCGCTGGTAGACGAAGATAAATACCGGTCAATCGGCATTTGGTGCCCCTTACTCGATGTAAATGCCTCCAACGGTACTTTTTGCATTTTGAGCGGGAGCCATAAATTTTTCAAAATATTCCGCAGTCCGACCATACCGCCGGCGTATCACAGCGATGAATTAAATACGATTATTGATAAATACAAAAAAGTGCTGTCCGTAAAAAAAGGGGATGTGATTGTCTTTGACCATGCGGCCATGCATTCTACCACGCCTAACCTGATGGACAAACCCCGGCCTTCGATTTTTATAGGTATCCGCCCGGCAGAGTCGCCCATTCTTCATTATTTTTACCACAAAGATTCGGGTAAAATAGAGGGTTTTGAAGTGGATGGCGATTTTTTCTATAATTACGATTATGTGTCGAGGCCGGACAAGTACAAGAGCATCGGTTTTGTGGAGCAGGAGTACCCGCTTGTGCCGGCTGAAGAATTGATTAAAAAAATACGCGCGCATCAATTGCAGCGGCGTAATGTTTTTAAAAATTTGAGATTCAGGCTACATGGGGTGAAAGCTTGATTTGGGCAGAGAATTTTTAACCACAGAGTTACACAGAGTTTACACGGAGTTACACAGAGCGTGATTTTGACTCCGTGTAACTCCGTGGTTAAATAAACAAACGGTACTCTTCCGCATCACGTGCCTGCGCCAGGAAGCCGCCGATAGTGATCCGCTCGAATTCCCGGCCGGTAACGGCGGCTACCTTGTGCCAGATGCGGTTAGCCGGAAACAGAATCATATCGCCGGCATCGAGGCCCAGCAACATCTGATCGTAGGGCTCGAGGTCTTCGCTGCGGGCGCCCGTGAGGAACACATTTTGCTGTAACATAGCAGGAGGCGTATTTTGCCATTGCAAATCGTAAAGCACCAACTCGCCCCCGGCATCGGGTTTTTGCAACACGATATAAAAACTCAATTCCGTGCTAAGGTCCAATTGACTGCTGATAGCCTGGTAGCTGGGAAAATACATGGGAAATTCCTGGTGTATATGCGCTTCCAGGCTGGCATAGCCGGGCTCCAGGATGCGCATAGATGCCGGGGCGAATACCTGGTTATGCTGGTGCACAGATAAGTGGATGCCGTACTGAGAAGTCAGACGGGATAAAGTGCCGAAAACCAGCGATTCGAAACGATGGAGAAAAAGTTGTTCAAAAGCCTGGCGGGCCAGCGCTGCGCGCCGAAAATAATGGTCGAGATCGGATTCCATGAGCGTGGCGCCGAATACATGTCCGAAACTAGTGGGGTGATAAATTTGGTCGTGGGGAGTTTCGCGCACCATCGCCTTGAATTGCGCACTCATTCGCCGGGCATCTTCGGGGGGCAACAAACCCTCAATGACGATACCGTCGGAGGCGCCGCTTTGTATGTCTTCGATGACGGTTGAAAACCGGGCAATTTCACTGGGAGAAAAAACCTGGAAGTTATATAAGCCGGGATTAGTAATTTGTGCCATTTGTTATAGGATTCAAGGATTCACTCGATGTTATGAAAATCGAAAAACAACTGGGGCAAATATTGCAATTTTTAGCGGAACGGCAGGGAGAAAACGGCGAATTTCGCTCGTTGGAATCATATCCTGCCGAACACCCGCTGGGAGACAAGGGCTGGTTTTATACCGACCCTTCACCGTTTGTTCATGCCAATATTTTGTGCGCCATATCGGGGCTTTCCGAGCCAATTGCTGCGCAAATTATTAAACAAGGCTGCCACTTTTTGCTTCATCAAATGGAGTGGAAAGGCTTATGGCGTTTTTGGTCGCACGGCGGGCAAACCCACAACGTGCCCATCGATCTCGACGATACGGCCTTGTGTTCGGTTGCATTGGCTTCTGGCGGATTTCCGCTCGATAATAAAAAATACATTCTTCAAAACGTCAATGCGGAAGGATATTTTCTCACCTGGCTTTTGCCTCGTTTAAGCATGTGGCGCTACCCGGCTTTGTATCGCTTTTTGAAAAAAGACCTCCAACATATTCAGTTGGTACTGGCATCGCCTATGCTTTCACTGGATGATTTCGAACCGGCTGTTGCCGCCAATGTGTTGATGTACCTCGGCGAAACGCCAACAACCAGGCCCTGTATCCTGCAAATCTTGCAGCAATTGAAAAAGCCCGAAAGTATGCCGTTGCAGTATTATGCCGACCCGTTGGTCGTTTTTTATCACGTTTCGAGGGCTTATTTTAATGGGGTAAAAGGACTGGGCCCGGCAGCAGATATATTCCGGCGTTTAGTAGCGCAAGGCGTATTTCCGGAACCGGAAAACCTGTTTAAAAAAGCCATGATGATGGCCACCTGTCTGCATTTTAATTTGGATATTCTACCCGATTTAGACAAATGGATTGCAGAAATAGGGGAGGCCGCTGAAAACGCACAATGGGAAAGCCACATTTATTTTGTCAGCAAAGACCGCAATTTTCGCGCCGGATCGCCGGAATTAACTGCCGCTTTTTGTGCAGAAGCCTTGTATTTATACCAAACGAAAAAAGCAACTGTTTAGAATTTATTGTAAAGCAAGCAGGCCTACAAACCGACAACCGACAACCGACAAACCGACAACCGACAACCGACAAAAGTAATGCTTACACCTGCGCATAAATAGCTTCCCTGGTAATCGGTCCGGTTTTCATTTTTTCAAGAAATTCGGATTCAGATAACGGCCGGTTGATATTGGGCGTAAACCCGAGACTGCGCAGGCGCTCCGGTCGTTGGTGCATGTTGGTCAGATTACCTTTCATAAAAAAATTGGCATCGACCTCAAACACTTCAAAACCCTTTTCGGGATTATCCTTGTCGAAGTGATAAAATACCGGCGTCATCTCGTTGGGGATTGCCTCGATTTGGATGGCAATGCGGGGTTTGTCGCTGGTATTTTGTCCGGAGTAATGTATCAGCGTATCGTCGAAAATCATGCATTCGCCGGCTTTTAATACAATCGGCTGCAGGTATTTTTCTTCGAGCACTTCTTCAAACGGTTTGAAATAATAATCCACGTTGACGGTGGCTACGTCGGGCACAATTTTATGGCTTCCGGGCACAATTTCCAGGGTGCCGTTGCGGCGGTCTACATCCTGAAGGGGGCACCAGATAGTCACCGTGGAGTATTTTTCTTCGGGGGTGTGCATCCAGTTTTGGTGGATTTCAAATTTGCCTTTGCCGGGTTGTTTGATATAAAAATTGCCGGTGATGATACGGTATTGGTGCAGCACTTTTTCCAGATGCGGAATAAAAACCGAATTGATCAATTCGTAGGCGCGGCGCTTGTAATCTTCGTTGGTATCCAGGAAAGTGCAGTGGTAGTCCGATCGCAGTCCAACGGGCGCAAAACCGTCGTGGGGCCGCATATCCTGGAGTTCGTTGAGGATCATAGCGACTTCCTCTGCGCTGAGCAAGGGCATCGTAACATACCCTTTTTCTATAAATTGTTGCTGCTGTTCGGGTTGATAAAAAATTGTTCGCATATTGAGTTGAATTGTAACGGTTTAGTGCCTTCGGCAGTTCAGCGATAGGGTTTAGCGCATGCGCAGTTTAGCTTTAGGGTTTAGTTTTCTAAACTTACAGCTAAACCCAATCGCTAAACCCTTACACAAAGATGAAAGATAAGCACAATAGTACTGAAAAGAAAAAACGTGTTGCACAACTTTGTAAAAACTATACTTTCAGCGCTGCGCGCATTTTTATGGTGGAACCACCTGGCCCCACCTGTACTGGCTGTTTTTTATTTCTTTTTATGGCATGAGTCTATCGCCTTTGGCCCATTTCTACTGCCGTTGGGTCTATTCCTACTCAGTTTTGCCGGCAGTGCAGCATTCGGATACTGGGTAAACGACTGGATGGATATCGCTGCCGACCGGTTGGCAGGCAAACCCAATGCGGTGGCAAATATGAAGCCCTGGCAACGCATTGGGGTCACGCTTATCCTGCAGGCATTGGGCTGGCTGCCCTGGTTGTACCTGCCGGCTACCTACCAAACCCTGGGTTTGTTGGTGGCACTATATACTGCGCTGGTTGTATATGCCGTGCCGCCTTATCGATTTAAAGACCGGGCTATATTGGGGATCGTCTGTGATTTGTGTTATGGGCATTTAATTCCCGTTTTTATCGCATTGGCTGCTTTTTCCCAATTATTGGGGGCAAAGGTTGCGCATGCCGGACAGCTTTTGTGGATTATTGCCATTATCTTGTCGCTGAAAGGCATGAGAAATATTTTGGAGCACCAAATCAAAGACCGCAAAAACGATGCGTTGGCAGGTATCTATACTTTTGTTCAGCAAATCGGCGCCTTGCGCAGCGCAGCCATATTGAGCTATATACTACTGCCGCTCGAAGCGATATTGCTGGCCGCATTGTGCCTCATTCTTGGCAGCGCTTTATTGTGGTCATTATTGCTGTTTTTCGCGATATATGCCTGGCTGCTTTTTCGATGGGGGTATTTCAGGGGCTCGCCAAAACGGTGGTTGTTCCGCTTGTGGTACGTGCCCAACGACTTTTACGAAGCCTGGTTACCCGTAACCCTGCTGAGTTTAGCTACCGCCCAGCAGCCCCTCAACGGCTTATTATTAATAGCCCACCTGATCATTTTTCCGGGGACGCTTCAAGTCCCGCTTTGGTTATTAAAAGAACTGCGCGATGTGTGGCATCAACGGACAAATTAACGATCAAGGCCTCATTGATCCCGCCGTATTTAACGCCAAGCGGGACACGCTGAGCCACCGGGGCCCAGATGATGCTTCCTCCTGGTTTTCTGAGGATGGCCGGATCGCGCTGGGCTTCAGGAGGCTGTCCTTCCTGGACTTGTCGGTGGCAGGCCGCCAGCCTATGTGCAACGAGGAGAGCGATATCTGGCTGGTTTTCAACGGCGAAATATACAACTACCTCGAACTGCGGGAAGAGTTGAGACAACTTGGGCACCGCTTTTCTTCTCAAACTGACGCAGAAGTCGTCCTCCACGGCTATGAGGAATGGGGCCACGGCGTATTATCGCGGCTTAAGGGCATGTTCGCTTTCGGCATTTGGGATCAAAAAAGAAAAAACCTCTTTCTGGCCCGCGATAGGTTTGGTATCAAGCCGCTTTATTACGGGCAGCTGGAAGGCTCGTTTCAGTTTGCCTCAGAAATTAAAGCCATGTTACACGGCGAACCCCGGCGACCGGCATTAAACCGGCATGCGATTGGCGACTACCTGAGCTACCGCTACATACCAAGTCCTGATACCATTTGGGAAAACATACACAAACTGCCGCCCGGTCATTTTCTCCATCTGCATATGGGCGAAAACGGCTCAGCGGAAAAACGCGTAGCGCAATATTGGCGTCCACAATTGGGTTACCAGCGAATACCTGTTGAATCTGCTATTGAACAAGTACACAGCCTGCTCTCCCAATCGGTTGAAACCCACCTGCGCAGCGACGTGCCCATCGGCGCATTTCTTAGCGGCGGCTACGACAGCAGCGCGCTGGTGGATTATATGACCCGGCAGGGCTGTCGCCCCAATACATTTTCCATCGGATTTGAGGCATGGCCGCAAAGCGAACATCTATACGCAGAAATGGTGGCTCGGCATCTGCAAGTTCCTCATTTTTCCGCCATTGCCACAAAAGGCGAATTAGACCTGCTGGATAAGCTTGTGTATCACTACGACGAACCGATAGCGGATATCTCCATCATTCCCACCTACATGGTCAGCAAACTGGCTGCCGCACACAACAAAGCTGTTTTTTCGGGAGAAGGCGCCGATGAGATCTTTGGAGGTTATTGGTGGCAGAAAGATATTGCCCGATACTCCCGCTTTTCAGCTATAAACGATGGACTTTTACACCGGCTAATGCGTCGGCCTTCTTTTTTCTTAGAAAAATATGCAGAAGCCATGGCGATGGGGCGAATGAACAGCGCCAATTTGCGCGACTATCTCCATGCGGATACATGGGAATTCATCAACCCGCAATCGGAGTGGTTTTACAATCGCCATTTCCGGCCCTTCGAGCGGCCGCTCAAAGCGTTTCAATACCTCGATATTTGTACTTTTATGGGCGAATTGGTGCTTACCAAAATGGACCGTGCCTCCATGGCTCATTCGCTTGAAGTGCGCGTACCGTTTTTGGATCACGAGTTGGTGGAATTTATGCTATCGCTAGATCAAAAAGTGTATTTCAGACCGGAGGAAACCAAATTTTTGCTTTACGCCAATATCAGACATAGCCTTCCGGAGGCTATTTTACAACGCCCGAAACAAGGCTTTGTAGGCCCCGATACGTACTACATGGATATTCCCTGGTATGCAGGACAACTGCAAAACGGCGCCTTAATTCAGCAGAATATATTGAGCAGGGAAGGATTGCAAAAAATGATAAACGAACAAGACCACTGGCGTTTATGGAAATTTACAGTATTGGAAAAATGGGTGAGACGTTGGCATGAATAATCAGCAAAAAATATTCGTTTTTGTAGTATGCGGAGAAAAAAAACACACGCAGACACTGCATTTTTCACTGGCGCGATTAAAAAAATACAGCGGCTGCGAAATACTTATTGTAACAGATCAAAATCGAAACGAAGAATCAATTCAGTACGATCACATAATCAACGTTTCGACCCCCGAATGGATGGACCACCACCAGGCTTCCATTTGGCTGAAAACCAGTCTGCATCGCATATTGCCGCAGGGGCCGCTGTATTGTTATCTCGATACCGATGTAGTAGCAGTTCGCCCTGGCGTTGATCGCATTTTCGACCAGTTTGTTCCGCTCATCATGTTTTGCACAGACCATTGTCGCTTAAAGGCATTTAGTCCTACTTCCGTCCACGACGAAAGATTTGACGAATTATTGCAAAAACAAACCCATCAGTCGGATTTATATTATCGGTTTAAAATAGAAGACGAAGCGCAATTAAAAGCTGCCGGCGCACATATCGCCCATATTGACGATATAAAATCAACATACCACAGTCGTAACCTATTTCACACGCAATCCTTATCCGGGCTATTTAAAAAACCGGAAAAATTTGCCCTTGCATTATTACAAAAATTGATTTTTCAGTTATTGCGATTAATAAGTCAAATAATTGGCATGTATAAAAAGCAGGAATCAGGCATAGTATTGGAAAAACTTCACCGCTATGTGTTTCGTGCACCTTTGGATTTTAACTTGTTTGCCGCAGAATACGGATATCGATTTGACGAATTGAAATCGAAATGGTACGATTTATCCGGGCAATTTATTTTTGAAGAAAATTATATCATCCGGCATATAGAAGCTGCATCGCCTTATCGCTGGGATGCGGCCAACAAGATATGGCGCGATGAAAACGGCGAAAACATCAGTCAAATAGAATCTGACAAACTACACCAGCGGATTTTAGAAAAATTTGGCATACAAATCACGGAACCCGACTGGCGCCACTGGAACGGCGGCGTATTTCTGTTCGACGCCCAATCGAACGATTTTATGGAACAATGGCATCAATGGACGCTGGCTATTTTCAACGACCCTGCCTGGAAAACCCGCGACCAAGGCACCTTAGCGGCTACAGCCTGGGATTTCGGCCTGCAGAATCATCCCACCCTACCCATCGAATACAATTTTATAGCGGATTATTACCATCCCGATATGGCATACCTGGGCAATCTTCAATTCCGGTTAAAAGGTATTGATAAGATTATTCAACCGCTCTTTCTCCACGTCTACCACCATTTCGGCGATGAGCAATGGAGCGTCTGGAAGGATGTAATAAATGAAATGAAGAATTAATGTATTTGTTTAGTAGGGTTTAGTGCATTCGCAGTTTAGCGATTGGGTTTAGCTGTATGTTAAAAAAACTAAACCCTAACGCTAAACCCTACTATACAGTTATGAATTAATAATGAACTGATAACGGATAACCGACAACCGATAACCCACAACCGACAACCCACAACCGACAACCTTAAATCTTCCTTTTCATCATCGGCACCTTCTTCATCACCATCGACACCGTATTGCCGAGGCGTTCTTCGAGCATCACGATTTTGCCTTCGTGCAGGCTTTCGATCAGGTCGTCGCGGTAGTGGCGCACAGTGACCAATTCGAGGCCGCGGTCGAGGATCACCTTAAACTTGTCGTCGATTTTTTCAATAAAGCGTTCCACCTTATCGTCGATATCATTGACGCACATCACAAAGCTGATGGCCGTATTTTGCATCATATTCACCTGGATGCGCATCTCCGCGATAAAATTGAACAGGTAGCTGATATGGTGTTCGGCGACGAACGAGAAGTCGCGGGTTGAGATTTGCAACAGCGCCTGGTTTTGCTCCACGGCAATCATCGGGGGATAATGGTCTTCCACCTCTCCGGAGATAAAGGTACCTTCCGCACTGGGCTCTTTAAAAGACTTCACATACAGCGGAATGCTTTTATTCTGGAGCGGTTTAATCGTTTTGGGGTGGATCACCTTGGCGCCGTAATACGTCATTTCGATGGCTTCTTTGTAGGAGAGGCGGTCGAGTTTTGTTACGTTGTCAAACAGGCGGGGGTCGGCGGTAAGCACGCCGGGTACGTCTTTCCATATCGTCATACTATCGGCGTCGAGCAGGTACGAAAAAATGGCGGCGGTATAGTCGGAGCCTTCGCGGCCCAGCGTGGTGGTAAAATTCTCCTGGGTGCTGCCGATAAAGCCCTGGGTGAGGATAAAACCGCCCTTTTCGACCATAGGTAACACTACTTTTTCGCAGCGGGCTTCCGTTTCCGGCCATTGCACCCAGCCTTCGCGGAAAATATCGTCGGTGAGGATCACGTCGCGGGCGTCGAGCCATTGAGTAGGCAGGTTCATTTTATTCAAAAAAGCCTGCACAATTTTCGAAGAGACCAATTCGCCCACCGACACGATTTGGTCGTACATATAATCGTAATTATCGTGGGGTTCCTCTTCCAGTATCCACTCGATTTCCACAAAAGTATCATTGACGGCGGCGTACACCTCGTCGTTTTTATCGAACAGCTGGTCGCAGATATCGTAGTGCGCCTTTTTGACGCCTTCCAGCAGTTCGTAGGCTTCTCCGGTTTTGCCGGCGTGGGCTGCCACTACCTTTTCGAGGGCATCGGTGGTTTTACCCATAGCGGAGACCACAATAAGCAGTCTGTCGGATTTGTAGCCTTGCAGAATAGAGGCTACGTTTTTCACCGAATCGGCATCGCGCAGCGAAGCGCCGCCGAATTTGAATACCTTAACCGGATGTTTCATCGATTTCGATTGCTTTTTTTGAAATAGGCCGCAAATTTAGGGTTTTCTATGTCTTGTTGCGGTAAAAATTGTGTTGCTACATTGTCATAATTAGGGCTCCAAATCCTAAGATTCCGTTAAAGCCTGCATATTGTGCTTAATTTTTGTCAAATTCGCGCCGAATTTTATTCGTCTCATTAAATTATTATCATCATGAACAAGAGGCAACTAACGCTTTGGGGTGCATTGATCCTGAGTGGAATGGCACTGGCTTTTACCGGCCAGGCGCTGCTGACCGCCATTACCGCCAATGACATCAAAGGCGCCGCCAATATCTCCGGGTTGGAATTTACGAAGCCCGAACTCGACTCTATGGTAAAGGGTCTGGAAGAATACCGCACCTATTATACGGAAAACCGTGCTTTGGCCCTGCCCAACGGGCTTTCTCCCGCCTTTGTATTTAACCCGCAACCGGCAGGTTTTAAGATGCCGCAATTTTCAATGGCGGGAGGCTATACCTCGGCACAGGTCAAATTGCCCGACGACAAAAACCAACTCGCTTTTTTTAGCATCCAGCAATTAGCTCACCTTATTTCCACCAAGCAAATCACCTCGGTAGAACTCACCAAGTTCTATATCGAGCGTTTGAAAAAATACGACCCCAAGGTAAAATGCGTGGTCACGCTGATGGAAGAAGAGGCGCTCAAACAGGCTGCCAAGGCGGATGAAGATCTCAAAGGCGGCACCTACAAAGGCATTCTGCACGGCATACCCTACGGCGTCAAAGACTTGTTTGCCACTAAAACGGGTAAAACTACCTGGGGCTCAAAGCCATTCAAAGAACAGCAATTCGACTACGACGCTACGGTAGTTAAGCGTCTCGAAGATGCTGGCGCGGTACTTGTGGCCAAACTCAGCACAGGTTATCTGGCTTGGGGCGACGAGTGGTTTGGCGGCAAAACCCGCAACCCCTGGAATCTGGATAGCGGCTCCAGCGGCTCCAGCGCAGGGTCGGCAGCTGCCGTTTCAGCCGGCCTGGTACCCTTTGCTATCGGCACCGAAACATACGGCTCTATCGTATCGCCCTCGGCTACTTGCGGCGTTACAGGCCTGCGCACCACGTTTGGCCGCGTGAGCCGCTACGGCGCCATGGCCCTGAGCTGGACGATGGACAAAGTAGGCCCCATCTGCCGCAGCGGCGAAGAATGCGCTATTGTATTGCAAACTATTGTGGGACCTGACAGCAAAGACCTTTCTGTTGCAGCTGTGCCCTTTGTATACAACAACGCCGATAAGTCTAACCGCTTCAAATTAGGCTATATCAAAAGCGAGATGGAAAAGGTGTATCCCGGTTCCGACAAGGATATGGCTACGATGGAGAAACTTCGGGATATGGGCTTTGAACTGGTGCCCCTGGAATGGCCTCAACTGCCCAACATCGATTTCATCCTGGAGGCAGAGGCCGCCGCCGCTTTTGACGAATTGACGCGCACCAACAAAGACGATCAGCTCGAAAAGCAGGTTCGCAACGCATGGCCCAATGTGTTCCGCCAGGCTCGCCAGATACCCGCAGTGGAGTACATCCAGGCCCAGCGCCTGCGCGCGAAGCTTATCGAGGAGGTCAATAAGATGTATGCACAAGTAGACGTGATCGTCCACCCGGCCACAGAAGGCAAAGGTTTGCTGATCACCAACCTGACCGGTCACCCCAGTATCTGTGTACCCAACGGCTTTGATAACCTCAAACCATCGGCAATTACCTTCACCGGTAAGTTGTACGACGAGGCCAAGCTAACCGCCATGGCGCAGTCATACCAGGAATTCTCCGGCTTGCTCAACAACCACCCGAACCTTGATAATCCGAGGAAGCCGGCGTCTTTGCCGGCGCAGCCGAAGAAGCAGTAAGTTTTAGCAGTCAGCAGTTAGCTCTCAGCAGTCAGATCCAAGAAACTGACTGCTGAGAGCTAACTCCTGATAGCTATTCCAGGACCAGCTTGGACTCTTTCGAAGTCTCTCCTTTGGTGAAAACCACCTTATACGTCCCCTTATACAAGTAGTACTTTCCCGAATCCGCCTTATTCAACTTCACCGGCTTTTCATCAGCCTTGCGTTTTTCGTTCAGCAGCTTCGTATAATCCTCCAGTGCTGTTTCGTTGATGCGGAAGTCGTAGGCGGGGTAATTGAGGCCTTTCACTGCATCCGTTGAAAACGTGTAGAGCTCCAGTCCGCTTTCGGATTTAATGCTCACCTGCACCTTGCCGGCCTCGTTGGCGTAATAAGGCAACTTAATCTCCGGTTTATTTTCCCCAAACAGCGATTTGCTGCCCCAGCGCGGGCTGTAGCGCTGTTTTTTGAGCTCAAACACCGCCAGCGGCATGGCCAGAACTTCTGGGCTGAGCTGTTGCAACTCCTTTACACTCGCGATATACAGCGAACGACCGTGCGTGCCCACCAGCAGATCGTTGTCGCGGGGGTGGATCACCAAATCGTGCACTGCCACCGAGGGCAACTCATTGGTCATAGCCATAAACGATTCGCCGCCGTCGAGGGATACGTACAGCCCGTGATCGGTACCCACATATAGAATCCGGGCATTGACGGGGTCTTCTTTTACCACGTTAACCGGCTCCATGGGCAGGTCTTTGCCTATGCGGCGCCAGGTTTTGCCGTAATCGGACGACATGTACAGGTAAGGTGTGAAATTATCCCAGCGGTAGCCGTTGAGCGCGACATACACCGTGCCTTCGTCGAATTTGGAGGCTTGTACCCGGCTCACCCACATATCATCGGGCAGCCCTGCGGAGATATTCTGCCACACCTGTCCGCCGTCGCGGGTCACGTGCACCAGTCCGTCGTCGCTGCCGGCGTAGATCAACCCGAAGCGCAGCGGTGATTCGTGGATAGACGTGAGCGTACCGTAGGGCACATCGCCTTTTTTGCCGCCCTTGGTAAGATCGCCCGAGATGGCGTCGAATTTTTCACCGCCGTTAAACGAGCGGAAGACCTTGTGGGCGCCCATGTACAGGATATCCTGGTTGTGAATCGATAAATGGATCGGCGTCTGCCAGTTCCAGCGGTAGGGGCGCTCGCCGAGGTCGTGTTTGGGGGTGATGTATTTGCGCTCGTCGGTACGGGTATTTATTTTATAATAATTTCCAAACTGAAAACCGGTGTACACAATCTCGTTGTTGCGGGTATCGATAGCCACCTGCATGCCGTCGCCGCCTACAAGCTCCGTGTAAGGATAACGCCCGGTATTGTGCCAATCCGTGCTGTATTGGTAAGTGCTGGACCCTTTCCACACGCCGTTGTCCTGGAGGCCGCCATACACGTTGTAGGGCTTGGCCATATCAACTGCCACGGCATAAAACTGTCCCACTGAAGGCGAATTGCACTTGATCCAGCTTTCGCCGTCGTCGTAAGAGATATTAATACCGCCGTCGTTGCCCAGGATAAGGTGTCCGTCGCGGGTAGGGCTCACCCAGAGGGCGTGGTGATCCACATGCACATTATCGCCGTTGATCGACTTCCAGGTTTTGCCGCCATCGTCGGAGCGCAACACGGGATACCCCAGCATATAGAGTTTATTGGGATTGCGGGGCGATACCCGGATATTTCCAAAATAATAGCCATACGAATTATAGCCCTGGTCGATATAGCCTTCGTGCGTTTTTTTCCAGGATTTGCCCTCATTGGCCGAGCTGTAGACCTCCAGTCCGATCACCGGCGTATCAAACAGCAGCGAATTGGCGTCTTCGGTATATTCCGCCAGCGCAGCGGGTAGAATCTTGCCCTGTTCTATCATCGCCTTCACCGATTCCACCGTATATTTTTCCGGGAAGCCGTTGCTTTGGAGGAAATCTTTAATCAGGTAAGGTTTCAATTGCAAAAACGAATCCTTGCTCATCGATTTGAGCATTTTCTTCGTCAGTGTTTCGTCCTTGGGGGCTTCCTCCGGTCTTCTGAAATAATTATCAATAGCCGCATAAAGCAGCGGTTTGCCGCCCTGGCGGGTCATCGCCAGTCCGACGCGTCCTGCGCCTTCGCCGACGGGAAAACCGGCGTTTTTGGCCGTCAGTAGCGTCCAGGTATTGCCGCCGTCCGTGCTTTTATAGATGCCCGTATTTTTGCCTGATTCCACAAAATCCCAGGCGCGCCGCGAGCGGTCCCAGGCGGCGGCGTACAGGGTATTAGCCGAAGCGGGGTCCATCATCAGATCCACCACGCCCGTATCGTCGTCAATAAACAGCGTTTTTTTCCAGGTTTTTCCGCCGTCGGTAGTCTTATACACCCCGCGCTCCTGGTTGGGAGAGTACAGGTGTCCCAACACGGCCACCCATGCTATATTGGGATTTGAGGGGTGCAGCACAATACGACCGATATGGTGGCTTTCGCCCAAACCCAGGTGTTGCCAGGTCTTACCGCCGTTCGTACTTTTATACATACCGACCCCCGAATAAGAAGAGCGGCTCGAATTGTTTTCGCCGGTACCGATCCAGATCGTATTCGTTTTCCAGTTCACCGCGATATCGCCGATCGTCATCACCGCCTCCCTGTCGAACAGCGGTTCGAAAGTCGTGCCATTGTTCGTCGTCTTCCAGAGTCCGCCCGAGGCATACGCCACGTAAAAATGCGAAGCATCGGCGGGCGACACCTCCAGGTCCACCACGCGTCCGCTGCACACCGTCGGCCCCACATTGCGGAACTTCACCTCGTTGGCAATAGATTTTTCTTTAAGCGCCTTGCGTTGTTCAAAGCTTTTTATGCGCTCTACCGCCGGCGTAAAAGGCGGCTGGGTGAGCTGTGCCGTGGCCGAAAAGACACAGCACAACATGCAAAATAGCAGAAGGGTTTTATTCATGATAAGGCGATGTTTTGATGTTTAGGTGGTAAATATAGGGATTTATTGATTGGATAGGAGGGGGGGGGAGGGTAATACAATTCTCGAAAAAACAGCAACAAAAAGTTTAAAAAACAATAGGTAAACCCTATTTTTGTCGAAAAGCACGTCATGAAGTTTTTAGGATGATTGATAAAAATGGCAAACAAAAACTCAAGTCAATCAAGTGAAACAGGAAAATCATAGTTCGGACATCATCCTGTATAGTTCTCCCGAAGGGAGCATCAGGGTTGAAGTTATTTATTCGGGTGAAACTTTTTGGCTTACCCAAAAGCGGATGGCGGAACTTTTTGGGGTGGAGGTGCCCGCGGTCAGTAAACACCTGAAAAATATATTTGAAACTGGTGAGTTACAAGAAGCAGCAGTTATTTCCAAAATGGAAACAACTGCTGCTGACGGAAAAAAATATTTAACGGCATTCTACAATCTGGATGCCATTATAGCCGTTGGTTACCGGGTAAACAGCAAGCAGGCTACCCAGTTCCGTATTTGGGCTACCAAAACCCTCAAGGAATTTATCATCAAAGGTTTTGTACTGGACGATGAACGGCTGAAACAAGGCACACGCTTTGGCAAAGATTATTTTGATGAACTTTTAGAACGCATCCGTGAGATACGGGCAAGCGAGAGACGTTTTTATCAAAAAATTACTGACATCTACGAGCAATGCAGCATAGATTACAACAAGGATGCGGAAATAACGCAAACTTTCTTCAAGACTGTTCAGAATAAGCTGCATTGGGCTATCACAGGCAAAACAGCCGCACAAATTATAGCAGAACGTGCAAAAGCTTCAGCGCCAAATATGGGTTTGCAAACATGGAAAAATGCACCGAAAGGCAAAATTTCCAAAACCGATGTGAGCATAGCTAAAAACTACCTGATGGAAAACGAAATCAAAGAGCTGGAAAGGGTCGTAACAATGTACCTGGACTATGCCGAAAATCAGGCAGCAAGGCAAATACCTATGAAAATGGCTGATTGGGTGGATAAACTGGATGCATTCCTGAAATTCAATGAATACAAGATTTTGAAAGATGCCGGAAAAGTAAGTCATGAAGTCGCCAGGAAACTGGCAGAGGAAGCATACGAAAAATTCCGTGTGATTCAGGACCGAAATTTTGAAAGTGACTTTGATGAAGAGGTGAAGAAACTCAATCCTGAATAAAAGAAGGCAGGCGAGCATCGCGCTGCTTGCCTTTCGGGTTATACCCGCTTATATGCAATATTATAACCCAACAAAACCCATAAACTCCGCGCCAAACTCCTTACACCGTCAGGTTATCCCGACCTGTCGGTACGGGACAAGTTGTGCATAACTTTTCCGGTTTAGCGCTCCGCTTTGGGCGGGGTCGCACCCGAGCTTCGGTCATGACCAAAACTTGCCGGTGCGAGCTATATATACAAAGCAAACCGGATTATCAAGGATTAATTCAAACAGCAGCTTTAGCCGCGGGACTATGCACCGCCGGCGAACTATATTAAGTAGGAGGCGAAACAATAATTTCTCTATTTCATTTGTATGCCTCCGGCGAACCCCACCTTGCACTAAAATCCAGGCGGCATTAGCTTTAGGCCCAAAAAGAAATGGAAAGCAATAAGGCACAGTTCCGCAAGTCGGCGGAGATTTACCAGCTAATGGTAGCAAAATATGGAAAGAGAATTATAAATTCGGTTCCCATTGCGTCCTCTGCGTTTAAAATGAGCCTCGAAATTACGATTATAATTAATTAATAAGATTTTTAATTAATGCTTAAAATTGAATGCTCAATTATAATTTTTTTATTAGCTGGGATAATTTCTTGTACTAACAAGGAAATCTCTTTGGCCGAACGTTATACAGGGTATTGGGCTGAAACCCAATTTTACTACTATTTTTATCCGAACAATGAGTTTGTTTTTAAAACTTCAGGGCATTTTGGAAATACAACACCTTCGTTCGTACCTCACGAAGAAGTCACCTATTTCGCAAAGGTCGCATAGATCGCCCCCTCGCCAAGTCACCCCCTCACCCCCTCATAAATCTCTTCCTGCGCCCTCACCCGTGCAGCTCCTTCTCCTCGCTCGCGCATCGGATTATCCTGCTCCGCATTCAGTACCCGCGCGCGGCAGTTATCCTGCCATTGCAGCTCGAAAATGTGCTTGATCTGACGGAAGACTTCGACGTCGTAGATGGGGATGGCCACTTCGATGCGCCGGTGCAGGTTGCGCTTCATCCAGTCGGCGGAGGCGATGTACAGGCGCTCGTCGCCGCCGCTGGCGAAGAGGTAGATGCGGGCGTGTTCGAGGAAGCGGTCGACGATGCTGATGGCTTCGATGTTGTCGCTCAGACCGGGCACGCCGGGTTTGAGGCAGCAGATGCCCCTGATGATGAGCTTTATGCGCACGCCTGCCTGGCCGGCTTCGTAGAGCTTTTCTACCATGGCAGGCTCTTCCAGACTGTTGAGTTTGAGCAGGATGTAGGCGGGCAAGCCGGCTTTGGCGTTGGCGATTTCTTTGTCGATGAGGCCTTCCAGCTTGTCTTTGAGGGTGAAAGGTGCTACGAGCAGGTTTTTGCAGTCGGGCAGGATGATTTTGCGCTCCAGCAGGTCGAAGACGCGGGCGGCTTCGTCGGCGAGGCGGGGGTCGGCGCTGAGCAGGGCGTGGTCGGCGTAGATTTTCGAGGTTTTTTCGTTGAAGTTGCCGGTGCTCAGGTAGGCGTAGTGCCTGATGACGCCGTCTTCCTGCCGGCCTATGAGTAGTATTTTTGCGTGGACTTTGATGCCCGGATAGCTGTAGTGTACGTCGGCGCCGGAGGCTTTTAGCTGCTCGCCCCACTGCAGGTTGGCCTCTTCGTCAAAGCGCGCTTTGGCTTCGATGAATACGGTGGCTTTTTTGCCTTTCGACAGGGCGTATTGCAAGGCATCTACTACGGCCGATCGCGAAGCTGCGCGGTAAACGGTGATTTTAACGAATTCCACCTGAGGATCTTCGGCGGCTTCCCGGATGAGGCGGATGACGTAGTCGAACTTATGATAAGGGTAGTGCAGTACGTTGTCGCCGGCTTTCATGCAGTCGAGCAGCGATTTTGCCTGATCCAACACGGGATGCGGCAGCGGCGGCATGGGCGGATAAACGAGTGAAGTATCGGACGAAGGATTCGGAAAATCGAAAAAGTCGTTGAAGTTGTGGTTAGCCGCGCCGGGGATGAGGTCGTTTTTGTTTAGTTCTAGCAGGGCCTTGAGCTGTTCGAGCAGTGAGGCCGGCATCTCTTTGTCGTATAATAATCGGGTAGGGGGGCCTATATGCCTTTTTTCGAGCCCCCGTTTGATTTTTTCCAGTAGATCGCCGCTGTATTCGTCGTCGATGGGCAGATCGGCGTTGCGGGATAATTTGATGGAGTAAGCGCCTTCTATGTTAATTCCCAGTAGGTTGGGCAGGTTAAATCGGATGGCGTCATCGATAAAAAGGATGTCGTGGCGACCTTCCAGACTGGGTAATTCGATAAAGCGGGGTAGGGGACCGCTAGGGATGTTGACCAGCGCAAACCGCTCGCTATCGGCGTCTTTTACAATAAAATACAAAGCCCTGTTTTGCAAAAAGGGGAGCCCGGCTTTGCCTTGCACCCAGTGGATTTGCAGGTGGGGGAGTATTTCTTTTTTAAAATAATTTTCTATAAAATCCTGCTGTCCGGGACTTAACAGCCGGGCATTGAGCAGAAAAATGCCGTGTTGTTGCAGCTCCGGTAATAACGTTCCTCGAAATATTCGTCCGAAAAGTTCCTGTTGTTCTTCTACTGTGTGGCGGATGAGGCGCAGGGTGTTTTTGATCCTGGCTTCGTCGAGTTCTTTGCGGGTATTTTTGCCCAATGCCCTGAAACTCCGCAGGGCCGCCACGCGCACGCGGAAAAACTCGTCGAGGTTGGAGCTGTATATAGCCAGGAATTTTAGCCGCTCGTAAAGCGGTACTTCGGGGTTCTGGGCTTCTTGTAATACGCGGTGATTAAATGACAACCAACTCAGTTCTCTGTTGTACAAACGCTCTTGCATAATTGCGGATTTCGGATTGCGGATTTCGGATTGCGGATTTCGGATTGCGGATTGCGGATTGCGGATTGCGGATTTCAGACTGGGGATTTTACCACAAAGGCTCTAAGGGCACAAAGTACCACTAAGTCCCGAAATTAATCGCATTGACGAAGTCACAAACACAGTCTCTCTCCCTCTCTCCCTCCCACACTCCCTCCCTCTCAGAACGTCGGACACCCGATGCCCCTGCCCGAGGGTCCGGCATTTTCGCCCAGTCGGAACGACAGCGTGACGCCGCCTACATAAAACCAGTCTAGGAAATCGCCGCCGCGGCGATAAATCACGTTTTCAGCCGAAGGTTCGGTGAGGGTCGGGTTGCTGAAGCGCGCTGCCAGCGAGCCGTTGCCTTCCAGGATGTCGAGGTAATTTACCTCCACATGGCTCACGTCGTCGAGGTGGTCGGTAAATAGCTTGCGGCCGCCCATTTCCAGGCCAATAGTGATTTTGTTATTAATGTAAAATTTGAGGCCGGCGCCGAAGGGCACGTTGAGCTGTGTGAGCGTGTAGGGCTTTTCGTAGCCGGGTAGACCCTGACCCTCTGTGCCCAGCGGTTGAAGGTCTATCCAGGCGCCATCCAGATTGCCTTGCGGGTTGAAGTGATACACGCCGACCCCCGCAAACAGGTAGGGCGCCACGTGAAAGCCTTTGGGATTACCCAGCGTAAAGATGTTGTATTCGCCGGTAAACGCAACCTCTGAAATATTGGTGCGGAAATTAAGGCCGCGCATTTCAAAACCGCCGCGCATGTCGTCGCCGGTTGCTTTGGTAAAAGTAGCGCCCAACCTGAGGGAAAGGCGTTGGCCCACGTTATAGCGGCCAAAGATGCCGATAGCGGGGTTTAATTCTTGAAAGTACAAGCCGACTTCTTGGGGGGATAGGTCGCCGCTGTATAACGATAAGCCGCCCATGAGCCCAAATTCGAAACTTTTGGCGGGGCCTCGCTGTGCCTGCATAGCCAGGCCGGACAGCATCAAAACCAGGAAAAGTGCGTATTTTTTCATAGTAAGTGTGATAAGGTAATTTTAGGATGACTTGTTTAGCGCACAAAGAAATCAATTTCGCACGCTATAACGTTCTAGACCGAAGGTTTTATTTTGTAGCTGCCTGTATATTTCTTTTTCTTAATAAACGAATAGCTACGACTGTTTCCGCGACAAATTATTGAGCTAATTTATAACCTTAGTTCCTTTCGAGGTGTTTGGAAATGGAATAAGCATATCACATATCCACCATGAGTCTGAAAAGGAACAACAACGATAAAGAGAAACAGTCTGTAACCCTTAGCTGGGATAAGCTGCGCCAGTCATTAGCCATTTTCAAGTACGTGTTGCCCTACAAGTGGGCTTTTATCATCGGCATGTTTTTTCTGGGGGCCGGCAGTTTGCTTTTTTTGCTGATTATGAAAGTGCCGGGCGAATTGTTCAATGTGATTTCAGGGGAGGGGCGTTATCCGCTCACTATCAATCAGTTATTTTTATTTCTTTTACTCTTGCTGGCCGTCCAGAGTGTGATGTCTTATTTCCGCGTGCAGCTATTTGCCTTGGTGAGTGAAAAAAGTATGGCTCTCATGCGCTCCGATTTGTACCACAAGATGGTCACGCTGGGCATTCCGTATCTCGAATCGCGCAGGGTGGGCGAACTCACCAGCCGTATCACCAGTGATGTGACCCAGGTGCAGAACATTTTTTCGTGGACCTTGGCGGAGTTTATACGCCAGCTTATTATCCTGGTGGGCGGCATCGGCATTATTGTGATCACGATGCCTCGCCTGGCGCTTACCATGCTGGCTACTTTCCCCGTAGTGGTGGTATTGGCCATGTTTTTCGGTAAATACATCCGGAAACTCATGAAACAACGCCAGGACCAACTCGCGCAGACCAACGTGGTGGTGGAAGAGACCATGCAGACGATACATACCGTAAAAGCATATACCAACGAATGGTACGAGGTGCAGCGCTACGGCAAAAGCCTCAAAGAAGCCGTCAGCCTGTCGCTAAAAGCAGCGCATATGCGCGGTTTGTTTTCGGCTTTTATCATTTTCGTGATGTTCGGCGCTTTGTTTTTTATCATGTGGCGCGCGGCTTTGATGGTACAAACGGGCGATATGCTCAAAGGCGACCTGGTTGATTTTGTGGTGTTTACGGGTATCATCGGCGGCGCTATCGCCAGTCTGGGCAACTTTTACACCGAAATCGTCTCGGCTGTCGGCGCTACCGAACGCGTACAGGAAATTCTCAACCAGCCTTCAGAGGTAGAACTTCGCGATGCGCAATTACTTCCCGAGGAGCGTTTTGAGGGCAACATAACTTACGAAGATGTGCACTTTTCTTATCCAACGCGATCCGATGTAGTCGTTTTAAAAGGAATTAGTCTGACGATTCCTTCCGGAAAGAAAGTTGCGCTCGTAGGCGCCAGCGGCGCGGGTAAATCCACGATTGTACAGTTGTTGCAACAGTTTTACAAAGCTACGGGCGGCGATATCAAAGTAGACGGCCGCTCGATATATTCTTACGATCTCAGCGTTTACCGCAAAAACCTGGCCATCGTGCCGCAGGAAGTATTGCTCTTTGGCGGCACGATCCGCGAAAATATCAGCTATGGCCGCCCCGGCGCCTCGGAAGAAGATATTATCGCCGCAGCCCGCAACGCCAATGCCTGGGAATTTATACAGTCTTTCCCCGACGGTCTGGATACGCTTGTGGGTGAACGGGGCATCAAGCTTTCGGGCGGACAGCGCCAACGTATTGCCATCGCCAGGGCTATCCTGAAAGACCCCGCTATTTTACTACTCGATGAAGCCACCTCTTCGCTCGACGCCGAGTCGGAGAAAGCCGTGCAGGATGCGCTCAGCAAACTCATGGAAAACCGTACATCCATTATTATCGCCCACCGCCTGGCAACGATCCGCGATGTGGACTGCATCTACGTAATCGAAAACGGCAGGGTGGTGGAGCAGGGCACCCACGAAGAATTATCAGCTCTTCACGACGGCATATACAATACATTAGCCAGAATGCAATTCGAACTGGCGTAATTAAACTTTCTTTATATATTGAGGCTGTTTTTTTATTATTCAAAAAACAGGCTTTTTATTTATGAAAACCACCTGGTGGATCACTTTAGCGCTCGCAGGCTTACTTTCAACGGCCTGCAATCAACAACAAGGCGGAACTACTTCGAATACAGGTTCTAACGAGGCTACCTTCGAAGGTTGCGGCGCCGGTAAAGCCGCCCCGGCACAACTACCTCCGGCCTCTATTGAAACCGACCTTTTGCTTAAACACTATTGGGTGTGGGAATTTTGTATTTACGGCGATAACCCGGAATTGGGCCGTGCCATGGAAGGCCGCTGGTTCCAGTTCAAACCCGACGGTACCTTTGAATACGGCCAATGGGAAACGCTCGTATGCCGCGGCACCTGGACGCTTCGTACCGTCAGTGGTAAATTGTACATCAAACTTGATGCCGAAATCGATGCTCACGACAGCGAATTCGAAATCCAGGGTCATACCGACGATGCTATGTCGTGGGTAGGTACCAAAACCTACGACCAAGGCAGTATGATTATTAAAACGATCAATCTGCTCACGAGGCCCACGCGCAAGCAGTTTGGGCGGGAGTGATTTTTAATGTTGAATGTTGGATGTTTGATGTTAAATGATAATATTTAATTTATAAAAAATTAATAATCAAACATTATACATCAAACATCAAGCACTAAACATTCAAGAAATTATGCGCACAATAACCCTTTTTTTGTTTCTCGGCATGATAGTCCTTGTTGTAGCATCCTGCAAAAAGTTGCCCGATGCGTCGGCAACTCCTTATGAAGATCCTACGACAACTACGGCGTGTTTGGCTTGCCCCGACTGGGCGGCTAATGCCAATATTTACGAAGTAAACATCCGGCAATATACGCCGGAGGGTACGTTCAAAGCATTTGCCGCGCACTTGCCGCGCCTCAAGCAAATGGGGGTCGATATTTTATGGCTGATGCCTGTTTTTCCCATTAGCGAAGCCAAGCGGAAAGGCGCCTTGGGCAGTTATTATGCCGTAGCCGACTATACCGCCGTAAATCCCAACTACGGCACGCTCGAAGATTTTAAATCCCTCGTAGACACCATACATCAATTGGGTATGAAGGTGATACTCGATTGGGTGCCCAATCACACGGGTTGGGACCATACCTGGATCACCCAACATCCCGAGTATTATACCCAGGATAAATCGGGTAACGTGGTTGACCCTATCGATCCCAAAACGGGCAAATCCTGGGGCTGGACCGACGTGGCCGACCTAAACTACGATAACAAAGCCATGCGCCAGGCGATGACCGACGCTTTTTTGTATTGGCTGAAAGAAGTCGGGGTTGACGGTTATCGCTGCGATGTAGCCGGCGAAGTGCCCGATGATTATTGGCAGCAAACTATTCCGGTGCTTAGACAAGCGAACCCGGCTTTGTTCATGCTGGCCGAAGCCGAACACCCCCCTCACCGCAATACCGATTGTTTTGCGATGTCTTACGGTTGGAGCTTCCACGCGTTGATGAACAAAATCGCCTCCGGTAAAGCCGGTGCAAACGACGTTTATGAGTGGCTGAAGAAAGACCGGGCTGCCTTTTCAAAAGGCTACCACATGCACTTCATCACCAACCACGACGAAAATTCGTGGAACGGTACCGAATACGAACGCATGGGAGACGCTGTTGACGCTTTGGCCGTGCTTGCCTTTACTTTTGACGGCATGCCCCTCATTTACAGCGGCCAGGAATCTGCCTTTAACAGGCGATTGGCGTTTTTTGAAAAAGATACGATTTCCTGGGGCAATTACCCTAAAGCAGCCTTCTATACGGCTTTACTCGACCTCAAGCATCGCAATAAAGCCCTGTGGAACGGCACCGCCGGCGGTAAGCTGCAGCGCCTGACTACTTCAGAAGATAAGTCGGTGTTTGCCTATTTTCGGGAAAAAGACGGTCAGCGGGTAGTAGTCGTCCTCAATTTGAGCAACAAACCCAAGTCCGTTGCACTTGATGCCACCCCCGTTGCCGGCGATTATACCGATCTGTTTGCCCAAAATTCCGTCAAATTGGCTTCCTCCACCCAGTCTTTTGAACTGAAAGCATGGGAATATTTGGTCTTTGAACTTAATTAAATAGCAGTTAGGGCTTAGCAGTCAGGGCTTAGCGGTTAGCACTTTGCTCTTAGTATTCAGCAGGGGAGTCCTAATCGCTAAGCCCTAAGCCCTAACCGCTAATAACCAATAAAATATGAGCATCCAAACCCGTACAAACCAGCCCAAATCGAAACCGCAGCTAAGCTTCTGGGCGATTTGGAACATGAGCTTCGGCTTTCTGGGTATTCAAATGGGCTTCGCCCTGCAAAATGCCAACGCGAGCCGCATCTTGCAGACCTATGGCGCCGACGTGCACCACCTCTCCTGGTTTTGGCTGGTAGCGCCCATCACCGGCATGATTGTGCAGCCCATCATCGGTCATTACAGCGATCGCACCTGGAACCGCCTGGGCCGACGCCGGCCGTATTTTCTTACCGGGGCTATCCTGGCGGCTATCGGGCTTATTTTGATGCCCAATTCTTCTTCATTTACCGCCTATATGCCTGCTTTGTGGATTGGCGCAGGCATGTTGATGATTATGGATGCTTCGTTTAATGTGGCGATGGAGCCGTTCAGGGCTTTGGTGGCCGATAAGCTGCCCAGCGACCAGCGTACGCTGGGGTTTTCGGTGCAGACTATGCTCATCGGCATCGGCGCCGTGATAGGTTCCTGGTTGCCTTATGTGCTGGCCAACTTTTTTCATATCGAAAGTCAGGCCGATCCCGGGGTGGTGCCCTACAACCTGATTTTGTCGTTTATCATCGGTGCGGCGACCCTGGTAGGCGCCATTTTGTGGACCGTCATCCGGACCCCCGAATACTCCCCTGAGGAACAGGCCCAGTATGCCGGCGAGGAAGTAAGCCACGAACACGAGAGCATCTTGGCGATCTTTACCGATTTTGCCCGCATGCCCCGCACGATGCTGCAATTGGGCTGGGTGCAGTTTTTTTCGTGGTTTGCGCTGTTTTCCATGTGGGTATTCACCACGCCGGCACTTGCCCAGCACGTATGGGATTTGCCCAAGGACGACCGCAGCTCTGCCGCGTTTAATGAAGCGGGTAATTATGTGGGGGTAATTTTTGGGGTGTACAACCTGGTATCCGCGGCCTTTGCGCTTTTATTGCCGTTTATTGCCCACAAATTGGGCCGCAAGCGCACGCATGCCGCTTGTCTGATTGCAGGCGGCCTGGGACTCATGTCTATTTGGTTGATCAATGATCCTTCAATGAAATGGGCGCTCAATTTGTCAATGGTGGGAGTGGGTATTGCCTGGGCCAGTATTCTGGCTATGCCTTATGCCATTCTTGCAGGCTCTATCCCGCTAAAAAAGATGGGCGTGTATATGGGGATTTTTAATTTCTTTATCACTTTCCCCCAAATTGTAAACGGTATTTTTAACGGGCCGATCGTGCATTCGCTATATAACGATAAGGCCATCTGGGCCATTGTGATGGCAGGGGTGTTTATGCTTTTGGCCGCCTTTTTCGTACTGTTGGTGGAGGATAAGGATGATGTGCCTTCGGCAGGTTAGAAGGGAGGATGAAGGTTTATGAAGGTTTATGAGGGTTTATGAGGGTTTATTTTTTAAATCTTCATCAACCCTCATCAACCCTCATCAACCCTCATCAACAAATCCAAAACTAAAATTTTTTCTCCGCTTGAACCGGTCGGTGCCGGCCTTATAATAGCCGCTTACCCAATCCTGTGGGCGAGGTTTTAGGAACCTTCTTTTTTGCTTCTCTTCGTCGGTAGAGGTATCTCTGCTGGACAGGAAACGGAAGTAAAGGTGGTCGAACAGTCTGAAAAACTCGCCGAGGTAGATATCCTGTACCCTGGTTTGGCCTGGTTTGTTGCTACAGGGTATAATCACCATGTTTTCATCGTTTTTATTGGTAGAGGGCTGGCTGAAATTAGCCGAGCCGGTAATCACCATAGGCTCGGGGCCCAGGGGGTCTTTTAGCAAAAATTTGGTGTGGATATACTGGGCATTTGAGCCGTTGAAGCCGGTATGTATTTCGTTGAGCCACTGACCGAAATTGTTGTTCATTTTGCTGCCTGCGGTGGCAATTACGTCGGGGTCGGCGTTGTATTTTTTCGCTACTTCTTCGTTGGTTTTGCCGCTGTTGAGCATGATATACCTGACGGCAGGGGAGACTTCGTCAATTTTTTTTATGAAACGATCATCCAGATTAAACGGTAGGGTGATCGCTGCCAGATTTTCGGCAGCGCCAAATACTTCTGCATAAAAATCGAGCATTTTCAAGCCCTTGCGCGGACTAAAAATGGGCGTCATTTTGTTTTGGGGTAATGTATCCAGGGTCACATCGGGCCAGATTGCGCTGACTTGTGTGGCCAGCGCGCCTATTTTGGGGTCTTCTTTGAGCAGGTTCCAGTACTGAAGAAAAGAAGCAGCAAGCGTTTTGTCCTTGATACAATGACCTACATTGGAATGCCCGAATATACCGCCTTCCGACAGGTTTGTACTGCCCGTCCACACCATGACGGGTTTATTGTCTTTTAATAAAACCATAAACTTGTTGTGGGGAATACCGTCGGTGTTTTCACGGGCGTAGGTGATTTTTCTGTCGTTGAGCTTGAAGCCGGCGGCTTTCAGAGAAGTCGCGTTTTGTTTGGTCTGACTGTCGTGGCCGCGTGCTTCGTATACAATCTGCACATCGGCGCCCCTGTCGAGCGCCTTCTTGAATAATTCCGGTATTTCGGGAAAATCGAGCTCGTACATCGCCACGCGCAGCCCAAATCGCTTGTCTTTGGCCTGTTCGATAAAGGCAATAACGGCCTCGTACAATCCTCTGGACAGCCAGTCGTAGCGCTCTTTTTGTTGCTCGGCAGTAAGCGATTTTGCGTTGGGTCTGATATTGTGAAATCGCTCTACATAAGCCTGCGACGCAGCTACGGCGCGGTTGAAGTATATTTCGTGTAGTTTATGTTTGTAAGGCTCGGGACTCACCTCGATTACCAAAGGCTTTTGCAGGTTCGGTTGGGCGGGCGTGCCGGTGACCGGAAATACGTGGTATTCGTACTTCCGGTCCTGGCTCACGGCAAAATCCGCCCACACGAATGATTGTATGGGGTGGAGATTGGTGGGGTATCTTACGCCCGGCTGCGGGTCGGGCACAACGGCTTCAAAGGGTTTATACCCCTCCATCCAGGCTTCTTCCAGAAATTTCCCTTTTTTGTCAAACTTCTTTCTGAAAAAAGCAAAGCCGAGCAGGTTTGCCGTTGCTTCCTCCCTGGCATCTAAAGCCAGTGTAATGACATGGGTGCCTGCAATGGCATGTACGCTAAAATGGCTGTTGAATGTACCGGTTCGCATGAAATGACGGGATTTAATGCGAATATAATTATAATGTGCTGATTAGTTAATGTGCTGATGTGCTGATAATTAAAAATTAAAAATTAATAATTAATAATTAATAATGTTTTGCAAATCAGCAAATCAGCAAATCGGCAAATCGGCAAATCAGCAAATCAGCAAATTAGCACATCAGCAAATCAGCACATCAGCAAATCAGCAAATCAGCAAATCAGCACATCAGCACATCAGCAAATCAGCACATCAGCACATCAGCAAATCAGCACATCAGCAAATTAGCACATCAGCAAATTAGCACATCAGCAAATTAGCACATTAATCATTCCGCTCCATCCGCCTGCGCTACCACTACAGAATAGTTGCCTACCAGGTGGCCGGTTTCTATACCGACAGTAGCATCGAAACGGTAATGGATGCCGCCGTAAATACGCGATTCCGCAGCTTCTTCTGCCCAGGCGTCAAATTGGGCCTTGTCTTCGGGGAAGATATGCGCCAGCACCGTGGCTGCTGCCGCCGAAAACGTAGAATGCCCCGATGTATAACTGGGGAAGTTGGGTATGCCCAGTATCGTTTGAAAACCAGGGATGGCCTGCGACGGCCGCGGGTAGTGGTAGTAGTATTTGGCATCCCAGCAAGAAATGCCGGCATCCATGATGGCCATATTCATGTAAGCGAAGGTGCGAGCAGTACGCAGGGGGTTGTAGTTTCGGGCCAATAAAGCATCGCTGGCAAATCGGTTCCAGTGCCCCGGCGGCGTGTAGGTGCCCAGGCCATCCGACCAGAAGTTGGCAATGTGGCGCTGCTCGGTAGTCAGATTATCCTGAATGTCCTGCAATTCTTCCGCATCGCGTTGGAATTCGGGAGAGCCGGGCGCAGGCGGCGGACCGGGACGTACATCTACAATATTGGGAACGCACCAGGGTTTAACCTTGCCAAAAAGCGGCGCCAGGCCAACCGGGCGTTGCGGTATTTCGAGGTTTTCCCAGTGCCATCCAAAGCGATCCTGGGCTGCCTGGGCTATCGAATCGGAGACAGGCTTTGGAGTTTGCGCGTTTTTCATGCCGTCTGTCGCTGCGCGGGCCAGGAATCGGGCAGCCACGGCGCGCCCCAGCGAGTCGCCGGCTACGAGGTCGCTTTCCACATTCATGCCGGCCCACAAGCGGCTGTTTTTGTGTTCTTCAGCCTTGGCCGTCAGAAAGTCTTTTTCGAGCGGAAACATAGCAGAGAGCACGGCTTGTGACACAGCCGCTATGGCGGCATCCTCTGAAGGATAGGCCGGTAGGCCGCTGTGGGGCAACAAGGTTTTAATACTGCCGTCTACCTCGTGCGGCGCCGGCCGGTTGAATTGGTATTTGTGATACCAGGCGGCGATCATCGCATCGAATTGAGCGGCGCTCCAATAGGCCAGCATCCGGCACGTGTAAGGTGGATTGGCAAATGGAAATAAAGGATATTGTGAGGGGTTGGCTGCATCAGGAGCAGGGTAAGTGCCATCGGGATTGGGGGCAGGAATAAGGTTGTACTTGGCGGCCAACTCGCGGGCAATCTCATTCCAGCGCACCAGCGCGTTGCCACCCCAGTATTGCACTGCGGCTTTCTGGCTTGAGGAGAGACCGGAAGCGGCGTTTTTCAGGTCTTCTAATTCAGCGAGGTATGCTGCCGAAGTTACATCGGCGGGTGCAGGAATTCCGATTTCTGAGCCGTTGGCTAGTAAGATTGGGGCCCAGTTGCCGCCGTTTTCATCCAAGCCGGCGAAGGTATAAGGTTCAATGACAGCTTCTGTGGGCAGGTCTTTTTCGCATGACCAAAAAGCAAGTGCCAAACACAGGATTATTGGTAAAAGGTATGTAAATTTTTTCATGGTCGAAAATTGAGTGGGTGGTGGAATGGATTAATGCCAAATGTGGAACTGATAGGTTACTCCGCCGGTAAGTACCAGCGATTGGCCCATGTTGCGGCCTGCTACGACATATCCGCCGGAAACAATGATACCCAGTCCTGTACCCGATATGGGGTAGTATTGCATGCCTGCGCCCAACCGGGTAAAGTTCATTTTGTTGGAGGGGAAACCGGCGTCCTGGCGGCGGATATCAAAGCCGCCCAGCGTTTTTAATCCATCCATAGTCAATTCTGCTTTCAGCGTGCCTTTCGGATTCCACCAGCCTAAGGAGGCGCCGTAATCCAGTGCGTTGGGCATATCCACTTCGTCGGTATAATAATCCTGGGTAGTGTAGTAATAGTCGCGCTCGATGGTGGTATTTCCACGCACGTGATAACCCGAGTGGGCGCGTGCATACCATCCTTTCCACTGGTATTGGACGATTGCCCGCAGGGAAGCATCTACGCAGCCCAGTCCGAGGCTGAAAGGCATATAATCGGCCAGGTAGTTGGATGCCGGCACGGTCAAGCCGGCAGTGGCGTGCAGGGTGAGTACGCTTTCTCCCGATTTGAATTCAAAGGCTTTGGCTTTGACCCACAATCCTGCGTCCTGAATGCCGCTTACGCCGGCCATTTGTCCGGCGCTGGCCTTGGTGCGCACCCAGGGCAAACCGGCAATGACATTGATACGGTCAGTAATGCCGAGGGCAAACATGGGCATCACCGTTTGGCGGGTGAGCGTGCCGATATTTTCGTTATTGCGTTTGAGGGTACCTTCCCAGTATTCGTCCCAGGTGTCGTGGGTATATAAAGCAGCCAGGCATATCTGGCCTTTATCCATATAAATGGCGTCGCTGGGCGTTTGAGCCGATAGGTTCAATGACAGGGCCAGCGCTATGGCCGGCGCCCATAGTTTGAAATATTTCATGCCAATTGGGTGTTGATATGGGTGAAAAATGCAAAAATCCGCAGTAACGGGTGTTCAATGCCGTTGCGGAATTTGATTCAATCAAAATCTAATGAAAATCAACAGTTTAGGAGGGTTTAGCGATTGGGTTTAGCTGTATGTTTAGCAAACTAAACCCTATCGCTAAACTGCGCGCGCACTAAACCCTACTAAACAGTTACAAAAAAAACTAATCAACATACTAAAGGCGGGGGAGTAGGTATAGAAAGGAAGGGTGAAACAAACCCTTGCGGATAAGTCGCGCAAAGGGGGCCGCGTACGGGCATATTGGAACTTTGCCCGATGGGATCGGCCACAATACATTCCTGGACGATACTTTTAACCAAAATAGCTTTGCCGGTAGAAGATACCGGCGTATGTCTGTGGGTAACCTTTTCTACTGTGACGGCTTTGGATTCGTCGGCCCATTCAAAATAGACCGTTTCGCCGTTGATCTCTTCAGAAAAAACAAAATCCTGGTAAATGGCGCCTTTGCGGATCAGGGAGTCCTGATGGCGTATTTTGACTAATCCGGAGGCGCCGGTTTTTTCTTTTACACGTTCGGCGATAGTTTGTTCCATCGCGTTCATCTGGCGCTGTACCGCTACGTAATGACTCACCTGAAATACCAACACCCCGCCTATCCACTGGAACAGGACGATTGCAAGCAAGAACCATGGGCTGGCCGTTTTCAATGCAATAAGGTGTTTGTTATTGCAAAGAAAAGAAAAAAATGGAATGTATAACTGCGGCGTCGCAAAAAAATGGAATGGCCCATCTCACTTTTTTACTCCCCGACCCTCAGTACCTTCTCCGTCTGCCACACCCGGCCCTCTGCCTCTAAGGCGACCAAGTATAAGCCCGGCGGAAAATCTGCGAGGTCTACCTGCGCCTCCAGGGCGCCCTGCACGAGTGTCTGTTGCTGCACAGCCTGTCCGCGGGCATCCCACACCCGCAACCGCGCCTGGCGCCAGGGCAGGGGCTGCTGAAAGACGACCCGCATAGGACCGACACTCGGATTGGGCGCCACACTGAAAAATACGCTCGGAGCGTTATGCGCCTCCGGGCTCTCCGGCTCCAATACATCAGTAATGACAATGGTGTCGCTGACACAGTCGGGCATAAAACACCCGGTGCTGTCGAGGTGGACCAGCCAGACGTTGCCAT
>JABWBR010000065.1 GCA_013360405.1 Saprospiraceae bacterium
GAAAAAAACGTGTGTCATAACTTCCTGGGATTGCGACGACGTTTGGAACAGGAGCTAAAAACCGTAGGATGAAAACACTGTCAAACTGAACAGCCTACTGTAGGACTGTATGACTTTGTGCACAAGTCGAACAGGCTGGTATTGATAGGTCTCATACCATGCTATTAGGGCGAATAAAAAATAGATAAAAATGTTAGATGTTGTGATTTTTTCACTATTTTTGCGCTAAATAAAACAAAAGCAATGCTAGTCAGATTTAATGTTGAGAATTTTTTGTCATTTAGAGACAGAGAAGTGTTCTCCTTGTTGCCCGGTAAAGGAACTCTAAAACCTCAGCATAAATCAAAAGCGGTCAAAGATATCTCTGTACTAAAGGCGGCAGTGATATACGGCGCCAACGCATCCGGCAAATCCAATTTGATTAAGGCCATTGAATTCGGGAAAGAATTGGTCTTAGAAGGTACCAAGACTGAACAGCCCATCATCTATGATGTTTTTAAGCTAGATGAAAAATCTATTAAAGCGAATTCCCGGATAGAATATGAAATACAGCATAATGGTAAAAATTATGCATATGGATTTGTTTTTGATTCAAAGAGGATTCTGGAAGAATGGCTCTATATAATTTCTAAAAAATCAGAGATTAAGGTTTTTGAAAGAAAAGAAACAAAATACTTCGATCTTAATTATTTATTTAAATTTAATAAAAAAGAAAGGGAAAAACAATTTTTAAATTTTACGGCGCAAGCGACACCAAATAATCAATTATTCCTTACGGAAATTAGGACCAGAAAGGTAAAAGAAAATGTGAGTGACATTTCGGATGTATTAAATGTTATTGATTGGTTTCAAAATGCTTTAACCGTAATATATCCAAACTCTAAAAGCATAGGCAAGAAATTTGAGCTCAAGGAAAATACGGATTTACAGAAGTTGTTTGCGGAAATGCTGGAATACTTTGATACAGGTATAGACGGCATCGAATTTCAAAAAGTTGATATTGAGAAATTAGAAATCCCGGAAACGATTATAAAACAAACTAAAAATGATTTGCTTAGTGAAAAGTCAGAAAAAAACAGAGAATTTCTGTTAAATCCTATTGATAATAAATATTATATTATTTCAAGAACGAAAGACAACGCACTTGAGGCGGAATTACTTAAAACAAAGCATAAAGTGAGAGGCGGGTCATTTGAGTTATTTGATCTCAAAGATGAATCTGACGGAACAAGAAGAATCATGGACCTCATTACTATGATTATCGATTTTTTTAAAGGAGGCAATGTGTTTGTTGTAGATGAAATTGAAAGAAGCCTTCATCCCAATTTAATTAAGGATTTGTTCGACTTCATGCTTAGTCAATGTAGTAACGTGAACAGCCAATTAATCGTTGCAAGTCATGAATCTACCTTGTTAACACAAAAAATTTTAAGAAAGGATGAAATATGGTTTGTTGTTAAAGACAAGCAGGGCGCGAGTCATTTACACTCCTTAGAGGACTATAATATTAGATTTGATAAAGAAATAATGCGGGATTATTTATTAGGTAGGTATAAAGGAGTGCCAAAATTTGGCAATCGAAATAATATCTCTACTTTAGCTAACCAGGCCAATTAATTATGCCAAGAGAACGAATACCATTAATAAGAAAAGGAGGTTTCGCCGATGCGGAAAAACTATTCGTTCTTTCTTTTGAAGGTAGTAAAAGTGAGAAAAAATATTTTGAGGATTTTAGAGTCTCTGAACTATTTAATGACAATGGATTAATTGAGACTATTCCATTAAAAAGAGATAAAAAATCAGGAACGGATCCGATTAGTGTAAAAAAATTACTTAAAAAAGCAAAAAACGAATTTCCATTTAAAAAATCTGATGAATTTTGGTTGATCATTGATCGGGATGATTGGGAGACAAGTCACAAGCAAAATTTTTGTGAGTTAGTTGAAGACTGCAAGGCTGAGAATAACTTTTTTTAGCCATGAGTAATCCATGTTTTGAAATATGGCTAATACTACATTTAAAAGATGTTCAAGAATTTTCACAAGACGAGCGGAATGAAATTTTAAAAAACGCCAAATATAACAAAAATAAAAACTACATTGATATTGTGCTTGGCAATTTAATACAAACAGGAAGAGGGTATAATAAAATTCCCAATCCACTTATTTTTCTACATCGAGATAGGATAGAAAAAGCTATTGCAAGAGCTCATGCATTAGATACGGCAAATGAAGATTATCCATCAGATATTGGTTCGCATGTGTATAGACTGGTAAAAAAACTACTTAAGACGATAGAGCCAGATACTTTAAGTACATAGTACGGCCAGTCCCCCTTTTCCGTATGTTTGTGCAACAGACAAACAGCCCAACATGCTACTGGAACGACAATCGCTAGCCCTGCTCGAAAAAGCCCTGCGGGAACTGGAAGCCGGCTTTGAACTGTCCGCGCTTTCGCACGATTACCCTTACGAGGAAATGGAAAAAGTGCTGCTGGCCGTGGCGCAGCGGATGCGCGACAATTACCCTTATTTTCACCCGCTATATGCCGGACAAATGCTGAAGCCGCCGCACCCCCTGGCCCGCGCCGCCTACATGCTGGCCATGTGGATCAACCCTAACAACCACGCCTTAGATGGAGGCCGCGCCAGTTCGGCGATGGAGAAAGAAGTAGTGCGCGACCTGGCGGCTATGTTCGGCTGGACTACCCACCTGGGCCACCTCACCGGCGGCGGCACCATGGCCAACCTGGAGGCGCTTTGGGTATCGGGGCAGCTACACCCCGGAAAAAAAGTAGTAGCTTCCGAATTTGCCCATTATACCCACCAGCGCATTTCGGGCGTACTGCAATTGCCTTTCCAAAAAATAGCCGGCAATGCCCGGGGAGAGATGGACCTCGTAGCGCTCGAATTATTGCTCGAAGAAGGCCAGGTGGGCACGGTGGTGGTCACTCTGGGCGCTACCGGCACCGGCGCTATCGACCCCCTGGCCGACGTACTGCAACTGCAAAAACGCTACGGCTTCCGCATTCACGTCGACGCAGCCTACGGCGGCTATTTTGGATTGGCCGACAACCTGACTCCCGAAGCCCGCCGGCATTTTGACAGCGTCTCGCAGGCCGACAGCATCGTGATAGACCCTCACAAACACGGCTTGCAGCCCTACGGTTGCGGTTGTGTGTTATTCAAAGACCCGGCGGTGAGCAAATTTTACCTGCACGACTCGCCATACACGTACTACAGTTCGACCGATATTCACTTGGGTGAAATAAGCCTGGAATGCTCGCGCCCCGGCGCTGCGGCCGTAGGGCTTTGGGCAACCCACCAATTGCTGCCGCCGGTAAAAGGCGGGGTTTTTGCCGGCGATATGAGTGCTTGTCGCAACGCGGCACTGGCGCTGTACGAGCGCCTCAAAGCCGATTCCCGGTTTATTACATTCCTGGAGCCGCAACTCGACATTGTGATCTGGGCGCTGCCGGGGCAGAGCACCTCGGAAATGTCAGCAAAAGCCAACCTGTATTTCCACGAGGCCGAAGACCGGCATTTGTATTTGTCGCTGTTTAAATACCCGGCCAGATATCTGGCACAAATGGGGATCGATATAACTGTCGACAGCGAATACCTGACCTGCCTGCGTTCCTGCCTTATGAAACCGGAGCATGCGGAGTGGCTGGAGATGATATGGGGGAAAATCTTAAGGGGGTGACGGCTTGGGAGCGTTCCTGGTGGTGACGTCCTGGGATCACCTTAGGTGGTGACGGCGGGGGAACGCCTCAGGTGGTGACAAGGTGACATGAATCTAAAACCAGAATAACACGTATAAGAACGAAACCAGCTAAACAAGCTAAACCAGCACGATGACAGCACCTAAACAACAGAAAAAAAAGCAGCAAGTTACAGTCGGATCTTCTATTACTGCCAGATCGTGGTTTTGGGCCGCTATCATAGCCGTAGTGGGCTTGTTTTTATATGCCGACACCCTGAATTACCCGCTCACCTTCCTCGACGACAGCATACTTATTGAAGAAAATTATCTTTTTAATAAAGACATCAGCAACCTCGGGCATGCCTTCCAGCGGGGCGTTTTTAGCGAAAAAGACGATACCTACTACCGGCCTCTGCTACTGCAATCGTTTATCATCGACAACCAGTTGTGGGACTTGCAGTTGCGGGGCTACCGGCTTACCAACCTTTTTTTGCACCTATTATCCGGCGTTTTGGTCTTTTACCTGTTTTTAGCGCTTCGCATCGGCAGAGAAATAGCCTTTTTTCTGGCGGGATTATTTGTGGTACACCCGGCCTTGAGCCAGGCGGTTAGCTGGGTGCCGGGCCGCAACGACTCCATGCTGGCGGTTTTTGTGCTGCTGAAGGTACTAAGCGCGATCCGGTACGTGCAGACCGGGCAGATCAAGTGGCTGCTCTGGCAAAGTCTGGCTTACCTGGCATGTTTGTTTACCAAAGAAACCGGTATCATCGCCGCGGTGGGTGCTGCGGGAATATTACTGGTGTGGTTTGAAGGCTGGACGCAAAAAAAGCGATTGGCGGCATTGGCCGGCGCCTGGCTGGGCGTCACCTTGCTATGGGCGTTCATCCGGTCGCAGGCCACGCTGGCCAAGGGGGAAGTCACCCCTGGCGACATGGCTTCGGCGGTAGGGGAGCGCCTGCCGCTGGTGTGGCAATACTTTGGCAAAGCCATATTCCCCTTCAACCTGTCTGTGTTCCCCAACCAATACGATACGGTACACTACTGGGGATTGGCGGCGCTGGCTGTCGTAGGCGCCCTGGTCTTTATGGCGGGGCGCGCCCACTGGCGTTATGCCGCAGCCGGCTTTGCCTGGTTTTTGTTGTTTTTGCTGCCTGCATTGGCCGTGCCCAAAACCCTCAACGACGAAGCTTACGAACACCGCCTCTACCTGCCCATGATCGGCCTGCTGCTGATAGTGGCGCATTCGTTGGTAGTGCACAACCCATTGAAACCCATACAAAAATACGCCTTATGGGGCGCGCTGGTTGCCGTAATGGTCGTACTCAACCTGCGCCACCAGTCCGTCTTCAACGGCGACATCGCCTTCTGGGAGAACGCCGTAGCCAACTCACCTTCTGCTGCCAACGCCCATATCCTGATGGCCATCCGCTACCAAAAGGCCAAAATGAACGATAAAATGGGCCCGCACGTCAAAGAAGCCTACCGCCTCAATCCAGAGGAGAAATACGTAAACCACTACATGGGCCTCGAAGCCTTCGACAAAAAAGATTTTGCCACGGCCGAGCAGTTTTTTTTAAAAGAATTAAAATACACCGACCTGGCCGATACGCATTATTTTCTGGCCAATGCCCGCTTCCAACTCCATAACAAAGCCGGCGCTATAGAGAGCCTGGAGACCTTCCTCACCAAAGTGCCCAAAGAACAGGCTGTGCACAACAACCTGTTGCTGCTCTACCGCGAGGTGGGGGATACCGTCAAGTTGCGCGACCATGTGACGCAAATGCGTTTGCAGGGGCTGGTGGTGCCGGAAGGGTTTTGAGGAGTGTGTGGGAGGGAGAGAGGGAGGGATTTGGAGACTTTGGGACTATTAGACTTTCAGCTGCAAAGAGGTGACATCTACGCGAGGTACGAGCGAAGGTGTCTCGCTCCGCTGTTATCCGAAATCCGAGATCCAATGCCGCTCGTTGAGCGGAGTTGAAACGAGACTATGCGTCCTCGCTCAGCAATTTCACCGCAGAGCGTGGTGGTGAGGCTATTTAGGGGATTATTCACTTTTTTTCCAATTAGCCATTTCGAGTCCGCCAATTTCTTTGAAATGCTTTTCATTATTTGTTATCAATTGCCACTGCTTTTCTATGGCTATTCCGGCGATGAGCAAGTCAGATATCCCCAGTGTTACTCCTTTTCTTTTTAATTCTCCAAAGGCGGCTGCAGCAATCCGAATAGATTTATCAGAGAGATTAATTACTTCGCAGGTTTCAAGGAATCGGTCGAACTCCTCAAGTTGCCTGGTTGCATTTTTGTATTCAAGGCCGCAAATTATTTCGTACTTAGTTATGATAGATATATTCAGCTTAGGGTAGGTTTTTAGATATGCCTGCATACGCTTGATCACTTCGATATCCCCCTTAAAGAAATAAGACAATATATCCGTATCAATTAAAGCCTCTTTCATTCTACCTCTATTTCCCTATTCGATACCATCCTGTTTTTATGAAGATCAATTGTCAGGTCATTAACTACTTCCTGGTCCAAATCTTGCCAACTACCTGCAAATGAAAGGATCCCCCTTATATGCTTTTCCGGATCATCTATACTGGCCAGAAAATCCAACACATCAGCTAGCTTCTCGCTGGGTAGTTGTTCAATTTTGTCTTTGATCTGATTTCTTATTCTTTGATCTGCGGTCATGATGTTTTAGTGCTAAATGCTGAAAAGTGCATGCGATTGCCACTTGAGCCTCGCGCCCACTACTGCGAATATCGGCTTTTCTTACGAAAAAGTCAAGGCAGGGACGCAAAGTCGGCAATCTGGCAGTCGGCTATGATGAATCGCCCCTTCTCCCCCTCGCCAAGTCGCCCCTCTTCTTTTTATCCCCAAAACTCCCTCATATCCCGTGAAAACCCTATTTTTACCATAACAGCGCCTTATCGCCACCCTAAAACCCGGTGTTGAAACATGACGACTAACCAATTTATAACAAATATTCGCAACCTCATCGCCAACGACGAGATGGATGCCGCGCTGGGGCAACTCCAATTCCTGCTCGACAACTCGCCGCAATTGGACGAAGCCATTATGCAGGCCGCCCGCTTCCAGGATATTCGCAAGCAAATTCGCCTCGGACTGGTGAGCCATGCGGAGGCAAATTTGACCAAAAACCAGATCCGATTTGGGCTGCTCGAATTACTTAAAGAAATCGAATTAGAAGGCGCTGCCCCTCTGCCCGCCACCCTGGCCGACGAACTCATCACAGACCGCACCCGCTGGCTGCAAAGCATACAACGCGAACTGCTGCGCCAAAACGTATCCGTGAGCAACCGCCCCGCCGATATTATCCAGCATTTTGGCTGGCTTATTGAAGAGTTTTTGCGCAAAATGCAAACCCAGGAAGGGCAGCAAAGCAATCTGCGCGCTTTTTCGTACATGACGGAAGCCTGGCAAAATACCCTGCGCTACCTGTGCCATATCCAGGTGGCGCAATTGCTGCGGGCGGAAAAACCGGTAAAACACCCCGCCCTGGCCAACTACATCGCCATGCGTGTGGAAGCAACACCCGACAACGCCCGCGAGCCGTATTTCGACTACCTAAACCTGCTGCTCGTCAGCACCGACCTGCTGAAAGACTCAACCCCTTTTGTACCGGAAATCAGCGATTTTGTAACCGAACTGACCGATACCGAAAGCGAACTTTTTGACACCGCCCTGTTCCTGGCCCACCACCGCCGCCAATTGCTGTCGGGCCGCTTGACCGATGAAGACGCCGACCTGCCCCAATGCCTCGATGAATACCGCACCGCGCTCGTCTACTGGCTGCGCAAAATCACTTTCCTGGCCAAATACCGGCTGGTCAGCATCAAAGAGATCAACCTCAACTACCGGCTCGGCACCGCCAGGCAGTTTGTGCACCTCTACGGCGAGCTGCACGGCCTGTACGACCAGTATTCCTCTGCGGCCGACTACAACATCCTAGCCGTAGAAGACTCATTCACCTACAACCACAGCGTACTGCTGTTCAAAGGCAGCGACATCCTGCAGGGACTGCAACAATTGCGCGACCGGGACACCATCCTCTCGCTTTCGCCCCTGCTGATCGACCAGAGCGTTTTTTCGGAAAAACCCACCCAGACCCCCGAAATCTATTATTTCAGCGGCCAAACGCCGGGCAGTCGCCAATACGAATATGCCCAGTACAAAAACGAACTGCAACTCGGCGAAAGCCCGCCGGCTTCCAATAAAACACTGCGCGTAAAAGCCGAAAACACCCAGCAACCCCGCCTCAACGACCTGTACGAGCAACTGGAAGCCGTTTTTAAACCCTTTAAAACCGCTTCCGCATGATCCGCTCCTCGCCGTTCAAATTCCTCGATTCGTACCAAAAAGACGACCTCGACGTCTTCTTTGGGCGGGAGCAGGAGACAGACAAGTTATTCGACGCCCTCAGCGGGGTGAAACACCTGCTAGTGTACGGGCCTTCCGGGGCGGGCAAGACCAGTCTGATCGAATGCGGCCTGCGCAACCAATTTTCCGACGCCGACTGGCTGGCCCTCACCATTCGGCGCGGCAACAACCTCAACGATTCCGTTTTTGCCGGCATCAAAGAGCAGTTGCAAGCCCCTTTCGACCCCGACCCCGATTTCGAATTCGGGCAGGCCGTAGAGGCCCTTTTTGACGAACAATACAAGCCGGTATACCTGCTCTTTGACCAGTTTGAGGAACTGCTCATCCAGGGCAGCCATGCCGAAAAAAACGAGTTTTTCACCCGGCTCAACCGGCTGATCCGCTACAAGACGCCCTGCCGCATACTGCTCATCATGCGCGAGGAATTTATAGGCCACCTTTCCGAGTTTGAGCCGCTGTGTCCCAGCCTGTTTCAGCACCGGTTTCGTTTGGAAAAAATGAACCGCTCCAACGTGCAACGCACCATCGAAAACATGCTGGCCGCGCCGCGCTACAGCGCCCATTTTTCGGTAACTGACGCCGATGTATTAGCCCAGACCATCCTCTCCAAACTGCCCGACACCCAACTCGAAATCGAACTGGCGCACGTACAGGTATTTTTGGGTGAATTGTGGGACCGGGCGCTTGCGGAAGTCCCCCGAAACCAAAAACAAACCGCACTACCCCGCCTGCATGCCGGCTTAGTCCAACCCGACGATAACCTCGAACGCGTATTGGATCGCTTTTTGAAAAACCAATTGGCCGAACTCAAACCCGCGTTTGGCGAAAAAGCCCCTTTAGAACTACTGGCCGCTATGATCTCCGAGCGACATACCAAGCTGCAACTCGGCCTAGCTGAAATGGAAGCCGCCCTGGCCAAAAACGCCGTCGCCTTGTCCCAACCGCTGAGCGCCTTGCTGCAGGAGTTGGAACAACGGCGCATCCTGCGCACCCTCAAATCGGGTGAAAACACCCAATACGAAATCAGCCACGACGTATTGGCCCGCGTGGTGGGTCAAAACCTGACAGAAGAAATGAAGCTGCGCGAAAAAGCGCGCGACGTATACCGGGTGTACGAAGAGCGGCGGGGTTTGTTCTCCCGCGACGATCTCGACTACTTGCGGGCTTTTGAGGCCTTCCTGGCCATGCCAGAAGGGCTGAAAACTCGGATGGTAGAAAGCGAGAACGAACTGACGCGAAAAGCGCGGGAAGAACTGGAAAACACCCGCCGCCGCCTGCGGTTGGTACGGGGATTGTTGGGTGCGGCGGTGCTGGCTCTGGTTGTAGCGGGGTATTTTGCTTATGCGGCTTCGGTGAGTGAAGAAAAAGCGGTTATTAGCGCAACACAAGCCGACGAAAGCGCTAGAAAGGCGAAGGAAAACGAAAAAATTGCCCTGGATGCATCTGAAAAAGCCGAGACACGTCGCATCGAAGCAGATAACGCAAAAACCGACGCTTTGCGCCAAAAAGACATCGCTGAACAAAAGACACTGGAAGCCGAGGCTGCCCTTCAGCGCCAAATTGCTGCCGAACGCGAAGCAAAAAAACAGCAACTGCAAAGCTTCCGCGCCCAGGCCGGCGATTTTCGCAGCAAAAAACAATACGACGACGCCATTGCCGCCTACCGGAGCGCCCTGACCTTAGCCGAAGACGTCAAAACGCGGCGGGAATTGCAAAGCCTGATCGCCCAATGCCAAAGCGACAAACGCGACAACGACTTCAGCGTAGCCAAAGAACGGGGCCTGCGCCTGGCTGACATCGGCGAGTGCAAGGCGGCCTTGTCTTATCTGCGTGCTGCCTTAGTGATACGACCGGGCGATGCCGCGGTGCTGGATGCTTTGAAGAAATGCCAATGAAACCCGAAGGGTTGACATGATTATTTTGTTATTGCATAGTCGTTTTTCGACTTTTTTGTCATTCTCGAAGAGAATCTACAACGTCATGTTAGCAATCGCCTGTTCAAGCGTTTCGTGTTCAGATGCCCTGACGGGCATGACAAAAAAGCTTGTCATTCCCGCAGGGAATCTGCAACGTCATGCTGGACAAAGTGAGATTTGGAGCGAGCGTTTCGTGTGCAGATGCCCTGGCGGGCATGACAATGAAGATTAATTGCAACACTATTATTACACTGCGCAGTTAGCCTGGCTGTCTGGATTTCCCGGTAACTGAATGATTAAAAAAATCAAGCAAAAAATCCCCACATATGCTATACACCCTATTACTCAGTCTACTCCCCCTCTTCCCCCAACCCGACGCCTGTTACACCCAATGCGGCGACAACACCGCTTGCCTCTGCGACTGTCTCTACCGGCAGGCCCAGTCCCAGCGCGCTGCCGAGTCGTACGCCGAAGCCGTAAAAACTTACCGCGCCGTAGACGCCCTCTGCCCCGACAAAGGCGCCGCCGCCGCCATCGACTCCATCTACCAAACCCACCGCATCTGGGTCTTCCAGGACGGGGCTTTTGCCGTAGCCACCCCGCTGGGCGAGCCGCTGAGTCCGTTTGAGTATTACAACCCACAGCCGTTTAAAAACGAAATTGCGGTGTGCGAGGATAACAGCGGCAGGTATTTTTTTGTAGATGTGAACGGCAAGAGGTTGAATGATTTGCCGGGGTATGAGGGGATAATTGCGGCGGAGGGAGGGTTGTTTGTGATGAAACATGTTGATCAAGAGTATTATGTTGTAAGCGGAAAAAATGAGAAGCCTGTCTTTAGAAGGAGCCATAGTTTTCCCAATAAGCTTGGGGAATTGGCTGATTCACTAAGTATAAATAAGTGGGTCTCTTTTATTCATCAAATAGGTGATTTTGACTTCGCCGGCTACTTTACAGAGGGGGTAGCACCAGTACGAAAAGGAGAGAAATGGGGCTATATCAATACGGAGGGAAAAATTGTGGTTGAACCTCAATTTGACCAAGTTTTGTACTCTCCTGCATATGGTTATGGTTATGATGTGGTGAAAGTAAGAAAAGATGGCAAATGGGGCTATGTCAATATGGAAGGAAAAATTGTGATTGAACTTCAATATGACGAAATTTCATACTTTCCAGCAAAGGACGTGGCGCCGGTAAAAAAAGATGGTAAATGGGGTTATATTAATACGGATGGAAAAATCGTGATTGAACCACAGTTTGACGATTATGGGAACTTTTCGGAGGGCGTAGCGTCTGTAAAAAAAGCTGACAAATGGGGTTATGTCAATACGGATGGAAAGATTGTGATAGAACCTCAATTTGATGAGGCTCTGGATTTTACAGAGGGGGTAGCACCAATACGAAAAGGGGGGAAATGGGGCTATATTAATACAGATGGAAAGATCGTGATAGAGCCCCGATTTGACCGTGTTGGGTACTTTTCAGAGGGTGTAGCGCAAGTAACAAAAGATGAGAAATGGGGCTATATCAATATAGAAGGTAAGATTGTGATAGAACCCCAATTTCATGAAGCTGGGGGTTTTTCAGCAGGTGTGGCGAAAGTAGAAAAAGACGGCAAGTGGGGCTATATTAATATGGAAGGAAAAATTATTATAGAACCTCTATTTGAAAGTTTTGGAGACTTTTCAGAAGGTTTAGCGCCTGTAATAAAAGATGGCAAACTGGGCTTTATCAATATGGAGGGAAAGATTGTCATAGAACCCCAATTTGATAGTTTTGGGTACCTTTCAGAGGGTATGGCGCGAGTAGTAAAAGAAAACAAATGGGGCTATATCAATACAGAGGGAAAAATTGTGATTGAACCACAATTTGACTATGCTGAGGACTTTTTAGGGGGTGTGGCGCGAGTGGAAAAAGATGGTAAACTGGGCTTTATCAATATAGATGGAAAGATTGTGATAGAACCCCAATTTGACTTTTTGGGGGATTTTTCAGAGGGTTTAGCGCAAGTAAGAAAAGATGGCAAGTATGGCTATATCAATATGGAAGGAAAGATTGTGATAGAGCCCCAATTTGAGGACGCTTCGTACTTTTCAACGGGTGTGGCCATAGTAAAAAAAGATGAGAACTCGGACTTCATCAATCAGGCAGGCCACGTTTTTTTGTCTATTTATCAAGAATTCGAATACGTCCAATACTTTTCCGAGGGTTTGGCTCTAGTAAAAAAAAATGACAAATGGGGCTATATTAATAGGGATGGGAAGATTGTGATTGAACCCCAATTTAGCTACGCTGGGGATTTTTCAGCAGGTGTGGCGCAAGTATACAAAGATGGTAAGTGGGGTTATGTCAATAAAGATGGAAAAACTGTGCTTAAATCACAATTTGACGAAGTTGGAGACCTTTCAGCGGGTTTTGCGAAAGTATACAAAGATGGTAAATGGGGCTATATCAATACCGACGGAAAAATTGTAATTGAACCCCAATTTGATCAAGTTGGGGATTTTTCCGAGGGTCTAGCTCAAGTAACAAAAGAAGATAAGAGTGGCTATATCAATATGGAGGGAAAGATTGTGATTGAACCACAATTTGACCAAGCGGGAAATTTTTCCGAGGGTTTGGCCTTGGTACAAAAAGAGGGTAAATGTGGCTATATCAACATGGAGGGAAAGATTGTGATTGAACCACAATTTGACCAAGCTGGGGAATTTTCCGAGGGTTTGGCGGTAGTAAGAAAAGATGGCAAATATGGCTCTATCAATACGGAGGGGCGAATTGTGATTGAGCCACAATTTGACGATGTTGTAGACTTGTCAAAGGGGATGGCGAGAGTAAGAAAAGACGACAAATTCGGGCTCGTCTCCAAATCCGACCTCCTATTCCCTCCCATCCTCGACAAACTATTCTGGGCCGCCGAAGGCATCATGGCTCTCTACGCCAACGGCCGCCGGGGCTTGTTGTTTGTAGAAGAAGAAACCTACATCCCCTGCGAATACGAAGAAATCGCCCAGGGCAGCGACGCAGAAAACTGGGTGATCGTGAAGAAAAACGGCCAATGGGGCTGGGTGGATCACAGCGGTAAAACGAAGATCCCCTGCCGGTATGATGCCGTTACGCCCTTTGATGCCGAGGGCAAGGCCTGGGTGTTTCAATTCGGGGAGCGGTTTCGGATAAACAGGAAGGGGGAGATGGTGTGGGAAAGATGAGTGAGAGAGGGAGGGAGTGAGAGAGGGAGAGATTTTTAATTTTGCGATCCCGGTCGTCACCTCCCAGGCTTGTCCCCGGTCGTCACCCACAAGGACGTTCCCCGGTCGTCACCTCCCAGGCTTGTCCCCGGTCGTCACCCCCTGAGTCCCTCCCATGCCGTCACCCCCAATGGCGCTCCCCCGCCGTCACCCTGTCACCTCCAAGGAATATTTCCCCACCAAATACGTCAGCCACGCATTCGTTACCTTCTCTAGCACGCTGTTTTGCTTGAGGCGGGTGTTGAGGTTAGAGAAATCCACGTGGTCCATGAGTTGGTCCTGGTTGACGCAGCTGAATACGAATGACTCTTTGCCGGTGTCGGGGTCTACGTGGCGCTGGAGGCACTGGGCACATACGGCCTTCATCATGCACTGCATCGGCGAGTTGATGGAGGCTACGCCCACGTGTTTTTCGTGGAGGTAGGGTTTCAGCGTAGTGTGGCGTTGCTGGGCTATGGCGTTCATCATGCGGTCGGAGCCGATGGCGATGAGGCGGGTGGCCTGGTTGAGCGGGAGGGGCACGTCGCCCAGTTGGCCTTCGGCGTAGGCCACCATGGCCTGGATGATATTGCCGACGAAAGATTTGTCCTGCGGGCGGATGGCCTCGATGGGCTCGCCGGCGTCGACGCTGTAGACCACCACATCGGTATGGGCTTCGATTTCTTCGCGTTTGTAAAAGTCTTCTTTCTTTTTATAACCCGCAAAATAGATCACTTTGCTGCCTTTTTCCCGGAAGGCCCGGGCTATCGAGAACAAAACGGCATTGCCCAATCCGCCGCCGAGTAGCAAGGCTGTGGTATTTTCTTCGATTTCGGTGGGCTCGCCGGTGGGGCCCATGACGACCACGCGCTGGCCGGGTTTCATCAGGGATATCATGCGGGTGCTGGCGCCGATTTCCAGCGTGATGAGGCCGATGAGGCCTTTTTCTTTGTCTACCCAGGCGCCGGTGAGCGCCAGTCCTTCTACCATGAGGCGGGTACCTTCTACTTTTAGCGCGTCGACTTCGTAGCCCTGGAGGCGATAAAACTGGCCGGGCTGGAATTTGCGGGCGGCCATGGGGGCGTGCACGACTAATTCTACGATTGTAGGCGTAAGGCGCTCTACCCGCACCACGCTGGCGCACAATTCGCCGCTGAGCCGTTCAAAAAAGCCGAGTAGTTCGTCTATGGGCGCTACGGGGGGCGTATTGCCGAAGCGGAACAGGTCGACGACTTTTTTGTATCCAAATTTGGCGGAAGCCATAGCTTTTACCACATTGCCCTGGTACACCGGGTGGTTGTCGCCGTAAAAGGTGACTAATTTGCCATTTTTTTCGTAAGAAGTAAAAAAGCCGGTTTCGTTTTTGGCGGCTTCTACGAGTTTGACCGTGCCGTTGGTATCGGCGATATAACTTTTGTAAAATTCGTCCCAGCCGTCGAGTTGGAAGGTGCCGGGATTTTCGCGTTCGTACATCACGTTGGGCACCGTGCCGGCGGCGACGATCAGGGCTTTGGCCGGCACGCGGTATTGTTGTCCGCTGGAGCGCCACTTGCCTTCTACGAGTTCTAAATTTTCAAAAACAACTTCTTTTATAGCGCCGTATTCATCGGGCACCACTTCGAGGGGCGACATTTTTTCTACAAAAGAAATACCCTCTTCAAAGGCTTTGATGATCTCTTCGTGGTTGAGGCGGTAGGCCGGGGCATCGTTCATCGATTTGCGGTAGTACAGGTGCACGCCGCCCCAAGCGCGAATGAGCGGAATAAAATTCGGTTTTTCGCCTGCCGCTTCGGCGCGTTGGCGTTCCCTGGCAATTTCTTCGGCGTGTTGCAGGAAGGTATGGAGGATGCCTTTTTCTTCGGCGTCGAACATAGCTTCCACCTGTTCTTTGCCCAATTTAGCTACGAGTTTGTCGTAGCGCGTTTTCGTTTTGCTGACCTGCACCGGGTAATAGGCCATCAATTCGGTAGCGGTATCAATGGCGGTGAGTCCGCCGCCGATCACCAGTGCAGGCAGTTGTACCTGCAGGTTGGCCATCGAATCTTTTTTGCCGGCGCCGGTGAGTTGCAGTGCCATCAGAAAATCGCTCGCTTTGCGCACGCCCCTGATGAGGTTGTTTTTCATGGTCACGAAAGTCGGTTTGCCGGCGCCGGTGGCCAGGCAGACGTGGTCGAAGCCGAGGTCCCAGGCGTCTTCAACCGTGAGGGCGCCGCCGAAGCGCACGCCGTCGAAGAGGCGGAAGGTTTGCCGGCGTATGAGGTTGAGGTAGATGACGGAGAGGAAATTTTTGTCCCAGCGCACCGTAATGCCGTATTCCGACACGCCGCCGAAGCCGAGCAGGATACGTTCGTCGAGGCTATGGGTGAGGGCGGAGAAGTCGCGTAGCGGCTGGAAGGGGGTGTGCAGCGGTTCTATTTTGAGTCCGTCGATGCCTGTGACGCCGAAGCCTTCGTTGATAAAATAATGCGCCAGCGTGTAGCCGGCGGGGCCCATACCCACGATGAGTATTTTTTTGCCGTTGTAGGGCAGGGCATATGGGCGGTTGATATTCAGCGGGTTCCAGCGGGTGAGCAGCGAATAGATTTCGAAGCCCCAGGGCAGGTTGAGGGTATCGGTGAGGATTCGGGTTTCTATCTGGGGGATGTTGACGGGGTCTTGTTTTTGGTAGATGCAGGCCTTCATGCAGTCGTTGCAGATACGGTGGCCGGTGCCCGGGCACATGGGGTTGTCGGACATAATGATCGCCAACGCGCCGATGGTATCGCCCTGGCTTCTGAGCAGGTGCGATTCGGATATTTTTTGATCCAGCGGACAGCCTTTGAGCGTAAAACCCAGTGGATTTTTTTTGAACCCATCGGCGTCGGTAAATCCTTTGGTACACGAGTCTTTGTCGCGTTCGTGGCAGATCACACAGTAATCCACTTCGGCGCTTATCTCGCGGGGCGCATAGCGTTCGTCGGTGAGTGCGAAGCCGTCGCGGCGGCGGTAGTGGGCCTGGGGGCCGATATGGAAATTGGGTATAGCCGTTTCGAGGGTTTCGACTTCGACGAGGTGTTGGTAGTCGATTTTGCCGGGTAGCCGAAAGCTGCCCCAATCGCGGGTTTCGGTAGTTTTGTGATAATAATGGGCTACGGTCCAGAATTCCCATAGCGCTACCACGTCGGTGAGGAATTTCACTAACGCAGCATCGCTATTATCGGCGGGCAGGATATCCGCGAGTGTACCGTCGCCTTGTACTCTTCCGATAAAACCCTCCAGGTATTGCCGGCCTTCGGGCGAAAGGCCTTCGCGGGCTGCTTTCTCCTGGGCGGCCAGTTCGAGGGCCATGGCTGCCATTTCGAGTTCAAAATCATCGGCGGGGATGCCGGCGAAGCCTATTTTGAGGGCATTCACCTGGGCGTTGAGAGCGGCAAACCCGGCGGATTTTGCCATTACATCCGCTTCCGTAATCTTCTTCAGTGCGCGACGCGTAAAGAAGTCTTTTTTAAAAACATAAATAATTTGCTCTTTCTCTGCCTGAATCCTGAACTGCTTGCATTCGTTTTCTACACCAAACATTTTTTCCAGGAAGGCGCTGAGGTGCGGCGCCATGGCCACTAGCAGGTTAGACTTTTCCACATCGGTCAGTCCCGCGCCTTTATTGTCGCGGTAGGCGGAGAACTGGGCGAACAGGTTTTGGTCTTTGGCTTGTACTTCGTTGTAAAACAGGGTGGTTAGTTCAGCAAGCTTATGGGGTTGATATAAATCGAGGAAAGTAAATCCTGGAATGTTAATGTGTAGAGAGTGCATGATATTATAGTTAAATAAGTTGCAAAGCGCGTTGTGGCACGGTCAGAATGGGTGGGGTTTCAACTTCAGTGGTGAGTGTTCGGATGGCGAATTTAATATGGTGATGCCGGATAAAAAAATAGAATACATATTATTTATTGTCTAAATAAGGTATTCTTGTAATATGGATATCGCTGCTGTGGTCAAAAAACAGATGAGCAGGTTTTACCAACCCGTGGATATTGCTTCCCTGGCGTTTTTCCGGGTGGCCTTCGGCCTGCTGGGCTTTGTCGATGTGCTCAGCACCTACGTGTATTACCACTGGCAACGCGATGCGTTCAACCCACAGAAGTTTCAGTTTAGCTATTATGGTTTTGAATGGGTGAGGCCGTTTTCGGAACCTTTCATGTCGGTTTTTTTCTTTTTGCTAATGGGGGCGGCGTTGCTTATTGCTATTGGAAAATGGTACCGATGGGTTACGCCCTTGTTTTTTGTGGGTTATACCTATAGTTTTTTATTAGAAAAAGCATTTTACCTCAACCACGGTTATCTGTTTTGCTGGATAGCGTTTGTAATGCTTTTCCTACCGGCAAATAGAGCTTTCAGTCTGGATGCGAAACGCGATTCCGAATTGCGCCGGCGGTATATTCCGCTTTGGGCCTTATTTCCCTTGCCATTTTTGATGGGAGTGGTGTATTTCTATGGCGGCCTCGCCAAACTCAACGGCGATTGGCTACGGGCCGTGCCATTGGCCGGTTGGTTGGGGCAAAAAGCTACTACACCGATTATTGGTCCCTTGCTTGCGCATGAGTGGACGCCCTGGCTGATGGCCTACGGTGGGCTGTTACTCGACCTGAGCGCGCCGTTTTTGCTGCTTTTTCGCCGCACGAGGCCCTTTATATTTGCAGCCATCGTCTTTTTTCACGCCGTCAATCATCTCATATTTAATATCGGAATTTTTCCCTTTTTATCGCTGGCCCTGACCGCCCTGTTTTTTTCGCCCGATTGGCCGCGGTGCGTGGTTGCACGGTTGTTTAAACGGGAATTAGCGCAGGAAGCGCCGGCGCCTCCATTTCCCCGCTACCGCATGATGCCGGTAGTAATGACCGTATTTATGGCCTTTCATTTGCTCATCCCGCTCCGCCATTGGCTCTTTCCGGGTGATGTGGCCTGGACGGAAGAGGGGCACCGCTATGCCTGGCGTATGATGTTGCGCTCGAAGCATGGGTATGGTAGGTTTGTAATAAAAGACCTCGATACTGGTGAAACGAGGCGGTATTCACCACGGCAAGATTTGAGCGACAAGCAGTACCGCAAATTATTTACCCACCCGGATATGATACTGCAATACGCTCATTATTTGCGCGATAGAGAAAAACGGCTTGGCAAGCGGGTTGCGATATATGCCGATATCAAAGTATCGCTCAACGACAGGCCCTACCGCGAGTTTATTGATCCGAAGGTTGATCTGGCACAGGAGGAATGGCGTTTTTTAAGGCGTAGTCGATGGCTGGGGGAATAGGCTATGGGACTGTTGGACTACTTGGACTATTGAACTTTTAGCCGTCACCTCGTCACCACCCCAGGTGGTTCGCTGCCGTCACCCACTAAGTCTTTTTCCCGGCCGTCACCTCTTGAAGAACACCACGGCCCCAAAAAAAAGAGGTCAGCGTTTCCCTAACCCTGACCTCCTCATTAGTGTGGAATAGTATTATATAACTATTAAACTTCTTTTGGCACTTCAGGTTGCTCTTCGAGCTCACTTTTTTGCATGCCGTTGTCATTTTCTTCTGCTGAATGGGCGGTTTCTTCCGCTCGCTGATGGGCTTCCGGCTCAATAAAAGGGCGTGGGCCTATAAGTTTGACAATATCAGATTTGTGGAGCACCTCTTTTTCGAGCAGCGTATTAGCCAGTATTTCGAGTTCGTTACGGTATTTGCGCAGCAGTTCTTTGGCGCGTTCGTATTGGCTTTCCACCATCCCCCGTACTTCGTCGTCAATCATCGAAGCCGTTTCTTCCGAATAGGGCTTGTGGAACTGATCCTGTTGGAGACCGTAGAACGATAGCTGGCCTACTTTTTCGTTCATACCAAAAATCATCACCATGCTATAGGCCATGCGGGTCACCTGATCGAGGTCGCTTTGAGCGCCGGTAGATATTTTGTCAAAAATAATCGACTCTGCTGCGCGGCCGCCGAAAGTCATACACATACGGTCCAGCAGTTGCTCGGTGCGCGTAATATATTCCTCCTTGGGCAAGTACTGCGCGTAGCCCAGCGTACCGATGCCGCGAGGTACGATCGTCACCTTCACCAGGGGTGAGGCGTGTTCGAGGTACCAGCCGCAGATGGCGTGGCCGGCTTCGTGGTAGGCTATGATGCGTTTTTCTTCGGGAGAGATCAGCCGGTTTTTCTTTTCGAGGCCGCCGATTACGCGGTCGAGCGCCGAGTTAAAATCGTCCATATCCACTGCTTTCTTATTGCGGCGGGCGGCGATGAGGGCGGCTTCGTTGCACACGTTGGCGATTTCGGCGCCGGCAAAACCGGGCGTCATCTCTGAAAGGGCTGCGGGCGTAACCTCGGGAGATTTTTTGATATTCTTGAGGTGTACGTTGAAAATCGCTTCGCGACCTTTGAGGTCTGGGCGGTCTATTCCGATTTGGCGGTCGAAACGGCCTGGGCGAAGCAGGGCGGTATCGAGCACATCGGGGCGGTTGGTGGCGGCCATCAGGATAACGCCTTTGTCGGTGCTAAAACCGTCCATCTCTACCAACAACTGGTTGAGCGTGTTTTCGCGTTCGTCGTTGCCGCCCTGTATGCTGTTGCGGCCACGCGCGCGGCCGATAGCGTCGATTTCATCGATAAAAACGATACAGGGGGCTTTCTCGCGGGCCTGGCGGAAGAGGTCGCGCACGCGGGATGCACCCACGCCTACAAACATCTCCACGAAATCGGAGCCCGATATCGAAAAGAATGGCACGCCTGCTTCGCCGGCGACGGCTTTGGCCAGCAGCGTCTTACCGGTGCCCGGAGGGCCTACCAGCAGTACGCCTTTGGGTATCTTGCCGCCCAGGGCGGTATATTTTTTCGGATTTTTCAGGAAATCGACCACTTCCATCACCTCTTCTTTGGCTTCGTCGAGGCCGGCCACATCCTGGAAAGTGATATTCACCTTGCTATTTTGGTCAAAAAGGGTGGCCTTTGATTTGCCGATATTGAAAATCTGTGCGCCGGGGCCTCCGCCTGCGCCACCTACGCGGCGCATAATAAACACCCACAGGGCTACCACGATGAGGATAGGCAAAATCCAACTCACGATGATATAGAACCAGTCGCGCTCCGTATCGTATTTGGCATAAATGCGGTCTTTGACGGGTATATTCTGCTCATCCTGCACGTCCTTCAAAAAAGCGTCAAACGAGGTAGACGAGCCGATTTCCATCCAATAGTGGAAGCGGTTGCTGCCGAGATTGCTCTTGGCGGCGTCGGAGTATTTGGCATCGCTGAGCTTTTCGGGCTTGATGTACACGCGAGCGGTGCGCTCATTGATCACTATCAGCCTTTCGACAGCCTGGTCGACCAGCATTTCCTGGAGGCGGTTCAGGGAGATAGGCTCCTTGCTGCCTTTAGACATGCTGTAAAAATTGAGAGCGAGCAGCAAAATCGCGATCACCCCGTAAATCCAATAGGATCCAAAACCAGGCCTTCCGGGTTTGGGATCGCGATTGCCGTTATTATTGTTATTCTCCATTAAGTTCCCTTTTTCAACTCAAATCAAGTCAAGCGTATAACACTGCGGCGTCGATTTCGTTGTATGAATCTCGACAAAGTGCCGGTAAAAGCCTATAAAGTATCATATTCGGTAAACACAGCGTCGCTCCACAAGTCTTCCAATTCGTAAAAAGTGCGCGTTTCGCGGTAGAATACGTGCACCACTGTGGAGAAAAAGTCGACGCAAATCCAGCGGGCATAGCGTTCTCCTTCCACGTGAACAGGCGTTAGGCGCATTTCTTCTTTGACCCGTTTGCTAACGTTGTCGGCAATAGCTTTAACCTGCGTATTAGAGTCGCCTTCGCAAATAATAAAGAAGTCGGCGGGGGCGTCCTCAATGTGTCGGAGGTCTAATTTGACAATCCGCTTGCCTTTTATATCCTGAATGCTATCGATGATGAGATCGTTGAGCGCTGCCAGATCGGGCTTTAGCGGTTTTACTTTAACTTGTGAATTCAAACTGTCTCTTTAGTTTTGTGATAAATAAAAGTATGAACTTTGTGTAATTCAAACACACTTTTTGTCGGAAAGGTTCTTTTGCACTTTCCCAGTCTTTCTTCTACCAACGACTACGCCCTGGATTTGCTATCAAAAAGCAAGCCAGGCGAGGGAACTGTCATTTCCGCCGACTTTCAAACCGGGGGTAAAGGACAAATTGGCAGTAGTTGGGAGAGCGACCCCGGCCAAAACATCACGCTCAGCGCAATTTTGTACCCTTCGTTTCTCCAGGCCCGGCAACAATTTTCGCTCAACCAGGCTATTGCGCTGGCAGTCAGGGATTGCGTTGCAAGGTACGCAGAAAATCAGGTGTCTGTCAAGTGGCCCAACGACGTATATATCGGCGATAGTAAAACCGCCGGCATATTGATCCAGAACACGATTGCGGGGGCTGTCCTGCAAAGCAGCGTAGTGGGCATCGGCATCAATGTCAATCAAACTGTTTTTCCGCCTGCGCTCAGCTGGGCTACTTCGCTGCGCCTGGCCCGCCAGGGGCGGCCCGTCGACCTTGACGAGCTTCGCAGTGTGTTGTTCTCTTGCATCGAAGCGCGTTACCTGGCGCTTCGCGCCCACCAATTCGATATACTGCGCGATGATTATTACGCACACTTGTATCGCTACCGCCGGTTGTCGACTTTTCGCACCGCCGACGGTCGCATATTGGAAGGTCAAATCGTGGGGGTAGATGCTATCGGACGGCTGCTTGTGGAGCATCCGGGCGCTACCGAGGCTTTTTACCTCAAAGAGATCAGCCTATCTTCTTAACGACTTGCGGGCTTAATAAGCTGCTGCAAATTGCCGCAGGAAGCGCACGTCGTTTTCAAAAAAGAGCCTGATATCTCCAATATCGTATAAGCGGAGCGCCTGGCGTTCGATGCCCATACCGAAAGCAAAACCCGAATATTTTTTGGAGTCGATGCCGCAATTGTCGAGCACCTGGGGATCTACCATGCCGCAGCCCATAATTTCGAGCCAGCCGGTGCCTTTGGTGAGGCGGTAGTCTTTTTCTGTAGCTGTGCCGAGGTAGACGTCCATCTCCGCGCTGGGCTCGGTGAAAGGGAAATACGAGGGGCGCAGGCGAATAGACACCTGTGGGCCGAACATTTCGCGGGCGAAATAAAGCAGGGTTTGCTTCATATCGGCAAAAGATACATTTTCATCCACGTACAAGCCTTCTACCTGGTGGAATTGGCAGTGGGAGCGAGCCGACACCGTTTCGTTGCGGTATACGCGCCCCGGGGCAATGATACGGATAGGCGGTTGCTGCGAGGTCATCACGCGAGCCTGCACCGACGAAGTGTGGGTGCGCAGCAGCATCGAGATGCTGTCCTGCAGGTAAAACGTATCCTGCATATCGCGGGCGGGGTGGTCTTCGGGGGTATTCATGGCTGTAAAGTTGTGCCAGTCGTCCTCGATTTCTCGTTCGTCGGCCACCACGAAACCTATGCGTTCAAAGATGCGGATAATGCGGTTCATCACGATAGCCACGGGGTGTCTGCTACCCAGGCTGAGGGGTTCGCCGGGGGCGCTCAGGTCGAGGCCATGGGCGCCGGCGTCTTCGCTGCTGCCTTCCAGTTGTTCTTTGAGGGCGGCGTATTTGGCCTCGGCGGCTTCTTTTGCGGTATTGAGCAGCTGGCCGAATTCCTTTTTCAGCTCGTTGGGTACGTTTTTGATCTCACCAAACAGGGGTTTGATGATATTTTTGGTGCCGACATACCGCAGGCGGAATTGCTCCAACGCTTCTTCGTTGGCCGGTTGGCTCGCCTCAATTTCTGCAATAATACCTTTTACCGTATCGAAAATCTCAACAGACATTGCGTTCCTTTTTTCAGTAGAAGCCGCAAAGGTAAGGTTTTTCCCTATTCAGCGCTTAACAATCTTGCAAACTCTACCTTGGTGAGCAACGACATACATTCCCGCCGCATAATCGCTCAAATCAAGCGTGAGGGAGGTGCGGTGTACGGGTATTTTTTGTAATAATTTACCCAAATAATCAAAAAGCAATAAATCCCCTCCGGACTGGGCGGCAAATTCGATAGTCAATTCGCTATTCACCGGGTTGGGATACACGCGCCAGTAGTCTGAATCAACGTATTCGCTTGTTCCGGTAACAAGCGGATAAGAAAATTGAAGTATTCTGGAAGAAAATTTGAATTCGCCTACCCACAATTTATTGTCAACAGCTAAAAGTGCGCCGGGCATAAACAGGCTGTTTTGCCCAATGGCAGCCCGGTGGGTATTAATGTCGGGTTGACCCAATACGACGGCCTCCTGGGTATTGCCGGCGTCGTTGATGTCCTGCCACAGCAAGACGTTGTGATGGCCCTGGTTGGCTATGGCCAGCGAGCCGTTGAAGGCGAGCGCCTCGGCAGGAAGGTTGAGTTGTGAAAAGTTGTTGACGGTTTTCCAGGGGGTCGTATTGCCGTTGGCAATGTCGGCTACTTTGTAGACAAAGATTGCCGGAGGCGATTGCTGCGCTGCGCAAAAGTATTCGCCGTCGCTCGACAGGCGGCTCAGCTGCGCATTGTTGAACGTAAGCGTATGAAGCGGGTTTTGAGTCGAATTGGCGGGTAAACCTTCCCAAATATAAATTTTCCCATTGCGGTCGGCTACGTAAAAAAACTGGCTGTCGAGCGCCACGCCTTTCAGATCGGAGAAAGTAGCCGAACCGATATTGCCGTTAAATTGCTGTGACGGCTGCTGGGTTAAATCCTGGGTGTTATTCCATACGCAAATGCGGCTATTGCCCACTATTACAAATTGGCCGTTGTACCAGGTATTATCCCAGGGGGCTATGTTCAAAGACTGGGTGGAGATGACCTCGTCGGGCAATACACCGGAGACGGCCGGAAAATTGTGGTACACATAAATCCGCCTGTCGTAGTCGGAGGTCACAAAAAGCCGTTGCCCGTCGGTAGAAAAAGCCGGATTTTGCACGTATCCTATCGAATCGAGGGTATTGTTAAAATAATTAGAAACCCCTATAGCAAACTGGGGATGGGGCGATGCTTCGGTAGGTGGATTTGGGTATACCAAAATATCATTTCCGTTGTAATTGTTGACGTAGATGCGGCCACCGGCTTCCACCACGTCGACGCCGTCGCCGTTTTTGTAGTAAAGCGGAGTAGCGGTGAAATCGGGATTTTGACCGGCGTTGGTGGGCACGGCATTCCAGGTGTAAATGCTGCGCAGGCCGGCGGCTATCAATTTTCCGCTAGTCAATTGCACGCCTTTGATCCATTCGTCGCGGTAAAAGTCGTAGGGCTGGTTGGTTGTGGAGGGGTAGTTGTTCCAGAAAAAAGTGCCGGGATTGCCATTGACTTGCGCGTTGTGGTCGCCCACGAGAAAGAAGGTGGCGCCGTCAGTAGAAATATTGCGGGGCGTGCCGAAGTGGGGCAGATTGATCGTGTAATCGGGCGTTTGATTGTCGGTGGAGGGCAGCGTATTCCAAAAAAGGAGCGTTCGTCCGCTGGTGGCTACTGCCGCGAGGCGAGTGCCGTCGGTCCACACCCCCCAGGGCCAGCCCCAGGGCATAGGAGCGCCGGGCGGTGTAATCGCAGGCAAGTGAATAGAAATATCTGCAGCTTCGCCGTTGGAGGCGGGGAAACTATCCCACAACAGAATGCGGTCGTTGTCGGTATCGGCCACGGCGAGCGTACCGTTGTCGGCGAGCGAAGCGTTGCCGGGCCAGTTCATACCGCTTTTAGTCGTTCCGGGGTTGTTGTTAATAAAATTGGGTTGCCCCAATACCAGGTCGGGCGGGGTATTCCAGTTTGTCGGCGCGTTGTGCCATACTAATACGCGGTTGTTGAAGCGGTCGCAAACTACAAGTTTAGTGCCGTCAGAAGCCAGCCCGTTGGGGTGGTTAAATTGCAGGGCGCCGCCGCTGTGGTTGAAATCGACACCCGAAAACATCAGGTCGGCATTTTGGTGTGTGGTAAACCAGGATTGGGCGAAAAGCCAGATGGGTGTCATCCAGCAAAGGGCTAATAACAAGCTTTGCTTCATACGGGTTGGTGTTTATCGGGGTTAGACTGCCGAAGGAGCGAAAGGTTTATTATTTCTTTCGTTTATAAATATCCTTGAGCCGCACCGTGTCGCCCTTGTCATCCACACCGTGCAAATCATAACGAAACCGCACGATAGTACCCACGGGTGCGTGGTAGTAGGTAACCCACGCATCGGCTTCCCGCATGCCCACGCAGCCGTTGGAATAGGCCTTGCCCAACGTCTTTGGGTTGGTAGTAGGGTGGATGAGGCAGCCGGGGCGTAAGCCTTCAATTTCGGGTTCTATCCAGGGTATCTGCGGGCAGCGCGTCACGCGGCCGTCGTCGCGGTGGGTTTCGGTGTAGGGCTTACAATTGCAGGGGTCTATCCACGAGGGCTCGCGCTCGATGCGCACAATGCGCCCCTCGCCGGTGGGCGTGCGCAGGTCTACCTCGCGGCCTGCCATTTCAAGGTAGCGCTCCTGGTTGCGCCCCACGCGCACGGGGAAAGCAAACAACACGCTGTCGCCTTCCATAATGCGCAACTTAAATTCAGGGATATTCACGTCAATCCACGTGGAGTCGATGTGCGATTGCAATTCGGCGGCCAGGGCTTCTCCGGGTATGCCCAGCGTATCGCCTTTGTGCAAGATGACCATTTTTTGCTGGTCGTAAATGAACTTCCCTTTTGCCATCAACCGGTAGTAGTCGGTATTAGTCAGGCTGTCGATCAGCCAGGGGTTGGCGCGCACCAGCAAGTGTTCGCTCAGGGTATACGGCAATAGCGTATCCCACGTCGCCACCAGTGAATCGAGGTAGGGGAAATATTTTTTGATGGTAATGTCGCGTCCCAACACAACGCGGGTAGCAAAAGAATCGGCAGAAATGTCATTTATTGTATCTTGCGCCACTGCGTTTTGCTCCGGCGACGGAGATCTATTAATAGACGGTTCATTCCGGCATCCGTAGATGAAAAACCAAATGAACAAAAGTACATTCCCCGTATTTCTCATTACTAAACCCATAAACTGATAAACCTATAAACTCTCTATTATAAAACGCCCCCGATAAGCCATTTATTTATTCAAAGTATAGCGACATGAAGAAAATAGCAGGATTGTATTGTCTCTTATGGATAACCTTGTCCCCCCTCATCGCACAGGTCAATTTCACGTCTTCCAACCTGCCGATCGTGGTGATCAACACCAACGGCCAATCCATTCCCGACGAACCCAAGATCACGGCTACGATGGGCGTGATCGACAACGGCCCCGGACAGCGCAACTACATGACCGACCCTTTTAATAATTACAACGGCTTGATAGGCATCGAATTGCGAGGCTCTTCTTCGCAATCGTATCCCAAAAAAGCCTACGGCATTGAAACCCGCGATGCCGCCGGCGAAGACCTGCCCGTCTCCCTGCTGGGTATGCCCGAAGAAAGCGACTGGGCGCTGATCGCCCCCCTCAACGACAAAACGCTGATGCGCGACGTGATTACCCACTTATACGCAAGCCGGGCCCTGCCCTGGTCGCCCCGCAGCCGCTATTGCGAAGTGGTGCTCAACGGCGACTATATCGGCGTATATGCCCTTATCGAAACCATCAAACGCGACGCCGACCGCGTGGATATCGCCAAACTGGAAGAAGACGAAGTCTCGGGCGACGATGTGACCGGCGGCTATATCCTGCGCATGGACAAATACGGGACTTCGGGCGGCATTGGCGGTAACTGGCTGTCGGATTATCCGCCTATCGCCGGCAGTTGGCAACAAACCTGGTTCCAATACGACACCCCCAAAGAAGAAGACATCCAACCCCAACAGGCCGCCTATATCCAAAACCACATCGATGCCTTCGAGGATATGCTGGCCGCCCCCGACTTCAAAGAACACTACGAAGACTGGATAGACCTGGATACCTGGGTCAACTACCTGCTCGTGCAGGAAATAACGCGCAACGTGGACGGCTACCGCCTTAGCGCTTATTTTTATAAAGATAAAGACAGCAACGGCGGCAAAATAGCGATGGGCCCCATCTGGGATCACAATATATCTCTCGGCATCGGCGACTACTGCGAGGGCGCCAACCCCGCCGGCTGGGCAAAGGATTTTAATATCTTTTGCAGCGGCGACGGCTGGGTGATCCACTTCTGGTGGTCGCGACTGTGGAGCGATCCTGCTTTCCGCCAACGTATCGGCGCCAATTGGCAGGCTTTACGACAAGATGAATGGAGCAACGCCAAGTTATTCGGCGCTATCGATTCTATCAGCAACCTGCTCTCCGAGTCACAAGTGCGCAATTTCCAGCGCTGGCCGGTGCTGGGCACTTATGTGTGGCCCAATTCGTTTATCGGCAGCAGCTACGCTCAGGAAGTCAACTACCTGCGCAGTTGGCTTACCCAGCGCCTCGGCTGGCTCGACGCAAGCATTGCCGCAGTCAGCGATACCACCACGCCGCCGGGTCCCGGCGAAGAGATCTTTAAGCTCTATCCCAACCCCGCTGATGATTTTGTTTACCTCTCGGTTCAGGATGGTACCACGATTGTGCAGTCCTATGATGTCCAATTTTGGAATACAAGCGGGCAACTCATCCTATCCTCGAAAGGCCACCCCGAGGGCCAACCCATCCGCTTCGATTTGCCGGATACGCGGTTTCCTCCGGGCGTATACATTTGTCGGGTTACGGATAGGTTTGACCGGGTGCGGTTTGCGCGGTTGGTGGCGAAATAAACAACCCTAATCCAAGCCCAATATCCACTCTTGGCCAGTATTAGTATCGAGTAGTGAAATACGTTGATAATGTACTAAAGAATCAGGTTTTACGTAAATATACTCCACCCTCGTTGTCAATATTTTGCCACTGCCATCTTTTGCAGCAGATATCGAAGCATAACGCATATTGCTGCATGGTGTTGATTTGATAGTTGTAATTTGGTTCGTAATAAGATTAAAGGTATGAATTCCATCATAGTTACTCCATATTATATTCTCATCATCCAACCAATTTACGGAATTAGGAGCATTAGATCCGTTATACGGAACAAGTGGCGTAAATTGCCAATTATCAGGGTTTACAATCCCAATGTAATTCCCATTTTGTACATATCCTCTAACTGCTAATAGATGATTTCTGTAGTCTCCCCTACTAATTATTACAGGGATAGTATCCAAAACTTCACCTTGTAAATTCATTATAAGACCATATTCAGTAGAATTATTTTCCCACCGGGCATGAATATTCAAACCATCATTTATCCAAAAATAGCTTTTCAAGCTTGTCAAAGAATTTAAAAGCATAAGACTATCTCCATTGCTTTTCATCTTATAAAGATGTACATTTCCTTTATTAAACAAAATCCAGTCTCTATCACTCCATAAAGGATAATAGATAGTTCGATCATTTAGGACTAATGCATTATCACCAGTACACAAATTTAATGTATATATATATACGTCACCTCCTTGATTATATCCTTTCAGATATACAAATTTTTTAGCATCAAAGGGGCAATAATGAGGGTTAGCCATTACCGGCCAATGCATAGTTGCATTAACATACCCCAATCCATTTATAGGTAAGCTAAAGCAAGTATCCGGCGGTACGGGTGTCCAAATAATATTAGCGTCGCAAGGGTCAATCATCTCATCCATAGGCTCTTGGCGACAAGCACTCAGAATAACAAATCCTATAAGTACGGTCAATACACCGTTATGTTTATGTTTCATAGCTTTATCAATTTAGTAGTGTGATAAAAACGATCAGATACTAACGCGCAGAAATACACGCCAGGAGCAAGATTATGAAGCCCTACCGTTTGTGTATATTGACCGGGAGGCTGTGTCACATAATCAACAATGTGCACAAGCTGCCCGCCGGCATTGAAAATAGCAAGCGATACAGGTGCAACTTGTTCTAATTCGTATCTGATTTGAACTTCGTGTTTTGCAGGATTGGGATAAGCTACTACCGGCAGTTGTACCTTTTCTGGTTCCCGCTGAGAACTTATAACCACCGGTCCTACAAAATCGGAAGGCGTACTGGCCAACAGGCTGAATTTTAACTTCGGCGGCCCGGTGAAGTAGGCTGGGAAAGTCAATACCTCCTCGGGGAAAGTAGTATCTAATGTACAGCCCAAATAATTGGGGTCTACAAGAATTTGGTATCCGGCTATAACACCTTCCAGATAGCCGTTTTCATAAACGGGTTCCTCGTCAAAAAACAATTCGTTACCCGGTGTGACGATATATTGCCCGCTTAGGCTATCGTACACAGGTTCAGCCCATAGGCCGACGGCGCTACTGCGCACCCACCAGGCCGGTTTATCGGGGTCGTCCAGGTCAACGGGTTCTATGCCATATTCAGAAGAGATCGGGATGTTAAAGGGTACGTACACTTTTCGCAATATTGCAGAGGAGGCGTTGTTGATAGTTTCTTCTGTGCAAAGATCGCGATAGCCGTTGGTGAGCATAAAAGGGCATTCCGTTTGACCACTGCAAACGATATCTTCATAGAGGTAATCGCCCTCAAATTCAAAATGCACTACCCTCAGGTCCTCGTGTTCAGGGTCTATCATTTCCAGCGCCCGTCCGGCGTCGAGGCGACCCCAGCCGTTGTAGATGTCGTAGCCAGTTGGGTATACGGGATCATTTCCTGTAATGTCGCTAGAACTGTATTCCAGCAAGCGTTCAACATCTTCCTGCGATAATTCATCACGAGAGTGATATAAAAGTAATGCAACTGTTCCAGTCGCATGCGGTAGCGAAGCAGATGTACCGTTGAAAAATGTATATGTCGTGTTATTGATAGAATTTCGAACTGTACTAAGTATAATATCGCTTGTCCCAGGTGCTATTAAGTCCATACTTGCTCCATAAGAAGATCTAAATGACTCACCTAAAGATCCATTAGCTGGACCATCTTCAGATTCATTATCTAAATGTTCGCCATCCGTTCCACTAGCTCCCACACTAATCAGCCAATTGTCTTTATACATGGCCGGATAAATCACTGTTTCATTGTTATCCATATGTCCAAAATTTCCCCTGGCTGTAGTCTGTATGATCTCCAGATCATAAGCAATCTCTACAACTTCTCGCAATAATTTTACATCGCTTGGCTGTGGGCAACCTGGGAAAGGACATTGGATAATTTGCGTCTCAATACAAAAGATGTGTCCACCATCCGGTTCCTCAAAATCGTATTCCATGGCATCGACAAGTGTTTCCAATGTAGAAAGCGGATTCGTATAGGTTAAGCGGTAACTATTCAACAAAACCCCCGGTTGTCCTTCTTCCGCATTACCTCCGGCAATGCCTGCTATACCTTTCTCATTGTTTCGCACTGCCGCCATAATGCCGGCAGCTCGAGTACCGTGACCAATTTTCTCTGGGTCCAATGGCGCTACGTCTAATTCTTCCACCGGGTAATTTGCCAGATCTATAATCGTGTCGGCGTTAAACCACAAAGCCCTTGTGACAACCGAGCCGTTCAAACCCGGGCAACCCTCACACCCCAGGTCTTCGTGGGTAAACTGCACCCCGGTGTCAAACTGGGCTATTTTCACCTCCCGGTTTAACCAGCTTTCAGCTCCATCGACAATATCCCAGGCCGGTTCAATGTTGATATTCGCATTATCGTACTCGGGAGTATCCCACAGCGAATGCTGGTCGTCATAAAGCGGATCGTTGGCCCCACTAAGCAGGGAAGCTGTGGGAAACCGCAAGGCGTAGTTGGGATGCGCATAACGGATGTAGCGGTAGGGCAGCGAGTCCAGTGCCAGGCTCACCGATACGGGGTGTTTTACCTCGGCCTCCCCGATATTTAGAATAAATGCCGACCATACCCGGGGTATCTGCACGCTCTCCCCAGTGCGG
>JABWBR010000066.1 GCA_013360405.1 Saprospiraceae bacterium
TGCCGAAATTTACCAAAATCGCCAATCCCTACTTTTTTTATGAACAATTTGATGCTTTTTTTTATCTTAATCCTTCGTACACCCCTAATCCGCAATCCGAAATCCGCAATCCGAAATCCGCAATCCGAAATCCGCAATCCGAAATCCGCAATCCGAAATCCGAAATCGACAGTCTGTTCTGTGTTTGAAAATCTTCAAAAATCAGCTTGGCTACTCTGCTTGTTTTTATTTGTAATTAATATTTTATGCTATTTTTTTGAATAAAATGTAATTTTTTAATTTTTTATTTAAAAAATTTGCATAAAAATAACACTTGCCTTAGATTTGCATCAACAACAACACAACACGCAAGAACGCTTGCGAAATACTGTGAGGTGATGAAACAGGCAGCCATGCCCTCTTGTCTCGGGGGTAGGGAACCAAGAAATAAAGACAGAATATAGCCGGTTCGCCCATTACGGCCGACAGGGGTTGACCACCAAACTTGTTCTGTTCCTAATCTCCCTGTGGAGGTTCGAATCCTCCCCTTACAGCCATCTTAGAAAAATACATAGATTTGAGTGTGGGAGTGTGGGAGTGTGGGAGTGTGGGAGTGTGGGAGTGTGAGATACTTGTTATCAATGATCCCACCCTCTCACCCTCTCACTCCAGCCTTCCCACAATCACTTCCAAGTCCCAATTGGCGCGAAGCGCTTCTAATTTAGTCACCCGAATGCGTTCGGGCTGGCGGCGGGTATCGTAATGCCCGGGATCCCAGCGGCCGTTGCCATTGGTATCGGCAATTACCCTTAGGCTATACTGGCCGGGGGCTAGGGTAGAGATGGTTTTTTCAAAAGCAGCCTGGCCTTGGGTCTGAAAGCTCTGCAGGATGGAGCCGTCGGGATTCAGCACCTGGATCACGTAGTTGACGCCCGCTTCGAGGCTGTCGGCTCTCAACTGCATATTGCCGAAATCTTTGAGTAGCGCCGACTGCAGCGATTTGCGGATGGTATCGGCGTTGGTAAGCCCGTACATATCGGTGAGGGCGCCCGGCAGGATCAGCCATTCGTAGGGCGTGACGTACTTGAATGGATAACTGAGCGCCAACTCCCGGCGGGCTATGCTGTCGATGCGCAGATCGGGGATGACGCGGGTCAGCGTCGAGTCTTCCAGCAATTGTATCAGGCTGTCGTTGACGGCCATAAGCGGATGGTTAAACCGGACACGCACGGGTTGGCCCGGCGTGGCGCGAATAGCTCCGGGATTCCGCCGGCCGGCTTCGGTCAGTTTGGCTTCGCGTATAAATAGTGCACGGTCGAGTACACGAACGCGCGCGGTGTCGTTGAGCACGGTGTCGTAACGGACGTACAATTCCCAGGGCAAGCTGCCGGGGTTGTCGTACCACACGAGCAAGCTGTCTTTTTCGTACTCGTACACTACCTGCTGGCCCACTTCCGAATAGCTGAGCGATAGGTCGGTGGGAGGGGTTTGGTTGAAGGCCAGTTTGAGCCGGCCGTAGCGGGTGGCGTCGGCTTCCAGGATTTGCAGGGGTTTCGTTTCTTCAAACAACCGGATGAGGAGGGCCTGCGAAGTATCGGCCGATATGGTGATATTCGATTCGGGGAAACCGATTTTTTCGGAAGCCTGGTTAAAGAGGTAGTTGAGGTCGGCATCTACGAGGGCAAACCCCTTGAATTCCCCCGCTTTTACGTTTTCGATTTTAAAATTGCCCTTATCGTCGGCTTTGGCGAAGTAAAAGGGTCTTTCGGTGCGCACTACGCTGTCGGCGAGGTTGTCGTACAGCATAAACAGGGCGCCTTTCACTGGTTCGGCGGTGACGGCGTCTACGATAGTACCCCGCACGCTCAGCGAGTCGATATAAGGGCCGGTAGAGAACACAAAGCGCAGGTTTTCTGCCGAATTTTTCTCGGTGAGGTCTTTTACGGCTGCACCAAAATTGATGGTATAGGTCGCGCTGTCGCGCAATTCTTCTTTTTCGTCAAAGTCGAATCGTACGGTTTTGCGCTTGAGGGTTACTTTGTAAGGATATCGCAACGGCGGCGATACCAGCACCTGGTTGAATACGTCTTGCACCTGCACCCACTCGTCGAAGGTAAGCTCGATGCGTTGCTTTTTGAAATTCGTTTGCAGGTTGGGCGTGGTTTCGTCCGCGACCAGTCCGGGAGGTTTTTCGTCTTTGGGGCCGCCCTGCGGGGCTATAATGGTGGCGCAGGCCGCCAGGACAAAGGCGATGGCCGGCGTGGCGATAGCGGTGCGCCATGTATTGGTTATTGTCAGCTTCAAGGGTGTGTTGTGATTGATGCGAGGCAAAAATAGGAAGATTGGGGGGTTATTCAATTTCGGAATTCGGAATTCGGAATTCGGATTTTTCCTTGATCAATCCGCAATCCGCAATCCGCAATCCGCAATTCCCCAACTATTCTACTATGATCTTTTTTACGATCGTTTTTCCTGGTGAGCTTATTTTTATAAAATACATTCCACTGGCCAGATTGATATCAAGCGCAATATCGGCTGAGGCCTGGTGTTTGGAACGCAACTGGCCCTGCAGGGTAAGTATTTCAATGGTGACGGGTTCGGTAATGCCGGTAATTTGCAGGTTGTTTTTTGCCGGATTGGGAAAAATACGAACCGATAAGGGATTAACGATATCTGTATTTACGGGCTGTTGCCAGGGTTGACCGGCCAGATCGCCCCAAAAATATTCTACCAGATCGGGCATATCTATAAATGGATTCCGGTTGAATTGCCAGGTATATACCACGTTGTTTCTATTCATTTCAAAATCGTCGGGCGGATCGTTTCGGTGCCAGTCTAGCAGGGTAGCCAGGTCGCCGAATTGCCCGGTTAAACCATCCGGAAATCCGTTGACTACTTCCAGCCCGTTGTACCGGATGACCAAATAGAATATACCCCTGGCCATATCGCCTTTAAAACCGCCAAGTGTGCCCGGCGGGCCGTTGTATTCGCCATAAAACTGGTTGCCTCTGTTGATGTTTTCCAGGGCGTCGACCGCTCTGATGGCGTGGGCGTCGGAGTTGGCATGGCGCAGGGAGTCTGCGTTGGTAGTCCAGAAAATCGCTTTGCCGTCGGCGAGGGTATCGGCATCGATGCTGTCAAACCCACCGCGAGAGCGTGGGAAAGTGTGTTCCCGGTTCCAAACCCCGGTGATATTTGAGGCAGTTTGAAAATCGAGTTTTGGCCGGCCTTGTTCTAAATAAACCAGCCAAACCTGGTTGCTGTTTTCGGGGTTTTGGTCGGCTTCTTTTACAATATCGATCACGTCGTTGTAGGTTTGCCCTCTCACCACAGCCTGATCGGCAATAATATTTTGCAATGCCTGGCGCAAATCATCGCCTGCCAGTCCATCCAGACTATCGTAATAACCGGCGGGCTGGGTGCTGGATACGATTCCGTAAGTCGGGTTGATAGGCGTGCCAAAAGGCGCCACTACAAAGTCGTTGTCAACTATGCGTATGGGAATATTATTATTGAGTACTAAAAAAGCGGGGGGTAAATTGGGCAATCGAAGCACCATTACTTCATCGCCTTCATCCAAATTATCATCGATCAGGGTAATGGTCGTCGTAACGGAATTTTGCCCGCCGGGAATAGTCAGCGTGGTATCGCCGGTAAAATCGGCGGCATTAAAAGTTCCGCTGCTGAGCCTGAAATTAATGGCAAAATCCGCAGCTACTGCTTGTTCTGTTGTAAACACGATGTCGAACGTTTCGCCTTCGTCGTATTTTGTTTGAGTTAAAGCGGTAGAGACCCCATTGAGCACCACGCCGCTGCCGTCGTTGAGAAATCTTGGCGTGGGTACGCCTGTAAAATAAGAACCGTCATTGTTGCGCTGAATGGAGTTGGTGTTGTTGGAAGGCCCTTCGTTTATTTGAGCAATGGCAGGGTTAAAAGCCTGAAAGATGGCGATCATATCGACGGCGTCGGCGTCATTGGTGCCGTATATCAACACGTCAACCAGGGTTGCATCTACGAAAGCGAGAGTGCCTTCCGGGAAGTCTTCGGCGTCGCCCTGATAAATGGCCACTGCATCTGCGCCGTTTTGGATCAGGTTGGGTTCAATAATATATTGCGGCGACGGCACCACGGTGGTGCTGGCAATGAGCAGCAAGCCGTTGATGTCGGTGGTATATCCATCGAGGTCTAATGCCAAATAACTGGTATTGGCGCCGGATGCCGAGCCGTTAAAAAATACAAGCACATAGCCGTTTAGGTTGAAATTGGGTGTTTCGGATTTTATTTCGACAAATTCTTTATCGTCAATGCCGGGCGTGTCGCAGTCTAATTCATTGATAACCAATTCTTGCGCCCATGTTATGTTTGCCCAAAAAAACAGGATTCCCAAAATCGCACTTTTTAGCATTGCCTTTATTTTAGGCAAAGATGCGGTTTTTAGCGGAAAGCTATTACGGCTTTACTTTCCAGATTTTATCTGCTGCGCCGAGGTATTCCGACAAGGCTGCCGAGCCGTACCAGGGATATAGCTCCGGCGCTAACAAATCGGCCTTAATAGCAGGGTCCGTCTCCAAAAGCGCTTTGGCTTCTTCGATGGAAGATACATTTAAAATAAACAAACCTCTAAAGTCATTGTCATTTTTCCCGAAGGGACCCGCTACGATGAGTTGTTTTGATTCAACAAGCCGGCCGATGTTTTGCATATGTCCGGCAAAGCAGCTGTTTATAAAGTCCTTGTCGGTCGTTTTGTTATTACCCGATTTGAGCGCCACGAAAACATACATTTTCATGCCGTAGTCGTCGGCGCCCAGCGTTTGGGCCAGCGTGGTATCGTAGTTGGGATTTGTCGTTTGCCCCGTCATAGCTAGAACGAATGCAAGGAAGAGGCCTACGGTCAGAATTGTTTTTCTCATAATGTTTGTTCTTTTATAGCCAAATGTGTGCTATACAAAGGTAGGTATTACGGGTGATTTTCTTTTTGTATCTTTAAAAGTACAATTAAGCCCTCACCTATGCTCAATGCCATATTGACAAAAGGGAATGCCTGGCTTACCCGTTTAGTGGCTTATCCGGGCGACGATGAAGAGACGCTTGTCATCAAAAAAATATGGCTGTCTACTGGAGTTGCTATTAATCTAAGTGCATTTTCATCGTCATTCTGGTGGTATTTCGGGATGGGATTAAAGACCATCTTCATCATGGAGTTGGTCTATGTGGGGTTTTACTCGATACTTATTGCGCTCTTTTTGTGGCTACGGCGCGGTACCGATTGGTTTGTACTGGCTACTGCCTTGTTTCATATCTTCTTTTCTTTCGTCGGCGTTTGCCTGCATGGCGGTATTTTTGCCTCCGCCGGCCTTGTATTCGTGGGTTGGGGCGGCGGGCCGGTTTATTTGTTGCTTTTGCAGAAAAACAGGAAATGGGCTACACCTGTCCAGCTGCTTTTTATGGTTACCGTTGTTGTGGAGGTTATTTTGCAGCCCATCCTGAGCCCCGACCCCAATATGTCGCCGGATGATGCCATCATTCTTTTTACGGGATTTTTTCTGATCATAACACTTGCGGTATTTTTAATGCTCCAGTACTCCATTGGGCAAAATGCCAAAATAAAACAGGCGGAAACAGCGCGTATTCGGGAGTTGGCAGAGATGAAATCCCGGTTTTATACCAACATAACGCATGAATTTCGGACACCATTGACCGTTATTTTGGGTATGGCCGATCAGATAGAGGCAAAGCCGGCTGATCATTTTCGGTCCGGATTGGGGCTGATCAGGCAAAACGGGAACAGGCTCCTCCATTTGGTCAATCAAATGCTTAACCTCTCGAAACTCGAGGCAGGCGCCATGCCGGTACATTATGTCCAGGGCGATATTGTTCCTTATCTTTTAAGCGTCATTGAGCCCTACCAGCGTTTGGCGGAAGGGAAAAACAGCCGGATTCAACTCGTGGATTGGCCCGATAATCTGGAATTGGATTTTGACCCCGAAAAATTGGAATCGTTGCTGGGGAACTTGTTGTCGAATGCGATCAAGCATACCCCGAAAGGCGGTGAAATAGAGGTAAAGGTTGGCGTGGCCGTCAACGGCCAGGAAGGGATCGACAAGGCACTGGAAACCATTCCCGACCTCATTATCAGCGATGTGATGATGCCGCAAAAAGATGGATTTGAATTATGCCAAACACTGAAAAAAGACTTCCGAACCAGTCATATTCCTATCATCCTGCTTACGGCCAAAGCAGATTTGGAATCTAAACTTAAAGGCCTGGAGCATGGCGCGGATGCATATATTACCAAGCCATTCAACAGCAAGGAGCTTCGCACCCGCGTCCGAAAGCTCATCGAGCTGAGAGATGCCTTGAGGGAGAAATACCGCTCTATGTCTGAGCCGGTTACCGAGGTTCCAGCTATCGCGGGCCCGGATGACGAGTTTTTCCATAACCTCATGAATGCCATTGCAGCCCACTCCGGCGACGAGGAATTTCATGTGGTTCATCTTTGTCATAAACTCGGTATCAGCAGGGTACAGTTGTTCCGGAAGTTAAAAGCGCTCACCGGCAACTCCGCATCTCAGTTTGTCCGCTCTTACCGCTTGAATAAAGCCAAGGGTTTGCTCACCAATACCGATCTGAATATTTCGGAGATTGCTTTCGAGGTCGGCTTTAAAGATCCCGCCTATTTTACCCGTGCTTTTACCAGGGAATTTGGGGTTGCGCCATCTGCATTGCGCAAATGAAACACCCGTCCAATGATTTGAAACGAAAGTACCAGAAAGGAAAGTGGCAAAGGCTCAATTTGGGAAGTGATAATATGATTTTATCACGACCAAAATTTCATAAACATGAAACCTGCTACTTTTCTACCATTTGCCATTTGCCTTGCTTTCTTCCTGGCAGCGACGCAGTACATAGTAGCGCAAAGGTATATGCCAGACACCTCCTTTTGGGAAACCAAAGCGAGTATGAGCCAGATTCGTACCTATTTCCCGTCTGCTGTTGCAAATGGGAGAATTTATGCTTTCGGAGGAATCATAGCCAACGCAGGGGGCATTTTTACTTATACCGACAAAATTGAGAAATACGACCCGGATACAGATGAGTGGTCTGCAGCGGGTACCCTGCCAGAACCCATGTGTGCTATGGCCGCCGTAGAACTGGATGGCGCAATCTATATCATTGGTGGAGTAACCGATCCGACCGCGTCTACGGTAAATTCCAAGGTGTACCGGTACTTGCCGGCAACCGGCGCTTTTGATGCCGATACTATTGCCTCATTACCCGCACCGCGTGGCTTCCTGTCGGCCTGTGCCGCAGGTGGGAAGATTTATGCCATAGGCGGCGCAACCGCATTTTTTGGTCCGGCTCAAAACGATGTATACGTATATGACCCCGCTTTGAACACCTGGACTACCTTGCCAAACGGGTTAACCATTGCAAGGGCAGCCTCCACCTCTGCGGTCGTGGGCAACAAAATTTACGTAATGGGCGGGACTGTGACCTGGTTTACGGGACTTAATTCCGTTGAAGTATACGATTTCAATAACGCCCACTGGGTGAATAATACGGTACATTTATCGAACGCAAGGGCCAGTCACGGAAGCGCAGTGCTTTCGGATATTATTTATACACTCGGAGGCATTGAATCTACAACCAGCGCAGAAATTAGCGCGGAAGCCTTCGGCCCGGAAATACCAGGAGGTGACAGTTGGGAGGTTTTTAATAACCTGACCTACGACCGAAGGGCGTTCGGTTGCGTGGCATGGCCGACTGATGACGCCTATTCCTATATTTATATTATGGGAGGGAATTCAGGTACTGCTGTCATTTCCGGTACCCAACGACTCCTGGTTAATACGGTTGAGGCTAGTGAGGTTTCACCCGCTTCAGCAGAAAAAGTCAATACCACGCTGTCCAACTTCCCAAATCCTTTTGACCAATACACCACACTTTCGTATAGTGTAGATAAATCTGTATATATCGACATCTCCATTTTCGACGCCGCCGGCCAGTTGATTTCTACTCCCGTAAGCGGCCTGCAAACCCCGGGCGAACACCGTGTTTCATTTGACGGGGCCGCGTTGGAAACCGGTCTTTATTTCTGTGTAATGAAAAGCGAAGATGGGGCTGTATTCGTCCGGAAAATGGTTGTCATGAGGTAACTGTACAAAGCTTTGGAAAAGACAGATTCATTTACCGACCAAAAAAGAAAAAAAATGAAAAATATAACGTTCATGCTCGTAATCTTCCTGTTGATCACAGCTAGCTGTGAAAAGGAAGTAATTGTGGCGCCTGATGACTTCAGCGTAGCCATAACCATTGCCCCCGATGCGGCTTCCCCTTTTGTTACCTGTAGTATGCCGGACGGCACAATCCTGCAGTTCCCCAGTAAAGGGTTTACCTCCGGTACAGCTTCTTTTATGGGGGGCCTGGACGCCGATAAAAGCACTATGACTATCCTTAGCTGCGTTTTCAATATGGATTATTCCGCCCTGCAAATGGAGATTAAGACGGTGATGGCCGACAAAGACGGAGATCAGGTTTTCTTCGATGGAACGGCCTATACTTTTTTCACCAATGTATCTACGGCTTATTATACCGTAACCGGTGGAACCGGCAAATACCGCGATGCTTACGGCTGGATGCGCACAGAAGGCACGGTAGCCCAGCCTACTATGATAATTACTGCCACGGGTGAAGGCACAATTGTGTTGCCAAATAAATGAAAATCCTGTAAACCGCCACAGCGAGGTGACATCTCGACGTCAGGAGAGGTGTTATCTCGCCTGTTACAGGTTTCGCCCCCTCGCCCCCTCGCCAAGTCGCCCCCTCCCTACCTCAGCCCTGCTCCTCCCGATATCAAAATAACCGGCAGCCCCTTGGCTTTGTATAGGTTATTATAGGCCTGCAGGTCATTGTCGAGAATATCCTGCATATCGGTTTTTTGCTTATCCCAGGTGCTTACGAGGTCTTGTGCGCGGGCGCGTACGCCTTGTGTGACCGCGGGCGTGTGGGTGTCGGCAATTTTTATCAGATAGATTAGTTCGGCGTAGAGGCGGCCGGGGTAATTGATGACGTCGAGATAGGTTTGCTGCCGGGGTTGGATGAGTTGTGATTCCCAGTTGTTGATCCGGGCCAGCATATTCCTGCCGCTGGTGACGAGGTCTTGCGCCCCTTCCATTTTTGCCAGTATGTCGACGGATAATTCGAGTTGTTTTTTGACTTCCCGCATGGAAGCTATACTGCTGATAATCTCGCGGGCTTGCAGCGAGAGGGTTTGCAGCAGTTGCTGCTGTGAATCGTAATCGGCAGGGGTAGCTTGCACGTTGGGGTCAGCCAGCACGGTGCAGGTTTGCACAAAGGTATCTTTGGGCGTGACGAGCCGTATGGTATAGGCGCCGGGGCCTACCTGGCTTCCTCTATAATCATCGGCGAGGAAAACGCCGGGGGTATAGGGCATTTGCTCGCGGCGGAGGTCCCAGTGAAAGCGGTTGAGCCCTTTTTTGGCCGGCATCACCTGCACGGGGGGCGGCCCGCCTTCGAAGCGTTCATAAGCGGTGTTGAGCTGGTTGCTATACTGCCTCACTAATTTGCTGTGTCGGTCGAGGATTTCCAGCGACAAGGCCACGGTATCCATCGCCGAAGGCAGGTAATAATCGATAATGACGCCGTTGAGCGGATTCTGGCCCAGTCCCTGAATGGGCAACTCGGTCTGGGCGGCGTCGAAGCGATAGGCGTTTTTGGGCCGGAAGAGCTGTACGTGGCCGTTGAACAGGACGCCCTTGCTTTGCTGTAGCGGACTGATATCGTCGAGTATCCAGAAAGCACGGCCGGCAGTGGCGGCTATCAGGTCGTTGTCATGGATGAACAGGTCAGTGACGGGGCAGTTCGGCAGGTTCAACTGGAAACGTTGCCAGAAGAGGCCGTTGTTGAAGGAGAGGTAAAGCCCGCTTTCGGTGCCGGCAAAGAGCAGGCCGGGTTGCATGGGGTCTTCCCGTACCACCCGTGCAAAATCGCCGGCAGAAATGCCGCTAACGATCAATTGCCAGGTATGGCCGTAGTCGGGCGTATAGTAAATCAGGGGCCTGTTGTCGCTCCATTTATAGCGGGTAGCTACGATATAGGCGGCGCCGTTGCGGTGGGGCGATACTTCGATGCTATTGATCAGGGCTTCGCCCAGCCCGGGCGGCGATACCTGTTGCCAACTTTTTCCCTCATCGCGGGTGAGGTGCACGAGTCCGTCGTCGCTGCCCACCCAGATGAGTCCTTCTTCGAGAGGTGAGCAGGCGATATAGGAGATCGTATTGTAGTTTTCTCCACCGGCGCCTTCGTTGGTGAAGGGTTCGCCGCCGGCTTCCTGCCGGGCGGGTTCGTTGCGCGAGAGGTCGGGACTGATGGCCTGCCAACTCATGCCTCCATCCTGGGTGCGCAGTACCACGTTGGCGCCGTGGTAAATGGTTTCGGGGTGATGCGGGGAGACGACCACGGGGGCGTTCCAGTTGAAGCGGTATTTCATTTCGCGGGGCGGCGTGGCCATGCCGATGGCGGGGTAGGCCATGATGTCGCGCTCGCGGCGCAGGCCGGCGTCATAAGCGGTGATATAACCCTGGTAGCAACTGCTGTAGACCTGGCGGGGGTCATTGGGGTTGAAGGCGATAAAGCCGCTTTCGCAGCCGCTAACCTCGTACCAATCGCCGTTGCTGATGCCGGTATTGGAGGTACGGCTGGGGATGGCGACGGTGGTATAATCCTGCTGGGCGCCGTAGATATAATAAGGGAACCGGTTGTCGGCATTCACCCGGTAAAACTGACCGGTGGGCTGGTTGTAAGTAGTACTCCAGCTTAGTCCGCCGTTTTGCGACACGCAGGCGCCGCCATCGTTGGCCAGTATCATCAGCCGTGGGTTGTCGGAGTTGATCCACAGGTCGTGTTGGTCGGGGTGGGGGTTGGGAATTTCTTCGAAAGTTTTACCGCCGTCGATAGAGCGCAGCAGGGGGGCGTTGAGTGCGTACACCGTTTCGGGGTCGCGGGGGTCGGGTACAATTTTGGCGTAATACCAGGCGCGGGCTATGGTCAGACGTTGGTTGTTGGTTTGCACCCAGGAATCGCCGCCGTTGGCGGAGCGGAACACGCCGCCGCGTTCTGCCTCAATGATGGCGTACACCACATTGGGGTCGGCTTTTGAGACGGCAATGCCGGCTTTTCCTATTTCTTTGGGCAGCCCTTGGGTAAGTTTTGACCAACTTTCGCCGCCGTCGGTGCTTTTGTACAATCCCGAGCCGCCGCCGCCACTGCGAATTTTCCAGGGATAGCGCTGGTGATCCCACATGGCGGCATAGAGTATGCGTGGATTGCGGGGGTCAATACTCAGGTCGCTTGCTCCTGTATTGGCATTGACATACAATACCTTTCGCCAGGTGGCGCCACCGTCGGTGCTTTTAAATACGCCGCGTTCTTCATGGGGGCCGTAGAGGGCGCCCTGCACGGCTACATAAACCAGGTCGGGGTTGCCGGGATGTACGCGAATGGCCGAGATGTGCTGGGAGGCCGGCAGTCCGGCATAGATCCATGTTTTTCCGCTATCGTAGCTTTTATAGAGGCCGTCGCCCGCGGAGGTCATCGTACCGCGCACAGCATGTTCACCCGTACCGGCATAGATAATACTGGGATCGGAAGGCGCCACGGCGATTGCGCCTACCGCGCCCGATTTAAAATAGCCGTCGGAAATGTTGCGCCAGGAAATACCGGCGTCTTCAGTTTTCCACACGCCACCGCCGGCAGTTCCCATGTAATATACGAGGGGTTCAGCGGGTACGCCGCAGACGGTCACGCAACGGCCGCCGCGAAATGGGCCTATGTTGCGCCATTGCAGGCTGAGATATAAAGCAGGGTTGACGACGCGGTCGGCGCCGGCTATAGGAAGTATAGCGGGTGGGCTAGTCGCGGGAGTAATTTGCGCCCCTATGTTTTGTGATAATAATAATAAGCCCCCCCACAAAACGATAGGCCATTGGAGATTTCTCATTAGTCTTTTATTTAACCCGCTGCGGTTACCAGTGCCTCAGAGATTGCGCGCGCTCCGGTGTGTAGGGTTTTTGTGTAGTGCGGGTTAGTTGTTTTACGGGCGCAAAGATAACGGTATTATCCGTTTCCATAGTATGTGTGTCTTTCTTCGGATTTGGCCGCAGTAAAATGATGATGTCGATACGGGGTTTTACGAAAAAATGGTAAAAAGGTTATAGTTCAAGCAATTTTTTTTAATTATTAAAAATATTCAATATATAAAGACGAAAATGTGTTTATATACGGAATAAAAGTCAATTCATTTTTCATTCGTCATTTAAAAACCAAATAAACCGCAATAACCAACAAACCGAAGGCCAGCAGGTGGTTGAGTTTGATCGCTTCGCCTTTAAAAGCTACGAGTGAAAAGATCACGAAGACGATCAGGGTGATGACTTCCTGGATGACTTTTAATTGAACGAGCGAGAAGGGCCCTCCGTTGCCTTGGAAGCCGAGGCGGTTGGCGGGCACCTGAAAACAGTATTCAGGCAAGGCAATCATCCAGCTAATGAAAATCACCGCGCCGATGCCGAGCGCTTCAAACCACTTGAATTCCTGTTTGAGTTTGAGGTGGCCGTACCAGGCCAGGGTCATGAAAATGTTGGATAAGAGTAGTAGCGCGATGGTTTGAAAACCTTTCATGGTGAGTTGATTTCGCTATGTTTTTTTTTAACTCTGCGGCAAAAAATTCCCTTGTCACTTCAGCAGGGGCTGCAGTACCTTCCAAATATTATCAGCCACAATATACTGTCCTTCCGCATTGGGATGGATACCGTCGGGCAGGTTGAGTTCGGGGTGGCCGCCCACGCCGTCGAGCAGGAAGGGAACGAGCGGCAGGCGGTTTTCTTTAGCCAGTTTGGGAAATACCTGACGAAAAGCTTTAGTAAAATCAGCGCCCATATTGGGAGGGGCCTCCATGCCTGCAAGGATAATATGGGCTTTGGGGTATTTGGTTTTCACCTTGTTGATAATCGATTGCAGGTTGGCATAAGTAGCGTCGGGGTTGATGCCACGCAGGCCGTCGTTGCCGCCCAGTTCGAGCACAAACACATCAACGGGTTGTTGCAGTATCCAGTCTATGCGTTCATTGCCGCCGGCGGTCGTTTCGCCGCTCAGGCCGGCGTTGATTACATTGTAGGCCAGGCCCAAGGAGTCGATTTTGGCTTGTATAAGCGCAGGAAAGCCTTGTTCGGGCTCCAACCCGTAAGCGGCAGTAAGGCTGTTGCCGAAAAAAACGATGCGGCGTGCTGTTGCGGCAGCATCGGCAGGTTGTTCCTGTTCCGCTTCGGCATCCTGCCGGGTCGATTTGTCGTTGTCGGCGGAAGGGCTACAGGCGGCCATGGTCAAAAAGAGAATGAGACTTAATTTGTTAACGTGCATGGCTTTATGTTTGTGAATTTTATCAAAATAGCGCTTAGCACTTAGCACCTGAGTGCTGAGTGCTGAAAGCTAAGTGCCAATAAACAAGATATTCCGCTTCAGCCCGGCAAATTTAGTGCGTTTTACTGCCGAGTGTCGGAAAATGGCGTTAAAAACCTCCTCGGTAATATCTTCCCATTCGCGTTTTGACATACTCAGCAAATCGGGGTGTGGCTCGAAAGCCGGTTCGCGGTGGGGTTTCGAAAACCGGTTCCAGGGGCATACTTCCTGGCAGACATCGCAGCCGAACATCCAGTTATCCATTTTATCCTGATAATCCTTTGGCAGCTCATTTTTTAGTTCAATAGTCAGATACGAGATGCACTTGCTGCCATCCACGATATATCCCTGGGGCGAGATAGCCTCGGTGGGGCAGGCGTCGATACAGCGGGTGCAGGTGCCGCAATAATCTTTGATAGGGTGGTCGTAGGCCAGTTCGAGGTCGAGGATGAGCTCTGCCAGGAATAAATAAGAGCCGGCGCGGGGATTGATGAGCAGCGTGTGTCTGCCGGTCCAGCCGATGCCGCTGCGGCGCGCCCAGTCGCGCTCGAGTACCGGCGCCGAATCGACAAAACAACGCCCGTTGACCTCGCCCACTGTGTCGCGGATAAAGTCCAGCAGCGACTTCAGTTTGCGTTTGAGCACAAAATGGTAGTCTTCGCCGTAAGCATACCGTGAAATTTTTGGCGCCTCCGCGTCGTTTTGGGTTTGTGGCGTATAATAATTGTATAGCAGGCTCACCACCGATTTGGCGCCGTCTACCAGCAGTCGCGGGTCGACGCGTTTGTCGAAGTGGTTGGCCATGTAGTGCATTTCGCCGTGATAACCTTTGTGCAGCCAGGCTTCCAGCCGGCGCGCTTCTTCGTCGAGCCGTTGGGCGCGGGCAAAACCAATAAAGCTGAACCCCAGCCGCTGGGCTTCATCCCGGATCAATTGGGTATGGTTTTGTGCGTGCATAGCTCAACAATAACAAAGCAGGATAAGGTACTGTTTGCCAAATTTATACACAAAAGCGGTCAACCCGAAGTATAATACGGGAAACAACGCTTATTTTTGCGGGTCTTATTTCATAACCCACGTTTTGCCACATGATTAGACGTATCTGGTTACCTTTTCTGCTACTCGCGGCTTTCATCAGCTGCAAAAGAGACCCGGGCCTGACCGCCGACCAGTTAGTGGGGCGCTGGGAACTACAATCGGCCACCCGCGACGGCAGGCCTACTGAGTCTTTGGAAGAACTCTATTACGAGTTTTTGCCCGACGGCACCCTGCGTACCAATATGAGCGGAGCGCCCGAAACGGCTACTTATGCTGTCGAAAAAAATATCCTGCAGCAAAGGCAGGGTAGGATAGAGGCCGATTACACCATCGAAGAACTGTCAGACTCGGTATTGGTAATCTCCGCTAATATCCGCAATTACGCTTTTCAGTTTAAACTGGCCAGGCGCAGTAGCACCGAAACTTTGCAATAGACCTTTTTTATTACAAGAAAAAAATTCTATCCGTTATGCACAGAGAGATCCATTCCTGGTATAGCCCGCGGCTCAATAAGAATATGGAAATAGTGATGTACGGCCACTACGGCCCCGCCTTGTTACTCCTACCCACCGCCGCTGCCGATTACCTGGAATACGAACGTTTTCTACTCATCGACGCCATCGCCAAATATATTGACGAAGGCAAGGTGAAGGTGTTTTCTATCAACAGCATCAACTCGGAAAGCTGGCTCAATAATCATATGCACCCCCGGCACAAGAGTATCCGCCACCAGCAGTTTAACGCCTATGTGTACGAGGAAGTGATACCTTTTATACGCAGCAAAACCAGTGAGGATACACCCATTATTACTTCGGGAGCTTCGCTGGGCGCCCTGCACTCCGCCAACCTGTACTTCCGCCGCCCCGACCTGATCGCCGGCACTATCGCTATGAGCGGCAGCTATAACCTCAGCACTTATACGAAAGGTTATCACGACGAAGACGTGTATTTCAACTCGCCGGTGCAATACCTGCCCAGCCTTAATGACGATTATTACCTGCCCCTGCTGCGCCAGGGTAAATATACCTATATCCTCACAGGTTCAGGAGATTACGAAACACCCGAGGCTTCTCGTTTGCTATCGCAAATTCTGCACGCCAAGGGAATCCCCCACAAGCTGGACGTATGGGGCTACGATATGCCCCACGATTGGCCCACCTGGCGGGCTATGTTGCCGTATTATATTGCTACGCATTTGTAGCTATCGGCAGTCGGCAGTCGGCTTCTTCGAACTGACTGCCGACCGCCGATAGCCGACTGCCGGTCTAATTATCCTTAATCTCCGACGCCAAAAACGTCACCATATAATCTTCTTTGGTGATCGTTTTGCCGTCTTCGGGATAGGGATCCACTTGTTTTACCCGCAATTGGTATTTGCCGGTTACGCGGCGGGAAGCCGACTGACTTTCGCGGCCTTTGAGCGTGAAATCAACGGTTTGGGCTTTGCCGCCTTTTTCTTTAAACGTTACCTGCACCACTACCTGGCCTTCCCACACGCAATTGACGCCTTTGGGACAGCGGGAGTCTTCCTTGATCTTATCCACCATCACACCAAACGATTTGTCATCGCTTATGGCGCCCTGTTCCACTTTGAGCTGGAATGGCTGGCCGATCTGAAAGGTCACTTTGTCTTTGCATTTGGCAGCCGTAAGCAACAGCATTACGGCAGAGAAGTAAAGTAAATTCTTCATATGGTTGGTTTTTATGTGTGGAATAATCCTTAGGGGGTGACGTCCAGGGACCGCCAGAGGTGGTGACGGCAGGGGAACACCAAGGGTGGTGACAAAGTGACGGCAACGGTTCCCAGCCGTCACCTCGTCACCGCCTCTGACGCTCCGTAGCCGTCACCAACTCCGGCGAACCACGGGCGTTACTTCTTCCTCAGCCTAATCACCGGGCAGATCACCTCTTCCAGTGAGATACCCCCGTGCTGGAAAGTATTCTTGTAATAATTGTTGTAATAATTGTAATTATTGGGATAGAGGAAAAACTTATCCTCTTTGGCAAAAATGTATGCCGAGCTGACATTGGGGCGAGGCAGTCCGAATTTTTCGGGGTCGCGCACCTCGAACACGTCGCGTTTGTCATATTGCAGATTGCGGCCCACCTTATAGCGCAGGTTAGTCGTCGTTTCGCGGTCGCCCACCACTTTTGCCGGCGTATTCACCCTTATCGTGCCGTGGTCGGTAGTGAGGATGAGCTGGATGTCGCGCTCGGCGGCTTTGGAAAGGGCTGCCCACAGCGGGGAATTGATAAACCAGGAGCGCGTCAGCGAGCGGTAGGCCTTTTCGTCGCCGGCCAGTTCTTTGAGCACTTCCATTTCGGTGCGGGCGTGCGACAGCATATCGATAAAATTGTATACAATCACCGTGAGGTCGTTGTGCAGGTAATCGAGGATGCCGTCCTGTACCTGTTTGGCCATATTGACGTTGGTCACCTTCACATAATCGAATTTGATGTCTTTGCGAAAGCGCCTTTTAATCTGTTCGGCCAGCAAATCGTGTTCGTGCAGGTTTTTGCCGCCTTCTTCGTTGTCGTTTTTCCACCAGTCGGGGTGGTACTTTTCAATTTCCACGGGTAACATGCCCGAAAAAATCGCGTTGCGGCTGTACTGGGTTGAAGTGGGCAGGATGCTGTAGAAAAAGTCTTCTTCCTCCACCCGGAATAACTCGGTGATAATGGGCTCGAGCACCTTCCACTGGTCGTAGCGCATATTGTCGAGCAGCACCATAATCGTAGGCGTGCCATCGATCAGGTTGGGAAAAATCTTGGAGCGCATCAGCGTATTCGACATCACGGGGCCGTCGCCATCCATTACCCAATCCTGGTATCTTTTGCCCACGTATTTGCAAAACTCCGAATTGGCCTCGCTTTTTTGCATCGACAGGATGTTGGCCATATCGCTGGATTGGGACTCGTCGATTTTGATCTCCCAGGAGATAATTTTGCGGTAAATATCCACCCACTGCTCGTAATCGAGGCCGCTGTTGATCTGCGTAAAGATCTGGCGAAACTCCTGCTGGTAATCCGACGAGGTTTTCTCGCGCACCAGGCGTTTGTTGTCGATGATCTTTTTCAGCGTCAGCAAAATCTGGTTGGGGTTGACGGGTTTGATGAGGTAGTCGGCAATTTGCGAGCCGATAGCTTCTTCCATCACGGTTTCCGCTTCGTTTTTGGTGATCATCACCACGGGCAGGTGTGGGCTGCTTTCTTTGAGTTTGGCCAGGGTTTCGAGGCCGGTAATGCCGGGCATGCTCTCGTCGAGGAATACCACGTCGATATCGCGGTTGTTCTCGCATTCATCGAGGGCGTCGTGGCCGTTGGTGACGGTGAGTACCTCGTATCCTTTTTTTTCCAGAAACATCAACTGGGGCTTCAAGAGATCGATCTCATCGTCGGCCCAGAGTATGGTGATTTTATCCATGTAGGTTGATTCACTTTTATGAGGATATAAATATACTTTTTTATAAAAATATTGTTCTCATTTGCGAAATATGCCTTTATGAAAAAACAGAAAATACTTAACGACCCCGTCTACGGCTTCGTCAATATCCCCTACGGTTTGTTGTTCGACCTCATCGAACACCCTTATTTTCAGCGCTTAAGACGCATCAAGCAGGTGAGTCTTACCCATTACGTATACCCTGGCGCTCTGCATACGCGTTTTCACCACGCCCTGGGCGCGCTACACCTGATGAGCCAGGCTATCGAGGTGCTGCGCAACAAAGGCGCCGATATCAGCGAAGAAGAAGCCAACGCGGTATCTGTGGCCATTTTGTTGCATGATATCGGACACGGCCCCTTTTCGCATACGCTCGAAAATACGCTCATCAACGTATCGCACGAAGAGTTGTCGGTTTTTTTTATGGAAACCCTCAACGAGCAATTCGACGGCGCCCTCACCCTGGCCATCCGCATCTTCCAGGATCAATACCCCAAGAAGTTTTTGCACCAACTCGTGTCGGGCCAATTGGATATGGACCGCATGGACTACCTCACGCGCGACAGCTTTTTTACCGGCGTGTATGAGGGGGTGATCGGCTACGATCGCATCATCAAGATGCTTTCGGTGGCCGGCGATGAGTTAGTGGTAGAAGAAAAAGGCATTTATTCGATAGAAAAATTCCTGGTGGCGCGACGCCTCATGTATTGGCAGGTGTATCTGCACAAAACGGTGGTAGCCGCCGAGCAAATGCTGGTGCGCACCATGCAGCGCGCCAAAGACCTCGTGCGGGCAGGCGTGGAGGTACCCGCGCCCGAAAATTTGTCGTGTTTTCTGCACAGCAACCTGAGTGGCAGCGATTTCCGGCAGCGCCGCGACGAGTGGCTCGGCTATTTCGCCGGCCTCGACGACTACGACGTGATGTCGGCCATCAAAAGCTGGATGCGCCACGACGATTTTGTGCTGCGCGAATTCTCCGAACGCCTTATCAACCGCCGCCTGTTTAAGCTGGAATTTAGCAATGATCCTTTCCCCGAATCTTATGTTTCGGAGATAACCCGACAGATAAAGGCGAAATACCCGGCAGAAGCCATCCCCTATTTCCTGCTCATGGGCACAGAATCAAACAGCGCCTACACCACATTTAAAGATGAAATCAAAATGTTGATGAAAAACGGCCGGGTGCTACCCTGGTCGCAGGTGACCGACCAAGTGCAACCGGCACTGGTGACGAAGTATTATCTGGGCTATCCGAAGGGAGAGTGAGAGAGTGAGAGGGTGAGAGATCGGGGATGCACCTATGCCGTCACCTCGTCACCTTTTTTATTATCTTTAAGCCAATGATCGCTGAACTCAACATATGGCAACTCCTGGCCGGACTGGGTATCTTCCTGCTGGGCATGACCCTGATCGAGCGCGCGCTCGAGCAATTGGCGGGGCGTGCGTTCAAGCGATTTTTGCGCAATTTCACCAACCATCCTGTTAAGGCCATTTTTGCGGGAGTGGTCGTCACGGCCCTGTTGCAGAGCAGCGCTGTGGTGAGCCTCATGGCAGTGGCCTTTGTAGGCGCCGGCATCATCGAGTTGCGCAGTGCCGTTGGCATAATTTTGGGCGCCAACCTGGGCACCACATTTACAGGCTGGATCGTGGCCACGCTTGGTTTTAGCCTGCAGGCCGAATTGCTGGCATTGCCGCTAATTGCGGTGGGCGGACTTATATCGGCCTATAGCGGCAAGCGCAGCAACTTTTTGGAAACCGGGCGATTATTGCTGGGCTTCGGGTTTATGTTTTTCGGACTTTCTTTTATGAAAATAAGCGTTGCCGGCTGGGCCGGGCAATTTGACATATCGCCGTTTGCCGGCTGGTCGCCGTTTTTGTTGGCGCCCATAGGTTTTGCGCTGGCCGCGCTCATCCAGTCGAGTACGGCGGCCATGGTCATTGCGCTCAGTGCGCTTAGCGCCGGTGTGCTCACCCTCGAAAGCGCCGCCGCCATGGCTATCGGCAGCGACCTGGGCACCACCATGACCGTATTATTAGGCGGCTTTAAGGGTGCGCCGGGCAAAAAACGCGTAGCGTTCAGCCATTTTTTCTTCAACCTGGTGGTAGACATAGCTGCACTAATATTCCTTTTTCCCTTGTTGCAACTGGTGCAGTGGGCTATTGGCAATGCCAACCCCCTGGTGACGCTGGTAGCGTTCCACAGCACCTTCAACCTGATGGGCATCGCGCTTTTTTTGCCGTTTTTACCCAAATATGCCCGCTTTTTAGAGGGGCGATTTCAGAAAGGCGACCACGACGTGGCCCGGTTTATCAGGGAAGTCCCCCCGGCTGTATCCGATGCGGCTATTGAAGCGCTTTTCAAAGAAATACACCACCTGCTCACCCGCGTCTTCGCCCTGCATTGGCGCATCCTGAAACTCCCCACCGAACTGTTACCCGACAAATCGCATATCAACGTGCCTGCGCCCGAGCAATACGAAGCCGTCAAATCGCTCGAAGGCGAAATGATGGAATTTTATTCGCGCCTGCAACTCGAACAACTCGACCGCCCTGCCATCGACCAGTTGCATTACGCCGATATCGCCATCCGTCACGCCATGGGCGCCGCCAAAGACGTCAAAGACATCCACCACAATTTCCACGAGTTTGAAAAATCCGTCAACGACGATATTGTCGAGCTAATCCATGCGCGAACCCAAGCCCAACAAGCCTTTTATCTCGACTTAATACCTTTTTTGGAAAAACAACCTTCCTCAAAAGAACTAGCCCCCTTGCTCGACAAGCTGAAATTAAGGGATAAAACCATCTACCACGATTTCATGCACCGCATGTACCCCTTGATCCAACAAGGCAAATTTTCAGAATTGGAAATTTCCACGCTTTTTAATGTGAACCGCGAATTGCACGCGGGCAACAAGGATTTGTTGGAGGTTTTCCAGGCGCTCTATATTGACCGATTTGGCGAACAAAAATTGGCGATGGGGTAGAGCGGGAGAGAGGAGCGCCGGCCATTTTTTTATATGACCCCTTCGGGGTTTAGATTTGGTTTCAAGATTAAATTTAGATTGCCAGTAATGCCGAAAAATGATATGCCAGGAGCAGGAGTACAAAAGAGAGCGGTGTAAGATAAAAGGGTAGTAATGTTTTAGATTTCATCATCTGCCAGATGCTATTTTCGGGCTTGATTAGATTTACTTCCTGCCCGTTAGTCACCCTTGTAAACGTATTTAAATCATACAAATAGGCTTTTGTTTCAGGCCTGTTAGCGACTACCCACTTGTATAATTCCCTGTATAGTTTTTCTGTACTTAGAAAAAAAGCATCCAGGTACCAAAAGCAGAAAATTGGAACTAGCAGAAGAAGACTGGTGAAAATGCCAATGAAACTGCCTGCGATGCCGGTCAGTTTTTCTATAGAAAAGACGACAATAGCAGATAGTAATCCTATTAGCCAAGCCTTAATCTGGAATGAATTGGCGGCCATACGCTTAATGATATCCTGTATTAGGTCAAGCTCTTTGTGAATGATATTTTCAGAGGGATTTGACATGTTAACTTGTCCTTTTTGGTTTGTTAATTTGTTTCTTTAGTTCACTGACGACATTAATCCAGGCGTTGTCTTTGTCCTGCAAGTCTTGTAAAGGTATTCTTCGGTTGGGCAAGATAAGTTTACCATTGAAAAGCTGAAGCGTCTCTTCTTGTAGTTGTCCATTTATCCAGATAGGCTGAATAATTGAGTTGCCATTTTTTTTAGTTATTATTGACGATAGGACTTCTAAATCATAGTATTTATTGTCTTGAATATGTTTGTCAATTAGAACCAAAACAAGTTGATTATCTTTTTTATCAGCCAATCTTTTCTTTAAAATAGTATCCCATTTTTCAAATGGAATTCGATTTTCATCATCCCATCGGAGTATGTCGGAGCGTTGTAAAGGTCTTAGGTGGAGTAATAGTTCGTCTAATGCGTTTTTGGCTTTTTCGTCGTATATAAACGTCATCTCATAGGGCGACTCATTAGGTTTGTAATCCCAAATGGCATTGTCGCGGACAAACTGAGCCGCAAACTTTTCATAATTTTCTGATAAAGAATTGGGGCCGGAAGAAAATTCCATTGTAGCAAGATACTCACCGTACGCCATTCGGGAGGCATACCTAATCTGAACGTGATTAAAATATTCGACAAGGCTGATGTTTGCATTTAGGCCGTAAATTTCCTGAAAGAGTTTTTCAAAGGCAACTGTATATTTGCTTTCCCATTCTTTTTTGAGTTCCTCTTCTGCAAGATCTACTCTGGAAGGCAAAGGATAAACTATCAGGGGGCGCAGATCATCAGTTTTTATACGATAAGCTGTTGCATTTTTTGCAATGGTAAGTACGCCTTGAAGACTCTGTTCGTTGGGCGTAAATACCAAAACCAATTTTTCCGGCATCAAAGCAGTACAAATACTACTCATGTCAGTGTGCCCAGTACGGGAATCAATCAGTACATAGTCATATTCTCTAGCCAGGTACTCGGCAAGAAAAGTGAAAAATGCAGGGATTTTGTTGAAAAATGATTTCCAATTGAACTTGTGAATTTTTCTCTGATAAGATTCGCCTCCGGTATCGCCTGATTTCATAAGGAACAATCCGTTTACCTCTGGAAAAGGAGGGAGCGCCAACTGCAGGGCATATCGTTCTTTTATTTTGTGAAATACTTCATTTAGCTGTTCCTGGATTTCGTTTCCGTATGTCATCTTATCCAAGTTTTTATTAGAAAACTCTAAAAACTCGATAAGTCCCTGGGCTTTACTGATATTCGGGTGGCAATTTACGAAGTAAGCATCCAATCCTGGCGCTTCCAAATCCCAATCAATCATTAGTACCCGCTTGCCTTGTCTGGCAAGCAAGATGGCAGTATTGGCTAAGGCCATCGACCTTCCCGTACCACCCTTGAAAGAATAAAATGTAGCAATTTCTCCCATGATTGGGTATTAAATAACAGGGAAATCAGGTTTTTTTAAATCCTTGATGAAATTTTCGACGTTTTGTTTCCCTGTTACAGTATTAACATCTTCAATGCTAAAAGTAGCGTAATTAGCGCACAAATCTACCCCAAGTTCAGATGATTTTATACATTGAGTTTGTTGCCGTTGGGCTATCCAGTCTGCCAGCGATTCAAGTTGTTCCGTAAATTCAGGTTGCTCGGCAAGGTTTCTAACTGCCAGCGTAAAGCGCCGAAAATCTGATTTCATGGCTATGCCTTTCAACGCATCCGGCATGTCTCCCCAATCTCCTCGAATCAATATCGGAATTATCAGACTTTCCCCTTAAGCATTGTTCATCTGTCTTTTTCGGTGATTCTGCAACTCGATCATTCCTTTTAATTCGCTGGCGCAGAAAAGACTTCCTCCCAGGTAGTTTCTTGTGAATACCAATACCCAACAAACGCTTTTGCATAATCCCTCTGATACTTCGCGGACTATCCAATCTCCTCCTTGTATAATTTTTTCATCAAGAAATACCATAAAATTGTTGTTGTCCCGCCCAATGTCTTCATACAGGTAAGCATCAATGATCCGCTCTAATGCTTCGTTTAATTGTCTGGCAAAGTAACTCAACAGCCCATTCTCTTTGAACCTGCTGTTGCGATAACTTATGAAAACAGCGTACTCAAAATTAGTCATTGTTATTCAATTTTTTGGTGTTACCGCCAACCCTTAATCCGCTGCACCACCTCCCGCAAACCCTCCGTCACCTGTTGCCAGGCCTCGGCGTCATGGCTGAATGACGCCACCGGCGCCCCTTTGCGGGGCAGCGCCGACAGGCGGGCCAGCGGAGAGCTTGGCCAATCGCAGGGGCGAAGGATGATTGGAATAACAGCGCTCCTGCCCGACTTGCTTTGCTCTACCGCTTGTTTGATCTCGTAATCCCAGATGTAGTCGGTGGCCAGGGCGTCGGCGCTTAGGAGCACCAGCACGATGTCTGCCGCCGTGATTTCCTGCCGGATGCGGGCATCCCATTCTTCGCCGGGCATCAACTGGGAGTCGTCCCAATGGATGAGATCCTCCTGACGCATCAGGGGTTTTAAATAAGTGAGCAAGGTGTTTTTATGCGCTTCGTCGGCTTTTGAATAGGAGATGAAAACCCGCAACGCCCCCTCCGCTTTGGGCACCACAAATACGTTTTCGATGATGCGCTGTACATTGACGTCGTCGTAACTGACCGCGCATTCGATGGTCGGCTTGCCCCGCTCTTTGCGTTCTCGGAGTTTGGTGTAGTCGTAAAAATGCGGCTGGTCACTGTTGCGGCAGGTGGCGCAGATGCAGGGGAGGAGGGTCGTCACCACCAGGTTTTCCCCGTAAGTGGCGTTCAATAGGTTGATTTCGTCGATGATGGTAGTGGCAAATTCCTTGCGCCTGCCGCCTTTTACCCATACCAGCAAATCTCGATCAAGATAGGTTTCTACGATCTCTGCATCTGTTTGGTAGGTGGGGTGATGCAGGATCATACCGCTGTTCCAAATAAGTTTTTGGTTGGATATATAGCGATGCATCCGCACCATAAGCCGGCTTAGCAAGCCCTTGGGCATGAAACCGTATTTGAAATGGATTTGCATGGCGCCCTCCCGCCGGAATACTTTTGCCGCTTCCTCCTCCGGGCGTGTGCCGGGCAGTAGCTGGGGAACGAGATAGGTCTTCGGCGCCGTTTTATAACACAATTCAAATTTCTCGATCAGGGCGATGAGTTCGGCTATCTTTTCTTTGTATTTGCTACCAAATTTTTCGGCGCACCAAATCTGACGGGCAACCTGTTCGTTGAATTGCCACTTGGGCAGGGGGTTTGTTACGCTTTCGTTGTTTAAAGCGTCGATTAAGGCAAATACGGCATCGGTAACCCAACTGTTGTCCAGAAACAGGGTCTGAGCCAGCAGCACATCGTCCTGAAAATGCAGAAATACGCCTAGGTCGTGCAGATACTCGCTCAGGCTCAGCGCCCGCTCTTCTTCGGGTAGGCCGTGTCCGGCGCACAATTGGAAGTATTCGCTTTGGCTGATATAGGAACGTTGATTGGCTAAATCTTTAACTGCCTGGCGAATGGCAAGCCACTGCCGGGGAAGGGTATCCCCCACGTGCGGCTGCGCCATTATTTCTGATTCGATGCGCGTTTTCAGCGTTTTAAACCGTTCCTTATCGGCATCCTTTTCCAATTTCAGGTCTAAGGAGTAAGTTTCCGGGCGCAGGTTTGGGAAGTTATCCCGCATTTCGTTGAGCGGCAGCTCTTTTTTGCGGCCGTCTTTTTCATTCTGCACCACAATTAGCGGGCTTTTATCGCCGTACAGTTTTTGCGCCTGCAGCCAATAATCGAGTTTTTCTTCCCGCCGGTTGTCGGTCAACAATATGTAAAGCGAGCGCTTGGTCAGAAAAAACTGATGCGTGGCATGGTATATTTCCTGGCCGCCGAAATCCCAAATGTGGAGAATAAAGTCTCTGCCAAAGGTTTCCGCCCGAAATGGGTACAGGTGAATATCAATGCCCCGCGTGGTATCCTTTTCTTTGGGCATTTCGCTATTGCCGGCGAGTTTGCGGTATAGGGTAGTTTTTCCCGAGCCGCCCTCGCCGATAATGAGCATTTTGGCTTCGAGCAGTTGCTCTGTGCCTTGCGCTTGCAGTTCTTTCAGAAATCCTAACACGGCTTCGCTGCCGCGTTTTACCACTTCCGGCGGCAGGTTTTTGAGCTGGTTTTGCGCTACATCTAATACCTCCAGTGCGTTTACATTCGGAGGCGATACGAATTCCTTGATATTATTCTCCCGCACATTCAAAGCCCGCAACCTCACCCCTTCCCGCTCCAGCAGCTCGGCTACGGCCTTCCACTGGTCATCCTCCAGGCCCAAGGCGGCCAGGTTGAGGCCTATGAGGCGCCCCTGCTCGTCGAGGGCGTAGCGGGGCCGCCCGTATTGTACCGCCATCAGGTTGGCCGGGAAACCGGTAGGTATGGCAGGTGCGGGGAGAAGCGATAAAGTCGTACCTGCGAATAGGCCATTCATCCACTTGTCGTATGCCTTTTTCTTTGAATCATCTGGACTATTATAATGCTCCTCCAACTTATTCCGAAGAAAAGTTGTGACCTTTTTCGGGGCAGGAAGTAGTTTAGCGATGGCGGTGATAATGGATGGTTCAGTCATTTGTTCTTCATTTAAAATAAGGGCGGCGTAACCTTCGCTCCGCATCTGCGGAGCTACCAATGCCGCCGCCCCTGCGCCCTGCTAAAAGCGGGCGCCCTTTTTGTCCCTATGCGCAAGCGCCGGGAGCGGGTACATGGCCTGTTCAGTGGCGCCGTCCGGCATCCTATGAGCTGGAAGGGGAGGACAAGCCGGAGGCCGATATTGTTGTTACGGTTGTCCGGCGAGTTGTTGTTCCGGTTGGCGGGGCGGCAATTCAACGGGTTGTTGAAGTAGCTGCCGCCGCGTACCACGCGGTTATCGCCCCTTTCGGCCAGGTACCTTATTTTATTAAACCTTGAAGCAATAGCTTCTTTCGCAAATCTAACGATTGTGCATGATTTGTAAAAGCAAATAAAGGCAAAGCGTGCCGTTGGCAAACCGCCTCGCTCCATTCCCCGGAGTGATATTTTTCTTCCAACACGCTCCATTTTTTTAAAAAACGCCTTTTACTGCGCTGTGTCAGCCTGGTGTGATGCGGAAATAGCAGGTAACCCAAAAATGGCAAACCACACTTGCAGCGGTTGAGCGAGGGCGGCTTCAGTTCGCATAACAACTCTTCCTGAACGTATGACTGTATACGTTCAAGCGCCCTTTTTAGGAAGTGCCTGTCATTTGACCAAAGCACCATATCATCCATATACCGCACATAACCGGCCGGGCATATCTGTTCCTGAATAAAATGATCCAGCCCCGTCAGGTAATGGTTGGCAAAGTACTGGCTCGTCAGGTTGCCGATGGGCAGGCCGCGGTTGGGGCTGGCTTCGAAGCTGTTTATTATTTTGTCAAAAATGGCGAGTAAGTCTTCTTCTTTAAATAATCGCCACAACTGTTTTTTCAATACATCGTGGTGGATGCTATCGAAGAATTTTTTTACGTCTAACTTCAGAAACCACATCCGGCTTCGGGTAAAACCGGATGCCCGCTTTAAAGCGGCATGAACGCCCTTGCCCTTTCGACTGGCATAGCTGTCGAATATATGTGCGCGCTCGAAGCGCTCGTGGCACACGTTCATCAGGGCGTGATGTAGCACCTGCTCGGTAAAAGCGGGCGCACAAATCTGCCGCTCTTTCGGATCGAATATTTTAAAAAAACGGTAATGCCCTACCTCCACTGCGCCGCTCAGGATTTGCTCGCGCAGCATTAATAGCTGCGTATCCAATTGTGCCTGGTAAGCCAGCACGTTCTGCCCATAACTTTTTCCGCGTTTGGCTTTCCAAAAAGCCAATTGCAGGTTGTATAGGTCAGCCGCTTTTTCCAGTAGGTGATTTGCTTTTTTCATCGGCAGGTTTGGTATAAAATTGGGAACCGTATCGCTCTACTTTCTTTTCGCCAATTCCTTTTATGCTTTTCATGGTAGCGGCATTGATGACTTCCAGCTTTGCTAACTCCGCCAACTCTTCGTCGGTGAAGATAGCGTAAGCGGGCAGCCCTTCTTGCGTGGCAAGCGATTTTCTAATCTCTCGCAATTTCGAGAAACGTTGAAAGGTGGCTTCGTCCAGGACTTCTCTATAGTCCACTTTTTTCTTTCCGGAATCGGTAGCGGCGTGATCGTCTATGTATTTGATGAAGAAACACCAACACGCCCCACGTTCGTTGCTCACCAGTTGTTGCTCCGTTTGAAGCACTTTTTTTGAACGCAGAAAAGCATTCATTTCTTCTGTAATGGCTTCCCCTCCATAAATGGGGATGGTAAATAGTTTTATTTGCATGATTGTTGTTTTATGGGTTGGTTTGGTTTGTGACGAAAAATACCAAGGCCGTTCTATGATTATGTCACCCCTTCGGGGTTGTGCTGGTACCCTTAATCCATTAAGTTATCCACATAGCTGTGCGACATAGCAAATTTTAAAAAAAATTTGGGGGCTTCGCCCCGATGTTTTTTTCTTGTCACCCTGTTTCGCCGTCGGTTCGTCCCTCACCGACTTGCTCACAGGGCTCTCTTTTTTTGCTCATAGGATGCCGCCCGGCGTTCCATCTGACTGGAAGGGGAGGACAAGCCGGAGGCCGAGAGTGCTGCGACGGAGGCCCGGCGAGTCGAAGTCCCGGCGGGCGGGGCGGCAATACAACGGGTTGAGGAAGTAGCTGCCGCCGCGCACCACGCGGGTAGCGCCCCCGTTAGGACCTTTTGGGTCGGGAGCGGGCCCGTTTTTTAAGCAAGTTTCGTAATAATTTTTGTCAAACCGGTCTTCGCACCACTCGTACACGTTGCCGCTCATATCGTGTATGCCGAGTTCATTGGGCAAAAGCAGGCCTACGTCATGGGTTTGTTTGTCGCTATTGACGTTGTACCAGCCCACTTGGGCCAGGCTGTCGCTGCCGCAGTAGCGGTAGCCCTGACTGTAGCGCCCGCCCCGCGCGGCGTATTCCCACTCGGCTTCCCTGGGGAGCCGGAAAGTGGGGGGCAACCCCAGTGCCTGCAAGTGCTGGGCAAGGCCGGGGTAGTTATTTATTTTTTTTAAAAAAATACGCGTATCATCCCAGGAGACAGACTCCACTGGGTGTCGATCGCCTTTGAAAGAGGAAGGATTCTTACCCATCAACTCCTGCCACAGGCGCTGCGTCACCTGCCATTTGCCGATGTAAAAGGTAGAGACCTCTACGGGGTGTACGGGTCGGCAGGCGTCCCACAGGTCGCCGTGTTCGTCGCCCATGTCAAAGCGGCCGCCTTCCACGAGGCAGAGTTCGAGGTCGGGGAGGAGGTCTATTACTATGCGGACCGGGGTTGCAGGAGTTGTAGCGGGCATGCGGCAAGCGTTTTTTTTGGCAAGATACGTACTACGCGGCAATTTGGCGACTGGGCGAGGGGGAGACTTTGCGACTGTACGATACGAGGGGGCGATTTTGGTCGGTCGTTGAGCGGAGCCGAAACGAGCATCTCCGGCAGTCGGCAATCCACTGCCAGGATTAAATTACCCCGGCACCGCTCAACCTTTCCTCCAATTCACAAGATCAAGCCCCGGCACGTTCGCATAGTCCTTCAAGTTGTTCGTACTAAGTGATAATTGATGTTGTATGGCTGTTGCGGCGATAAAAATGTCGTAATTGCCGCTATGCCGACCGGTTTGGTATAGATAGGCGATAATGTCAGAAGCTAATTCCCCTGTGATTTCGTCAATTTCAAGGATGTTTCGGGTTTTAATGAATTCCCTAAATCGGGTTTCCTGGGCAGCAGCCTTTTTGGCTTTCAACCCACCGAGTATTTCGACAATTGTAATCCGAGAAATATAGACGGGACCGTGCAGCTTTTCATACTCGTCAAATACCTGCACTACATCAGCGTAGCCTTTCAGGTAGTAGGAAAGAATATCCGTGTCAACAAGAATTTTTGGAGGCACAGCGACGGGAGCTTACTGGTCGTTTAGAAGGGTTTCAAGCCGGCTCATGCGCTGGAGATTGCTTTGGCGGCGATTAGTCATCACCTCATTCACTATAGCATCCCAGTCGAAGTCCGTTTCCTTAGATGTAACTTCGTCGCTTTCATCGACAGGTAGCCGTTCCCTAAAGGTATGGATGAGCTCGTACCACTGTTGCAGATAGACTTCCGGCAACTTATTCAACTCGATGAGGATGCTTTTTAGCAAGAGCTCTTTTTTCATAAAGCCGATTTTTGACAAAGTTAACAAATTTGGAGCAATTTTCAAAACGACCTATAGCCAGTATTGCCCGTGAAAAGCGGTTATTAAACGGGTGTCTAATAAATCCCGCTTCTTTTGTAACTGTTTAGCAGGGTTTAGTGCATGCGCAGTTTAGCGATAGGGTTTAGTTAACTAAACATACCGCTAAACCCTAACGCTAAACCCAATCGCTAAACCCTACTAAACAGTTACCTTCTGTTTTATTATATTTGAAACTCACAAACCTAATACCTATGAAAAAGACCTCGACATATAGCATCCTGTTCTCCCTGTTTTTCTTGTCCATTAGCGCCCTCGCCCAACGCACCATCACCGGTAGCGTGAGCGACGCCATTACCGGCGACGAATTGATAGTCGCGTCGGTTTTGATAAAAGGCACCAACGCAGGTACCGTCACTGACGCCGATGGGGCGTTTACGATCAACGTGCCCGCCGACGGCAAGATTCTCCTGGTGTCTTACATCGGCTATAAATCGGAGGAAATTGAAATCGGCGACCAGACCCATTTTGTGATCAGGCTTAGCGAAGGTATTGAAATCGACGCGGTGACGGTGATCGGTTCGCGCAATACAACGCGCACCAAGCTGGAAACGCCGGTGCCCGTAGATATCATACCCCTGGCCGCGGTGATCAGCGATGTGGGCCAGGTGGACCTCAACCAGATCCTGACCTATATGGCCCCGTCTTTCCAATCGGCCCGCCAGGCTATCGCCGACGGCACCGACCACGTGGACCCCGCCCAGTTGCGCGGACTGGGCCCCGACCAGGTACTGGTGCTCATCAATGGCAAACGCCGCCACCAGTCGGCGCTGGTGAACGTAAACGGCACGGTGAACCGCGGCACGGTGGGCACCGACCTCAGCGCCATCCCCGCTGCCGCTATCGAACGCATCGAAATACTGCGCGACGGCGCCGCCGCCCAATACGGCTCCGACGCTATCGCCGGCGTGATCAATATTGTGCTCAAACAACGCACCGGCGTACTCGACGGCAGCGTGTCGTACGGTACGTATGTTACCAATTATGATAAAAATTACGCCCTATACAAACTACAAGGCAATACCGCCGACCCCGGCGTAAATGTCACCGACGGACAAACCATTCAAGCCGGCCTCAACTACGGCTTTAAACTGGGCAAAAAAGGCTTCGTGAACCTCACCGGCGAATATATCGACAGAGCGGCCACCAACCGCACGGGCACCTATACCGGGCAGGTTTACCCCAGCGTGGCGACCGCAACTTTTTTGATATGCTCATCGGCCAGTCGGAAATGAACGGCGGCGGACTTTTCGTCAATGCCGATTATGCCCTTTCACGCCACTGGAACCTCTATGCCTTCGGCGGGTACAATAAAAAACAAGGCCTCTCGGCGGGATTCTACCGATACCCCAGCTCGGTAGCCTCCGGCGCCCGAGATTATGCCGACGAAGTATTCGCCATTTATCCCGACGGCTTCCTGCCGCAAATTGAAAGCGACCTGCAGGATATTAGCGCCGCCCTGGGTGTGCGGGGCAGGCTGGGCCAGTGGCAGCTCGACCTGAGCAATACCACCGGACAAAACCGCTTTGACTTTACGATTTCAAATTCTGTAAACTATACCCAGGCCGCCGTCTCACCCAATAACCTGCAAACCGTATTCGATGCGGGCGGCTTGAAATTTTTACAAAATACCACCAACCTCGACCTCAACCGCAAATTTGACGTACTGAAAGGCCTTAGCTTCGCCGTGGGCGGCGAATTCCGCCTCGAACAATTCGGCCTCCGGGCAGGAGAAGAGGCCTCCTGGCGCAATTACGACACCGCTTCGGGCGCAGCCTCGGGCGCGCAGGTCTTTGCCGGCTTCCTGCCCTCCAACGAAGGCGACAACAGCCGCAACAGCATAGCCGCTTATGTGGATGCCGAACAGGATTTTACGCGCAACTGGATGGTGGGCGCCGCCCTGCGTTTCGAAAATTATTCCGATTTCGGCAGCACGATCAACTACAAAATAGCTTCGCGATACAAAATCGGTGAATACCTGTCGCTGCGCGCCTCGGCCAGCAGCGGTTTCCGGGCGCCTTCGATGCAACAGCGCTTTTATGCCAAAACCAATACCCTGTTTGTATCCATCGACGGCCAGTTGACGCCCGTAGAAAGCGGCACCTTCACCAATGACAGTCGCCCGGCAGAAATTCTGGGCATCCCCGAACTAACCCAAGAAACCTCGCAGAGCTTCACCGCCGGCGTTACCGCCCGCCCCACAGAAGGCCTCGAAATCTCGGTAGACGCCTACCAGATCGATATCGACAACCGCATTGTGCTCACCAACAACTTCACCGACGGCGGCAATGCCGAGCTCAAAGCCCAACTCGAAGCCGCCGGCGCCGGCCAGGCCAACTTTTTCGCCAATGCGATCGATACGCGCTCGCGCGGCGTAGAAGCCGTGATCGCCTACGGCAAAGTGTTAGGCGGCAAACACGACCTGCGTTTTACCCTGGCCGCCACGTTTATCGACAACGAGGTCAAGAAAAACCCCGACGGCACGCCGCGCATCCAGGCCTCGCCAATCCTGATCGAAACTGGGCAGGTGGCCCGCTATTTCAACCGCGAAGACCAAAGCCGCATCGAGGTGGCCAACCCCCGCAATAAGTTTAATTTTACGATCAACTACAAGCTGAAAAAATTCGGCGCCATGCTGCGCGCCGTGCAATGGGGCGAAGTGGTGTATCTCGATCCGTCTATCGATCCCACCAAACCGGAGAATTTCCCCACGAATGCCTTCAGCGGCAACAAAGAAACGTTGGACCAAACTTTCAACCCGGTTACGATCTTTGATGCTTCGGTCAGCTACCAGGTGTGGAAAGGGCTTACTTTATCCGTCGGCGCCAACAACCTGCTGGATACTTACCAGGACCGCCATATCCACTCCAATAATATGAGCTCGGGCCGTTTTGTGTACAGCCGCCGCGTGCAGCAAGCGGGTTTTGCCGGGCGCCTGGTGTTTGCGAGGGTGAAGTTTGATATTAGATGAGGGTTGATGAATGTTGATGAGGGTTGATGAGGGGGTATGAAAGTCTATAACCCTCATCAACCCTCAGCAGGCGCTACGAAACCCATATAGTTTTCGGGGCTGATAACGGCAGTTTCGACATGGTCATAAGTAGTTAAAAAAGCCTTAGGGAAAGCTACTTTAGCCGTCGGCTTCCATTTAAATTCAAAGGCAAAAAGTTTGCCGTCTTTTTCTTCCAAATAATCAATTTCTTTTTGTTGGGTCGTACGCCAAAAATAACGGTTAGCGAAATACTGGTGGTTGGCAATCCATTTTGTGCGTTCGCTTACAAGGTAATTTTCCCAAAGCGCTCCTACATCAGTCCTCATGTCTATCGGCTGAAAACTATTGATGATAGCGTTTCTGATCCCGTTGTCATAGAAATAAACCTTCCTGCTTTTTTTTAATTCGTTGCGCAGGTTTCGACTGAAAGCGGGCAAGCGAAAAACCACAAAGGCTTTTTCCAACAAGTTGAGGTAGCGCTGCACCGTAGCCTGGTCACTTCCTGTCAATTGAGCCAGTTCGTGGTAGTTGACCTCGCTACCGATTTGCAGTGCCAGGGATTGCAATAGCTTTTCAATTACCTCCGGTTTACGGACGTCATGGAAGGTGAAAATATCCTTGTATAAATAACTCCCGCTCAGTTGTCTTAGCAAAGCTTGTTCTTTTCCTGGCCGGTTGATGATTTCGGGGTACATACCATATACCAGGCGATGTGATAACAATCGTCTTTCTTCCATTTCACCGTGGTGCTCCCGCATTTCCTCTGCGGAAATCGGCAGAAGCATGAACTCCCATTTGCGACCGGTTAGCGGTTCATTGATTTCGTTGGCCAAGTCCAGTGACGAGGAACCCGTGACCAACAATTTGACGGACTTGATTTTGTCGGTAAATAACTTCAATGTAAGTCCGATGTTTTTTACACGCTGAGCCTCGTCAATCACCACCAGTCCGGCATCTCCAATCCAGGCTCTCAGTGTAGAAGAAGTAGCATCTGTCAATCGTTGTCGTACATCAGGCTCGTCACAGTCCATCCAAAGTAGTTTCCCTCGATAATCCGCTGTCACTTTCTCAAGCAACGTAGTCTTTCCTACCTGCCTCGGTCCGATTAATATGACGGCTTTACCTGGTTCAAGATGTCCTTCTACCGTTGGCAATAGCTTTCGGTCTATCCACATTGAGATTATTTTTTATTGACAAATATAACATTCTTTGATTGTAATCTGAAATTATTAAAATAATTTATGAATACAATCAAGAAAATGACAACAAATAAATGAGGTAATGTGGTGTTCAATACGATCTGAATGCCTCCCAGGCTTTCTGAAAATCCTCGCCGATGGCATTGCGCCAGCCGGCTTTGGGGCGGGCGGATATCTGGGCGGCCAGTTGGATCTGCCGGGGCGACAACACGGCTTCGGGCGAATCGCCTTTGCCGATCAGGGCGTTGGCGCGGGCGGATTGCAGGGGTGTCATAGGCACAAAGCGGTAGAGGGTTTGCGCCAGGTAATATTTGGGCGTATCGTCGGGGCGGAAGGCCGTCTCACTATGCACGGCTTTGCTGCCTACCACTTTCGCAGCGAGCTCCTGGCGTGGCAGTCCGTTGACGTACACGCCGTCGGCGCAGCGGGCCGACTGGCCGGCTTCTACCAGTTCTTCGAAAGGCAACACGGCGGGGTCGTAGGTGACGCGCACCACCTCGCGGCCGTCCATAAATCCGGCCTGGGTGGCCACCACGCCCGAGAGTTGGCCCAGTTGCTTTTCGCCCGTCCAGAAGCAATACATGGATAGGGAAGCGGTGGCCGTGCCGCGCTGGTAGGCAGTCATTTCTTCTTGCAGCAGCGCCAGGTAGCCGGGCACGCTTTGCCCGCGTTGGCCGAGGGCTTTTGTCATTGTTTCTACGAGTCCGGCGGCGTTGTAATTGCCGCTCAGCCGGTCGGTCACATCGGCGCCGGCGGCGTCCACAATCCGCACTACGGGGTTATTCCAGGCGGGTTCGCGGTAGCGCTTGAGCACTTTCGCGTCTTCGCCGCCTTCGTTGTTATAAATGCACAGCGGCACAAACAGGCTTTCTATGGCCTCTACAATCAGCGGGTGACTAAGTGGCCCGCTGCCGTAGTTGCGGCAGGTGGCGCATCCCGGCACTTCCTGAAATAAGATCAGCACGCATTTGCCTTCTGCCGCCGCCCGGTCGAGTGCCTGCTCGTAATTGCGCAGCCACTGTACTTTGCCCAGTTCAGCCGGCTGCTGGGCCTGAGAAAATAAGGATATCATACACAAACAGAAAAGAAAAAAAAGCTTGTTCATATCCATAAAAATTGAAGGGCTAAGTTACGAAGATTAGAGACGGGTTGTTGTCTGGGTGGCGACTGAATAAGGGAAGAGATTTGCAGAAAAGATCGCGACAATTTTAAAATTAAATGTTTTAAAGTTTGAATAAAACAAACAAATGCTGTATATTTAGGTTATTGAAGATAATTTCAAATTTTCAGTGCCTCATACTAGTAAAGTATCGATTTTTTAACTAATTTTATTACTTAAAGTCGACATGGAATGATAAAAAAAGGAGCTTTGAATCAGTTGATAAAAACTTGTGACTTGACTAGTCTTGAGAAGCATTTGATATACTCCTTCCTGGAAAATAGTAAGCTAGACTATCAAGAAAGCCCTATTCTACATGACTATTTCAATGGTTTTGAGGTAGACGCTGAACTTCTGTCAGGAATATACTCCTTTAGCATAAACAGTATTAAAGAATTAGAAAACTATCTAGAATTAATCATACCGGAAGAAGACCGAAAACTTAATGGCGCGTTTTTTACACCGGATTATGTTATCGATTTTATTATCAATGAACTTTACCCAGGAGAAAGTGATACCAACCTTGATCCGAGTTGCGGATGCGGCGCATTTTTAGTTGGGCTCACAGATTATTACAAGCGGACATTCAATAAGCCAATTAAGAGAATTATTAAGGAAAATATATATGGTTCTGATATACTGAAATACAATGTTCATAGAACTAAACTCATTCTCTCTATATATGCATTACAATATGAAGAAATTTTGCATGAGAGCGATTTTAACATATATCATCAAGATAGCTTAAGAGCAGAATGGCATCAAAAATTTGATAATGTTATAGGGAATCCACCTTATGTAAAGTTTCAGGACCTCTCAGCAGAAAACAGGAGTTATTTGGCAAAACATTGGACAACTGTTGAAGGAGGAACGTTTAATTTATATTTCGCATTCTTCGAACTAGGTTACAAATTACTTAAGCCAAATGGCAAACTTGGGTATATTACACCAAATAATTACTTCACATCTCTTTCCGGTGAGTCTCTACGCAAATATTTTCAGAAACAAAAATGTGTATCGAGAATAATAGATTTTAGCCATAAAAAGGTATTCGATGCTCAAACCTATACGGCAATAACATTTATTAACAAAAAAGCAAACGAATCAATAGCATATGATCGGATAAAAGATAACCAAGATCCAGATGCCTTTCTATTAAATGCCAACGGCTCACTAAATGATATTAATAATCTAAATGTTAAAAAATGGAGATTATTAAAAACTGACGAGCAATACAATATTAAAGCTATTGAAACCATTGGTACGCCAATTGGCAAATTGTTTGATATATGTGTGGGTATTGCTACATTAAAAGATGAGGTGTTTTTTATTGACGGTACTAAGCAACAAAATGGGTGTTATGTTAAAATTACAGAAAATGGGTTTTTTGAAATAGAGAAAGATGTGGTTAAGCCGGTTTATAAAATTTCGGACTTTAAAGCGCAAAATGAGATTGATTTGAATAGCCGAAAAATAATCTTCCCATATAAGGTCAGTAGAGGAATTGCAACAGTGATTTCGGAAATTGAATTTAAAAAACAATTTCCTAAATGCTATGCATATTTGCTTTCCGAGAAAGACACATTATTATCAAGAGATAAAGGGAAAGTGATTTTCGATCCATTTTACGTTTGGGGTAGAACTCAAGGCCTCACGAGAACGGGAAAAAGATTATTAACGCCAACGTTCAGTCAACATCCTAGGTTCTTAATAGTGGAAGAGGAAGATGCTTATTTCACTAACGGTTATGGGTTATATTTTAAAGAACATAAGCTAAATGGACTTTTTGCTGATTTGAATAACCGGATAACAAAAATTGAAAATATTGATGTTGTTCAAAAAATATTGAACTCATACATAATGGACTATTATATAAGTAAAACAAGTGTTGCGATAGAAGGGGGGTACCCATGCTACCAGAAAAATTTTATTGAGAAATTTACGATACCTGAGCTGACTGAAAGCGAAATTCAAACTATTCGAGATTTAAATGATACAAGCCATATTGATGAGTTTTTAATTCAGAAGTATCAATTAGAACTTTATGTTCCAAATCTTTCATTATAATTATTTAATAGTGAGGCCGTAAACATTTCCCATGATAGTGCTTCAATGTTGGCATTTGAAGCGGGTGGTAATAAGCCACTATTATAAAGATCATTATTTGTGCTATATATTTTAGCTGGAGATTGCTCGAAATCCACAAGCAAGAGGCATACTCGTTCATATTTATAATCATCCTTGGTATAATCCGGGCGGCCATTAATAGCTTGAAACGATCTAATATATTTCTCAACTGCACCTATTTTATTAATATAACGTACAGTATTTGCTTTCATGGCAACAGCGTCATATTCCTTAACTGGAATCATGTATACTTCACCAAGAACCATTTTAGGGCATCTTACATGTAAGTTCTGAGCTTCCGCAATTGTTCTTTCGTAAAGAGTATCAAAGTTTTTAGCAAGAGAGCTCATTTGGCTTCTAATATTAATAGAAATAGTTCTTTCAGTATAATCCCTTCCGTAATAGTCCGTTGCCTCTCTTAATATTCCTTCAGTCAAAGTTTCTTCTTCCGGATTATAGCCATTGGGAGCCACACAAACATCTTGATGTTTTTGTTTAATAAATCCTGCAAGCCTTAATTCTGGTTTGGTGTTACCAAGGGGTGGGTAGATTCGTTGGGGGGGAATACCAGACCTAATTAAATCGGATTTCACAGCTTCATGAATATAATTGATAGGTTTAGATGACCTTATCATAGCTTCCTTTGCATTGATTCCCCCTTTGCGGATTGAATCTTCAATTAGCCTTTTAAAACTATCAACTGCCTCCTGTATGGTTATTAAATTCGCCATCGTTAAAAAAATCTTTTAATGAAATACCAAGTGCAGTAGCAATCTTTTCAATGTTAACAATAGAAATATTCCTCTGTCCATTTTCAACACTAGCTATATAACTTCTATCCAAATCGGCAGAAAAGGATAAGTCTTTTTGTGACATATTCGCCAATTCGCGCAGTGTTTTAATCCTCCAGCCAATCTTTTGCTTAACATTCATTTTACAAAAATGATAATATGCAGACTATAAATAAAAGACTATAAGTAACATTGATCGGTTTTCTTCTGGCATGTGAAGCAGTAGCAACTCAAATACCGCTGTATCGCAAAGTCCCAAAGTCACCCCCTCGCCAAGTCGCCCCCTCCCCTCAATGCCCCCAATTCCGTTCCCCCGCCACCACAGATACCGGCAGCCAATTCTGCCTGGGCGGCAGTGGACAAGTCGCAAAAGCCGTGAAGGCACAGGGCGGATTATACGCTTTGTTGAAATCAAGCGTAGTAAAGCCGTCAGCGCCCGGGCGGGCCGCGTACACAAAGCGACCGGCGCCGTAAGTCTCCACGCCGCTGGTCTCGTCGCCGAAAATGATAAACAACTCCTCGCCTTCCTCAAGGGCATCAAGGCGGTAGGTGGCGCCGTGAAGGGTAAAAACCAGGGTTCCCGGACAATCCAGCATCAGGGTTTGTCCCAGCACATTGGCAATCGGGATTTTCTTGTCTACCGCAGGCTCCAGGTAAGCCCTGACGCGCCAGGCAGAATCAACCGGGTAGTTGTCGATGCCGGTAAACGACTGCACAGCGGCATGTTCCAGATCCCGCAGCCGGATGCCGTATTTGTCCTCGCGTTTGATCACAAACCAGCGCAGCGGGCCGCTCTGCATGGCCGCCGGATTTTCGGAAGGGTATATGCGAAGCGGCGCCGTGACGGGGTGGCCATTGGCCGTTACTTCGGCGCCGGGTAAGATATTCAACCACACTTCGCCGTTTTTCAGGGTAAAATGGCCGAGTTGCGCGGCGCATTTGCCTTCGGGGTAGACGATCTTGTTCGACTTGCCCGCGCCAAAGCTATTCTCGCCCTCCTCCAGCCAGAACAACCCGGCCAGATTCAGCCAGCCATTTTCCGACTTCAGGCTTGCTACCCGCTCCTGCCGCCAGTCCAGGATGGATTGTTCGTAAGTTGTGGATTGGGCAAAACATTGTGCTGAAATGAATAAGAACGGGACAAGTCCAATTATAACAATGGAAAAGCTTGTCCTGGTCAAAAGATCATTTACGAGCCTCATGAGTCAAGATTCTGTTGTTGTTTTATAAAAAAATCACGGTTCAGGAAGATACAAACTCACTTCGGGCATGTAGCGAAAATCCTTGATGTTTAGGGTATATAATGGGATGTCGTGGACTATGGCAGTAGCTGCAATCAGTGCGTCGGGTAAAGTCAAATTATGGCTCAAAGAATAATTCGCCATTAAGGTTATGAGTGTGCTACCAATTTGATCGTCAATATGTAAGAGGTTAAGGTGGGCAATATCCAGAAGAATTTGATTTAGTTCCTTTTTATTAAGCGCCCCGTAAATGAGTTCACCGGCAGTCACTATGCTTATCGCAATGTTTGGTTGTCCAATGTGGGTTAGTTCAGCAACAACCGCGGGATTATTTTTATAAAACTCAATGATGATATTAGTATCACATAATATTACTTGGTTATTCGCCATGCTTGTTTCCTGATTTGGTCAGCATCGATTTGTCTGCCGGAAAATAAACCCGCCGACTTGAAAAAATTATAGCCGTCGGCATGCTCCTGCTTAGCAGCCTGCTTCACTTGAAGCTCGATAAAGTCCATTTGCCTGAGCAACTCAAGCAGGAAATGCAGCTTGGAGTCATCTTTCAATTTAATGATTATCTGTTGCATTGATACGATATTCTTTTAAATAGTAAGGCGCATGCCCTTGCAAAAGTTCACCTCAAATCCAAAAATACGATTCTAAATGATTTTTCAGAAAGAGAATTGACCAATCCCCTCAATTATTTTTACATTAACCACACAAAACCCAATCACCTGCACCATGCTCAAAACCATCACCCTCACTATCGCTCTGCTCGGCAGCCTGCACGCCCTGGCGCAAACCGCCGCCCAACCCGCTACCATTGCCGCCAAAACCGCCGGCATGCAAGCCTTTGCCGGCTTTTTTCCTTTTTATTGGGATGAAAAAGAAGGCAAAATCTGGCTGGAAATTAACCGCTGGGATACCGAATTCCTCTATGTCAATTCGCTGACCCACGGCGTGGGCTCCAACGATATCGGCCTCGACCGCAACCAGTTGGGCGACAGCCGCGTGGTCAAATTCGTGCGCAGCGGGCCCAAGGTGATGCTAGTACAAGTCAACTACGACTTCCGGGCCGTCAGCGACAACCCTGAAGAACGTCGCTCGGTACAGGAAGCCTTCGCCCAGTCGGCACTGTGGGGCTTCAAAGCCGAAATCAACGAAGGCGGCCGCGTGCTTATCGACTTTACGCCCTTCCTGCTGCGCGACGCCCACGGCGTAATCGACCGCCTGCGCGAATCCAACCAAGGTACCTACCGCGTCGACGACTCCCGCTGCGCAGTCTGGCTCGACCGCACCCGCAATTTTCCCAAAAACAGCGAATGGGAAGCTATGATCACGTTTGCCGGCGAACCCCGCGGTGAATATATCCGCTCGGTGACGCCTACGCCCGCCTCGCTCACCGTGCATATGCACCACTCTTTTGTGGAGTTGCCCGATAAGGGCTACAAACCCCGCCTCTACGACCCCCGCTGCGGCTATTTTACGATCAATTACCGCGACTACGCCACGCCCATCGGCGAACCCCTGGTGAAACGCTTTATCTGCCGCCACCGCCTCGAGAAAAAGAACCCCTCGGCTGCCGTCAGCGACCCCGTGAAGCCTATCGTATACTACCTCGACCCCGGCGCCCCCGAACCCATCCGCTCTGCCCTCATCGAGGGGGCCTCGTGGTGGAACCAGGCTTTCGAAGCCGCCGGTTACCGCAACGCCTTCCGAGTGGAAGTGCTGCCCCCCGGCGCCGACCCGATGGATGTGCGCTACAATATTATCAACTGGGTGCACCGCTCCACCCGCGGCTGGTCGTACGGCAGCACCGTGACCGACCCCCGCACGGGCGAGATTATCAAAGGCCACGTACTACTGGGCTCGCTGCGCGTGCGCCAGGATTTTCTCATCGCCCAGGGGCTTGTCGATGCCTACGCCGCCGGCAATAAACCCGACCCGCGACTCGAAGAGATGGCCTTGGCCCGCCTGCGTCAGCTCTCGGCCCACGAGGTAGGCCATACCATCGGACTGCAACACAATTTCGCCGCCAGCGTGAACAACCGCGCTTCGGTGATGGATTATCCGCACCCCTTTGTGACCATGAACGCCAAAGGCGAAGCCGACTATACCCAAGCCTACGCTACCGGCATGGGCGAGTGGGATAAAAGAGCCGTGATCTACGGCTACCAGGATTTTCCGAAAGGAGTAGACGAAAATAAAGCCCTGCAAACTATTCTGGAGGAAAATATCAGCCTTGGCCTGCCCTACCTCACCGACCAGGATGCCCGCCCGCTGTCGGCCGCCCACCCACAGGCGCACCTGTGGGACAACGGCGCCTCCGCCATCGAGGAGTTGAACCGCCTCATCCAGGTTCGTAGCAAAGCCCTGGCTTCTTTCGACGAAAAAAACATCCCCGAAGGCGCACCGATGGCCACCCTCGAAAACGTGCTGGTACCCCTCTACCTCATGCACCGCTACCAGGTAGACGCCGTATCCAAAATGATCGGTGGCGTGAACTTTACCTATGCTGTGCGCGGCGACGAACAAGTCACCAACGCCCCCCTCGACCCCAAGGCACAGTCGGCCGCCCTCGATGCCCTGCTCGCCACGGTAAAACCGGATTTCCTGGCGCTGCCCGAGCGCATTATCGAACTCATCCCGCCGCAGCCGCCGGAGTACCAGCGCGACCGCGAGTTGTTTAAGACGTTTACTTATAATACTTTCGATCCCCTGGCCGCCGCCGAGAGCGCCGCCAGCTATACGCTGAATGCTATGCTGTTACCTCAGCGACTTGCCCGCCTACTGGAACAGCATGCCAGGGCTACAACCCATTTTTCGGTATACCAATATCTCGATGAGATAGGCAAGGCCGTCGACTCCAAAAAGTACCAGACAGCGGGTTATTCGCCCAAAGAACAGGAGATTGCGCGTAGTGTGGAAAAGCTGTTTTTGCACCAACTGCTCCGCCTCGCAGCCGATGCCGGCGCCAACCGACAGGTGGTGGCTTCCGCCCTGCAAAAGGTATACAACTGGCAGGAACAATTGAAAAAGGATATGCCGGAGTCCGGCGAGGCAGAGCAATCCGCCCATTACCGATACCTACTCACCCAGATAGAACAGTATCGACTTAACCCCAAAGAATACGCAGCCCCGGCCACGCCTTCATTACCTGATGGCCAACCGATTGGATGCGATTATTAATGTTTGATGTTTAATGTTAAATGTTTAATTGTTAATGTTTTATAAATATAATAATTTCATCAAACATTAAACATTCAGCATTAAACATTCAGCATCAATCCACCTTCCCACAGTCGACGATCTCGATAACCGCAGTAGTAGCTCCGCTGCGGGTACCGCGGCTTTCAATGGTTTTCACCACATCCATGCCTTCCGTTACCTTGCCGAAAACCACGTGTTTGCCGTCGAGCCAGGGGGTGAGCACCGTGGTGATGAAAAACTGCGAGCCGTTGGTATTGGGTCCGGCATTGGCCATCGACAGCAGACCCGGAGAATCGTGTTTGAGGATGAAGTTTTCATCTTCGAACTTGCTGCCGTAGATCGACTTGCCGCCGCGGCCGTCACCCGACGTGAAATCGCCGCCCTGCAGCATAAACTCGGGAATGACGCGGTGGAATTTGCTGTTTTTATAACCAAAACCCATTTCACCGGTGCACAACTTCAGGAAGTTGTCGCAGGTCTTGGGCACGATATCGTGAAACAATTCAAAAACGATGCGGCCGGCAGGCGCGCCGTCGATATTGATGTCGAAAAAAACGTGGATCTTATTATCCATAATGCGATTAGATTTAATTTATTAAAATTTAAACACAAAGGCTCAAAGTATAAAAAGATACAAAACAAACCCTTAGTGGTACTTTGTGGTCTTTGAGCCTTTGTGGTTAAGAATCATTCTTTATTGATCAACCCCTCTAGTACCTCCCGACGTCCGTCGATATCGTTAGGAATAGGCAATTGCAACAAGCTGCAAATAAATGGATAAACGTGGATATTTCGAAAAGAAGACGTGGTAATTCCCTTTTTGATTTTTGGGCCCGCAGCGTAAAAGATGCCGTGCAGATCTTTAATTTCGGGGTCAAAGCCGTGTTCGCCCCGTTTGCCGCCCCTGGCTTTTAATAGAGCCATGGAGCGGTTATAGGAAAAATAATAGGGAAATTCAGTCAGCGCAATCAACTGGCCGAGCCTCGGGTGGGTAATGCTGTCTCTGTAAAAGGGAAAATCTTCCGTTTTATACACTTTCCAGTGTTCTTCGCGGGCTTTGAGGTAGGCGTAGGCGCTATCCACCTGGACACCCTCTTTTAGGTAGAAATGCGCCAGCGGGCCGTTATTCACGGTGCGGTAGAGATCGTCGTTTTCCAGCTTTTCAATGGGCATAAATTGGTCCACATCCACCTCGGCCATGCCGTGGTCGGATACAAAAACGATGTGTACGGGCAGTCCCAATGCATCAACACCGGCAAACAACTTCCCCAGTGCCGTATCCAGTGTCATCAGTGCTTCCCGGAGCTTTTCGTCGTTGTTGGGACCGTAGCTGTGGCCGGCATCGTCCATGTTGGAAAAATACATAGTAATAAGATGCGGGCGCTGCGCCGGCGGCAGTTGCAGCCAGTCGAGCGCCTGTTTTACGCGCCGCTCTTCGGCTATTCGTTCGTCGTAGGTATACCAATACGTAGGTCTTATGCCCTTGATATCGGCTTCGGCGCCCACAAAGAAAAAGCTGGCCGACAGCATGCCCTGTTGCTCGGCCCATACCCAAAGAGGCGTGCCGCCGTACCAGGTACCGTCTTCTACGATGTCGCGTTTGCTCATGCTGTAAACCCGGTCTTTTTCGGGGGCATAAAAGCTATTGTCAACCAGTCCGTGGTGTTCGGGATACATGCCGGTGGCTATCGAATAGTGGTTGGGGAAGGTCTTGGAGGGAAAACAGGAAATCATCGATTCCGCCCGCGAGCCCTTGGCTATGAATGCAGACAGGTTGGGAGGCTGAAAGCGCTGCACGTAATCCCAACGAAAGCCGTCGAGCGAGATGAGGATCACGTAGGGTTTGTCCAGTTGCGATGCCGCGTTCTGCCGCCCCGGTTCCTGGTGCATGGGCTGGGTGCAGGCAATTTGGCCTGCAAGGACTAACAAGCTGATTAACAGATGTTTCATATACGGAAAGTTCATTTTATGGCAATATAGCGATTCTGCAGTGTCGAATTAAAGTATTTTTTCGATGCATTAATATATTATTTTTGCCGGTCAATCAGTCATACAGATACCATGAGAAAAAGTCTGCATCCTCTTTTGTGGCTCTTTTGCTGCATAGCGTTCATTGCCGTTCAGCCTACAGCTATTGGCCAAACTGCCGGAGATACTACCATCTACCAGGTAGTAGAAGACCCTGCGCGTTTTCCTGGTTGCGAAGCGGTGGATTCCACTGTCGAGTTCAAACGCCAGTGCGCCTCGCAGCAATTGCTGGCCTTTGTGTACCAAAACGTGCGCTACCCGCAGGAAGCGCTCGAACAAAATATAGAGGGCAGCGTAGTGCTTACTTTCGTAGTTGAAAAAGACGGTCGCATTTCCTCTCCCAAAATCATAAAAGACATCGGCGGCGGCTGCGGCATCGAAGCGCTGCGAGTCATAGGCGCCATGAACGAAGCCGGCGTGGTATGGACGCCGGCAAAAAACAAAGGGCAAGTGGTGAGAAGCGTGGTCAACCTGCCCGTGCGCTTCCGCATCAAAGAAGCGCCGGCATTTACGATCACGGCTTATGGCGACTCGATCTATACCCGTTTTGACGAGGCGCTGGCCTACGAAGGCGGCGAAGAAGCCCTGGCTGCCTATCTCGACAGCCGGCTCAAATATCCGCCGGTGGGAAATGATAGCTGCCGCGTAGGCAATATCGATATCCAATTGCTCGTGCAGGCCAACGGGGATGTGCGCATTGTGGACCTGACCGACTACAACGACCTCGGCTTCGATTTTTGGTACGAAGCTATCGACGCCGCCACATCTACATTGGGCAAATGGAAACCCGCCGTATATCAGGGGCGAAAAGTGCCCTCCGCTTTCGATATCAGCCTGTCATTTACACCTACCATAGACGCCTGCAAAACCGTGGTAGAAAAATTCGACCTGGCCGGCCGCCTCATCAACGAAGGCGCTACTTTGTTTGACCAGGAAAAACAAGAAGAAGGCCTGGCCAAAATGGGCGAAGCCATCGCCTTGTTTCCCAACCACGCCGGCCTCCTATTGGTACGCGGACAAGCCTACCTCGATATGAATAAACTCGCCGAAGCCTGCGCCGACTTGTCGAAAGCCCGCCGCATCGCACTGGTAAAATGGTACGACAATATTCTGCCGCTGATCTGCAGATAATTTTTTTGGCTTTGCACGTAGGGGAGAAGGGGGCTGGGGAGCATCTATGTTATAACAGCACTCAGCAGTCAGCAGTCAGCCGAGTGCTGAGTGCTGACTGCTGAGTGCAAAACAAAAATCTTCCCAAAATTATGAATCGATACATCACTTTACTGGCCGCGATTGCCCTGACCTGGACGGCGCAGGCCCAGGACGTCCGCAAACTCTCCAGCTTCGACGGCATTGCCGTGATCGGCAATATCGAAGTGATTGTGCAACAGGGCGAAGAAGAACAGGCCGTAGTAGAAGTCTTCGGCATCGACGAAGACGACATCTCTGTGTACGTCAGCCACAATACGCTGCGTCTGCAACTCATCAACTCGCTGTTTAAGCGCGAGCAAAGGGCGAAGGTCACCGTTACCTATAAGCAGTTGCGGTCGCTGAAAGCCAATGCAGGGTCGCGTATCAGCAGCGAAGGCGCCATTACCGCCGACAAACTGTACGTACGTTCGCAGAGCGGTTCCGAAGTGACCCTCGAGGTAAAAACCAACGTCATCGACGCGGGCGCACAGGAAGGCGCCGTGTTGCGCCTCAGCGGCGCCACCGAAACATTCGACGCTTCAGCAGCCACCGGCGGCAAACTCTACGCCCTCGAGTTGGAAAGCAAAACAACCTATGCCAACGCCAATACCGGCGGCGAAGCCGAGGTAGTCGCCCTCGACCGCCTCGACGCCAGCGCCAATACCGGCGGCTCTATCCGGTATAAAGGCGCCCCCGGCGAAAGAAATACCAAGACGGTGTTGTCGGGGGATATTAAGCGGGTGGAGTAGGTTAGCGCTTAGCAGTTAGCACTCAGCAGTCAGGTACTAGTTATCAGCTAAGTGCTGAGTGCTGACCGCTAAGCCCTAACCTCTAACTAGACTGCCTCCAACATTTCCAACAGCCACTCCTTCTCCGTAAGCGGATTGGCGTGCTGGATCTCCTGGCGCAGCTTTTCCTTTTGCTCCTTATTGCGCGGTGTCACGCGCAGTAGCTTTTTGGTATAACGGATAATATTTTGGTAATTGGCCTTGTGATAGCCGATCACCTCCTTGCGCTGCAGGTATGTGCGCATACTTTCGAGTAGCGACTCCAGGGCGTCGAGCTCCTCCTCTTCGTAAAACATCTTGAGCAACATACTCTTGGCATTGAGGTTGATCAGCATATCGTCGTATTCTACCTGTACCAGCAGGCGCTGAGCCTCCTTGTATTTTTTTTGCTCATAGAGCAGCCGCGCCTGGCAGTAGTGCACAAAATTTTCGCGATAGCGGGGTTCCAGGAATTGCTGGTATTGGTTGATAAAAATCCCCGCCCAGTCAAACTCCTTGAGACGCAGGCCGATGAGTATCACGTTGAGGAATGTCCAGCGCGAAACGATTTGGTTTTCTATCAAAATGCCCATTTCAAATCCCCTGCGGTACAACTCGAATGCTTCGCGTACAAAAGCGGTTACGCCTGCGTTCATCTTGCCGATACAATAGTTGAGCGCCATGAGGTAGATTTCGCGCAGTTCGGAGTGAGGGAATACCTGCCCGTGTTGCTGTATCTGCTGTTTGAGCTGCTCAAAATGCTGAGGGTTGTCTTTCTGCAAATTGGCTCGGTATATATAATAATAGATCGCAATGGCGGGCACGGCCAGTTTGTTGTGTCGCTCTACATAATCAAGCACAGCTTCCAGCAAGCCCGTGTCGTAGCCGGCTTTGTATACGGCCTGGTGCGACAACATGCGGCAGGTTTGCCTCAGTTTTTCAATAATAAAAGTGAGCTCGAGCGCGTCAGACACCTCCTGCAGGTTCATCTGAGTGGTGCGCTGCTTGCCTTCCATAGAAGTATACAACTCCAATTGGAACAAATAGTCGTTGCGAAAATACCGGTCGTCGCGATAGGGAAACGCCGTGATGGCCTCCTGTGCGTTTTTCAAGGCCCGCTGCATCGGCTTGTCCAACTTGCGCTTGCGATACACGCCTGCCAGCGTAATTCGGCTGTGCAACTCGTCTTCTACCAGGTCTTGTACAACGAGGTATTCCTCCACAGCTTTTGTCAGGAAGTGGACAGTCTGCCGCAATTTGGCATCATCTATAGGCTCGCCTCCAAAAATTTTGGCGTATATTTTCTCTTTTCGCAGGGACTTTTCGTTATCTAAGTGGTCGCCGGCGGTTAGATAGTCGAAAAGCCTGGCTACATCTTCCCGCTGATTGTGAGCGGGAGAATCGAGCCACTTGCGCAATTCGCGCTGTTCTTTTTTGTTCAAACTCTTTAAAACGGCAATCAAATAACTATTTTCCATGCGGAATATTCATTTTTTTTCAACAAATGGCGATTCATTAACTAAACACATAATTAATTGATAAATAAACCTATAAACCCATAAACCCATAAACCGATCCACCCAAAACTACTTCTTTTTTTTCAACAAACCTCTTTTTTTGTCTTTGTAATTGAATATTAATCATAAGACTTTTGTAATGCAAACAGGAACAAACGACCTAAACTTCGCGCTAATGCTAATGTCAAGGACTGGTAAACAAACATCAAAGGGTATGCTACTATACCGATGGGTGTTTGCAGCGCAAATGTTCCTCTTGACATGCGGGTTGCAAGCACAGGGATGGGAAATCTCTTTTGGAGGCGACAACGAGGATTTTGGTTACGGAGTGGTCCAAACGCAGGATCACGGTTATATAGTGGTAGGTTTTAGCGAGTCTTTCGGAGCAGATAATGACATGGATGTGTACGTCATCCGCACCGATGTAGACGGCACCCTTCTCTGGATGAGGGAATTCGACGAGGGATTTCGCGAAAACGCCTACGACGTCATTGAAACAGAAGACAATGGTTTCCTCATTGTAGGAGATGTCGCCCCTGAAGTGAGCGATGCCCCGCAAGTATACCTGCTGAAGATCTCGAAATTCGGCGAGTTTGAGTGGAGCAAAAAGTACGACAATGTAATCGGCCTCACCGCACATGTCCAACAGGGCAGAGAAATAGCGCGGGCAGCCGATGGCAGTGGATACGCAATAATTGGTCTGTCGAAAGCGTCAGACGCCAACGGAAACGATGAGATTTTGCTCATCCGTGTTGACAACCAGGGTAACGAATTATGGCGCACTACTTACGGCTCGCCCAGCGTAGATGACAGCGGCAACTGTATCGCCGCCCTGCCCGACGGCGGGTTTGTCTTCGCAGGCAATACGAAAGTAAGCGTGGGCAACGACATCACGATCTTCCGGGTAGACCAGGATGGCAACCAGGTGTGGAATGTGGTGAGCGGCAACAGCAACCAGAACGAAGAAATCAACGACATGGTGCTCTCGCCCAACGGCAGCCTGATTTTGGTGGGTTCCGCCCAGGATTACAACAGAGCCTATATCGGCAGTTACACGCTCGATGGCCTATTGGAATGGGAAAAAACTTTTAATCCGGGCCCATCCGGCGGCGCACTCAATGCCGTAGTCAACCTCACCGATGGCAACATCGCCGTGTGTGGCTACGTAGAAACTTCAGCCAGCAATATCGATGTGTATGTCGGCAAATTTGATACCGGCAATGGCAACGAAATCTGGGCCCAGAATCTCGGCGATCCCGAAAAACTCGATATCGGCGAAGGACTGGCAGCTTCCGTAGACGGCGGATTCCTTATCGTAGGTTACAACTCGCAGTCTATCGTACTGATCAACGACGTTACCCTGATCAAAACCGACGGATTAGGCAACATTATTACGAACCATGTAAGTGGTAAAGTATATCATTCACCAGACGGGTGTAATGAGTTTGGCGCGGGCGACGCGCCATTGACAGGATGGTTAATTAAAGCGGAAGGTCAAAATAATACTTACTTCGGCACTACCGATGCCAGTGGTAATTATGACATCCTCACCGATACAGGCGCATACACAATAACGGTGCTGCCACCCAACACTTACTGGAATGTCTGCGATCCAGCCGGGTTCACCGTTACACTAGACGACTTCTACACAAACGCCAACTTCAATTTCCCGGTGCAAACCGGTGTATTTTGTCCCTATCTGGAAGTCGCAGTGAATACCGATTTTCTTGCGGTATGCGAAGATGTCAGCTACTCCATCGATTATGTCAATCTCGGACCTGTCGCCGCAGAAAATGCTTATGTAGAGGTAACGCTCGATTCCGAACTGACTTTTGTGTCCGCCACTCTCCCGGTGTTTGCCCAAAACGGCAATACTTACACCTTTTTGTTGGGCGATGTGGCTTCTACACAGCAAGGCAGCTTCGATATCCAAACCGAAATGGACTGCGAGGGCATCGCCCAAAATCAGGCCGTGCTGGTGAGCGCGCACATCTTCCCCGATTCGCTCTGTCTGCAACCCGGCCCCAATTGGGACGGTTCGAGCATCTCGGTTAACGGCGCCTGCGTCGGCGACTCGCTGCGGTTCAATATCAGAAATATCGGCCTCGCCGGTATGGCTGGCAGCAAAAGGTATTTCGTAGTGGAAGATCAGGTGATGTTCCTCATCGATACCTTCCAACTCGACAGCGATGAAGAAATTGACATTAGCTTTGAAGGCAACGGCGCTACTTACCGCCTGATCGCCGAGCAATCGGAAGATCACCCCGGTAATAACAACCCAACCGTAGCAATAGAAGGTTGTGTCGAAGAAGGTTTACCTTATTCCACAGGTTTTGTAACTCAGTTTGCTGAAAACGACCAGGACCCGTTCCTCGCTATCAACGCGTCGGAAACTACGGGTTCTTCCAACCAACCGGTTGAATTGAGAGGCTATCCCAAAGGCTATCAGGATTCTATTATCGATGTAAACACAGCACTGAAGTACACCGTCCTGTTTAGGAATACAACAACCGATACTATTACAAGAGTGGTAATCAGAGACACTTTACCATCTGAGCTCGACATCACTACACTGGTGCCGGGAGCAGGCAGTCATCCCTATGTTTTTGAAATCTACAGCAACGGTGTCCTGAAAATCACTTTTGATGAAATCCAACTTCAACCAGGCGACAGCGCAGAGGAGGCTCTGAAAAGAGGGTTTGTCGAATTCCGAATTGCCCAAAAACCCGGCAACCCAATTGGTACCACAATCGATAATCGCGCTGTCGTCTACTTTGACTACGTACCTCCGATGGTTACAAACAATGTACACCGCGTCGTTGAATGCAACGACATCTTCGATACCGAAGAAGGATGCATTGTGGTGGATGTAACAAACCCACCGCTTATCCCCGGAGTTGACATAAAGGTTTATCCTAATCCGTTTACAGAATCTGCCACCTTTGAAATCAACGGCCGCTCATTTGACGCGGTTAAGCTCCAACTCTTCGACCTGCAAGGCCGATTGGTGCGCAGCGAAAAATCAAGTGGAAGCAGGTTCCAATTTGATCGCAATCACTTACCGCGCGGACTCTATATGTTTACGCTGGAGTCTGAAGGGCAACTGATCGCAACAGGTAAGATGATTATTCAGTAGGTCATAATCCCATAAACATTCGAGGTTCCTTGCTCTTCGGAGCAAGGAACCCACCTACAAACAAGCAAAAGGTCATCCCTATAAGATATTCGTTTTTTCTAAGAATTAGGTCGTCTTTATTTTTTTCATGAGATTATGATTTGTTATTAGCGAGAGGCTGCGCCCAAGAAGGCGCAGCTTTTTTTTTGCCCCAAAGTCCCACCGTCCCGTTTCAACTCCGCTCTACGACCCGCATGAATCGCCCCCTCTCCCCCTCCCCAAGTCTCTCCCTCCCTTCACAACCCCTCCACCTGCTCCAACAGCCACTCCCGTTCCGTCAGGATTTCTTCACTCGAGATAGCCAAACGCAACGCTTCTACTGCGGCCCGGTCATAGGGGTTTACCGCCAGTAGTTTTTTGGTATATCGCACCATATTGAGGTAGTTTTGCCGGTGATAGCCCATCAGACGCTTGCGGTGGATGAAGTTTTTCATAGCGTCGAGGTGGGCCTGTAGCGGATCCCATTCGTTGAGTTTGTAATAGATCTTGATGAGCAGTGTTTTGGCGGCCAGGTTGAGCAGCAGGTCGGCGTAGTCTGCTTTTTGCAGCAGGGCCAGCGCGGAGGCCAGGTCGCCGCGCTCGTAGGCCAGGCGTGCCAGGCTAAAGCTATACATGCTCTCGCTGTGCTTTTTCTCCAACGCGTTTTTGTATTGATGGATAAACCGCTCTACCCAGTCAAAAGCGCCCACTTTTAAGCCCATAGCTACGATGTTGCGGTAGGTAAACCGCGACAACACCCCTTCGCTAAGCAGCAAGCCGCTCGCCAAGCCCTCCTGGTAGAGCGACAGCCCCTCTTCGGCAAATTGCTCCTGGCCTTCGTTGAGTTTGCGGATGCAGTAATTGAGAGCCAATAACATCAGATCGCGCCATTCTTCGGCAGGAAACGCGGCTTTGTGCCGGAAGATAGCCTGCTTGAAGACATGAAAAAACGCAGCATTGTCCTGGTGCACCAGCGCCTGGTAACCGCAATGGTATACGGCGATGGCCTGTGTTTCCAGCATGTCGGGTTGTTGGCGCAAGGCCTCCAGCACGGCTTCAAGCAGGGCGAATTCGTATTCCGCTTTGTACACGGCCTGGTGCGCTAGCGCAAGGCAGGCGAGCCGGAGTTTTCGGGCTATAAACGCCCTGTCGAGGCACTCGCCGATTTCCTGCAGGTTGTGCCTGCCGGTGCGCAATTGCGAGGCTTCCCATTGGTAACGCTCTTCCTGCAACAGATAGGCCGTGTGGTGATACCCGGCATGGCGCAAGGGCAACCTGTCTTGCCGGGCTTCTGCGGCGTCAACCGTTTGTACAAAGTGATCGTCGAGCTTGCGCCGGCGATAGGCCCTGGCCAATTGCAGGCTTTCCCCGCTGGAGTCCTGCTGCCAGCTCTGATAAGCAAGGTATTGCTCGGTTAATTGCATTAACCAACTCATGAGTTGCCGGACGGACTGGGCGTCGAATGCCTTTCCCGGGAACAAAAACTCGTGCACCTGGCGTTTGTCGGGCGCCAGGCGCCAGCCGGGCATGTTTTCGTGTAGGTATTCAAATAACCGCACCACATCCGGCCGCTTGTTGAAAAATGGCGACCGCACAAAGGCAGATAATTCTTTCCATTCGCTTTTATTAAGCGTCTCTAATGCGATTAATAACTTGCTATTTTTCATGTCCTAAATATATTTCTGTTATTCTTTTTTTTGTAAAAAATTGATTATCAAAATTTAATTTAATAAAAATAAACACATTATCATTATGAATGTCGAATTTTGTTGTTGTCTGTTGCAGGTTATTGTTGAATTTTTGTAGCAGAAAATCATGAACAATTATGAAAACAAGCTCTTATCTCTTAGCTACGTTGTTTTTACTGGCGCTCTCGCTTTCCACCCACGCACAGGGCTGGGAGCGCACCTACCCGCACCCGACGGGCAGATCAGCCTCCTATGACGTGCTTAATACCGCTGACGGCGGCTTCCTGCTGGGCGGTGAAGTGGATTACCCCACCGGCGCTACCCGCCACTACGTCAGACTGATCAAAACCGACGCCAACGGCCAATCGCAATGGGAACAAGTCTATTACGACAACGAAATTCGCAATGACCGCCTCCTGGGCATGGCCGCCACTCCCGACGGGGGGTATATGCTCGGTATTGGCTCAAACGCAGCTAACTCACCGGGCTCAAACGGCGACCTGGGGCTGATCAAGGTGAATTCTCAGGGCGATACGCTCTGGACGCGTTATTATAACGTGCCTACGCTTACGGCTACCCCCAACGCCTATGTTACCAGCGGCGCATTTACAGCTACCCCCGACGGCGGTTACCTGTTGGCTACGGCCGGCTATGTACAGCAAACCAACTCAGGCCCCGTTTTTATAAAAACCGATGCCGATGGGAATATAGAGTGGGTACAAAATTATATGACGGCCGGTAGCCCGAATACCTACCAACAAATTCACGGCCTGGTAGCTTTGCCCGATGGTTACGCCGCCACAGGCAACAAAGGCGCAAGTATGTTGCTCATCAGAACCGACCTCGACGGCGTTATTTTATGGCAGCAGGAATATATGCTAACCACTTCCGCTGTGGGGTATGACCTTTGCGCCACTACCGACGGCGGCTTCCTCATCGGCGGCGGCGCCTCGGGGTTTGCCGGCTTCGGCGCTACGGTGATCAAAACCGATGGAGACGGCAACCAGCTATGGACACAAGGCGTGGGTAGCGGCATCGGCAATGTAGTATCGGTAGAACCCTCACCCGGACAAGGCTATATTCTGGCCGGCTCGCTCACCAATTTCTGGCAATCCAGCGGCGGCGCTTTCCTGACTTTAATCGACGAGGATGGCAATATCGTTTGGGAACGCCTGTTTCCCAATACGGGAACACCGGGAACCACTGTGCAGGGCTTTCAACTCGGCAGGGCTATCCCAAGGGGTAATACCGGCTATGTACTGGCCGGTGTAGAGCAAAACGATATGTACATGGCCCTCACCGACAACCTGGGTTATTCGATATCGCACTGGATTATGGGCAACGTGTACCAATCTACTACCTGCCTGACGGATGATATTATCCGCACGATGCCGGGATGGGTGGTGCAAATCACTTCGGCTACCGGTAATGTACAATATACGACCACCGACGACGACGGCAACTACCGCATCCTGGTGGATACCGGCGCCTATACGCTGGTGACTATCCCGCCGAGCCAGCTTTGGCAGCAATGCGGCGTGTATACGATCAATGCCGAAAATTTTTACGATACTTCTTACCAAAATATTCAGGTAATAGCATTGGCCAATTGCCCCTCGCTGGCAGTAGACGTGGCATCTCCCATTTTGCGCCGCTGCGTAAACAACAACTACTATATCCGCTATTGCAATAACGGCTCAGAACCAGCCCAGGATGCGTCGATTACGGTCACCCTCGATCCGTTCCTGAGCATCACCTCCTCTTCGGTTCCGTATACCGATCTGGGCAATGACGTGTATGAGTTTGTCATCGGCGATCTGGACGTATTCGAATGCGGGCAGATCCAATTAGCGCTATACCTCGAATGCACCAATGCCACTGTAGTCGGGCAGTCGCATTGTGTGACGGCCCATATCTACCCGGATACCGTTTGCCTGCCAACCCCCAACGCGCCGTTTATTGACGTCAACGGCATTTGCAATGGCAACCTGGTGCGTTTTACCCTCCAGAATATCGGCGATACCGATATGGGGCAAACCCAGGGATATTACGTGGTGATTGAAGACGATGTAATGTACATGCAGCAGACGCCTTACAACCTCGACAGCGGAGAATCGATTAACGTAGACTTGCCCGCCAACGGCTCTACTTACCGGCTCGAAACGCAGCTAAGCCCAGGCAACTCTACTTTCACCGGACAAGAGGTGAGCGCTACCGTAGAAGGCTGTGGGGTAAATGCTACTGACGTTTTTAGCACAGGTTTCACCAACTTATTCCCGCTCAACGACAATACGCCGTTTGAAGATGTCGACTGCCGCGTGAGTGTGGGCAGCTACGACCCCAACGACAAGCAGGCCGTGCCCGTGGGCTATGGCGATCCACACTACGTAAAACCCAACGTGCCCATCGAATACCTGATCCGCTTCCAGAATACCGGTACCGACACGGCCTTTCAGGTAGTAGTACGCGACACGCTGTCGCCCTGGCTCGACCCGGCCACCGTGCAACCCGGCGCTGCCAGCCATGCCTACCGCTTTGAACTCGACGGCGAAGGCGTGCTCAACTTTTATTTCGACAATATCCTGCTGCCCGACAGCAATGTCAATGTGGCGGCTTCGCAGGGATTTGTGAAATTTACGGTATCCCAGGACCGTGACAACCCGATCGGTACGTATTTTGAAAATACCGCTGCTATTTATTTCGACTACAACGCCCCGGTGATCACTAATACGACGTATCATACGGTGGGCGACAACTTCGTGGTGGTGAGCTACGAACCCGGTCCCGCGCTGGCGGCGTACCAGCTATCGGTATTCCCCAACCCGGCTACTCACACCGTAGAATTGCGCTTCGACAAACCGGTGACGGCCGAGGAGGGGCAATGGTTGCTTCACGACGCCCGCGGGCAGTTGATTCGCCAGGGCATCGCCCCGGCTGCAGGCGCCACATTGGATGTATCTGACCTGCCTAAGGGTGTATATTTCCTGCAATGGCGCGTGGAAGGCCGCTTAGTAGCCCGCGGCAAGGTAATTGTGCAATAGGCTTTCATTCGGTTTGATAAAATATTGAATAGGGGCTGTCCTTGAAAAAGGGCAGCCCCTAAATCATCCAAACCCTTGTGTTTGCTAGAGGTTGGCGTTATTTCACCCGGTCGGATTGCGCCATTTATCTCTCATTTTGCTACCCCGGTAGCGCATAAAAGTTATTTTAATTCAAATAATTACACATTAGTGAGTAAAATATCGTACCTTTGTGCATTCTTTTAGTATTAGTTCTTTTACTCTTAATCAGTTTTTATGAACATTTTTGTTGCAAAGTTAAACTTTGACACACAGGAAGGCGACTTGCAAGAGGCCTTCGAAGCATTTGGCCAGGTTGATTCTGTCAAAATTGTAATGGATCAATTCTCAGGACGTTCTAAGGGCTTCGGCTTTGTTGAAATGCCGAACGATGACGAGGCACGCAATGCCATCAATGACCTCAACGAATCGGAACTTGACGGACGCACCATTGTGGTGAAGCAAGCAGAAGACCGTGAAAATCGCGGCGGCGGCGGCAATCGCGGCGGCGGCGGCTATGGCGGAAATCGCGGCGGTGGCGGTGGCTACGGCGGCGGTAACCGTGGTGGCGGCGGCTACGGCGGTGGCGGCAATCGCGGCGGTGGAAGATATTAATATGTCTTAACCGATCATTCCGCCTTCGTTGATTCGTTCAGCGAAGGCGGATTTTTTTTTGGCGTATTGATCAATTATTCCTACCTTTTGTAGCGGAGGATGATATATACCATCCGCAACATCTTATGAACGATCAATTTCGCAGCCAATTCCCTGCATTAGCACGCCTGCACCAGGGCAAATCCCTTTTATATTTCGACGGTCCGGCGGGCACGCAAGTCCCCCAATCTGTCATCGATGCGGTGTCGGATTATTACAAAACCTGTAACGCCAACACGCACGGGGCTTTTCTGACTACGCACGAGTCGGACGATATGATACACCACACTCGCGAGGCAGTAGCTGCATTGCTTGGCGCTGAGGGGGGGCATACCATTTCATTTGGTCAGAATATGACTACCCTCAACTTTTCGCTGAGCCGCGCGATAGGGAGGGTATTGCAGCCCGGCGACGAGGTGCTTATCACCCAACTTGACCACGAAGCCAACCGGGGCCCCTGGCTGGCGCTTCGCGAACAGGGCATTGTGGTGCGCGAGATCAAGCTGCGTATGGACGGCACGTTGAACCTCGAAGACCTCGAAGCGAAGCTCAACCACCGCACCCGGCTGGTGGCGATGGGGCATGCGTCGAATATTTTCGGCACGGTGAACGATGTGGCTCATGCGCGCCGGCTTACTTACGAGGTGGGCGCCTGGCTGTTGGTCGATGCGGTGCATTACGCGCCCCACTTCCCCGTCGATGTGCAGGCGCTGGGATGTGATTTTCTGCTTTGTTCCGCGTATAAATTCTACGGCCCCCATGTGGGCTTGTTGTATTGCAAACCCGGCCTGCTCGATCGCCTGCCCACCGACCGGCTGCGCACGGCCTACCAGCACGCGCCCTACAGTATAGAGACCGGCACGCTCAACCACGCCGCTATTGCAGGCGTGAAAGCGGCGATCGAGTTCATCGCTTCACAGGGCAAAGACGACTCGCTGAGGGAAAGGCTGCTGTCGGCATATGGAATTATCGGCGCACACGAAGCCGCCTTGGCCAAACTTCTCTACAGCGGTCTGTCGGCTATTCCGGCTATATCGGTGAAAGGGCCGGGCATTCAGGCGCCGATGCGGGCGCCCACGTTCTCGTTTACTTTTGCCGGCAAACGCCCCGAGGAGGTGTGCGAACACCTGGCAGCGCGTAATATTTTTGCCTGGGACGGGCATTTCTACGCCATACGCGCTACGGAGGTCATGGGCCTGCTCGAACAGGGCGGCGTGACCCGGGTAGGCGTGGTAGCCTACAATACCCGGGAGGAGGTGGAGTTGTTGCTGTCGGCCCTGGATGAGCTGGGATAGGCAGAGAGAGGAGTGTGAGAGGGTGGGAGGGAGAGAGGGGGGGGGATCAGTGATCTCTCACTCTCACCTCGCGGAACCGGGTCGTCAAGTTAAATATTCCTACGGGAGAGAGGGGGGGGATCAGTGATCTCTCACT
>JABWBR010000067.1 GCA_013360405.1 Saprospiraceae bacterium
AATTAGCAAATTAGCAAATTAGCAAATTAGCAAATTAGCAAATTAGCAAATTAGCAAATTAGCAAATTAGCAAATTAGCAAATCAGCAAATCAGCAAATTAACTATGAAGAACGTTGTGACAACCTTGTTAATGCTCGGGTTCTTGGCCGTGTGGGGCCAGGCGCAGCAAGTCATCGAAGTGGCCCAGCTTACCTTGCGCGTAGCGCCGGGGAGTACGGAAGAACGCTATTACGGTTTTGCGGAGGGCGACCGCGTGCTGCTGACTGTGGAGGAGCTGGGGGGTAAGTCGATCAAGGAATTAGAAATGGCGGTATACCCCGACCAGGTAAAGTTGCTGGAGCGGGAAACGACCGGGTTTACCAATCGTGAAATAATAGTGCAGCGCAGCGCCGTGTATGTTATTAGGCTGAAAAATACGGCTTTGTTGGGCGAGCGCAATTGCCGGGTGATCGTTAAGCGCATTCCGGCGGAGGCTCGCTATGCCGCTTTTAATACCGCCGTGCAGTGGGTAGAAAAAGTAGACACGGTATACCGGTCGGGAGGGGAAGAACACAGCGGGTACCAGCGCAGAGAAGTTGAGAAGACCAAAAAAGTGCTCGTATCTGCCGATACGCAGGTGGTAACCCTGTTGGAACGCAGCGAGCGCATTTTCGCCAAAGCGGGCGTGTTATACGGCGACCGCGAGTCGGCGCTCGAATTTACCCTGCCGGCCAATACGTATTATCCGGATGCCAAAAATCCCTATCGTAAAACGGAGGTCGTTTCGTGGGCGTATTGGATCGGCGTGGGCGACGAAGCCGATCGCAGCTTTCAGCAAGCCAATACCAAAGCGCTGAGCAAAATGGCAGATGCAGCAGTGAGCCTGCGCCTGGTAGCTACCGGCGGTTACGGCGCGCTGGCCGTATTGGCATTAAAGGGCGTAGCGCTTTTCACCAACCCGCCCAAAGGCGACAATGTGCAATACCAATTGCTGAAAATAGACGTGGGCGGCAAGCACCAGGTACTCGACCAGGGTAGCAGTGTGACGGCGTATCGCCGCATCGACAAGCCCCTGCAGGGGACTTTTTCCATCAAACTCAGCAACGACAACTACGTGGACGGCATAAATGTAAATATAAAAGTGCTTGCCGTTACGATCGCGCGCGTTTACGCCGACGAGACCTATACCGAGGTGGTCGAAGAACGCATCACCGACGAGGCATTGCTGGGCAAACCTACCGTACGCATTACCCGTATTCCCGTATTATCCGACCGGTAAAACTGAAATTTGTCAGTGCGACGACCAACCAAAATGCGGCCCGCGGTGTCTTTGGTAATAACTTGTATTTATTTTGATAAAGTTTTGGATATTTTTAATATAAATATCTGAAACATAAACAATAAAGAATACGTACCATAGTTCTAATAGAAGAATTTATTGTTGACTTTAAGTTTCATAAACTAGTGAGTGTAAAGTGAAGCGGCTCTTCTGCAAAGGAGGGTCGCCTTTTTTTTATTTGGCAAATGCCGGTTGCAATACGCTTGTAACATCGCTGAACGGCACAAATAATTTGATCTCTCCCACGGCATATGCGGCAATTTCATATGGGGGGTAGTTAAATATAATACCCTTGCCGGTAAGGCAGAAATTGTCGGTATAGCTGAAACTTTCTTCAAAGAGTACTTCTGTCAGGGGCGCTTTGGCGGCCAGGCCGAATTTATTGCGCAGGGATTTTTCCAGCGCGGCATCGAGTGTGGCTTCAAAGCCGGGTTTGAATACGTCGTTTATTCCCAGCAATTGTTTTTTCGATAAGTCGTAGCTGGCCAGCCCCGTAGCATAATTGCCATGTGCGCCTCCCGAAAAGACGTAGGTGAAAAAAGCCAGGCTGAGCAGGTTGTTTTGATTCCACACCACCGACACATCCGACTGCAAGTCGTAGGAGTACATATACTTATTATCTTCCGAAAATGTAGTCGTATCCTCCACGAATTCACTCATATCTTTTTGATAGGCGGCGACAAATTCATCCTGTTGTTTTTTCAACAGATCGGCAGCGCTTGAAAAAACCGTGCTGGCCGAATCGCCGAGGATGCCCCCGGCTATTTCTGCGCGTAGAAATTGGTCGAGGGCGGGATCGTTGATCCCTTGCGGCCAGAGCGTAGAGAGGCTGGTGATGGCGCCCGGTGAATTGGGATCGTCGGGGCGAAGCTTGGTTTCGCCCATGAGTCCGGCGCAGGTAAAGGCTACGCTGCCTGCAGGTTGAGCGACGGCTTTCAGTTGGATGGGCAATTCATTGGATCTTTTCCATGTGCCGGTCAATACTTGTGCGTCCAGGGCATCGATCAGCCATTCCGGGCTATTATCACCGCTGCCATATTCCATCAGCACGGTTTTACCCGTAGAATCCGGCGATCCTTCGATGAGGATAGGCTCCTGATAGTTGTCATACCAATAAAAGCCGTAATAAAAAGTTTCTTTGAGGCCGTCGGGGTTGGTCCTGTGGCGCATGCATAGATGCAGCCCCACGGCCAGGTCGCCGATTGTACCGGTATAATAGCGATAAATACCCTGTTGGATACCGGCGTTATCGGCGCCGGTAGTTTCTTCTTCAGTTTGGGGCGTGGGTTTGCAGCTCGATACCGAAAAAAATAGCAGGGCCAGCCCGCAGGCGAGGAAATAGTGTCGCATATGATGTTGGATGTTTGATGTGCTAATTTGCTGATGTGCTGATGTGCTGATGTGCTGATTTGCTGATGTGCTGATGTGCTGATGTGCTGATGTGTTAATTGTTTTAATATATTAGTTATCAGCACATTAACTCATCAGCACATTAACTCATCAGCACATTAACTCATCAGCACATTAACTCATCAGCACATTAACTCATCAGCACATTAATGATCGTGGTGATCACCAGGCCCGTGTACGTGACCGTGTTCGATTTCGGAAGGCGTAGCCAGTCTGATTGAATCTATCACACCGGTAAAATACAGATCCTGGCCGGCCATGGGGTGGTTGAAGTCGATCAATACCGAATCGGCATTGACGGCTTTTACCGTGCCCATCAGGCGGTTGCCGAATTGGTCGGCCATGGGTATAGTTCTGCCAACCTGGAGCAGTTCGGTAGCCAGGCGGCCATCGACAACGAAAGTTGAAGAGGGCAGTTCGACTAAGGCCTCGGGGTCAACCTCTCCGTATGCTTCGGCGGCGATAATGCCAAAGGCAAACTCATCGCCTACTTTTTTACCCGCCAGGTTGCGTTCGAATTCAGGAATCATACTTCCGGCGCCGTACAAAAACACCAGGGGTTCGCTGCCAAAAGTTTCTTCGACTAAGGCGCCCTGTGCGTCGCCTTCTTGGAGGCGGTAGTGCAATGTCACTACCATGTTGTTTTCAATAATCATTGTAAAATAGTTTGAAAATAAAGTGGTCAAAAAGAACGGCCTGCAGGGAAACCTCCCGGAAGGATCCTCTTTTTTATAGCAATAAACACGGCTAAGGTAGGAAAAAGTTGTAGCAGATTTGTCAATAAAAGGCCATTCGCGTGCGTTAATCGGAAAACATTCATTTACTACATCAATTAACTACTTTCTCATGACGCGAAACGCTATGGCCTGGCTCATCACCGCTACGCTCGCTTTTGTAATGGTTTTGCCCGCACAGGCTCAACAATCCAGAAATAAAAAAGAAGACAAGGAAAAAACTACGACTGTCGAAAAGGAAGAAAAGAGGTCGCCTTTTAAAAAGAATAAGAAGGAAGAAGAGGAGGCCGCGCCTAAAGACAAGCGTGCCCTTTCGGAATCACACCGCGAAGCAAAAACAGAGGTGAGGGCCGCCCGCAAGGAAAAACAAGCCGCCCAGGCTCGCGAAAAAGCCGCCAAAGCCCGCGCCGATGCTATTAAAGCAGAAAAACAAGCTATGCGCGCCGAAAAGAAAGCCGCCCGCAAGGATAAGCAGGCGGATAAGGCCAGGAAGAAAACGGAGTAGATAATTTGCTGATTTGCTGATTTGCTAATTTGCTGATAATTAAACAATAATTGTAATAATTATTATATCAGCACATCAGCACATCAGCACATCAGCACATCAACACATCAACTTATTTCTTCACCTCCGCCAGCGGATTGGGTTTGCGCAGGATAGCGAGCGCTTTGCTGATCATCGCATCGTCTTCGTTCCAGATCGCATAATAGCCTTCTTCGCCGAAGAGGTGTTTGGCGATACGCGATTTCAGGAGGCGGTTGATTTCGGCCTTGCACGTCGTATTTTGGCGGGGGTCGGGTTTCACGCCCTGACTTTTCGCGTAAGCGAGAAAATCATTCCATACGCTATCGCTGACCTTGTATGATTTCTTGAATTTATCGAGCGAGTATTTTTTAAATCCGGTCTTTTGTTTTTCCATCAGGCGAAAAACAAACTGGGGGATGTGCTGCCGCAGTTCGGCGTAGTAATCGTTGGTCAGGATAGAATCCATGGGCACGAACACATCGGGTGTAATGCCGCCGCCGCCGTATACTACGTGGCCTTTGGCAGTGAAAAAGCGGGTGGTATCCCTGGGTTTCGACAAATCGCCCTTGTACAATTCGCCGGAGGCATACCGGTCGATCACCTCTTCGTCGTATTTGTTGTTGTTGCGATAGGGCTTTTGAATAGAGCGGCCCGAAGGCGTATAGTAGCGGGCTACGGTAAGCCGAAGGGCCGAGCCGTCGCGAAGCATGTATTGCTCTTGTACGAGGCCTTTGCCAAACGAGCGCCTGCCGATGATGATGCCCCTGTCCTGATCCTGGATAGCGCCGGCGAGGATTTCGCTGGCCGAAGCCGAACCCTCATCGATGAGCACCGCCACATCGTCCACATCGAAAAAGGGGCGGCCGTTGCTTTCGTAATCGGCCCGGTTCACCGCGCGGCCTTCCGTGTATACCAGCAGTTTGTCTTTGTCGTGAAAAAACTGGCTGAGGATATTGGTAGCTTGCTGCAGATAGCCGCCGGGATTGTGGCGCAGGTCAATCACGAGGTCTTCCATGCCCTTTTTGGTAACCAGCTCTTCAAACGACTTCATAAACTCCTCGTAGGTAGTGGCGCTGAAGCGGTTGATCTTGATATAGCCGGTTTTTTTGTCGAGCATCATACTGATATCCACGCTGTGCATGGGTATCTTGTCGCGGCTGATATTAAAAAAGCGCAATTTGGGTTCGACGCCTCTTCGGATGCCTACTTTCACCTTGCTGCCTTTTTCGCCGCGCAAGAGGTCGACGATATCTCTCGATTCCAGATTTTTGCCGGCTACCACCGAGTCGCCTATAATCACAATTTTATCGCCGGCGAGTATGCCTGCGGCTTCCGAGGGGCCGTCGGCAAGTGGAGCTACCACGACAACCGTGTCTTCGAGTATGATAAATTCGACTCCGATGCCGTCGAAGTTGCCATCGAGGTGTTCGTTGACTTCCTGCACTTCATCGGCGGGGATGTAGCTGGAGTGGGGGTCGAGGTTTTTGAGCACGTTGTCGATAGCTTCCTGGATCAGCTCTTCGCGGTCTACTTCGTCTACGTATTTGGCCTCGATATACCGCAGGAGTTCTTCGATTTTACCCTGGCCCATCGATTGGTCCGACAGCTCGCCTTCCGACTTGTCGAGGGCAACAGCCGGGGCGGTCGACTGCATCTTCATGCCGATAAGCATGCCGCCCACCAGCACCACGGAAAACAGCAGCGGAAACCATATGTAATACCTGGATGACCCGGGCTGTTGATTTGTTGGAATCATGTTTGTGTGATAAAATTCCTATAAACTACAAATCTAAGGCTATTTATGTTGGATTTAAAGCCGGTTTTTTTGGCTTTGCCCCAATCTTACGTCTTATTCAACGCATTTTTTTTATTATTGCATACACAATGGCATATTTCTTCAATTACATCAACTAAAGGGGGTATTTTATTTAAAATACAAAAAAATCACCCCTATTTGTTAAGACTAAATAAACGCAGGTGAGCTATGAGCAAAGTAAAAGAGATTGACAAGCTCGACAGACAAATTTTATCCATTCTGATGCAAAACGCCAAAAAGGCGTATACGGAGATAGCCCAGCAGTTGTTTGTTTCCGGCGGCACAATCCATGTGCGCATGAAAAAGCTGGAGGATGCGGGCATCGTGAAGGGCTATAGCCTGGATATCGACCACGGCAAGCTGGGTTACGATATATGCGCTTTTTTGGGTATATATCTCGACAAAAGTTCGTTGTACGACGATGTGTCCAGTGAGTTGCAAAAGATACCCGAAATCGTGGCGGCACATTATACGACGGGTTTGTACAATATTTTTGCCACCATAATCTGCCGGGATACCGATCATCTCAGAGATGTGTTACACGACAAGATCCAGAAAATAGCCGGCATACAGCGCACCGAGACGTTTATTTCACTGGAAGAAAGTATCAACAGACCCCTGTTTATTGAGGAGACGGAGGAGGATGAGGGAGAGAGGGAGAGAGCGAGAGGGGGAGAGAGGGTGTGATCCATTTTCGCACGGTCGCAAAGTCTTTCACCGGGTGGCTACAAACATTACATAGTTAAACAGCCGGCCTTTTTTGAGCAGAGAAGAGGAGCGGATATGCAGTCCCTCGCCGGCCAACATGGCCTCGTAATCGGCGCTATCGTGCTGATGGGGATGCAGGAGATCGGCCTGGAACAGGCGAAACACGTATTTGAGCCAGGGGCGGCGGTGCACATCAACGCTGAGCACAAGTGTGCCGCCTGGCGCCAGGGCGGTGCGGAGGCGGTGAAGCGCCTCGGGCAGCTTGTCGACGTGGTTGATAACGTTGAGGCAAAAGACGTAATCGTAGGCTTTTTCTTCGGCCATGGCCTCGAGCGGCTGGGCCGAAAAACGGACGTAGGGATAGCGCCCGGGATCAAAAAAATCGAAATGTTGCCGGTATTGGGGCAACAGCGGGTCGAGGGCATCCACCCGGCATTGGTCGAGCGCGATGAAAATACCGGCGGGACCGCAGCCCGCGTCAAGTACTTTGCTTCCCGGCGGCGGCGACACGCCGGCGGTTGCCAGCACACGCTGCCAGTACGCCCGCTTGCGCTGCAGATACGCTTCGTGGTCGGTTTTGCCCAGGTAGGCCCGCCACCAGCGCAATTCTCCCCATTGAGCTATTCTCCAACGCAAGTTCATGTCGTTTGTAAACTTTGGTTGATGTATCTTTGTTGTTGACGCAAAATTAATCGTTTTATCATGTTGTTTGCAATTGGTACTCGTGTGCGATTTATTCACTCCAACGACGAAGGGGTGGTGACCGCGCTGCTCGGCGACGGCATGGTGAACGTGTTGCTCGACGATAATTTCGAAATTCCCGCTTTTTTGGACGACCTGGTGCGCGCCGACGAGGATTTTCCCACGGTGAAAGCCAAAATAGTGCCCGGCAAGCAGGAAAAGCCGGCGCCCGCGCCGGCGCCTACGGCCCCCGAACGCCCGGCTGCTGAGACCCAATATACGATCATTAAAGGCGCGGGAATCCAGGTGGCTTTCGACCCCGTGATCAAAAGCGACGCCAATGCCGAGAAGTATCTTATTTATTTGATTAATGATACGAATTTTGATGTATTGTTTTCCTACGGCTTGTCGCTCAATAATCATCTCAAATACCAACACAACGGCAAACTCAACGGCATGTCGACCTACCTGGTCGGCGAACTTCAATTTGACGACCTCAATGATTCTCCCGAAGTAGACCTGCAGTGCTGGCGCATCCTCACCGACGGCACCGGTTCGCGTTTGCACAAAAACCTGAAAATCAAGCCCAAGCAGTTTTTTAAACGCCTCGTTACAGCCCCCCTGCTCAATAAACCCGTGCATTTGTTCCGCGCGATCGAAAATTTAAAAGACGCCGTTACCCGGCAAATGGAAGAAGAAGACTTGCGCGCTTACACTAAACGCAAAGCCAAACCGGTATTCAACGACGACCCGGGAAGCCTGGTTGACCCGCACGAAGTCAAAGAATTAGCCGAGTTCGTACCCGAACTCGACCTCCATATCGAGCAACTGGTGGAGAACCCCCAGAAGCTGAGCAACGCCGAAATCCTGCACATCCAACTGCGTCATTTCGACGCGTATATCGACAAAGCCCTGCGCCTGGGCATCAAACGCGTTTTTGTGATCCACGGCATTGGCAAAGGCCGCCTGCGCGACGCCATCGCTACCCGCCTGCTCCGCCTCCCTGAAGTAGATACCTTTAAAAACGAATTCCACCCCCGCTATGGCTATGGGGCTACGGAGGTGATCTTTTTGGGGTGAGGCTGTTCCTTTTTGGGGTTGCCGCGTTCTTTACGTAGAGCCGCAAAATTTTGCGGCTCTACGGCATGGTATTAATCCTTTCGCCTATGCACATCCAAAGCCTGATCGCCACCCTGCTCCTACCTTGCGCCGTGTGGAGCCAATCCCTCCGCGATTCCCTGATATTCATCAAATCGGGAGAGGTTTATTTCGATTTCGGCAAAGCCGATATCCGACCCGAAGCCGATTCGGTGCTGCACTTGTTTGCCGCCGAAGCGCTAAAATCGGCCAATAGCATGCTTTACATCACGGCGCATACCGACGCCATCGGCAGCAACGAAAATAACCGACTGCTGTCGCAGCGCCGCGGACAAGCCGTAAAAGACAGCCTCCTGGCCCGCAACGTACCCGTTGAGAGGCTGGAAATCAAGGAATTCGGCGAAGAACGCCCCCAGGCCACCAATGATACCGACAAAGGCCGGCAGTTAAACCGGCGGGTGACGATCGACTTGTACCGCAAACTGCGCCTGACTACTATGGAGGGAAATATCGTGGATTCGCTCAGCGGCAAAGGCATTGTGGCTGATGTGCTGATCAATACCGGACTGTGGCGCGATTCTATCCGCACCGACAGCAGCGGCTATTACCGGGCGCCTCTGCCCCTCGGCGCCACGGTGACTATCGACGTTTTCGCCCCCGGCTATTTTTTTGATACCCGCCAATTTAAAGCCGATAACCCCAAAATGAAACCGCTGAAGATCCCCCTCGACGATATCCAGCCCGGCGATATGGTCGATATCAAGAACTTGTATTTTGTGGGCAACCAGGCTATTCTGCTCGAAAGGTCAAAGCCCGAGTTGCCCAAGCTACTTAAGTTTATGAACCTCAACCCCGGCATGAAGGTCGAGATTGCCGGCCATGTCAACCACCCCAACCTACCTCCTGTGACGGTCGACTCCTGGGAGTACGGCCTGTCGGTGCGACGTGCCAAACTGGTGTACGATTATTTGATCGAAAAAAAGGTGGAGGCTTCCCGGCTGACTTATAAAGGCTACGGCAACTGGCAGATGCGCTACCCGAAGGCCCGGTCTAACAGAGATCAGGAACTCAACCGCCGCGTGGAGATCAGGGTGTTGGAGACCGGGGAGAAGCTGGGGAAGATCGGGAAGGACGGGTATTGAGGGGAGTGTGAGAGGGTGGGAGTGTGGGAGTGTGGGAGTGTGGGAGTGTGGGAGTGTGGGAGTGTGGGAGTGTGGGAGTGTGGGAGTGTGGGAGTGTGGGAGGGTGAGAATTTTTTCATTTCAATGCTCCCTCCCTCTCACCCTCTCACCCTCCCACCCTCTCTACAACGTGCCTCTCAGTGCCTGTTCGCGTTCGATAGATTCGAAGAGGGCCTGGAAATTGCCTTTGCCGAACGAGCGGGCGCCTGCGCGCTGGATGATCTCATAGAACACCGTGGGGCGATCTTGTACCGGCTTGGTAAAGATCTGGAGCAGGTAGCCTTCCTCGTCGCGGTCGATGAGGATATTAAGGCGCTGGAGCTCCTTCAGGTCTTCTTTGATCTCGCCTACGCGCTGGGTGACGGTTTCGTAATACGTGTCGGGCACGTAGAGGAAGTCGACGCCGTGTTTGCGGAGGTAATTCACCGTATAAATGATATCGTCAGTAGCTACGGCGATGTGTTGCACGCCGGCGCTGCGGTAGAAATCGAGGTATTCTTCGATCTGTGACTTCTTGCGGCCCTGGGCCGGCTCGTTGATCGGGAATTTGATGTAGCCGTTGCCGTTGGAGACCACCTTGCTCATCAGGGCTGTGTATTCCGTGGAGATGTCCTTGTCGTCGAAGGTGACCAGCAGTTTGAAGCCCATCACATCCTGGTAAAACTGCACCCACGTGTTCATGGCGCCCAGTTCTACGTTGCCCACGCAGTGGTCTACATAGCGGAGGCCGGCGGGCACGATTTCCATTTCGCTTTTCTTAGCTACAAAACCAGGCATAAAGGGGCCGTGGTAGGCGTGGCGTTCTACGAAAGTGTGGATCGTTTCGCCGTAGGTTTTGATGGCGGCGGTTTTGATCCAGCCGTGTTCGTCTTCCATCGTCTCTACAGGGAAGGCCGATTCTGCCCCGCGTTCGAGGGCGGTGAAGTAGGCTTCCTCGGCGTTGTCGACCCACAGGGCCAGCACTTTTACACCGTCGCCGTGCTTGTGTACATGGTGGGCCACCTCGTGATCGGGCCCCAGGGCCGAAGTGAGTACCAGCCTGATTTTGTCTTGCTGCACCACATAAGAGGCACGGTCGCGCACGCCCGTCTCGGGGCCGCGGTAGGCCACCAGTTCGAAGCCGAAGGCCGTTTGATAATAATGAGCTGCCTGCTTGGCATTACCCACATAAAATTCGATATGGTCGGTACCTTTGATGGGGAAGGTATCTTGTCCCACGGTTGATTGTTGATCGGTTAAGGTATGCATTTTGATGATGTTTAATGTTTGATGTTTGATGTTTGATGCTTGATGTTAAATTTGAAAATCATCCAACATCCAGCATCCAACATTCAACATTATTCAATCCAGCTCTTATAATACTCCTGGTCTTCTACGTTCATTGCGAAGTCGGTGAGTCGCAGGGGGCGGAACGTATCGATCATCACGGCGAGTTCCTGGGTGTCCTTGGCGCCGATACTTTTTTCGATCGTACCGGGGTGGGGGCCGTGGGGAATGCCGCCGGGGTGTAGAGTAATCTGACCGCGTTCTACGTTTTTGCGGCTCATAAAGTTGCCGTCCACGTAATAGAGCACTTCGTCGCTGTCGATATTGCTGTGGTTGTAGGGAGCAGGTATGGCCAGCGGGTGGTAGTCGTAGAGGCGCGGCACAAACGAGCAGATCACAAAATTGTGTCCGTCGAAAGTTTGGTGGACGGGCGGCGGTTGGTGTACGCGACCGGTAATGGGTTCAAACTGGTGAATCGAAAAAGCGTAGGGGTACGTGTAGCCGTCCCAGCCCACTACATCAAACGGGTGGTTGAGGTAGTAGTAGGGGTAGATCATGTCCTGTTTTTTGATATAAAACAGAAACTTGCCTTTTTCGTCGTGGGTTTCCAGGTCGGTGGGTTTGCGGATATCGCGTTCGCAGAAGGGTGCGTGTTCGAGTAGTTGACCGAATTGGTTGCGGTAGCGTTTGGGCGTAGTGATAGGGCCGTGCGATTCTACAATCAGCAGACGGTTGTCGGGCGTGTCGAAGTGTAGCTGGTAGGTGGTGCCGCGTGGAATCACCACATAATCGCCGTATTCGAAGCGCAGCATGCCGTACATGCTTTGCATATAGCCCGTCCCTTCGTGAATGAAAATCACCTCGTCGGCGTCGGCATTTTTAAAATAATAATCGGTCATGCTTTTGCGCGGGGCTGCAAGGATGATCTTGCAGTCGTCGTTGACCAGCACCGGTTTGCGGCTTTTGAGGTAGTCGTCTTCGGGGGTGAGCCGGAAACCTTTCAGACTGCGGGGTTTGAGTTGTTTGTCAAACACCACATTGGGTGCAATGCTATATGGGTCGCCCACCTGCACGATCTGCGTGGGCGGGTTGCAGTGGTACAAAATAGAATACGTATCGTTAAACCCCTCGGTTGAAAAAAGCTCTTCCTGGTAGAGGCTGCCGTCGGGTTTACGGAATTGTATGTGCCGCTTGTGCGGAATTTGGCCTAGGCTGTGGTAATGCATAATATTATCGGTTAGTCGTTGATATTGTCAAATACGGTGTCGAGGATATTCACCAGCTCGCCGAGTTGTTCCCGGGAGATACCCTGCCAGGCTTTTTTTCTGCCGGCGTTGATGATGGGCGTTACTTCTTCTATCTTTTCGCGGCCCTGTTCGGTGAGCGATACCCTGAAGCGGCGGCGGTCTTCGTCGTCGGTAATGCGAATGGTTAATCCTTTTTTGCACAATAAGTCGAGGATACGCGTAACGGTAGGGGCGTCTTTGAAAGAAGCTTTAGCTATTTCAAACTGGTTGAGCCCGTCGTGGCGCTTCAGTAAATGCAGGATCACCCACTGATCTACGGTGATGTCTGCTTCGGCAGCGGAAAGTTGCTCTTGAAAAAAATGCTTCATGCGCTTAGCGGTGCGCTCCAGTACAAACCCGGGTATCTCTATCTGCGCATCCGGTTTGATGGATTGGGTATATGGTGCCATGAGATGGTGGAATTGTTTGTACAAATATAGTTAGTATAGCAATTATTTCAAAATTTATTTTTTATCGATTAGCAGTTGAATTATTTTGAATATGTATTTTATTATTAATCCACCAACCAACCTCATCAAATCGCCAGTTCATTCAAAAACCCAATCGTCGTCTGGATGTCATCGTGCAAAACGCGGTCGGTTTCCAGGCGGGGTACGAGGTTGCGATAGCGGGCTACTATGCCTTCCAGTGCCGGCGAAGTCTGCAAGGGCCGGCGGAATTCCAGGGCCTGGGCAGCCGTCATCCATTCGATGGCGAGCAGGGTGCTTACATTATTGACCACCTGGTAGGCTTTTGTCGCCGCGTTGGCCGCCATACTCACGTGGTCTTCCTGGCCGTTGCTCGACACGATAGAATCTACCGATGCAGGTGTACAGAGTTGTTTGTTTTGGCTTGCAACAGACGCCGCCGTATACTGGGGGATCATCAACCCTGAATGCAAACCCGGCCTGGGAGTCAGAAACGCCGGGAGCCCACGTGTACCCGAGATCAGTTGATAGGTGCGCCGTTCTGATATGCTGCCAATTTCTGCGAGGGCTATGGCCAGATAATCGAGGGCCAACGCAATGGGCTGCGCGTGAAAATTGCCGCCCGATAAGATGGCGTCTTCGTCGGGAAAGAGGTTTGGGTTATCGGTGACGGAATTGACTTCGGTAAGTACTACTTCGCGTGTATGCCCGATGGCGTCGCGACTGGCGCCGTGCACCTGCGGCACACACCTGAAAGAATAGGGGTCCTGTACATGCGCTTTGGGGCGTATGGCCAGCGCGCTGCCTTCCAGCCATTTGCGCATGCCTGCGGCTACCTGTTGCTGTCCTGCATGCGGTCGGATGCGGTGTATGCGCTCATCAAACGGAGACAAATGGCCGTCGAAGGCGTCGTGCGAAAGCGCCGCCGTCATATCGGCCAGGTGCAGCAGGCGACCGGCTTTTAGTAGGCACCATACGGCATAAGCGGTAGAGAATTGGGTGCCGTTGAGGAGGGCCAGGCCTTCTTTAGCTTGTAATACCAGGGGTTTTACGCCCAATCTTTGCAGGGCGGCCATCCCGCTCAGACGCTGTCCTTTGAAAAATACTTCCCCCAGGCCTATCAGCGGCAGGCTCAGATGGGCCAAGGGCGCCAGATCGCCCGAAGCGCCCAGCGACCCCTGCTGATAGATTACAGGGTATACTTGCTCGTTGTAGAAGAGTTGTAGTCGTTCTACTAATTCCAGTCGGATACCTGAAAAGCCATAAGCCAGACTTTGTATTTTTAATAATAACATAAGACGCACTACTTCGGAGGGTACCTCGGCCCCGGCGCCGCAGGCGTGCGATTTCACCAGGTTATGTTGCAATTCGCTCAAATCTTCGGGCGAGATGCTCACGTTGTACAAAGCGCCGAACCCTGTATTGATGCCGTAAAAGGGCGTATCGGCTTGTGCCAGTTTGCGGGTCAGGTATTGATGGCAGTGGTTAATGCGCTGTATGCTCTCTTCGGAAAGCGTCAAAGCAGCCCCTGAGTGCAGTATCGCTGCCAGGTGGTCGAGCGACAAATACGCCGGGCTTATCGTATGTAGTTGGTTTATCGCCATAATGGTCAGGATTTGGCGGGCGAAGTTACGCTATAAAGATCGCGTAGCAAATACCAAAAACAACCACCGTAAACGAAATACCGGCCATAAAAATATTGTAGCAGATGCGCAGGCGGCTGTATTTTTTGCCCAGCGACCGGCCCAGGAAAAACAAATCGCGCATAATCGCCTCGTCGAGGATTTCGGGTCGAGACAATACCTGGCCCATTCCTTTTTTATACTCGTCAAATGACATGCCGTAAAAATTGCCAAAAAAGAAAAGATTAGCTTTTCCGCTTTTGATCAGTTCGGGCGCGGAAAGTCCGGTCATTTTGATAGGTCGCGTGGCCAGGGTGGCATACACCATAGAAGTGAGGCAGGTAGTCAGCAGCGAGATCATGGGGACGAGCAGGTAATTGTTGGTTTTTACATAAGAAGCAGCCAAGGGCATAGCGATCGTAATAATCAATGCATTGACGCTAAGCATAATATTGGCCTTGTTATCGGCCAGGTTGCTGAGGTCGATATGGTTGCGCAGCGCCGTTTTGAACATCATCTGGGCGCCTTTATTGCCGCTGATGCCATCCGTTTCCCCTTTGCTTTGGCGGGCCAGTTCTTTGAGATGCTTTTGGTTGGCGCGGTGTTGCTCGCCAAATAACTCGCGGGCGGCCAGCGTAAAAAACTGGTAGTTCTTCAGAAATTGGTGGTTGAGTTCGTACCACTCGGGGTCGTTATACTGATGGCCCAGGAAGTGCTGCCATTCATAGCGCAGGTTGGCCAGGCCGGTCATGTAGTCTTCGCGGGCCAGGTTGCTTAGGTCAGCGTCTTTGATGATGCTCTCTACCAGGTTGACGGGTTGCCTGTCGGGAACTGTAGCTGCGATGCAAGCCAGTACTTTCTCTGTTTTCTCTTGTGGATACCCGTGTGCTTGCAAAAATTCACGCGCAATGCGGATGCTGGCTTCTTCGTGGCCCTGGTAAACCCGGGCATAACCGGTATCGTGAAAGAGGGCCGCCAGGGCTAATGTTTCGCGGTCGGCGTCGTTTACGTCGAGATGGTCGCAGAGGCGCAGGGCAGCGTCGCGCACGGCCAACGTATGGGGCAGGTTGTGAAAATGAAAATGCTCGCTAAGCTGCTCGGTGAGCATTTTGGCCACGAAGTGCTCTGCCTGGTCGACAATTGTTTTTACCTCTTCGTTATACATCGTCTGTGTCATGATCTCCATCAGCGTTTACGCGTGGTATGAGCTAAACTTAAACTCCTTTATACCTCGACTTATTTTTTTTGTTCCAGATATACCTGTGTAAATGCGACAAATTTTTGTTGCAGCACCGGGGCGAGTTCGCCGGGCCGGCCGTTGCCGACTACATGATCGTCTACCTTTACTACGGGCATAATGCCTTTTGTGGTACTAGTGAGGTATACTTCTTTTGCGGTTAAGAGTTCCTCAAAGGTAATATCGCGTTCTTCAGTTTTTACGATAGGGGCTGCCAATTCAAGTATCTTTTTGCGGGTAACGCCCAATAATACTTTATCGGCAGGAGTGACCAACACCCCATCGGCGGTAAGTACAAATACGTTAGACCGCGCCGACTCGCGCAGCAAGCCCCGGTCGTGGTAAAGCAATTCCTGGGCGCCTTGCCGGCGAAGTTCGCCCAATAACCTGATACCCGTGAGATAGTTGATAGACTTTACCTCGGGTATTTCGCGCTGGTAGTCATAGCTCATCAGGGCAATACCGTCGGTATAATACAGGGGGTTGATATCGGGGTAGGGATGCGCCATTATGAGCAGGTTGGGGTGCAGCGGGGTATAACCGTCGTCGGCATAGCCGCCGGTGAGTACCAGCCTGATACTGGCCTCGAGGAGGCCGTTTACCTGAATAAGCTCCTCGATGGCTTCTTCCAGCGAGCCGACAAGCTGTGGGATTTCGAGATAAAGCAGCGCGGCCGACCGGGTAAAACGCTCGAGGTAATCTTCAATAAAGACGGGTTTTCCGGTTTTTACCAGAAAATAATCAAAAATACCATATCCCCGTAGAATGGATAAGTCGTTGAGCCTGAGCGCTGCCTGACCGGCAGGCGTAATTTTGCCGTTGATACTGTAATAGGCGATCATATTCCGTTCAATCTTGGGGAAAGATACAAACCCTTTGATAAACTTATGGGTATATGGCCGTATAATTCGCATCTTGTGTTTTATTGCTTATTTTGTGGGCTATTACAAGTACCCAAAGGGCAAGACTAATGCAAGTGCTGGCGTTTGAAGGTGTGTTTCCCAATATGGATTTTATCACCTCACCCGACACCTTTTTCCAAACGGTGCGGGAAGATTATCCCACGTATTACGAAAGCGGTTTTTTCAAGCCTTCCGGTGGGCGCGAAGCTATCCTCTTGTATCGTATCGTAACGCCGTTACGCTTATTTACGGGCGTAGTTGCCTGTGCAGCCGTAGCTGATTATTTGTCGGATAAAATAAAACGCCACGAACACACGCTGGCCGACAAAGAGCAGGTGCAAACGCAATTACTCCTGCACCGCCGCGCCGCCGTCAAACCCGTTTTGCTCACCTATCCCAATGCCGAAGCAGTAGACCGGTGGATTCAGGATTTTACCGTGGCCCACGCCCCTTTTTCAGAGATATGGTTTGAGCAGGAGCAACAACGCCATTTTTTTTGGCGCGTTGATAACGAATTTGAAATTACTCAATTACAAAACCTGTTTCGCCAATTCGTACCCATCGCTTACCTGGCCGACGGCCATCACCGCGCAGCCACTATTGCCCTGCTGCACGAGCGCATGCACGGCCGCCCCGACGCGCACAACTATAATTCTTTTCTCAGCGCCTGGTTTCCGTCCAGCGACCTCGATATCCTGGAGTATAACCGCGTAATCAATGGCCTCGATCCGCTCAGACCCGCCAAATTTATGGCGCACCTGTCCCATTTTTGCGATATCCAGTCATTGGCGCAAGCCCAAAAACCCGAAGCCAAACACGAAATGACGATGTGGCTTGACGACCAATGGTATTACCTGCGATGGAAAGAAGAAGTTTTGGCATCGCATACCCACCGGAAAGAAGTACTTCTCGATGTGTCTTTACTTAATGATGTAATCCTACACCAAATTCTTGGCATCGAAGATGTGCGCAACGACCAGCGGGTGGAGTACGTGGAGGGCCCCCGGGGGCTCGATGGCTTGCTACGGCGAGCCCAACGCAGCCCGCATGCCGTCGCTTTTGCACTATACCCGGTATTATTATCCGAATTGATGGCCATAGCCGACGCCGGCCAATCTATGCCGCCAAAGTCTACCTGGTTTGAACCCCGCATGAAAAACGGATTGGTGGTGCAGGAGTTTTGAGGATAGCTATCAGGGCTTAGGGCTTAGCAGTTAGGGCTTAGGGCTTAGGGATCAGCTAACCGCTAAGCCCTAGGCCCTAATCCCTGATTGCTGTTCACAAAAAATTCCCGATATTTGCGTATCTTTTCCAACCAATTGAAGCTGTTTAAATTTTTTATATGTATAAATTGTCGGTTATCGCCGGTTTCTTCGCACTCGTTGTGTGGCTGGCTTACGCCTGTGAAAACGACCCCGGCGACATCGCCGCCCTGCAGGCAAAGCTGGATCCTAATATCGAAACAGCTGAAGAAGTAGAGATCATTTACAGCGATTCTGCCAAGGTACGCGTGCGCATCACAGGGCCCGTGATGCTCACCCATCGCAACCCCAACGACCCCCAACAGGAATTCCCCAATGGCCTCAAAGTCGATTTTTTCGACCTCTACGAACGCCCTTCCAGTATGCTTACCTCTAAATACGCCATACGCATGGAACGCAAAGGACAGGTGTTGGTGCAGGACAGCGTGGTGTGGCAGAGCGTGCAGGGAGAGCGCCTGGAAACCGAAGAATTGATATGGGATGAAAAACTCCAAAAGGTGTATTCCGATAAATTTGTAGTTATCACACGCCCCCAGGAGATCATCTACGGACACGGCTTCGAATCTAACCAGGATTTCACCAATGCGCGTATCAATGCAGTAGAAGGGCGTATCGTGGTAGATGAATTAAAAGAACCGCAAGAAAACCAGCAGCAGTGATGTTGGTAGTACTCCTCATATTGTTCCTTGTCTTATCCGCCTTGTTTGCAGGCGCAGAGATTGCTTTTCTTTCTGCCAACAAATTCCACATGGAGCGCCGCAAAAAGCAGGGAGAACGAAAAGGGATCCTGCTGGCGGGTTTTTACGAAAAACCGGCCGATTTCCTGGCTACGCTTATGCTGGGCAATACCCTTGCAATGGTCACCTATTCGCTATTGGCGGCAGTAATACTCCGGGAGTGGTTTCACATGCCTGTTGAAGGGTGGGGGCTGGTGGCAGGGATTTTTATCATCGCATTGGTTTTCTTTTTTCTGGCCGAATGGTTGCCCAAATTGGTTTTTCGATTATTTCCCGATAGGATATTACTTTTATTAGCTAATCTATTGTGGATCAACAATCTGTTGCTGTGGCCTTTCTCGTGGTTGTTTATAAAAATAGCGAATTTAATTCTCAGGCTGTTTTTCCATACTTCCTACGAACGTTCGGCAATCGTCACTACCCGTCTTGACCTCGAGGATTTTGTAAACAATGCCCGCACCAGCGAGGAAGACGAAATCGACAAAGAGTTGTTTGGCAATGTACTCAACCTGCGCGATGTGCGGGTGCGCGATTGCATGGTGCCCCGCCCGGAGGTGGAACACATTGACGTTACCGCCAGTGTGGAAGCACTCGAACAATTATTTGCCGAAACCAGACTTTCGCGATTGTTGATTACCGAAGGCGATATCGACAAGGTGCTCGGATATGTACACCACCAGCAATTGTTGACCCAGCCCACAGATATAAAAAGCCTGATTCTTCACATCGGTTTTGTACCCGAAGTAACCCGCGCTACCGATCTGCTCGATCGCTTTATCAGGGAGCGCAGCAATATCGCCTGTGTAGTCAATGAATTCGGCGGCCTGGCGGGCGTTATCACCCTCGAAGACCTGCTCGAGGAGATCTTCGGCGATATCGAAGACGAACACGATGAGGAGGAGGAATATCTCGAAGAACAGATTTCCGATACCGAATTTGTGTTCTCCGGTCGACTGGAAATAGATTACCTCAACGAAAAGTACCCACAGCTACATTTCCCCGAAGGCGACTATCAAACGCTTTCCGGCTATCTCGTCATGACTACCGGCCAAATTCCCGAGCAGGGCGCCGAAATTTTGCTCGACGATTATCTTTTTATACTCGAATCTGCCAGTCAGACAAAAATCGAAACTATTCGCGTGCGTGTACTCAACAAAGCCGGTCAGGAATAGCCGGCGATCAGTTGAGCAGCACGATTTTAGCTACTGCTTTGCTGGGTTTGGCTTCAAAGACGGCGTTGCGGGGATTGGTGGTGGCGAATACGAGGTATACGCCCGAATTGGCCCGCCGCCCGTTGTAGTCGCGGCCGTCCCATACGGCTTGACCGCCGAGCGCCTGCGTTTCATACACCAGCCGACCGCCCAGGTCGGTGATCTTTACGTTGGCGTCGCGGGCCAGTCCGTTGATGGCAATGGGCCCTTCGTAGTCGGCCCGCACAGGGTTGGGATATACTTCCAGTTCGGATTTATTAAAACGGCCTCCCGCCACGGCGTCGCCCTGGTAGGATAGGATACCCTTGGCGGTGCCGAAAAACACCTCGCCGGTAAGCTGGTCGACTACAATATCGTAGATCACATCGTCGAATAGCGGAGAATTGGCGGTAGTAAACCGAAGTATTTGCTCTTCGCCGCTGGGAGATAGCAAATACACACCATTGGCGGTACCTACCCACTTGCGGTTGGCGCCGTCGACGGCAATCGTGAGCACATTTTCCGATTCGAGCAGATAGGCATTAAAGCCGTCTTCGCCTTGCACGATGCGGCGGGTGCCGCGGCAATTGTCCTCGAAAACGCCCGATCCGCATTCAAAGATGACCACACCGTCGGAGGTACCCACCCACACGTCGCCGTCGAGGTCGGCACTGACACAGTTGACCGTATTGGTCGGCAGGGAGCTGTTGCCGGTTGTCACCGTGCGGCATTCGTCGTCGGTATCGTCGTCGAGATCGTTTTCATTAAAAACCAATACACCGGCTTGTTCGTTGCCGATCACAACCCACTTGTTGTTGCTTTCATCGACGGCCATTTGGTAGAGGTCGTCCTGGTTGCATACTTTGCTAAAACTGCGCCACTGGCCGTCGTTGGCCAGCATAGCGATTGATTTGCCGCCTGCGGCGCTGTGATTGCTCACCCACAGGTTGCCGTCGGCATCGAAGGCTAGTCCGCCGACTTTTACGCGGGGGAGTTGGTCGGTAGATGCGATTTCGAGCGTTGAATTGTTTTCGTTGTATAGCGTTAGGCGGTCGCCGTCGACTTCCATGATGCCTTCGAGGAAAGAACCGGCGTATACTTTGCCGTTTTCGGGGTGTACGGCAATGGTAATGATGTCAAACAAGTCGTCGCTGCGGCCTTCGGTTGTGGTATTATCGGGGTTTTCTCCGCGCATTTCCACGCGGGTTTCGCGGTTGTACACCACCCATTGGCCATCAATAAAAGAAAAAAAGCCGTCGGTGATAAAGCGGCCGGAGAGCGTCTGGTCGAGGGCGCCGGCAGCCACCCATAACTGATTATTGCCGACGGCCATTTCCCAGGCGCGCTCGGAAAAGGGCGAATTGAAATCGAGGTACGTACAGGTTGTTTCCTGAATATTATTGAGCAGCCGGTATTGGCGGTAGCGGTCGCCAAACCATACCCGCCCGTTTTGATCTTCTATGGCATAATTGGGCACCCCCACGCAGCCCTGGGCCGTATACCCCAGGTTGCCTGCGTTATCAAGATACACTACTTTGCCGGCCACGCAATTGGACGAGGGGCAGTATTGAAAACCGGCCAGCAAATGAGGGCCTTCTGCTGAAAGAAAGTAAAGCAAGTGGCCTTCTTCGGCGCGCAGGGGAGTAGGGCCTGAGGCATCAATGCGACAAAGGGTGTCATTGATGCCGGCATACAACTGGTTTTTGAAAACCGCCAGCGGCCCGCCGCTGTATTCCAGGGGAAAACCTTCGGCCTGGCTCAGCCACTCCCAGCCGCTAAAATCGGCGGGATTCACCGCGTCGAGCCCCACGCGATAAAGGCCTTCCGTGGTGGAAGCGTACAGATAGCCGTTCCAGGTGCAAACGCCTCTCACGTCAAGTCCGGTAAAGGTTGTAAAAGAAAATTCCGCCGCTTTTACGTTGAGTTTGGATACGCCGAAGCTGGCGGCGAGGTATACGATAGAGTCGTTTTCGACAAAAATATCGTTTACTCGCTTTTCGCCAATGATGCTGGTAAAGTTGCGAATTTGATTGAGCGTGACAATACCGTCGGGGCGCACCAGGTCAATTACGCTGTTATTATACACAACTATAAGTACCTCACTACTTCGGTTGTATTTGATGAGCTGAATGCCCGTATTGCTCAGTCCGTCAATGGTGCTCATGAAACGGGCCGAGCGCTCTTCTTTGTCTATTATGGTGAGTGATAACTCCGTAGCATAATAAATCTCATCGTCGCTCTGTGTAACCGACTGCCCGATATGATAAGGCAAATGCGCGCGCCAATAACCGATCGGCAATATATTTTGGGCAAAAAGAGAAGAGGCGTAAATTACTGTACACCACAGCAAGAGTAGGCTTTTTTGCATAATTAACCTTTTTCGCAATAAACAAAAGTGTGAGGAGTTATATTGTTCCAGGGGCAATAATTCACACGAATGTGTAAACCAGTTTGCGTATCGTGAATAATACCGCCGCGCAAGATGCAGGAATTATTGCTGCGCTTTCAGCTAATTTCCCCATTTTTGCAGTCGTTATTTCAAAATTCATAAAATGAAACAAGCATCACTCATCCTCAATATCGTGCTGTTGTTGGCCGTAGGCTACCTCATGATCGCCCATTTGCGCGCACCTAAAGCCGCTACAGCCGGCCCCGCCGCGAGTACCGGCCAGCAAACCGTAGCTGCCGCCGCCGATTCCAAAATCGTATTTGTCAACGCCGATACGCTGCTCGAAAAATACGAGGGGTTCAAAAAACGCAAAGATGCGCTTTCTAAAAAAGAAAAAGACGCAGATGCCTCTTTAAAAGCCCGCGGCAGAGCGCTGGAAAAAGAATTTATGGACGCCCAGCAAAAAGTGCAGCAAGGCTTTATGACCCCCAAAGAAGTGCAACAACTCGAACAGACGCTGTCACAAAAACAGCAGAAACTCATGGCAGACCAGGAACGCATGACGAAAGCCCTGGTGGATGAAACCACGAACATCCAGGAAGAACTCCAAAAAGAAGTCAAAGATATCCTCAGCGAACTCCGCAAAGAAAAGAGCTATGACTATATCCTCAATTATGCCCCCGGCAGCGGAGTACTCATGGTGAATGATGCCCTCGATATTACGGCCGAAGTATTGAGCCGCCTCAACCAGAAAAAACCGGACGACAAACAATAGGCCTGTGTACGGCGTTATAATCAGGAATATTTAATTTCGTCATAATTGTTGTCTTGAAAGGCGTATCCATATATCGCGCAATAGGAGGGTCTTTGATGCTCCTGCTTTTTGTATTCCCCCTCACGGTGAAGGAGGTTCACCATTGGGCGGAGCATATGGATCCACGCCTGCAATGCCACCCGGGAGAAGGCGAGACGCACCTCCACGACGCCCACTATGCTTTTCACCATTGCGATTATTGCGCAATTGGCTTTAGTTCCTACATTACGCCATTTGCGCCCTCGATTGAAAAGGTAAGTACACCGGAGCAAACGTCCTGTATTTACCTTTATCTGCCGTTACATTCCACTACTGTTCAACTCAGCTATCCGCTTCGCGGCCCCCCTGTCTGCGCTTAGTCCAATTTTTAACTTGATTTGGTCTAACGTGTAAGACAATTTCAAATATGAACCAACTTTTTCGGATGGGGATAACCCTCCTGTTTGCGTGGTGGTGGTTTCTCCTGCCGGCGCAAAATTGTCGTTTTCATATAAGCGGCAAGATTCTCAACGCGGATACCCGCGAGCCTGTGCCTTTTGCTACGGTGCTCGTGAAAGAGAATGCCGTGGGTGCGGTAGCTGATGAACAGGGCCGTTATGAGATAAGAGATTTGTGCGCCGGCACGTATACGCTGGTGTGTTCTCATATATCCTGCGATCACGCCGAACATCAGATCGTGCTTGAGAGCCACGAGGATTCGCTCGATTTTACCCTGCACGAGCATTCGGTGGGACTGGCTGATGTGCTGGTGCGCGCCAAGGCGGCGCCGCTAAAAACTACACAGCCCCTCGCCGAAGTGAAGGGCAGCCGGCTCGAATCCCTCCAAAGCCTTAATATCGCGGAAGCTATACGCAGCATACCCGGCGTATCAGTGCTCAACACCGGCGCCACTATTGCCAAACCCGTCATTCAGGGCTTGCACAGCAACCGCATATTGGTGCTCAATAACGGCGTACAACTGGAGGGCCATCAATGGGGAGTGGAACACGCCCCCGAGGTGGATCCCTACCTGGCTGAAAAGATCTCGGTGATCAAAGGCGCTGCCAGTGTGCGTTACGGCCCCGAAGCACTCGGCGGGGTGATTCTCATAGAACCCCGGGAGCTACCCACCCGGCGCGGTATTGGCGGGGCTATTACTTTGGCGGGATTGTCGAATGGCCGAACAGGCGCGGCATCAGGTTTTGTAGAAGCTGCTACGGGAGGAAAATGGGGACTGAGCGGCCGACTGCAAGGCACGCTCAAAAGGGGCGGAAACCTGCATACCCCCGATTATTTCCTGGCCAATACCGGTATACTCGAACGGCATATCTCCTGGGCCGTCGGCGCACAACGCGAACATTGGCAAACCGAGCTGTATTACGCCAATTTTTACTCCCGCCTGGGCATCTTCCGCGATGCCCACATTGGCAATGTGACCGATATCGATAATGCCATCGAGCGGGGACGGCCTCTCAATGACGGCGAGTTTACTTATGACTTGAACCGCCCTCAGCAGCGCATCCTGCACGAACTCCTGAAGTGGCGCACCACTTATCGCTTCGACCAGGGAGGCAAATTGGCCCTGCAACTCAGCCGCCAGTTCAACCGACGCCAGGAATTTGACGCACACCGCCTTTATGGCCCTTTACCCACCAACTTCGATGACCCCGATATGGAGTTTGAACTAACGACTTATACGACCGGACTCGATTGGGAGTACGTGGCCTTTAAGCGCTTGCGCAACCAGGTGGGCCTCAACTATATGGGACAACGCAATACGACCGATAGGGGTGGGTTAATCCCTAATTATACGGCTCATACCGGCGGCGCCTACTGGATTTCGCGCTGGCAACCCTTCGAATCGCCCTGGCAGCTCGAAGGCGGCGCCCGTTACGACCTCAAGGGTATGGAAGTAGACCTGCCCCAATCCGACAGCCTGCCTACCCGCTTTGATTTTCGCAGCGCTTCCGGTACGCTGGGCCTGATTTATCAATTCGCCGGGGTAGCCCAATTGCGCTTCAACGCGGCATCTGCCTGGCGTGCGCCCAATATCAACGAGCTGTACAGCGATGGCGTACACCACAGCACGGCTTCTTATGAAAAAGGCGACACCGGTCTGCAACCCGAACGCGCTATCAACTCCAGTCTCACACTGGAATGGACGGGCAAAGGCAAGCTCAAGGCATCGCTCTCGGCGTATTACAACCGGATCAACGATTTTATTTTTCTGCTTCCACAAGCAGAATATGTATTATCGATTCGAGGGCCTTTCCCCGCTTTTCAGTATACGCAAACCAATGCCAGGCTGATGGGCCTCGATTGGAATGCCACCCTGGATCTGTCAGATCATTGGTCGGTGAACTCCCTGGGCTCGCTGCTCCGCGCTCGCGACCTTACACAAGACCAACCGCTCATCTTCATGCCTTCCGATCGCTTCGAACACGGGATTACCTACCGGTTCAAACCCCTGCGCGAAGCAGACGAAGCGCCGTTTATCAATCTGACGATGATCAACGTGTTGCGCCAAAGCCGAGCCCCCGAAGGCCTCGATTACTCGGCGCCACCTGCCGGCCATACCCGATTTAACTTCGAAGCCGGCATGCGCTGGTATTGGGGTCGGCAACCCATAGATATCGGTGTGGCGGTCTTCAACCTCAGCAATACGAGCTATCGCGAATACCTCAACCGATTTCGGTATTACGCCCATGAAACGGGCCGCAATATTACTTTTCGCATCAAGGTGCCTTTGGGGATTGATGGATGATTCGGGACGTACAGACGCAAAATTTTACGTCTCTACAATTATTTTTAAAAAAATCAATTAATCATGACAAACAACAATAAACTGATGTTCAAGTACTTACTTCCTTTGCTTGCCTTCGGCATACTCATTGCTAGCGGCTGTAACAAAGATGACGACGATACGGGGGGAGACCCTCAAGAGTTGATCACCACCGTGTTACTCGAATTCAGTCCGGCCGGCGGAACTCCGCTTACCTTTTCATTTAAAGACGTAGACGGCATAGGCGGTAATGCGCCGGTAGTAGACAATGTCGTACTGGCGGCCAATACCACCTACACCCTGCGCGTCAAGTTCCTCGATGAATCGCAGGCCGGCAATGTGGAAGATATAACTGCCGAAGTGAGCGATGAGAGCGCAGCCCATCTGGTGTGTTTTGATACAGAGGGCAGCGTACCCCTGCCGGCCGTCCAGGATGTCGACACCGACGGTAAACCGCTGGGCCTGGTCAGCCAGGTAGTGACCACCAGCGCCGGAACCGGAAAACTAACCGTTTCGCTCAAACACGAACCGGATAAAGGCGCCGCTGCCCCCTGCAATACCGGAGAGACGGATGTGGAGGTCATATTTGACGTGACGATCCTCTGATTTCACCCCCGGTTTCACCCCGCGGTTTCAACCGCGGGCGTGTCCCGGGCCTGCTCTGTCCCGGGCCTGCTCTATCCCGGGCCTGACCTATCCCGCGGTTGAAACCGCGGGATGAAATCAGAGAAATCATCTTGATTATTCCCTCCAAATTGCGTAAATTGTATGGTTGTAAATAGGGGAAATGAGATGCGGGAAAAACCATATCACTCCAGTAGAGAAGGCTCCCTCCTTACAAAAGCAGATGGGAAAATATCGGAGGTTTTGGTTGCTGGCGCCGGCAATAGGCATTGGACTTTACATCATCCTTTACATTAATTCAACGTTTTTATATCCCGGCGGTTCGAATGCCGATGAGATGGCTGAGGGCTATAGCTGGGCGCATAATTACTGGTGTGATCTGCTGAGCCACTACGCAAAAAACGGGAAATTGAACGATTCGCGAGTGGTGGCGATGTCGGCGATGGTCGTATTGTGTGCGAGTCTTTCCTTGTTTTGGTATTATTTGCCTCAATATTTTCGCATTACCCGAGCCGGCGGCGCCCTAATCCGTTATACGGGGATCGGTTCGATGGTATTAGCCCTTTTTATTTTTACAAACTACCACGACCTGGTCATTTATTCGTCGGTTGTACTGGGCATGATCGCGCTATTGGGCGCCTTTTGGGCACTTTACCTGAAAAAGGAGTTCAAATTGATTGGCGGAGGGGTAATTTGTCTCTTTTTGATAGGCATTAACAATTATATATACACTACAGGTAATTACATCGACAGCTTACCTTTAATACAAAAAGCCGCGTTTTTTGCCTTTTTACTCTGGGTCGTGATAGTAGACGTGCAGATGTGGACCTATAAGGCCGGCTTACGCCAGATAGCCAGCCAGCAGGTCGACGCCCAGCCCCAGCTTGTCGGTAGGATACAGGCAGCCGTCGCGAAGCGCAAAGCCGCCAAAAACGGCGTCCCTGGCCAGGTCAAAACTGCCGTCGAGGTCGAGATAACGCGTAGCAGGGCAGGCAAGGGCGGCGTGAAGCGCCGCACTAATGCTCACCGCACTTTCATCGTTGCAACCCCACATCAGTCCGATGCCGCTTAGTTGGGCTATCCTGGCTATATCCAATGCCTGGCCAACACCGCCGCATTTCATAAGTTTGATATTGAATATACCGAAAGGGTGGGGGGGAAGAGCCAGGTACAGCGCGTCGGCGGGACTGATGAGGTCTTCGTCGGCGGCGCAGCGGCGGCGCAAGTCTTCGGGGACTTCCAGCATCCGGTGCGATTGTTTTTTGGGCAGGGGTTGTTCGTAAAACTCGACGCCGAGGGGGTCGCATGTTTTAGCAAAAGCCTCCAAAGCCGCAGGCGTATACCCCTGGTTGGCGTCTACGCGAATCACCACATGCGGGCCAACTGCTTCTCGAAGTTTGCGAAATACGGCAATATCTTCCTCTACCTCCGGTCGGCCGGTTTTGAGTTTGATGACGTGAAAGCCGTCGGCTACGTATTGGCGTCCTTCCGCCACAGTGTCTTCTGCGCTTTTGATGCCTATCGTTACAGAGGTAGGGAGGCCTTCATAAACCTGCCCCAGGTAACGAGTCAGCGGAACCCCCAGATATTGGGCGATAAGATCGTGTAATGCGATATCGATAGCTGCGCGTGCGGCAGGTTGTGCGGGCATGGCGGCCAGACTTTGACGGAGCAAAGTCTGGTAGTCGCGTACATCTTTTCCCAGCAATAGCGCTTCTGCATGAGTCTGGAGGGCGTGGAGGCTGTCGGATTCCTTTTCGCCCGTCACGAATTCTGCGGGGGCGGCTACGCCGATACCCCGCAGTCCGTTATTGGTTTCGAGCAGCAGAAATACATTTTCCACTGCGCTAATGGTATGATAGGCAATAGTATAAGGTTTGGTAAGGGTGAGATCTTCCTTCCAAACCTTTACAAAAGTAATAATCATAAAAATACAGCTTAAAAGGGCAAATCATCGTCGGCGCTAGCCGGCAGTGCCGGTTCATCGCCGGCACTGGGGAACGAAACATCGCTGCCGCCGGTGCTTGCCACAGGGGCTGCCGCTGTCGATCCTTTCTCAATACGCCAGGCATTGAGGTTGGTAAAATACTTACCCTGCCATTCCCGTCCGCGCAAGTCAAAGTGAACCTTGATCTGCTCGCCTTCTTCGTAGGCATCGATCAGGATACACCTGTCCTGCACCAGTTGGAATTTGACGAATTGCGGATAGCCGCCGCTTTCTATTTCAATAACAAACTCGCGAGCCTGAAATGAGCTGGTCTTGCTTTCTATATCGTACTTTTTGACGAGCTTGCCTTCTACTTCAAATGACATAAGCCTCTGGATTAATATGAAAAAATACAATCCGGCACATGCGCTTCATGCGCCCGTCCAAAAGTACAAAAGGCCATAAGAATCACCTCAAAATGGGGCAAAAAGTTTATACCTCCTTTTCAACTTCTTCTACTTCGGTCAATTTGTAAATGTCTTTGGGCGATTCGCACAATATTACTTTATCGCCGCGGATGGCTATCGGCGCTTTAATAAGCTGCGGATTGTGTCGCAAAATTTTCATCCAGCCGTCGTCGTCAAACTCGTGCCCGCGGATGTTTTCCTGATAATAAGGATCAGATTTGTTGAGCATTTCTTTGGGCGGCATGCCGATAGCCTGGAAGATCTGCTCCCATCTCAGGTTGCTGATTGGAGCTTGCTGGTAGGTATAGCTTTTTACAAAGGGCGTAATGCTCTGAGCGAAAGCCACTGTTTTGAGGTCGGAATTGGAATCCGGATTGTAGTAAATCAGGATTTCTCTTTCGTCAACGATCATGACTTATTTTATTTAGAGTGCGCTACGCCGCACCCTCCAACGGGCGCTCCCGTCTTGGCGGGTTTGCGGTGTGGCCACCGGCGCTTTTCCAACTTTATGGCGCTACCGGTACCTTTACAAATATAAGTAATTATATCCAGAAAAGCATGGAAAATAGCAACAGTTGCGATGATTTTTAGCGTTGTCGGTTGTCAGTTGTCGGTTCTCTGTTATCAAAGAACTGACAACCGACAACAGTAAAAAGAAAATAGTAAGTTTGTGGGCCATGGTACGCTACTATACACGACAGGGAGGGAAACTCATCGAATTGGACGAGCCGGAGGTCTCGTGCTGGGTAAATATCTCCCCGCCGTTCAGCCAGGAGGAACTCGAAGAAACGGCCCAGCGTTTTGACTTGCCGCTCGACTTCCTCATCGACTCCCTCGACATCGACGAACGCTCGCGTTATGAACGCGAAGGCGACGTTCGGCTTATCCTGCTTAGCACGCCCGTACTCAGCGAAGAAGAAGAAGACAAAGACGCCATATATATTACGGCCCCTATCGGCATCATTATCACGATAGAACACGTCATTACCGTTTCGGGACACCAAAACCCCGTTTTGCGCCTGTTCCTGGAAGACAGGGTGAAAAATTTTCATCCCGCCGACGATATGCTTTTTGTGCTGCAACTCATGGAGCAAAACGTATACCGCTTCCTCAATGCCCTGAAAAAACTCAACCTCAAACGAAATCTCATCGAGCAGGAATTGTACGACTCGAGCCGCAATAAGGAACTCAAACAATTGCTCAGCATTGAAAAAAGCCTGGTATATTTTGTGAATGCGCTTAGCGCCAACGAATTGCTGAAAATGAAAATGAAACGCTCCGATTTCCTCCATGTGAGCGCCGACGAAGACAAAAGCGACCTGTTTGAAGATATTATTATCGATAATAGCCAGGCCTTACAAATGGCCAACGTGTACACCAATATCCTCAACGGCACTATGGATGCCTACGGCTCTATCATTTCTAATAACCTCAACCACACTATGCGCCGCCTTACGCTTATTACGGTGGTGCTGATGGTGCCTACGCTTATCACCAGTTTCTATGGTATGAATGTGAACCTGCCGTATCAGGAACACCGCCTGGTAGCCTATGCTATTTTGGCTGCTGCTACCGTCTTTAGCCTTTTTCTGGCCTGGTATTTTCAACGCAAACGCGTTTGATGTTTGATGTTACAATATCAATCCTCGTTCGGCCGTAGATCAAACTGTTTTGCAACTCTCGAAAATTTGGGTTAGTTTCCGATATAAGCAGGAAGCTATACTTCACATAATAAAAACCTACCTTTTTCCTTCTCCTTTATCCAGCATATTTCTAAGAAAGCGTATTTCTTCTTACATTTGTCATTGAGCTTCGCTCGTGTTGGAAATATCATTAGCCACAAGAAAACCTGAATTTTATTCGTACCCATCTTTTGACGGGCCTGCTGGGCCTATGCCTTTCTATTGGCATCTTGTACTCCTGCAAAAAAGACGAACCCACCCCGCTTCCCGAAGAGCGGCAATTAGTAGAAGAAGCGCGCCTGGCGTTAAAAACGCAGGCCGAGCGGGATTTTTTTGATTTTGATTATCTGGAGGATA
>JABWBR010000127.1 GCA_013360405.1 Saprospiraceae bacterium
AACAGAGAACAGAGAACAGAGAACAGAGAACAGAGAACAGAGAACAGAGAACAGAGAACAGAGAACAGAGAACAGAGAACAGAGAACAGAGAACCCCTCACCAATAAAACCAATACCCCTTCACCTTCCCTCTCGTATTAATCTCCAATGCCGGGGCCGGTATTTTGATAAAATTCAGCGCGCTGAACACCGTTTTCAGCACCCTGCTGCGCGTGGGGATGCGGGTAAAATCGATATCGGGAGAGATAAAAAACTGGCGGTAGCGCGGGTATTTGTCTTCGGGCAGGAAATTGAGATTGCCGGCTTCATCCGTCCATTCGTTTTTGAAGCCGCCGTAGAGGTTCTCGGCGCCGTAGCCCACCGCGATATTGAGCCATTTAGGCAGGCGGGTATCGGGGCGGCGCGGCGATACAAAGGCGTGCAGGTTGACAGAAGCCCAGATGCTCAGGGCGTTGTAATCCTTTAGAAAAGACTCGGCAAAGCTAACCCCGTAGAGTTCGCGGGCGCGTTGCGCCACCGTCATCGGCGGGGGGCCGCCCAGGGTGTAGGCAAATTCGTTGGGGTAATTGGGCCGGGTATACGAGATCTTGGCCATGATACGCTGCTCTTGCCAGGCCAGTTCCTGGGCGGCAAACAGGCCGAGTCCGGCCGTATTAAAGCCCATATCCGCCCAGGAGAATCCCCATTTGGCCGAAAAGCCGTCCATGACCTCTACGGTTGCCTGCAAAAAAGCGCCAACCGCTACGCCGGTCCACAACGCCGGCCGGCGCCGCATGCCGGTCCAGCGGGCGCCGTTGTATACCAGTCTGCACTCGGTATAGGTGGTAATAAAATGGCCCATCTTGTCCATGTCCTTCCACTCCGCCCAGTCGTTGAAAGTGTGAAAACCGATGAGTTCGTAGTCTTTGTACCAGGCCTGGTACAGGCCCACTGCCGCCGCGCCGTAGATAGCTGCGCCGCCGGCTGCGCAAGTCCAGAAGCGGCCTTTGTGGAGGCTGTCGGCGGGCTCGAGCAGATGCAAGCGCTTTGTCGGCAGGCTGTCTGCCGGCTGGGCCGCTGTATTTATCGCAAATAGTAAAAGGAATACTATCGAAACCAGTCCAAAACCGGCCCTCTCCTCCCCAAACCGTTTCGGCATAAGTTGTGTGTTGTTGCCCAAATATAGTGGTTGTGGTGGAAAAAGCAATATGGGACGTTATGATTAGGCCCGGGCCAGACCTTGCAAGGTTTTCACAGATAAATCAGGAGGTCGTACATTCACAAAGGCTTCACCCGCATCCGCACCCCGTGCCTGGGTCGCAGCGTAATCAACGCCTGCGGGATGACCTCGTGGTCGGGCATCAGGGTAAAATCATAGCGCTGCAGCATAGCAGCCAGTACCAATTGCATTTCCATGATGGCAAAACTATTGCCGACGCACAGCCTGGGGCCTCCGCCAAAGGGCAAATACGAATAGGGGGCCTGCGATTTTTTGTTGTCTTTGCTGAAGCGATCGGGGTCGAAGCTATGCGGATCGGTCCAGAGCCTGTCGGAGCGGTGAACGCCGTAAAAATAGGCGATAACCACCACTCCTTTGGGGATATGGATACCTTCGAAATAGTCGTCTTCTACGGCGATGCGGTCGGTAATCCATGCGGGCGGGTACAGGCGCATGCTTTCTTCAATGATCTGGGTGAGGTATTCCAGTTGGGGCAGGTCTTCGAATGTCGGCTTGCGACCGCCGAGTACCTGGTCGATTTCGGCGCGGGCTTTGGCCACCGTTTCGGGGTGTTGGCTAAGCAAATACCACATCCAGGAAAGTGCGTTGGCGGTGGTTTCGTGGCCGGCTACAAACAAAATGGCGCTTTCTTCGAGCAATTGCCGGTCGGTCATGCCTTCTCCCGTGTCTTCATAACGCGAATCGAGCAGCATTTGCAGCAGATCGTCGCGCACTTCGCCGCGCAAGCGCCGCTGGTGGATAATAGCCAGCAAAATTTCGTCGAATTCGCGGGCCAGTATTTCGTGTTGCTGCAATTGCCCCGACATGTCGAACCACCAATTCAGGTAAGGCTGCCTGATCTGCTTGATGATGAATTCCTGCAGGGAGGTGATGATCGTAGACAAGCGGCGCAACTCGTGTTCCTTGATGTTGGCGCTAAACAGCGAACGCGCCACGATATTAAACGCCAATTCCATCATCTTGGGGTACAAATCTACTCCCGAGTTATTTTTCTCCAGTTCGCGGTCGAAATTGTCGAGAAAGCCGTCGATGACGCCCTGCATGATCTCGGTGAGCGCCGCCAGCCGGGATCGGTGAAAGCCGGGTTGGATGAGGCGCCGCTGGCGCAGCCAGTAGTCGCCCTCGCTGGTGAGCAGGCCATGCCCCAAAAAATGTGATAATTTATCAAAATGCATCGGCGACCGGCGATAGATGCGGTGGTGCTTCTGCAAGATGTGCTGAATCAGCTCGGGTTCTGTCGTCAGTAATCCCTTGTATACCCCGCCGATGTAGGTGAAAAATGTGGGGCCCAGTCGCGCGATCTGATCATCGAGTACGCTGATGGGGTCGGATACGAAACGCAGCGAGTTGCGAATAGCCTTGAAGCGATGAACCGAAGGCGTTGTTGAGCGTGTAGATGGTTTAGTCATGATAGTAGGTCTTAGCGATCAGGTCTTAGCTGTTAGCTACTATGAACTGACTGCTAAGCCCTAAAGCCTAAAAATAACAAAAAGCTGCTTACATAGCGATGACAAAAGTCTTTCTTTTGGCGCCTTTATTAATTGGATGAAAAAAACGTGGCTTGTTAAAGTTTAGCGAAAATTCGCAATTTTTTTGCCCTACATCTTTACATAAAGATAAAAACAACTTAATATTGTAGCGAATATTCGCTAAAAATAATAGCCATGCAAGATACAATGATCAAAAACGAGGTACTCAAGGGCGGCGAGTACCTTATAAAGGACTCCAAGCCGGAAGATATCTTCATCCCTGAAGAAATCAATGAAGAACAGCAAATGGTAAAGGATATGGTGCACGATTTCCTTTATCAGGAGGTGATGCCGAATATAGACAAAATTGACCGACAGGAAGATAACATCACCGTCAAGTTGCTCGACAAGATGGCTGAGCTGGGCTTGCTCGGCACCCACATGCCGGCCGAATACGGCGGCTCGGCCCTCGACACCAATTCCAATACGATCATTTGTGACGTGATGGGGCCTGCCGCTTCGTTTACCGTGCCTTATGCCGCCCATACGGGTATCGGCATGTTGCCCATTCTTTATTTTGGCACGGATGCGCAAAAGCAGCACTACCTGCCCCGCCTGATAAACGGGGAGTTAAAATCGGCTTATTGCCTCACCGAACCCGGTTCGGGCTCCGATGCACTGGCTGCCAAAACTCGCGCCGACCTTAGCGCCGATGGATCGCATTACTTGCTCAACGGCCAGAAGATGTGGATCACCAATTCCGGTTTTGCCGATGTGTTTATTGTCTTTGCGCAGGTTGGCGGCAATAAGTTTACCGGATTTATCGTGGAGCGCAATTCACCGGGGCTTACCCTCGGCGCCGAAGAGAATAAGCTGGGTATCAAAGGTTCATCTACCCGACAGGTATTTTTTGAAAATGTAAAAGTACCCGCAACTAATGTGTTGGGCGAAATAGGCAAAGGCCACCTCATTGCTTTTAACGCCCTCAATGTGGGTCGCTTCAAATTGTGCGTACTGTCTATAGGCGGCGCGAAAAAAAGCGTGACTACCGCAGTACAATATGCCAACGAACGCATCCAATTCGACGTGCCGATTTCAAGCTTCGGCGCTATCCAATACAAACTGGCCGAGCAGGCCATCCGCATTTTTGCCGTCGATAGCGCCATGTACCGCGTATCGAATATGATGCAGGACAGCGAACAAAAACAGGAAGCCGCCGGCGTGGAGTACGGAGAGGCGAAACTCAAAGCCGCCGAAGAATTCGCCATCGAATGCGCTATACTGAAAGTGGCAGGCTCCGAAGCCCTCGATTATGTGATCGACGAAACGCTGCAAATTCACGGCGGTATGGGCTATTCGGAAGAAGGCACGGCCGCCCGCGCCTACCGCGATGCGCGTATCAACCGCATCTACGAGGGTACCAACGAGATCAACCGCCTGCTTACTGTTGATATGCTCCTGAAACGCGCGATGAAAGGCGCCATTGATATCGTGGGCCCCGCTTGGGCGGTACAAAAAGAACTGGCCTCGATGCCTTCGATGGAACAAGCCGAAGGCCCCTACGGCGAAGAAGAACGCGCCGTGCGCGATTTCAAAAAGATCGTGCTGATGGTGGCGGGCGCTGCCGCCAAACTGCAGATGGACGGCAAGCTCAACCTCAAAGAAGAACAGGAGATTATCGCCAATGTGGCCAATATGATGATTGATGTGCTGCTGGCCGAGTCGCTGCTCCTGCGCGTGCAAAAGCTGTCCGGCATGAGCAATAAACCCGCCGCACAAGAGGTATACGACGCGATGTTGCGCGTTTTCCTGCACGACGCTACCGCCCGCATCCAGAAAGAAGGCGCCGACGCTCTTGCCTCTTTCGCCGAAGGCGACCTGCTGCGCACGCTGCTGATGGGACTCAAACGTTTCTCGAAATATCCGCCCGTCAATGTGAAAAACGAGCGCCGCAAAGTGGCCGCCGCTTTGATCGCAGCTAATGAGTGGTGTTTTTAGGTCGGCTATCGGCAGTCGGCAGTCGGGTCTTTGATCTGACTGCTGACCGCTGATCGCTAAGTGCTGATCACGACGCCACCTGCCTGCTCCGCAGCATCAGGGCCAGCGACTCGTCGTTTTCGATGATCTGGTAAAATTCGTTGAGATACCCTGCCACCTGCCTGCGGCTTGATTCGCTGAGGCCCTGTATAGTATGGCATAGTTGGAGCAACTCCGCTTTTTGGGTTTTAAAAATAGCTATGGTATGCCTTAATGACTCGCAGTCTTTGCCGCGCCACTGGAAAAAGCGCTGGGTAACGTGGTCGATGGGCATCTGCGGGTGGGGTTTGGCGTAAGGGGCATTGACCAGGCCGGCGTAGTCGAAATCGTAGGGAACGGGTGTGGGTGCGCTTTTACCTTCCAACTGCACCATCTTGATATTGTGCTGATCTGCCAGGTTCCAGTCGGTGTTGCCGATCATGTACTGGAATACCGTGAGCAATCGGTATTGCTCGGCGTCTATTTGATTGGACGCCGGCTGATCGTCTTCCACCATACGGCCTCCCAGGCGTGTAGCCATTTCTTGGGTATTTTCCAATATGATAGCGTATTGCGTCACCGGCGCCATGTCGCCTTCGCGGTCATGGTAAGTCACCCTGGCGATCTGTACCCTGAAGCTTTTGTCGGTGAGGCTGTTCAGCATCTTGTAAGCCAGGTATTCTTTCAACAGCAACTGTTCATTATCGGTGCACTGCGTAACCAATTTGAGGCTGCTGTATCTTTTCAGTCCGGCGTCGTGCAATTTTTCGCTGTCGAAGCTCAGCTTCAATGGCGGAAAGGAACAATACTGCCGGCGCGTTTTGCCGCGCAGGGCTATATCGGCCTGCCATTGGCCGGTGCTGCCGTCGGCGCCGGTCCAGGCAACCGTAGCGGCTTGGGCTTCCTTTATAGTTCTGTCTGCCAGCAAAGTAGAAAAGTCAGTCGTGATGGTCATTTCCAGCGGCTGCTCTTGCACAAGGGTATCGAACAGACTCTGGGCGGATTGGCCGGTTTGGCTGGGGCGAAGACATAAGTAGGTGCCGGTGCTTACCAGGGCGACAAGAATAAGGGTGAAATAGGTTTTCATGATATGGGTAAATTGACAATAAATTTCGCGTTCAATATAATGTCACAAAGTTGCGCTATTAGTTGCTTGTGCACACGCCACACTCGATGAACGTAAAATTGGACCTACCGGAAAGCCGTTTTTTATTGACCAATGACCCTTTTTGTCAGAAAAAGGTAAAAAACCGGCTTTTAAAGGGAGGTAGCAGGCAGGTTGGAAAACGATTCGGGATTAAGGAATAAAAAAGATGGTTGTTTTTGTATTTTAAAATTAAATTTTATAAAAATAATAAATTTAAAATAAAACAAAAATACGACATAATTAACTGGCTTGTTTTTGTGATTTATTCGGTATAGCGGGTTAAAATAGTATCAGCATCGGTCAATTAAAAGGTAGCAAAAGCGCAACCGGCGCCCCTACTTTTGTCGTATCAATTATCACCCGGTAGAAAAATTAAAGACCGACATCATCATTAATCAAACCTGTTATTATGAAGAATTTGAAAAAAGCATTTATGCTGAGCGCCCTTTTTGCGCTCGTAATGCACACCCAACTAGGGGCCGCCGATGTGCCCACGATTACGATCCGGACTACAGGATTTGCCAAGAAGGTCAGCCTGGTGGTAGCTGACCTGGCTTCACATGCCACTGTGCAACTAAAAGACCTTCAAGGCAATATCCTCCTGGATGAGCGAATTAAGAGCGCCGCGCAATTCGCTAAGGTGTTCAACCTCGAGCAATTGCCTGCCGGCATGTACCGCCTGGTAGTTATTACGGAGACGCGCGAAACCATTCAGCCGCTGACGCTGACCGAAACCGGTATCACTGTTGACGAGAACCAGCGCGAGGTGATTTTTACGCCGGCTATTATTTGTAAAAACGGTTATGTCGATGTATCGATGCTAAATAACCGACTGACTACGGTAGAAATGACCGTGTTTGACGCCGCCGGCGATAAGGTTTTCTCCGATACCCAGCGCAATGTGATCAAAGTAGAACGCCGCTACGACACGTCGAGCTTGCCCCAGGGCAACTACCTCGTTCGCGTAAGCACACCCTATCGCACGTATTACAAAGATCTGACAATTAAGTAAGATAAATCGAAAGGGGTTCCATGACAACAAGGCCATATCTTCGCAAGGAGGTATGGCTTTTTTTGATGTGCTGATGGGTTAATGTGCTGATGGGTTAATGTGCTGATGGGTTAATGTGCTGATGAGTTAATGTGCTGATGGGTTAATGTGCTGATGGGTTAATGTGCTGATGGGTTAATGTGCTGATGGGTTAATGTGCTGATGGGTTAATGTGCTGATGGGTT
>JABWBR010000128.1 GCA_013360405.1 Saprospiraceae bacterium
CAGCGGTTCGACTCCCCTTACCTCCACACGGAGGCCGAGTAAAACTTTCCAAAAGCGGGAAGAAATATATATGGGGGTATAGCTCAGCTGGCTAGAGCGCTTGCATGGCATGCAAGAGGTCAGGGGTTCGACTCCCCTTACCTCCACCAAAAGAAGGCCGTTTCCGACACGCAGTTGGAAGCGGCCTTTTTAGTTGCGAAGAGGGTTCCAACCCGGTATTACATAACATAGGTATTAAAAATATCTATACTTTCATTCGTTTAAAACGCTTGTTATCAATTGAATATACTTCCGGAGCTACTACGTCTTTACCTTGTTTTTAGTGATTTTTACTATTTTTTTAAGAAATATTTAACTAAAAACACCCAAAATATGCGAGGCATTTATTACCTTACAGGGCTTGTAAATGCTATCATATTAAATGTGTTAGCTCTACTAACCCACTCTTCGGCTAAGGCAGAATTGCGACATTAGGTATTCCCCAAAAGAGTCTCTGCCAACGGCTACTAACCCACTCTTCGGCTAAGGCAGAATTGCGACATTTTTTGGATGTTTTCCTGGTTAAAATTTACGAACTACTAACCCACTCTTCGGCTAAGGCAGAATTGCGACCGTATTTACGGTTCCACAAAAAATAACCAAATAAAACTACTAACCCACTCTTCGGCTAAGGCAGAATTGCGACCTGCTCCTGACCTTCGAGGCGAGCGATATGCCCTCTACTAACCCACTCTTCGGCTAAGGCAGAATTGCGACTGGTCTACTGTTCTTGCATTTTGATACGTCGTATCTCTACTAACCCACTCTTCGGCTAAGGCAGATCCCGACTAAGCTACACTACGGCTCGCTGGCGCTTGCCTGTTCCGCTAAGTCGGGACGGCTCGTTTCTCGCCGATTGCAGGCAGAGAGAGGCTGCAATACATCCTTCTGATATCCTTCAAAAATCCTGTGTATCCTAATTGAAAATAGCCTCGGCCAGACCTGTTCGCCGCGTGGAGTTGAGTCCCGGCTTTGCGACGATTCAACCAAGCGCTCCGTAGCGATGGCGTTTTATACCCATCGCTGCGGAGCATTCCTTGGCGCCCTTGCTATTCTCGCCGTTCGTTGAGTGGAGCCGGAACGAATATACAAGGCATGGCTTTTCAATGCCGGCATGGAAAATTCAGGAGGTGAATTCAAATCACCTCCTGAATTGAGGTATGGAAAACTCAGGAGGTGACTCCAAGCCACCTCCTGAGTTGAATGGCGGCTTTTTCGGCAGCTAAAGCAGCGGTACGGTAGGGCGTGACTTTTCTATATCTTTTTGAATGCTTACCTTGCCACCATGGCAGACCTCATCGGCTTCACCGGCGTATTCCTGATCTTATCGGCGTATTTTCTGAGCGTATACGGCAAACTATCGCAGACAGATAGCCTTTATCTGATCTTGAACCTGGTAGGCGCGGGGCTGGCATGTATATCTTCCATTCTCATACAATCCGTACCTTTTACTATATTGGAAGGCGCCTGGGCGTTGGTCTCGCTTCTTGCGTTGTGGAAAAACCATCGTAAAGACCCATAGTTGCCTTGTCTTATCGCTCATACCGTAGCCGCCGCAACAACTCATCCATATTGGCTTCGCTGACGGGGATTTCGTGGGCGCCGATCGTGATCTGGTGGTTGCGGATGGCTTCAATCTTGTCGAGGTGTACGATAAAGGATTTGTGGACGCGGAGGAACTTTTGGGAAGGCAGCTTTTCCTCTATACCTTTTAGCGTAGATTTGGTGAGAATGGGCTTAGGGGTATTTTTTATGTAAATTTTCACGTAGTCTTTCATACTTTCAATAAATAAAATCTCCGTTACCTGAATTTTCACCAGGGCGTATTCCGAATTGACAAAAAAGAAATCGGGGCTGTCGAGTGTTTCTTGTGGCATTTGGGCGGTAATGCCGGTGCGCAACTGCCAGATTTCAAGCGCCTTGTGCGTCGCTTTGGCAAAGCGGTCGAGGCTCACGGGTTTCATCAGGTAATCGACTACATCGAGTTCGTAGCTTTCTACGGCATAATTGGCGTAAGCCGTCACGAATATCACCATCGGCCTGGCGCGCAGACCGGCCAGGAATTTGGTGCCCAGCATACCCGGCATTTGGATATCGAGAAACATGAGGTGTATCTCTTCCTTTTGCAACACCTCCATAGCTTCAAAGGCGTTTTTGCAGGTAGCTACCAGTTCCAAAAACGGCATCTGCCGGATATAGTCTTCCAGCAACTTGCGAGCCATACTTTCGTCATCGACGGCGATGCAGCGGAGGTTCATAATGTTGTCGGTTATCGGTTGTCGGTTGTCCGTTCTCGGCAACTGATAACCGACAACTGACAACCGACAACAGTTATTCATGACCGAACTGCAACTCCAATTCCGCCACAAACCATTCATTGTCTTTGCGAAGGGTCAATTGGTGGCTGTGGGGGTACAGCAATTCCAGCCGTCGCTTCACATTGCGCAGGCCGATGCCGGAACTGCTGTCTTTGTCTTCGGGCATATCGGGGGCAATTTTATTTTTAACAATAAAAGATAAGTTCTTTTCATCAAAAATAAGAGAAATATCGATGATGGGATCTTTCACATAGCCCACGCCGTGTTTGAAAGCGTTTTCGACAAAGGGGATCATCAGCATGGGCTCGATGATCTGGCTGTGTGGCAGGCCTTCTTTGTGAAAACGGATATCAACGTCCTCGCCGAAGCGCAGTTGTTGTAATTCGATATAATTGGACAGATAGTCCACCTCTTTGTCGAGCGTGACCTGTGCATCTGCCGATTCGTAGAGCATATAGCGCATTAACTCGGAGAGTTTGATCGTTACCGCTTCGGCCAGCTCCGAGCGCGAGCGGATCAGATATACCAGGCTATTTAGAATATTAAAAATGAAGTGCGGGCTGATCTGTGATCGCAGGAAAGCCAGTTCTGATTGCAGGCGTTCCTGCTTTTCTTCGCGGCGCCTTTTCTCCTGGTCGAGCAGATAGGTGATAAACCCGTATCCCGTGCTAACCGCGGTAATAAACATGACGGGGATAAGCGTGCGGTATAAACTTCTGTGTTTGTGGTGAATATCTTCCGGCAGGAGCCAGTCTTTCATCAGGAGGTGCAAAACTGTTACAACGGCAATCATTACAAATAGCGAAACCACATACGAACTCACCCCCCGTTTGTCAAGTATTTTGGGGATGAGCCATTCGGTGTTGAAGAAAAACAGGGGGATGAATGTCAAATTTATCGGAATCATCAGGGTCATGAAGCGGCGAAAGGCCTCGTGCCCTTCCGAATTGAGGAAAGGCCAGCCGAGCCACATGCTCCAAAACAAGAGTAGGAATAAGAGCCTGTATAGTTTTTCCGTATTTATTTTTCGCGTTAGCAATGGCATACATTTTAAGTCTATCCACAAAAATATGGGTTATTTATGGAGCCGTTTGACGAAGGAGATGAAAACGAGGATTGAGGAGATGAAAACCCGGAAACTCAGGGATATTCGGGACTATGATCGTAAAGTCGCACAGTCACATAGTCGCATAGTCTCGAAGTCTCCTCCTTTGCCCTTTTTGCCTCCTCATTTGCCCATCTCGTCTACACTACAAATATGGTATTGTTTTTCGCCGTTGTTTTGTATCGTAATAGAATAGTTACATCAAGCTATTTATGCCAAATCTAAACAACCGCACCACTAATATGGTTATGGTTGGGCAAGTAGATGGAACTGACATAATTGTGACAAAACCTTATTACAATAATTGACATGAAAAATTTGAAAATCACCCTTAGCGTACTGTTGTTAAGCTTGTGGTCTGCTGCGCTTATTGCCCAGCAGCCGGCATTTCCCGGCGGTAGAAACGGACAGATGAACATCGGTCATTTCTATGGCAAAGTCGTGGACGAAAAAGGGAAAGGCGTGGGCTACGCTACCGTAGAATTATACGGCATGAAATTCGACTCGCTGAGCAAAAGCATGAAGAAAACGCTTATCACCGGGCAGATCACCGAAGATAACGGCGATTTCAGTCTTGAGAAATTGCCTGTGATGGGCGAATTTACCTTGAAAGTAAGCTTTCTGGGTTATGCAGATGCGGAGCGGAAAGTATCGTTTGGCGTTACCAGGCCATCGCGGCGGGCTGACGGACAAGGCGACATGAGTGCGATGGCTTCCAAATTCGACCAGGATCTGGGCAATATCGTGCTCGAAACCCAGTCGACAACCCTTAACGAAGTCGTCGTAAAAGGCGAAGCCGGCAGTCTTACCCTGGCTCTGGATAAAAAAGTATTCCGGGTTGATAAAAACGCCGTAGCCTCGGGCGGTACTGCCGAAGACGCCCTGCGCAACGTACCCTCGCTGGGTGTAGACCTCGACGGCAACGTGACCCTGCGAAACTCTTCCCCCCAGATATTTGTTGACGGCAGGCCTACCACGCTCACCCTCGAACAAATTCCCGCCGACGCTATTGAGTCGGTAGAAGTGATCACCAACCCTTCGGCCAGGTATGACGCCTCCGGCGGCCAGGCCGGCATCGTGAATATCGTATTGAAAAAAGAACGCCGCATAGGCTACAACGGCAATATCCGCCTGGGCGCCGACTCGCGCGGCGGCCTCAACGGCGGCGCCGATATCAATGCCCGTGAAGGCAAGTTTAATGCTTTTCTCAATGCCAACCTCAACAGCCGCAAAGGCATCTCTGAGGGCGAAACCGAACGCAGCAATCTGTTTGGACAAGTGCCCACCGACATCTTCCAGCGTACCGACTCCGATAACAGCCGCTTGTTTGCCAACCTGCGCGGCGGGCTCGACTGGTTTATCGACAACCGCAATACGCTGACCGCTTCCGGTAGCTATACCAGAGGACGGTTTGAGAATAGCGACATACTTGGCATCCGCACCGATTCGCTGTATTCAAGCGGCACGACCTTTAGCGAATCAGTCAGGAATTCCAGCAACGAACGCGGATTCAGGAACATCGGTGCGGCCTTGTTGTACAAACACAATTTTCCTAAAAACGGAAAGGAGTTAACCGCCGATGTCAACCTCAATAGTGTAAGTAGTGAAAGTACCGGTGATTTTAATACCCAATTTATTACATCGGGATTTGAAAGCCTGGAGCGCCAGGAAAACAGCGGGGCTTCCAATTTTCTGACCATTCAAACCGACTACGTAGACCCTATTTCCGACAGAATAAAATTGGAATTGGGCGCCAGGGCGGCCATTCGCCGCAATACCAACAACAGCGACAACTTCGTATTCGACCCCGATATCAATCAGTGGGTACTGATTCCCAACTTTGCCGACCGCTATAAATTTGACGACCAGGTCTACGCGGCATACGGCTCGTTTAGTCACCAGTTTCCGAAATGGGGTTACATGTTGGGTTTGCGCGCCGAAAGCAGCCAGTACACCGGCACCCTGGAAACGGTTGATTCGACTTTCAATAACGACTATCCGCTCAGCTTGTTCCCCAGCGTATTCGTTACCCGCAAGCTCAACGAAGAAGACAATATCCAATTGTCGTATACCCGGCGTATCAACAGGCCTAATTTCTTCCAGCTGATGCCTTTCACCGACTTTTCCGATTCGCTCAACCTGCAGCGCGGCAACCCCGACTTGCTGCCCGAGTTTACCAACTCGCTCGAATTGTCGTATCAGAACTTTTTCTCAAAAAGCCACAACATTTTGATCTCGGCCTATTACAAGCAGTCGACCGACCTTATTACCCGCTACCAATTTACGGAATTCGACCCCGTGCTTAATCAGGATATCGTAGTGAACAGCTACGCCAACTCGAATAAAAGCGAAGCTTACGGCGTAGAATTTACCCTGCGCAATAACTTTAAAGATAAAATAGAGCTGACCACTAACGTGAACGTATATAATTCATTGGTGGACGCTTCCAACGTAGAAGCCGGCCTCGTCAACGAACAATTTTCCTGGTTTATCAAAGAAAACGTATCGATCAAATTGCCGGCACAATTCACCTTCCAGATATCGGGCGAATACCAAAGCCGTACTGCCCTGTCGACGGGCGGCGGCGGTGGTCGCTGGGGCGGCGGCGGCGGCGGTCATTGGGGCGGGCCCACCAACACGGCTCAGGGATATACTATTCCCGTTTGGCATGTGGATGTAGCCATCAGAAAAGACCTGTTTAAGCGCAAAGCTACGCTTACGCTTAACGTCTCTGACGTTTTCCGCAGCCGCCGCACCGGATCGTTCGCAGAATCGCTCTATTTTATCCAGGATTCGTGGCGTATTCGCGACCCGCAAACGGCAAGGCTGAATTTTTCGTACCGTTTTGGCAAAATGGATACCTCGCTGTTTAAACGCAAGAATACGAATATGAATTCGGAGGGCATGGATATGATGCAGTAGGGTGAACGTTCACCGTTCCCTGATTCATCGAACAAACAAAAGGCCGGGTGCTTGCGCTCCCGGCCTTTTTGCATACATGGAATTCTGTTGTAATTGTAATCCCCCAATCTAAAATATCTTGTTGTGTTTGGAAAAGGGGCTTGTGTTAGTTAGCGTGTTAGTAAGGATTACATTAAAAATATGTGTCAACCGTATGTATTTGTCATTGAGTTTACGGGCGAAGTTACGCTTTGTTACAACAAAGTTATATTTTTTTTAATATTTAGTGAATTCAATAAATAAATAGCTGATTTTCAGCTAAAAATAGAGCCATACAAATCAAATTCCGTAGCTTCATCGATGCGCACCTGTGCAAAATCGCCGATACGGGCATAATTAGTCGTAGCGTGTACGAGCACTTCGTTGTCCACTTCGGGTGAATCGGCTTCGGTGCGGCCGATAAAATACTCGCCTTCCTTGCGGTCGAAAAGCACCCTAAAGACCTTGCCGACTTTTTCCTGGTTTTTCTCGTAGCTGATGGTTTGTTGGATTTCCATGAGTTGACGGGCGCGTTCGGCCTTGAGTTCTTCGGGCACGTCATCGGCGAATTCGTAGGCGCTGGTGCCTTCTTCGTGCGAATACTGGAACACGCTCGGCGGACAAAATCGCAAAGTTCTTCAAAATCCCGGTCGGTTTCGCCGGGGAAGCCTACCAGCATCGTAGTGCGCAGGGCAATATCCGGCACGCGGGCGCGGATGGCGTCGAGCAGAGTCTCCGTCTCTTCCCGGTTGATCTGGCGGCGCATACGCGCTAACACGGGATTGGCGGCATGTTGGAGGGGGATGTCGAGGTAGTTGCACACTTTGGGCAACCGGGCCATGGCGTCGATGATTTCGAGCGGAAACTTGCTGGGGTAAGCGTAGTGCAGGCGGATCCACTCAATGCCGTCTACCTCCGACAGGGCATGGAGCAGTCGGGGCAATTCGCGCGATTTATAAATATCAAGACCGTAATAGGTGAGTTCCTGGGCGATAAGCATGAGCTCCTTTACGCCGCGGCGCGCCAGACTTTGGGCTTCCTTCACCAGGGCTTCGACGGGTTTCGATACGTGGTCGCCGCGCATCAACGGGATTGCGCAAAACGAACAGGTGCGGTTGCAGCCCTCGCTGATTTTCAGATAGGCATAATGGGGTGGGGTAGTGATAAAGCGTTCGCCGATAAGGTCGTGTTTGTAGTCGGCATTGAGGCGCGCCAGCAGTCCCGGAAGTTCCAGAGTGCCGAAGTAAGCGTCTACCTCCGGGATTTCCTTTTCGAGGTCGTCTTTATAGCGTTGGCTGAGGCAGCCTGTCACGTACAATTTATCAATACCGCCTTGTTGTTTGATCGCGGCGTATTCGAGGATAGTATCCACCGATTCCTGCTTGGCCAGGTCGATAAATCCGCAGGTGTTGATAATCACGATATTGGCGTCATCGTCGCTATCGTGCGCCACGTCGTATTCGTTTGCCCGGAGCTGGGTAATCAAATTTTCGGAATCCACGAGGTTTTTGGAGCAACCCAGCGTGATCACGTTTACTTTATCGCGTTTTAGTGTCTTGGTTTTCATGTGTTTGTAACCGTTGTAGGTTGTAAGTTGTAGGTTGTGATTTGACTTGTCCTGAAATACGTTGCCCTAAAAAAGTAACGTAAAACATGGGACAAGACAAAAAAACGCAATTAGAAATTCGCCAAAGGCGTATCTTTAGT
>JABWBR010000068.1 GCA_013360405.1 Saprospiraceae bacterium
CAATAGTTCGGTAAGTTTATAGAACATTTGGATAAAACGAAAGGAAGCACCAAATTAGTGGTATGCGACTACCTACTAACGATGCTTCCAGCAAAAGCAGAGCTCTTGCGGAGACGATACTAGACAAAATCGGCGTAACAAGCAAGCCGGGGCGAAAATTTTTTATTTCGATCCTGCATTTGTTTTTGGCCTTACGCGGTCGTTTTACCTTCAAAGGCATGGAAAGATACGGGTCATACAGCGAAAAGAGCTACCGGCTCCAATTTGAGAAGGGCTTCGATTTTCTTCAATTCAACCTGGAGCTAAGCAAACAACATTTGTCAGGCCACTGCATACTTGCCTTTGACCCTAGCTATCTACCCAAAAGTGGGAAGAAGACGCCCCATCTGGATAAATTCTGGAGCGGCTGTTTGGGTAAAGCCGTCAAGGGTATTGAAATTGGTGGACTTGGGGTAGTGGATATTGAGCATAATACGGCATTTAGTCTGGAGGCCGTGCAAACACCCTGCCAGGCTGAATTGACAGCCAAGGGGCAGAGTTTGGTAGACCACTACGCCAAAATCATTACAGATCGCAAAGCCGAACTGCAAGCCATTTCCCGGTATCTGGCTGTTGACGGCTATTTTTCCAAGAAATCCTTTGTTGATCAAGTTGTGGAACAGGCTGGCCTACACCTTATTTCCAAGTTGCGCAAGGATGCTAATTTGAAGTATTTGTATAAGGGCCCCAAAAAACCTGGCCGGGGCCGGCCAAAAAGATTTGACGGCAAGATTTACCTGGCTAAACTCGACAAGCGGCGTTTCAAAAAAGTCCACCAGGATGAGGAGGCGATTATTTATGAACTCATCTGTTACTCGGTAGGATTAGGCAGGGACATCAAGTTAGCCTATGTCGAATTCTTGGATGAAGGCAAGGCCACAGGTCGCCATGCCTTATTTTATGCTACCGATCTGACCTTGAGTAGCTATTGTATTTACCGCTATTACAAGGCCCGCTTCCAGATCGAATTTTTATTCCGGGATGCCAAGCAGCACACCGGCTTGACTCACTCCCAGTCTCGAAGTGAAAACAAGCTGCATTTTCACTTTAATACCGCTTTGACCGCGGTAGGAGTAGCAAAAGCAGCACACTATTTGAAGCTGGATAAAGAAGACCGACAAGCCTTTTCTTTGTCCGACATTAAAACCGCGTATTTCAATGAACTCATGGTCGATTTATTTTTATCAAACTTTCAAATCGACCCAAACTTGGAAAAAAATAAGTCCATTATTCTCAAACTCTTGAATTTTGGCAAAATTCGAGCCTGATTTTTTACCGAACTATTGTACTAACAAAAGCCCTTTATATTAATATTGCAGTCCAATACGTGCGCATGAAAAACATAGATAGCTGGCGCCCCAGCAAATATGTATACTACAATGGAAAACTTCGGGCTTCCAGGGATACCGCCGAAGTGGGAGCGGCCTCCAGGCTGATTACCGATCTGGTGGCGCAATGCTATGATACGCATCTCAGCCAATACGCCAAGGGGCGCCTGGTGGACCTGGGCTGCGGCAAAACGCCGTTGTATCACGCCTACCAACCTTTTATAGCTTCTTGCACCTGCGTGGACTGGGCAAATACGTTTCACGAAACCTCGCACCTCGACGTAGCCTGCGATCTCAACGGCGATTTGCCCCTGGAAGATGCGTCGTTTGATACGATTATTCTGTCCGACGTATTGGAGCATATCGCCCAGCCGGAGAAGCTATGGTCGGAAATGTCCCGGATATTATGTCCCGGCAGCCGGGCGATCATCAATGTGCCTTTTATGTATTGGCTGCACGAAACGCCTTTTGATTATTACCGGTATACCGAATTTGCACTGCGCAGGTTTGCGGATATTAACGGGTTTAATGTGATAAAGCTAGTACCTGTGGGAGGCGCGCCTGCAGTGTTAGCCGATATTACAGCCAAAACGGTGGTCAATTGGCCGGTTGTAGGCCGTCTGCTCGTTTCCGCGATTCATGGATGGTATAATTTTTTTACAAAAACCGCCATAGGAAAGCGGTTTTCCAACAAAACGGCTTCGACTTTTCCTCTGTTTTATTTTATGATTGTGGAAAAGCCCTGATCCTCGTCGGATTAAGGCTTGCAGGGAAGGTTCGTTTCGACTCCGCTCAACGAACGGCAGGGATGGTCATTGGCGGAGTCGAAATGGCCCACCACGGCTTGCCCCAGCGGGGCTTAACTATTGGTAGAAATAATCCAAGTCTCTGCATCAAGCTCCGGAGGAGCGAAATATTTCCCCGACCATATTGCGCTCCTCCGGATCTGAATATCACTTTGGCTAATTTTTCTACCAATAGCATGCTCCACTGGAGCTGGTGGAAGCACATCACAGACGTTGATAATATCTTCAGGTTTTTTTTCCAAATCGTCTCACCGTATCCCACCCTTTTTGCGCCAAAAGACTTACCTCCGGCGATAAGTTGAATTTTAAAATACCTGCTACAAAAATACCCGTCACCAGCGCTGCTTTGATCAGGATATTCATCCAGACATTAGTGGTCATCGGTATAATTTCAGCCAGGCCCCATGCAATTATTCCCAATAATATTACGCCAGGCAAATTGGAAGTAAAAGGCTGTAAATTGAATTTTTTATAAATAAAACCCAATTTTAAAATATTGTAAATCCCCAGCGAAAAAGCGGTGGACATAGCCGCACCGTTAATCCCGAATAGCGGGATGAAAATTAAATTGCCGATAATATTTAACACGCCTAATATTAAAATAACATAAAAATTAAATTTATAATATTTAGAATAACTGATAATGATATGATTCACTCCTGTCACCAGGTCGATGAGCCTTCCGATGCCCAGTATTAACACCACGTATTTTCCTTCTGCGTATTGCGCGCCGTTGGGCATGATGGCAAATAAATGTTCGATGCAAGTCCAAATGCCGATCAACATAAACCAACCGGCTAAAAATTGATTGAGCGAGCTTTTTTGGTAAATATTTTTGATCTCCTGCAGGTTGTTTTCTTTCCAGGCCTGCGCCACAATCGGCGCACTGATTCCTTCAATGGCCCTGCGGGGCACGTCCAGCACATCGGCTATAAACATGGCGATTGAGAACACGGCGGTAAATGTCAAACCCATGAGGGTGCCCACCATAAACAGGTCGAGTTTAACGGCCAACATGCTGCTGAGCGAACCCAATACGCCAAAAAAAGCGTACGTAATCATGGCTTTTCGCAGGGGCGCCGTCAGTACGGGCCACCGAAACGACCAATGCAGTTGCCCCAGCAAATACAGATAAAATAATAACCCCGCCACCGCGCCTACGTGCACGAATATGACAGCGGTAAAAAATTGCGAAAAATCAATTTTCCCCCAATACACCAGCAAGGCAAGTATGCCCGTGGATAATTTGATTAAAAAATTGGTAAATAAAGCGGGGATAGCTATCCGGTTGAAATTGGCGCAAAAAGTGGCCAGGATGTATTCGAGTCCGGCTAATAATAACAAGGGCAAAAAATAAGGAAGATAGGTCGTGAATAAGTCCGATTTTTCGGCATAAAATCCCAACACATAATGGCCGAACAATGCCGATAAAATACTGAATATCAAAAAACCGGAAACGCCCATAGTGAGGAGTAGCGTCAAAAACCCGTTGTGCCCTTTTTTATCATCCCTGAAGTCGGGAAAAAACCGGATGACCAGGGCATTTACGCCCAGCATGACAAAGGGATAAAACGTGAGGGCGTTATTGAGTACAAATTGGTATATACCGAGCTGGTCTTTCGAAAATGACAAAGGGTAGATGTAGAGTATGTTGAGCGCCCCCAGCACAATACTCATATACGTAATAAAAGCGTTTTTAATGCTTTGGCGGATGATTACTCCCATGATCAAGGTATCGAATAGGCCACTTGGGGCAAAGATGCGTTTTTTTTCTTAGCCTGCGCAAAAAGGAATACCTTTGCCATTCTCAATGGCAAACAACGCAATGGCATCAGATACCACACCCCGGGACTGGTCGAAGGTGGAAGTTTACTACGACAATTTCCTCGAAAGACTGGTCAGGGATTTTCTCTTTGGCAATCGCCGGATCATGGCGGCTATCCGCTTTGCGCTCGGCCAGTTTGGGCATCATCCCACACAAATATTGGATATTGGCTGCGGCCTGGGCTGGACTTCCTTCGAGATGGCCCGGCATTTTCCCGGGGCAAAGGTGCAGGGCGTCGACCTGAGCGGACAGTTGATAGATGCCGCCGGGCAATTGTTTCGCCGCCCAAACCTGGTTTACAAAAAAACAGACGCCACTTCCGCCGATTTTGTTTTTGATCGTCAATTTGACGCTGTGCTGCTGGTCGACGTATACGAGCATATTCCGGCAGAAGACCGCCAGGCCTTTCACCAAAGTCTGCGCCGCCTGCTGGCGCCCAATGCAAGGGTGGTGCTGACCTGCCCCACGGTTTTCCACCAGCAATGGCTCCGCGACAACCAACCCGAAGGACTTCAACCCGTGGATGAAGACCTCGTACTGGCCGATATGGTCAAGATGGCCGAGGACTTAGGCGGACGGCTTTGCGTGTTTGCCCAGCAATCTATCTGGCACGGCAACGACTATTTTCACGCCCTGATCGACCTCCAATCGCAGTGGGGAGAACGCCCCGCGCATCGCATAAAAACTGTGACGCCAAGGTGGCAAAGATTGTGGATGGTCTTCTCCCGCCTGCCGCTCAGGATAAACCCGCTGCGAAAACCAGGCCAGTGGGCCTATTATTTGAAAACCTGGTTTAGCGGCATGTAAATAACCCGTCTATGCGCATTTTGCATTATGTAACCAATTTTCTGCATCTCACCGAAACGTTTATTTACAATGAGGTTATCGGATTGGACAAAATCCAGGAGGTAGAGGTGGTATGCATCAATCGGCTAAATCCGGAGCGATTTCCGTTTGGCCGGCTGCGGCAGTTGCGCTATCCGCAAATTCCCGGCAAGGGTATTCTCCGCCTCGAATTGGAAAAAAGGGATCTGGCCCTGATCAGCTACCGCAACCATATTTTTTCTAACGACATCAACCAGGCTGTCCGAGATTTTAACCCCGATATTATCCATTGCCATTTTGGGTATGAGGCCGCCCGTTTCCTCGAGAACTTTACGCGCACCGATATTCCCGTTTTTATCTCTTTTCACGGCAACGACGCCTCCGAAAGGCTGCGTTCAACTGTGTACTGCCGACGGTTGGCGCCGCTGCTGACCCGGCCCAATGTATACGCTATTTTTGTATCCAAATTCCTGCACAGCCAGTTTATTAAAAAAATAGCGGCGCCCAGGTATTTTATCCTGTACTACGGCATCAATCTAAACCAGTTTGAAAGAAAAAAATCTGCGCCTCCGCCTCAACCGTTTACGTTTTTGCAGGTTTCCAGCTTTCGCGAAAAAAAGGGCCACGTGTATACGGTGCGCGCCTTCAAAAAAATGCTGGACGCCCACCCCGATGCCAGGTGCAAACTCATCCTGGCCGGCGACGGCCCCCTGTTGAATGACATTAAACAACTCTGCCAATCGCTGGGTATTGCCCATCTGGTGGAATTTCCCGGGTTTGTCAGCTCCGCCCAGGCCCGCGATCTCATGGAGGATGCCCATGCATTTCTGCACCACAGCATCACCGCCGCCAACGGCGATACGGAAGGCATGCCCAATGCGATAATGGAAGCAATGGCTATGGAGTTGCCGGTGATCAGCACCTACCACTCCGGCATCCCCGAATTGGTGGAAGACGGCGTAAACGGATTTCTCGTGCAGGAAAAAGATGTAGCGCACTACGCCGACCGGATGAGCGCAATAATAAGTTGGCCGCTACTACCCGCCAATCGCGCGAAAATTATGGATATATGCGAGATCGGCGGCCACGCCAGGCAGTTGTCGCAGATATATGAAACAGTGAACAGTGAACAGTGAACTGATTTCTCGGCAGTCGGTTGTCGGTTGTCGGTTGTCGGTTGTTCTCTGTTTGTTTATAGGTTTATAGGTTTATGATTAATCAAACATCCAGCATTAAACATCAAACATCGACAATTTTCCGCGCATTCGCCCCCAGCGAAACCCGCGAATAAACCTGCCTTCCGCTTCGCTGACCATAAACGCATCGCGGTTCAACCACGACTTGAGCCAGCCCCACAGCACGCCCAGGCCGGTGAGGATATAGGGTTTGTTGAGGTAGCCGGCTTTGACGGCGCTGATGAGCGTAATCAAAAAGCCGTAGCGCAGGCGGTACATGCCCTGGCCGACTTTCACCCGTATTTTCACAGAGCCTGTTTCTGCGCCCAATTCCCGGTAGTGCCTCACTTTCAGCGAAGTGTCGACTTTGATCGTCCAGCCGTGGTAGCGGGCCAGGAGTTCGTCGGCGGTATCCCAGCCGATAGAGGGTTTGAGGCCGCCGATGGCTTCGAAGCAGGCCCGGCGGTAGGACTTATAAGCGCCTTTCACGTGGTCTTCATCAGAAAAATGCTCGTAGACCCATTCGCCGTTGCGTTCGATGACGATGGTGCCACCGGCGATGCCGAGCCGGGGGTCGGCGGCAAACATAGCTGCGATATGGGCGAAATAATCGGCGGGCAACTCCAGATCGGCGTCGAGTTTGACGAGGAAGTCGTAGTCGTGTTCCAATAAGGCCTGGTAGCCCAGGTTGAAGGCGCGCACCACTTTGGCCCCCGCCGCCCGGGCTTCTTTTTTGTCGTTGTTTACCAGGCCGATCCAGGGATAGCGCCGGGCGTATTCCAACACTACCTCCGCGGTGCGGTCGGTAGAGCCGTCGTTGACCACCAGCAGGCACTGCGGCAACAAGGATTGCGCGGCGATGCTGTCGAGCGCGCGGGGCAACATGAGCTCCTCGTTGTAGGCCGGCATGATGACCACGTATCTCATACCGCCTCGCTTTTGAAAAACATGCCGTCGATGGTGTTCACCCGGCCGGTCTTCAGATCGACGCCTTCGATGTGAAAGCTGTAGGGCTGAAAGCCGTGTTCGCGCATAAAATCGGCGATGTCGTAGAAAGCGAAGCGGGTGTTCTCGTAGATGGGGTACAGCGGTATTTCGATTTTGATACCCGAAACCCGGCCGAGCAGTTGCATAGCGCCGTCGAGTACTTCTTTTTCGTAGCCCTGGGTGTCTATTTTTAATAAAATGCGATCGCCCGGCTGGATATATTGGTCCGCGATGGTGTCGAGTTTGTGCAGCGGAATGCGCTCCTTGCGCACCATTTTCGACTTGGGATTGTGGGCTACATAGGTATCCTTGATGGGCAGCACGGAGCTAAAAACCGTATCGTCGCTCACGTTGATATCGATCTCCCCGTCGGCGCTGCCGATGGCGCTGCGCCCGGCTACCGTCCACTGCGGATAAGCTTTGCAACGCGCCAGCATTTCGTCGTAGGCTTGCGCCACGGGTTCAAATGAGACGACCCTGCCGGTATAGCCGAAATCGTAGAGCGACTCGGCAAACTGGCCGGTGTTGGCGCCCACGTCGAAGACCAGCGTGATGCCCTGGTTTTTGAGCAGCATGGCGGTGCGCAGTTGCTCGCTGGCGGAGGCGGTAAATCGCTTGAGTTTGAGGTAAATGCCGGTTTGTTTGCCCCAAAAGCGGCGCAGCCGTTCCAGGGTTTTTGATTGCAGTATTTTTTCGAGCGTATTCATATCTGTTTATTATTCCGGTTTGTTTGTGCTAATACGTCCAACAACGGCGTAATAGCCCGATCCCGGTTGTAAAAATCGTAAAAAAAGGCCGGCGTGGGCCGGTAGTCACTCAGCAGCACTTCGCCGACAGCCGCGGCGAATGCTTCGTCGTCGTAGTCGGCTACAACCAGCAGTTTGTCGCCGCAGGCCTCCCGGTCAACGCCTTCGGCGCCGGCGGCGCAGGAGACGACGGTGGCGCCCAGGGCCACAGCTTCAATGATCTTGGTTTTGACGCCGCCGCCACTGGTGACGGGGTTGATGACCACGTCGGCGGCCTTGATGTAGGTCTCAATATCAGGCACAAAACCCATATACGATAGTCGCGGGTCCACATTTTCCAATCCGCCACCGCAGACAATCACGCGAAAAGGGGTTTTTATTTTATTTTTAAAAATAGAAAAAAGTCTATCCGCAATGCGCTGTACCGCCTCGCGGTTGGGCTGGTAGTCCTGCGGCCCGAAAAACAACAGCAGACGCTCCCCTACGGGCCACGAGTGACGCTGTAGCAGGGTTTGACGGGCGGCTTCGCGATCGGCAGGCGGCGCCGATTCGGCTACGCCGTAAGGGACCACCGTACAACGCGAATTATCGAGTCCAAATTCATTTACCGCCTCCGGTAGTTCATCTGGAGAAATAAAGAGCAGATGGTCGGCGCGGCGGTACACCCATCCTTCCAGCGCTTTCACCAGCGGCCACCAGGGTTTGCCCATCGAGCGAAAGCGTCGGTATTCCAGGTTTTGCACGTACACCATAGTGCGGGCCCCCGCCAGCCGGGCCACGGGGAATAGCAACAAAGCGATAAAAGGCTGAAAGCAAATGCACACCCCCACGGACTCCTGCCTGAAAAGCTTCCAGCATCGCCAGACTGTTACCGGACTCACATACCGCCACACGCTGCGAGGCAGGATGCGGTGCAAGGTAAAAGGCGGAGTTTCAGCGGAGTTATCGGCGGTAGAGATGCACATCAACGGCGTCTGTGCGGCGAGGGCCGCTGCAAAACCCCAGGCCGCTTTGTGACCGCCGTTGCGGGGCGGGTGGAAGCGGTAAGGAACTATGAATGCGGTGGAATGGTTCATTGCCTTGTTTATCGCCCGGTTTGGGAGTGTGGGAGAGCGGGAGGGTGAGAGGGTGAGATTATTTTCAATGATCCCACCCTCTCACCCTCCCACCCTCTCACACTCATTCCTCTGCCGTCACCGTTTTTTCCTGGGTTTTGGCTTAGCAGCTGAGGGTGTTTCTCGCTTAGCTGCCACCGGCTTGGCCATCTCCTCGGCGGCGATTTTGCGGGAATACTGCCAGCCCTGCCAACCGCCCCAGCCGAAGAGGGCCAGCAGCAGCAGCAAAGAAGAGGCAAACGACACCGCCTTGCCCGTCTTAAAGGCCTGCGGGTCGAATTTAAACTCGATCGTATGCGAACCCGCCGGGATGCGCATAGCACGCAGCAGGTAATTGGCGCGGATGTGTGCTACCGGTTTGCCGTCAATATAGGCCTGCCAGCCCTTGTTGGGGCCGTACCAGACTTCCGAGAAAACAGCCAATTGCTCGCTGCTGCTCTCTGACTGGTAAGTCAACGCATTAGGCTTGTAGTCGCTGAGGCGGATGCTGCCTGCCTTGTTCAGCGTAAGGCCGTTGACGTAATCGCTGAATTCTTTGTGAATGATAGCCGTTTCTCCCGGATTGAATGTATTGAGCGAATCGAGTTCTTCTTCGGGGCTGTTCACCAGGCGCGTTTCACTCACGAACCAGGCATTGCCCAGTGCGCCCGGCGAGCGCTGTACCCGGGCATCTTCGCCTTCGCCGCCGGGGGCGATCACGTAGCGGGTATTGAGCATGTCGAATACTTTCTGGTTGCCCTGTACCAGCGCGCTGTCGATGATATCCTGGTAGCGCTGCAACTTGGCGGCGTGGTAGCCTCCGAGCGATTTGTGGAAATACGAGGCCTTGGTAGACTGGAAGGGGTTGTTTTCCGACATATCGAAGACGCGGAAACTCAGGTCTTTGTCCTGGAGGATCTGCTCGTCGGCGGGGCGGGGTCTGAAATTGGCTTCGTAATTGTTTTTGGTGGTAAAATTATCGCCGTTGAGATAGCGGCGGCCCACCGTCCACAAGTCAAATATGATGAGCAATCCCAACCCGGCGAGCACCCAGGTTTGGGCCGCTTTTTTCTGCAAAAACGCCCAGATCAAACCGGCGCTGAGGGCTACCAGGGCAAAAGCTCGAAGGGCGTCGCTGGTCATGAGCGTCTGGCGGTCGGCGCGCATGGCATCGGCGGTGAAAGTCTCTGCGTAGCGGTCGTCGGACAAGCCCACGAAATCAAAAAACGAAGGGCCCATCAATACAAAAAACAACGCGGTAGCGCCTGCAATACCGCCGGAGATGTACAACGCCTGCAGGGCCTTCTTTTTATCGAGTTGCCCCGCCATCAATTTACCCAGCGCAATAAAGCCGAGCAGGGGCACCAGGAAAGAGGTTACGCTAAGAATAGAATTAGGCGTTCGGAATTTGCTGTATAGCGGCACATAATTAAACACAAGCGTATTAAAAGCCTCCGCATTTTTACCCATAGAAAGTATGGCGGTAAGCAAAGTGCCCAGCACCAGCCACCATTTCACCGGTCCGTTTACCGCTATCGCGCCAAATAAAAACAGGAACACGATGACTGCCCCGAAATAAATGGGCCCGCTTGTAAACGGCAGATCGCCCCAATAAAGCGGTGCGCCAAACCCGTCGGGTACGCGGTAGCCTTTCTCGCGAAGCGCCTTGTAGATCGCCGAATTTGTGCCCAGCGGTTCGTTGGAGCCGCCGCCGGCCACGCCGGGGATAAACGAGGCAAACACGTCGATCGTACCGTTGCTCCACTGCATGGCGTAATCCCAGTCGAGGCCCTTGCTATTGCCCGCGGCCTTGTCACTGCTCGTCACGGCGTGGTTTTGGAGCACGGGTTCGCCGCGCATCGTATCTTTCGAATATTCGTAAGTAATCCAGAGGTTAGAGGCTGCCGAGCCCAGCGCCAGCAGTCCGCCGACAGCCAATACGCCGACGGCTTTCAGAAAGTGCAGTCCTTCGCCCTGGCGCAAGTCGTGGATCAATTGGGCAACCCCAAAAAACACCAGCGTGAGGAACAGGTAATACGTCATCTGCACGTGGTTGGCCCAGAGGTTGAGGCCCAGACCGATAGCGAACAGGAGTCCGCCCCACAAGTATTGCTTGCGGAATGCCAGCAGCATACCCGACACCAGCAGAGGGAAATACGAGATCACCTTCAGCTTCGTTTCGTGGCCGGCTTCGAAAAGGATAAAATTGTTGGTAGAAAAGCCGAAAGCCACCGCGCCGATCACGCCCAGCCAGGGATTCACCCCGAGCAGGATCATCAGCACATAAAAACCCACCATGCCGATCACAAAGCGGCCGATAGGCGGAGCGATATCGAGTCGGGCCACGCGGTCGAGCAGCTTGAGGTTATTGCCGGCGCTCACCGTATTGATCTGATACGTGGGCATCCCGCCGAACATCGCATTAGTCCACAGCGTCTTCTCGCCCGTCTTTTTTTCAAATTCTCTGGCTTCCTGCGACATCCCCATGTACTGGATAATATCGCCCTGTTGCACGACTTTGCCCTCTAACTGGGGCCAGAAGTACACACAGCTCAACACGAGAAAAACGCCAAATGCGAGGAGGTGAGGAAGCAACTTTTTGATCAGCATATCCTTGTTTTGTTGTGAAGTCAGGGTTTTCGGCCCAAATCTATGGAATAATTTCGGATGTCGGATTTGGGAATGCGGATTTATCAAGGTTTCTCTCCCTCCCTCCCTCCCTCCCTCCCTCTCCCCCTCTCCCCCTCCCCTCCCAGTTCTCCCACTTTCTCCACCAGCCAGGCCTTGTTGAAAATCGCATCGGCGGCGGCGATATCCTGCTGGAGCTTGGACAAGTTGCGCTGGGTGTCGCCGGCGGGGCGGAAAGGGCGGTTGGCTTTGATAAACGCGGCGCGGCGGGTGAAGCGAAAGAGATTGTAGTACCCCTGCTTTCGGAAATCGGCCATCAGCTTGCGACGCTGGAGGTAATGGCGGAAAGAGACGGCCAAGGCGTGCAGCGCTTCGAACTCCTCGAGGTCGTAGTAAGTGCGCAGCAGCAGGGCTTTGGCGCCCAGGTTGTAGCGCAGATCGCTGTATTCCACGTGCACCAGTAATTCGAGGACTTTATCGTATTGCCCCACGGCGTAGTGATACGAGGCCAGGTTGAACCGGTAGGCATTGGCGCGGGCTTCGGGTGAGAGGCGCCCGGCGTATTGGTCGATGAAAGTTTTTACCCAGTCTACCTCGCGCAGGCGCAAGGCCGTGGTGACGATATTTTTGTAGTGCCACTCCGACAAATAGCCGTCTTCGACCAAGAGATTCTGCTCGAGTTGGGCGCGGTAGAGGCGGAAAATCTCCTGCAAAAATCGCTCGTCGCCCTGGTTGATCCGGCGGATGCAGTAGTTTTGAAAAAAATTAAAAATAGTCTTGAGCTCTTCGCCGGGCAATTGCGAAAGCGAGCGCTCGAAGGTCAGCAGCGCTTCGTCGTAGTGGGCGTGGGAGGGTTGCACCAGCATGAGATACAGGCGGTAGTAAATCATCACCAGCGGGGCCGTTTCGTACGACTCCGGGTGGGCGCCCACTTCCTGCAGTGCGGCTTCGAGCAGGCGCGCGGCGTAGTCAGACTTTTGAATATTGCGACGCACGGCCATCTCGCAGGCGTCGCGCAGCTTTTCGGCCAGGTAATAGCGGTCGAGTAAGACCTGCTTTCGGTGCAGGTGATGCGCCATTTTCGGCGCTGAAGTCTGCGCATAATACGCATCGCCTTCGCCGGCCAGTTCCGCCTCGTACCACAAATCGACAGAACCCCGCGAGGAGGTATGCTGCAAATCTTCCAGGGCGTCTGCAATCACTTTTTCGTAACGGTCGTACCACTTGCGCTGGCGCAAACGGCGTAGCAATAACAGGCGCTGGAGCTGGGTTTCTTCTGTAAATTGCGCTTGCATCAAAAACTCATCCAACAGACGTTGGGTATAGGTGAAAATAAGGGCTAACTTAGCCTGATCGTGCGGCTCTCCCGGAAAAATCTGCTGGTATAACCCCTCCCGTCGGCATTTGCGTGCGTCAAAATGCGGATATATCGCGTGCAAATATTGAACCAGCTTTTGTACGCCTTCGTGTTTGTTAAAATAGGGCGATAAAGCAAACTCGCGAAACCGGGTCATTTCCTTTTTTGACAACTCCTGGCACAATTTTATAAGTTTGTTTTCAAACATAAAAAGTCAATTTTTAACCATATTTTTTTAATTTAAAAAACTGATTTTAAATTTTTTACAAAAAATACAGGTTAATTTTTTTACAAAAATTGACCATAAAAATACTTTTTTATCCGATTCTATGCTATCATTTTTGTAGCATGGAACATATTAAAACCTCATTCATTATGAACATGTCTTTATCCAAACTTATACCGGTAATAGCCCTGTGGGTCTGCATGCTGTCATTGCCGACTGCTTCGAATGCGCAGGATTGCAACATTTTTGACGCGGTGGCTACCGCCCAGCCCTGTCTGCAAAACGGCACTTTTTACGTGCAAATCGACTTTAGCGTGACCAATCCCGGACAGGAAGGTTACAAAATACAAGGCGGGGGCGCCTTTTACGGCTTTTACAGTTACAATGACGACCCTCCCCTGCTGGGCCCGTTCCCCGGCAACGGAAATACCGTCTACGAGTTTGTGATCATAGACTTGCTGCATCCCGACTGCCAGGACGTAGCCTTTGCGGGGCCCGTGAGTTGCAGTAGCGGTCCAGACGACGACGCCACCTGCGTGGCCTTCGAATCGCTTCAAGGCAGCAGCTTCGGCGGCCCGGCGGGCACGCCTCCCGGCACGACTATTCTTAGCGATGCCGGCGTAAATGTAAACGTCGTGCCCTTTCAGACCCTGGACTGGACCCTGCTCTTCGGTAGTCTCAACGTAGTAGAGGCCAATCCGGACTTCCCCGCATCAGAGGGCGCCATGTTTTGCTACGAAGGCATCAATACGTCTTTTAACCTCACCCAGTTCGACGGTGACATCCACCACATCACCGTCGATTATTTTGGCAACCTGGGCCCCTTTAATTTCTCGGCCAACGGCGCCTGGCCGCTGGTACTCTACACCCTCTCCGAAGGCACTTACAACATCGGTCCGGGCGTAGAAATGACCATTGACCCCATATCGCCATCACAGGGTACCATCACCTTTAGCGGCAACCTGCTCAGCCTGCTCTTGGGTGGCACGGGCTTGTGCCTCGACAACTTCTGCATACACCCGCAACCGGTAGATTGCCATATATACGACCTGGTCGCTGAAGCTACGCCTTGCAACGACCAGGGTCAGTTTTACGTACACCTCAACTTTCAACACCAGGGCACGTCGGGGGCGTTCCGTGTGCGCATCAACGACGACTTCATAGGACTGTTCAGCTATGATGACCTGCCGCTCGAACTGGGCCCCTTCAACGGCCCTACCAACCAGGGCTGGCTGATCAAAGTAATCGACGCAGAAAACGAAGACTGCCGCGACGTAGCAGAAATCGGCCCCGTCAACTGCGGCAATAGCTGTGACCTGGCAGGCAGCGTCGACAACCTCACCATCGGCTGCGACGGCAATTTCTATGCTATTCCCAATTTCAACCTGGACTACTCGGGCGTATCCGACAGCTTTACGGTCAGTACCCTCGGCGGTTTTCACGCCACCTACGCCTATGCTGATCTGCCCTTTACCCTGGGCGGGCTGCCGGTGACCAATACGAATTACGACCGCCTGCTGATCTGCGACCAGGAGCATCCCGACTGCTGTATCGAAATTGAATACGACCTGCCCTGTCAGCCGGAGCCTTGCCTGATCACTGATCTGAACGCCACGCCGCTGCCCTGCAACGACGACGGGTATTATTTCGTACAGCTTGATTTCGACTACCAGAATACGGGCGACTTTTTCCGCCTGCGTGTAGACGGTCAGCTATATGGCGAATACAGCTATGACGACCTGCCGATCACGGTAGGCCCCTTTGCCGGCGACGGCGTACACGGACATTCCTTCCGGGTTGTAAATCCAAACCCGGAATGTTCTGACATCGTCGAAATAGGCCCTATCGAATGCGGCGACGGCAACTGCAACATCACCAACATCGTTGCAGAGCCGCATAACTGCGACGGCGGGCAATTCCTTGTAGATATAGCCTTCGATGCCTTCCACCCCGGCGAACTGGGTTACCTCGTCTTTGCCAACGGCATTATTTCGGGGCCTTACGACTACTCCCTGCCCTTTGTTACGGTGGGACCATTTGAAGGCAATGGCACAGACGTGATCGATATCCTGATCATCGACATGCAAAACCCGACCTGCTACGGTTATGTCGAAGTAGGCCCTATCGATTGTGAAAACCAGGCAGATTGCCATATCTACGATTTGGTATACGACATCATACCCTGCAATGCAGAAGGCAACTTCTCGGTCTTCCTCAACTTCCAATACGACAACGTGGGCGAACACGGTTTCATGGTGGTAGGCAACGGCCACAACTACGGCACCTTTGAATACGCCGACCTGCCCATCACCATCGGGCCGCTGCCCGGTAACGGCGAAGTCAACTACGAATTCGGGGTAAAAGACGTAGACCACCCCGATTGCCACGATGCGGTAGATGTAGGCCCCATCGACTGCACTCCCGGCCTGGTATGGCCCGGCGACGCCGACAACGACAATATCGCCCGCCACTTCGACCTGCTTCGAATAGGCCTGGCCAACGGCACGCAGGGTCCGCCGCGCAATACGCAAGGGGTCAACTGGGAAGGTGTGCCGGCTGCCAACTGGGATCATTTCTTTGAAGACGACATCAACTTCAAATACGCCGACTGCAACGGCAACGGCCTGATCAACAAAGCCGATAAAGAAGCCATTGTAGTTAACTACGGCGAGACCCACGGCCCTGTGCCACCGTTCGAGCCCACGCCTGCTTCGCCTGCCGATCCGCCCATTTTCCTGAATATCCCCAATGTCCAGTTCCCCAATGGCGCGGTATTGGAAGCGCCCGTCGTGATCGGCACTGTGGATATACCCGTTGAAGCGCTATACGGCGTGGCCTTCACCATCGAATACAACCCGCAGGTGATCGACCCCACCACCATCACCATCAATTACCCCGATAATAGCTGGCTGGGGATACACAATGAGAACCTCATCTCCATCCATAAACACTATCCGGGAGAAGGTTTGGTAGAAATAGCGCTCACGCGTCTCAACCACGAAAACGCCGGCGGCCACGGCCCTGTGGCCATGTTCCGCGGCGTCATCGACGACATCGCGGGCATGACAGAGGTAGAACTGCAGATCACCAAAATCCGCGCCTTGCGGGCCAACGAATCGGCAGTAGCCCTCTACGCGCCCATCACGCCGCTGAGCATCCTGGCCGGCACGGAAGATCCCGGTATGATCGACCTGATGCGCAGCCTGAAGGTATATCCCAACCCCACTACTGATGAGGTGGTGATTTACAACAAATACATGCTACCCATAGAAGAGATCGCCGTACTCGACGCTAAAGGCCAGGATACGGGCCTGTCGGTGAGCAATAACAACCGCATTTCGTTGGCAAGTTTGCAGGCCGGGGTGTATATCCTGCGTTTGCAAATTGGCGATCATGTATTGCACCAGCGGGTGGTGAAGATGTGAGTTAGCGGTTAGGGCTTAGGGCCTAGGGCCTAGGGCTTAGCTCTTAGCAATTAGCGGTCCGTTTTTAACACGGATTGCAGTACTTTCATACGATCACCCAGAAGGCGTCTCATGAGACTGAGGCGCCTTTTTTTATTGCGGATTGCGGATTTTGGACACATATTGTACTATTAACCATCAACACGTATCTTTGAAAAAAAAGTCATGATTACGAAATTAACTTTGACACTGGAGAAGGAGGTCATTGAAACCGCAAAAGAATACGCAAAAGAAAAAGGACAGAGCCTTTCCGACCTGGTAGAAAATTATTTCAAGCTAATTACCAAAGGACGAAGAGAGATTCAGCCGGAACAATTGTCGCCAAGAATCCAGCGGTTAAGAGGTATCATAACCCTTGATAATGATTATGACTATAAAAAAATACTAACCGAAGAATTATCAAAAAAATATGGCGCCTAAAATTTTTATAGATTCCGATGTGGTAATTTTCTATGTTTACTAAACTTTCGGAAGTTTTAGTAAACATGGCCTCCCTAGAATTCAGCCATTGCAAGAAACACCGTTAATTGAACACAACCGACCCACAACCATGACTGCCGTAAGCAAACGCAAACTCTACTCCGTAATTGGCGCTTCCTCACTGGGTACATTAATCGAATGGTACGACTTTTACATATTCGGCAGCCTGGCTACTATTCTTTCCGAAAAGTTTTTCCCGCCCGGTAATCCTACTGCGGCCTTTTTGGCCACGTTGGCCACCTTTGCGGCGGGGTTTATAGTAAGACCTTTTGGCGCTTTGGTATTTGGCAGGCTGGGCGATTTAATCGGCCGCAAATACACTTTTTTGCTCACACTGGTACTCATGGGTGGAGCTACCTTTGCCATCGGGATCATACCTTCTTATGAAAACTTTGCCTGGGCGCCGGGCGTCATTCTTCTGCTGCGCCTTCTGCAGGGATTGGCATTGGGCGGCGAATATGGCGGCGCAGCTACTTACGTTGCAGAGCATTCACCTGCGCACCGCAGGGGATATTATACAAGCTGGATTCAAACCACTGCCACGCTGGGTCTGTTTCTTTCCCTTATTGTGATCATCACCTGCCAGCAATTGCTGAGTAAAGAAGACTATTACAGTTGGGGCTGGCGGCTGCCCTTTTTGCTGAGCATTGTGCTGTTGGCTATTTCCATTGTCATCCGCTTGAAGATGCAGGAATCGCCGCTGTTTGCCAAACTGAAAAGCGAAGGCAAAATATCGGTGAACCCCCTGAAAGAAAGTTTCGGCCACCGGGCCAACTTAAAAATGGTGTTGCTGGCTTTATTCGGCGCTACCATGGGACAGGGCGTAGTTTGGTATACCGGTCAGTTTTACGCCCAAACCTTTTTACTAAAAACCTGTAGCCTCGAACCCACCCAGACCAATACCTGGATCGGCATTGCCCTGCTGCTGGCCACGCCTTTTTTCATTGTATTCGGCTGGCTGAGCGATAAAATAGGCCGAAAGCCCATTATGCTCGCCGGCATGCTGTTGGCCATACTCAGCTATCGCGCCATATTCACCCAGTTTTATCGCTATGCCGATGTGTCGCAGAAACAGGAAGTGGTGGCGGCAACAGTTACAAAAAACCATATGGAGGCGGTAAAAAAAAGCAATGACAGCCTGTTGGTTACCACCACTTTTAAGCAATACACCGACGGAAGTACTTCTGAGACAGAGATACGGCAATTACTTTCAGCCGATATAAGTACAGAATCACCCATACCAGTGACGAAAAAAACGATTGTACTGGCTGATAGTTATGGTATAAAAATTATCGGGCTCATTTTTTTGCTGGTGCTTTTTGTAACAATGGTGTACGGCCCTATTGCAGCTTTTTTGGTCGAATTATTTCCTACCAAAATACGGTATACCAGTATGAGTCTGCCCTACCATATCGGCAACGGCGTATTTGGCGGAATGGTGCCGTTTATAGCCACCCTGATGTATGAATATTCCAAAACGGCAAGCAATCCGGAGGGGGATTACCTTGCCGGCTTGTGGTATCCTATTTCTGTTGCCGCGGTTTGTTTTGTGATCGGATTGCTCTACTTAAGCACCCGCAATAACCACGATCATTTAAAGCATCATTAAAGAAAACGAAATGGATCAGTTAAAAAGAATACTGGGTATTGTCTGGATGCTGCTCGGGCCGGCCACGCTTATTTTTCTCATAAATGAAGCCTGGCAAAAAATAAAAGCCAATCCGGTACACGATGTTTATCTGCCCTGGATGATCATCGTCATTATATGTATACCCATCGCCATAGGTATGGTATTATTTGGGTATTTTGCTTTGCTGGGTGAATATAGCGGGAGAAAATAAGTTGTACCTTTGCCCTGTAATCAACCTCCGATCGCTTGGAAATCGTCAAACACCACAAAACAGCGCTGCTGGTAGGCGCCACCGGACTGGTGGGCTATTATTGCCTTCAGCAATTGCTGGCGCACGACGCTTATGACAAGGTGGTCGTATTTAGCCGCCGTCCGCTGAAGATCACGCATGCCAAAATAGAAGAACACGTCATCGACTTCGACAGGCTGGGCAAATACCAGCATTTATTCAAAGGCAACGACTTATTCAGTTGCCTGGGCACCACGATGGCCAAAGCCGGCAGCAAAGAAGCATTTTACACCGTAGATTTTGTGTATCCCTACCAGGTAGCCCTGCTGGCCATCGAAAACGGCGTCAATCAGCTCTTGCTGGTCTCTTCCGTGGGCGCCGATCCCGAATCCGTTTTTTATTACAGCAGGGTAAAAGGCGACCTGGAAGTAGCCGTAAAAAAACTGCCCTTCTGGGCCATCCACATTTTTCAACCCTCCGTGCTGCTCGGCAAGCGCAACGAAAACCGCTGGGGCGAGCAAATAGCCGGCAGACTGGCCAGGGGCTTCGATTATCTCACTGGTGGTATGCTGACCAAATACAAACCCATTGAGGCCGAAGTGGTGGCACAGGCTATGGTGAGCGCCGCGCAAGGCCTCAAGCCCGGCACGTTTGTGTATCCCTCGCATTACCTACAGCGCCTGGCCGGGGAGTTGGATGCGGAGCAGCCCAGGTTGAGAGGGAGAGAGTGAGAGAGGGAGTGAGTGAGTGGGCGATTTTTGATGTTGGATGTTTGATGCTGAATGTTTGATTATATTAATTTATAAAATATTCATAAACTGACAACAGAGAACTGACAACAGAGAACCGACAACAGAGAACCGACAACCGACAACAAAATGACAAATCCAATAGCAAAAACATCCATATTAACCGTAAAGGTGGGATTAGACCAAGCGGGAATTCCGGTACACATCGAGTGGCATTCGGAAGACAGCCCTGAAACAAAAGAACCGGTAGACTGCAAAGCCATGTTATTGTCCTTTTTCAATGCACAGACCAAGGAAACCATGAAACTGGATTTGTGGACCAAAGATATGCAGGTGGACGAGATGGACCGGTTCATATTCCAAACCATTCGAGCCATGGCTGACACCTACTTCAAAGCCACACAAAACAATAAACTGGCTGCCGATATGCAGCGTTTTGTGCAATATTTCGGGGAGCAAACTGAAATCATTCCGCGTCAACAATAAGTCATGATTTGCACTCGTTTGGGTACACTATCAAAGCTTTTGGTTAACTTTGCCGCATCTTTTTATCCTAACCAAACTATACAAGGACGGATATGTATACGAATAATAATGGCACAGGCGATCATACGATTGTAAAAAGAGCCAAGGAGGACAGGTATCAGCACCACGACTATTACAACATAGACGAATTGCTGACCGAAGAGCACCTCCTGGCCCGCGACGCCGTGCGCACCTGGGTAAAACAGGAAGTCACACCGATCATCGAAGAATATGCCGACAAGGCGCAGTGCCCTACCCATTTATTCAAAGGGCTGGCCGACATAGGCGCTTTCGGGCCCAGCATCCCCGCAGAATACGGCGGAGGCGGCATGGATGAAATGGCTTACGGCGTTATCATGCAGGAATTGGAACGCGGCGACTCGGGCATCCGCTCGATGGCCTCGGTACAGGGCTCGCTGGTGATGTACCCCATCTACCGCTTCGGCTCGGAAGAACAACGCCGCAAATACCTGCCCAAGCTGGGCAACGGCGAATTCATCGGCTGCTTCGGCCTTACCGAACCCGACTACGGCTCGAACCCCACCGATATGATCACCAACGTGAAAGACGACGGCGATGCATACATCCTCAACGGCGCTAAAATGTGGATCACCAATTCTCCGGTGGCCGACATCGCCGTGGTGTGGGCCCGCGACGAACAAGGCATCATCCGTGGTATGGTCGTGGAACGCGATATGAAAGGATTTTCTACGCCTGAAATCAAAGGCAAATGGTCGCTGCGCGCTTCCATCACCGGCGAACTTGTTTTTGAAGACGTACGCGTACCCAAGGCGAACGTATTGCCCAACGTGCAGGGTATGAAAGGGCCGTTGTCGTGTCTCAACAAAGCCCGCTACGGCATCGCCTGGGGCGCTATCGGCGCCGCGCTAGACTGCTACGATTCCGCCCTGCGGTATTCGCTGGAGCGCATACAATTTGGCAGACCCATCGGGCAGTTCCAACTCCAGCAGAAAAAGCTCGCCGAGATGATCACCGAGATCACCAAAGCACAGTTGCTGATCTGGCGTTTGGGCTCGTTGGCCAATGTAGGCAAAGCCACGCCGGCGCAAATTTCAATGGCCAAACGCAACAACGTCATGATGGCCCTCGAAATCGCCCGCGAAGCGCGCCAGATGCACGGCGGCATGGGTATCACCAACGAATACCCCGTGTTCCGCCATATGATGAACCTCGAAACCGTACTTACCTACGAAGGCACCCACGATATTCACCTGCTGATAACGGGTATGGATATCACCGGACTAAATGCCTTTAAATAATAGCATAACGGCTGGAAGGCGACTTGTTTTAGGGGTCGCTTTCCCCTCCGAAAAAAAGGCCACAACATCATTTTTTACTATTACTAAAACAAATAAGGCCTTTTTATGCGTTTACATGAGAAAATAGAAACACAAATGAGATGGAAACACGTGGTTGGCGTGGTAGCCTTAATATGCTGTAACCTCGCCGTCAACGCTCAGGGAGGAGCTATTCAACTGCAAAATCCCTCTTTCGAAGATTTTCCGAGACACAGCAAGCCTCCTCGCGATTGGTACGACTGCGGTTTCCCTGGTGAAACCCCACCCGACGTACAGCCCGACCCGGCTTTTACGTTCCAGGTGTCTAAACCCGCTGTGGACGGCGAGACTTACCTGGGGCTGGTTGTGCGCGACAACGATACCTGGGAATCGGTATCCCAGCGCCTGAGCGCCCCCATGGAAAAAGGCAAATGCTACGAATTCAGTATATATCTCGCCAAATCCCCGATGTATGTGAGTTCGAGCAGAACCACCGATGAAACCGCCAATTACACCACGCCCGTAAAATTGCGCGTATATGGCGGCTTTGGCAATTGCGACAAGCAATACCTGCTCGGCGAAACCAAGGTGATCAACCACGACCGCTGGCTGCAGTATAATTTCTTGTTTGAACCCATCGGAAATTATACCTATATCGTTCTGGAGGCCTTCTATCAAACCCCTACCCTGTTTCCTTATAATGGCAATATCCTGATCGACCATGCATCCGCTATCGTACCCGTGCCCTGCAAAAACAAAGACAAAAAAGACGAGGTAGGCCCTACTCAGGAAGTACAGCAACCGCTGGCCAATGCAACACCCAAAACGGGTGACAAAAAAACAACACAAAACAATAACCAGGCCGCCAACGATAAACAGCAGGTTAAGAAACCGGCAGAACAACCCGTGGTACCCAAAGAAGAAAAACAACTGGATATTGCTACCGTAAAACGCGCCGACCTGAAAGAGGGCTCCACGATACGCATCAATAACCTGTTCTTCCAGGTGAACAAAGCCATTATTTCGGAAGAATCGAATCTTGTACTCGGGCAGATTCACGATTTTATGCGCAATAACTCCGACGTGATCGTCGAGATCGGCGGCCATACCAACGGCCTGTGCGATGACGATTACTGCAATAAATTATCTTCCGACCGCGCTAAATCAGTAGCTGATTATCTGATCTCCAGAGGAATACACCGCGACCGCGTGCGCTATAAAGGCTATGGAAAAACCCGGCCTATCGCCACCAACCGCACGCCCGACGGCCGTGCACAAAATCAACGCGTGGAGATTAAAGTGCTTGGGTTTAAGAAAGAGGGGAGGTAAATTACCGGTCGGACCGTTTGGAACGATCCGACCGGTAAAAAAAAGGCCCCCCTCCTGTCTGCGTGGAGAGAGGCTATCCCAAAAACCGATTAAGTGCAAATATCTTATTTATTTTTCTATTTGTCTAGTATCACTACCTTTTTCACATCAGAAAAAAAATCACTTTGTAAGCGGCATAGCAAAACGCCATTTGCCGGTAGTCCCTCCCGATCAATACGCCAGTGATGAATGCCGGCTTCGTATTGCGCTTTTTGTCGTTTCAACAACCTTCCCGACGCGTCCAGTATGTCCAGCGTAACCTGTTGACTAATTGGAATTTGGAATACGACATCCGCATATTGGCTAAACGGATTAGGGCGAATAGTCATCCATGCTTTTTTGTCGGCGGGCACTTCCCGGGTAAAGTCGAGGGCAACAAGCCCGGTATTTAGTAGTCCATTATCTTCCCACCAATACGCTTCCGGATTCAGCCGGGATGGGGGTGCTACTTGAAGCGCTTCGCTTAATTTCATCGACTTGAGGGCGGTAAATTCCATTTCAAAAACGGGTTGCCGGGCTGTACCCTGGGCATTCCAACTCAGCAAAGCGAGTCCCTCTGAGGTGCGTTGCAATCCCCAATAGCCCGGTGGCGTCTCGCTGTCGGCGGGGATGCCGAGCCACTGCAATTCACCGGGATCCCAGGATATACCGAACTGGCAGCCGGCAACTGGGAGCGAAGCGGCAAAGCTGACGCGGTAAGTTTGCTCCGCTACCAACCATTCATCGGTGGCTTGCAGCAGCAAGGCCTGCTCGATATTGCGCGATTCGAGTGAAAGGAGACCTGCCGGGTTGGCGCTGCCGTTGACGTCGCCCGTTTTGATGCCCACAAAGTGGATCATCGTATCGCTATCGAGCGTTTCCAGGATGACGCTTTCGGGGAAGTTTTCCTGGAACGGGTTGGCGGTATCAGGAAATACATATTGCTCCGGCACAAACCGCCAGGAGGTATTGGCGCCAAATACCGTATCAATATTCAGGATCACACGCCTGATTGCAATTACATCCTGCGTAGAAATAGTGCCCGAACGGTTGGCATCGGCAGCTATGATCTTGTAAGGCGAAGGCAGCAACTGCGTGCCCAGAATATGCCGGGTAATAAATACCAGGTCGAGCGTGGTTACTCCGTTGTCGTGGTCAATGTTTTTTCCGGGTTCTACCTTGTAGCCGTCGGCCTCGGGCAGATCGGGGAAAGCATACAGGCCATCAGTGCCCGTGGTATCGCTGCCGGCAACGGGGCCGGTGAGCACTACCCTCGCCCCGGCAATGCCCTCTCCTTCTTCATTAAGTACGTGACCTTCAATTTTCCAGAAGTCGGCGCACAAGGGCAAGGGGGCCTCTACTACGACAATAGCCTCGCAGGAAGTCTGTTGGCCTGAAGCGTTCATTCCCCATACTTCGAGAGGGTGTAAGCCGAGGGAATCGCAGTTGTACAAAATATCCGTAATAGTACCCGCCTCGTCGAAAGAGAAAAAGATGACGCCGCAGTCCTCAAACGATTGCGCTATTAATGCATCTGCAGCGACGAGCGCGCCGTTTTCATCGGGCAGAGTGACTACGAGCGTATCCAGACACTGGAGTTCCGGCGGCGTACAGTCTTGTATGCTGAAAGGCAACATATACTGCGACAAATTGCCGCAAGCGTCGAATACGCTGACAAAAATAGAGTGGTCGCCTTCCGGATAGGCGCCTTCGATAAGGTAAAACCCGTTGCCCTGGTCGGTGAGCGTGCCGAACACGTCGGTTACAATATCGTCATTATACAAATTGAGACTGTGGAAAAGCGTCACCTCGCCTTCGCAATCATCTTCGACCGTAAATTGCAGGCTCAACTCGCCGGTGCAATTGTCGGCATTGACGCATACCGGCGCCAGCGTATCGTAGGTAACCCGGGCCGGAAAGGGGTCGTATACGTAAATGAATTGTTCGTACACATAATACCCCGTTGAAGGCCCCATGTCGATATCGCCGCCGAGCAACACGCGGTATATACGGTTGCCGTCGGAGCGAATCGTATAGCTATCGCCCACCTCGTCGTCAAAATCGGGGCCGTCGCGGCGCTCCAGGGGGAACGGGTCTGATACGCCGTCGTATTCACACCAGTTTACTACGTGGTGAAGGCGCCTGATCTGATAGCAACTGGGATGGCCGGGGTCGGTCAGAATTTCATGGGTGACAAAAGCTTCGACGCTATCGCAGCCGGCGCCCAGGAGCCCAAAATCGGGAAACGACAAGGCGTCGCAATTGACTTCCGTGTCTTCCGCTACTACCAACGTATAATTGTAAACAGGCTGGATAGTGATAGTTTGGGTCACCACACGGGGTTCGTTAAAAGGGTTGTCGGTAGCCGTCCAGGTGCGCGTAAGTGTACCGATGCCGCAGAGGTCCACATCCTCCACTACTTCAAAATCGACCGTAAAATTGCAATTATCGCCAAAAATAGGCGCATTGAATTCCTCGTTGAGATAGGCACTATAATCGGCTGAACACGGAATATTGATATTTGCGGCCACGCCACTAACCACGTAGGGGCGCACGCGGTCGCCGACATCAACGGTGGCCTGACATTCGTTGAAATTGCCATAGCAATCGGTAGCGCGTAAAACTACCTCCACTATATCATTGGTGCAGTAAAAATCGATTTTATCGCGAAACAGGCTGTCGGGTTCTTCCAGCAGCTTGATTTTGAGACTATCCAGGCAGCATTCATCGCGACTGCCCTCGTCGATATCTTCGGGAAATAAACTGCCGTAGCCGATAGAATTCAACGAAATATTCAAATTCACATCACAAATCATGACCGGCGGCAGTTCGTCTATCACGCTAAGGGTACCGGTCAGTGTACTCACATTGCCGCAGGCATCGGTAGCTTCATAGATAATCTCGTGGTCGCCCAGGGGCAATCCCGGTGCCGGAATATAGGCGCCGGCAGCGCCGTCAACTCCGTTTACGTAAATAGCTTCGCCTAGAGGAGTATATATCCTTACAGAAGTAGCATTGCATGGATCTACTACTACCGGCGCAGGGATTAACCCGAGGGAAGTACACTCGCCGGTACCGCTTGTAAGGTAGGATTCGGTGGCGATCACCGACACGGGGTCGGCGCTGATAGTAGGCGGCGTATCATCCAACACCCTGATAATTTGCAGGTTGTCATTGCCCTGGCCATCGGTAGAAAAAAAGTTATTGCCGCATACGTCGATCACAAACCAGGTGCGAAGGATTACAAAACTGGTACTGGGGTCGCCGCAAAATTGCAGGGTATCGTCCTGATAGGAATAAATCATACTACAGAGCGATTCGGTGACCAGGTTGGGCAGCCCGGCTTTATCGGCTGCGGCGTTGGTAATAGAGGGATCGGCCTGATATTCTTCACAGGAATAGAGCACGTCGGAGGGAAAGACCAATTGCGACTGGTTGCCCCGCGCAATATTGATCGTCTGTAGCTTGGTACGCATATTGCCCACGGCATCAACGGCCTTCCAGGTGCGATAAATACGGGCTCGCGGGTTGCCGCAGGTATAGTATTGCCACTGGTCGGTATACGTCAGCGTCACATCTGTACAATCGTTGGCGGTAGCCATCCCTGTTGAATCAGGCTCCCAGGAGCCGTAGCAAGGTATCGTAATATCGGGCGGCGCATTGAGGGTAGGCTGTGTAAGGTCTTTGACATTGATATTAGTGGTACAAAACAGGCCGCTGCACTCATCGTGTACAACCCCCAGCAGCGTTTGTCCTGCATATTGTGCGGGGATGGTATTTCCCAGGTTTATCCCATTTTGCGTAAGCACTTCCACATTATAAAAGTCGAGAACCGGAGGGTTGCTTGCCAGCAACAATTCGGGGATTACATTGACCACACAAGAGGTGGGGTTTAGCGCGATATTAATGCTGGTATTGCAGGACAGGCTTTGGGTAGAGCTTTGCAAATACACGTTTTGCTCTACGGTAATGGCGCATCCCGTTTGGTTGGCAGCCGTATCGGGCTGGGTACCTGCATCAAAGGTATACCGCACGCGATAGTTGCCGGCGCCCAATTGGGAAGGAGAAAATACTTGTGTGATAAAGTTGGCGTTGTCGGACAACCTGGTTATCGACCAAAATTCGGATACGGGATTGAGGGGAAAAACGTTATTGTCGAACGGCGAAGTAGCCTCACCGAAAAGCACAATATTAGGCGCGTTATCACAATAGGCATCGTCGAGGTTGATAATTTCGGGGTCGGGATAATAACAGGTATTCACGACAGGTCCGAACTGCTGGTTGGGATAAGCCGCCGGCGCTTCTGCCACGGCATAATAGCCATTGGCATCGCGATGTGCAATACGAAGTACGTAGACGCCTGTTGAGCCGATTTCAGGAATAAGGGTACCCGGAAATATAGGAGTCAATGTAACCGGATGCAATACGCCCGATGACAGGTACACCCGCCAGGTTTGCCCCGACACGCCGGTAGCGACGATCAATTGGTCGTCAAAAACGCCGGCATTAGATTGGGATCCGTTCGGAATGGGTGTTGTGGTACGGCAGGAACAAGGCGTTATAATATCTATCGTGCCGTTGCCGTCGAGGTCAAGCCCGTTAGCCGGGATAGAGTTGAGGTTTTCGAACGGCGCCACGAAATTGCCCGGCGTGGCAAATTGCACATCATTGGGAGGATAGACAGCCGCGTAGGTATTTTTATTTATAAAAAACAACCCGCAACATGCCATTATAAAGTAAGTAAATTTAGGCATAGCACTTCTCCATTAAGGCGAAAAAAACACGGTAGCAAGCGACCACAGGCCATTTGCAGTTGAATTAATGCAACAACGCTTACTCAGTTTAACGAAAAACAAGTGTGGTAATGCATTGGGTTATGGGCATAGACATAGTGCCAGGGCGGGACAAAATGGAGTGTTTTGCCGTTCATATGCTCATAGGATTTAGGGATGACCAAAAAAAATCTCTATAAGCAAAGTTAGAAAAAAAAAGATATATCAAATAAAAAAAACCGCAATGTGCCAAGTCATTGCGGTTTCCATGTATCATTCAACGGCTAAATGTTTCGTACCTTGGCTAGTTATTGTTCATGTGATGAGGGTACGTCAGCGTTCGTTTTTCCAAGTTTGTGCGCTAAGGCATAGATGCGCAGCAAACGGTGGTGGTTGAGGCAATAAAACACTTCACCGTCGTTACATTTCTTGTGGTAAACGAGCCTGACCCCCATCAAGCTGCACAAGCGATCCTCGATCTCTTCCGCATCAATGGCCAATTGCAGGGAAAGGTCCAACAATCTCATCATACCGTTTTCGCGTAGCGCTTCAATAATAGAATTGTTTCTGCAATCCGTAAGTGATTGAAGCACAGACCAGGCGTTTTCCAAAACCTGGTTACTTGTTTGGGTCATAGTGTTCCAAAGATACATATGCAAGATGTTTGCAAGGGTTTACCTGTAAAAGAGAGCCTCTCAAAGCCCCTTTAAGGAACGTGTCGTAAGTATTTGGGAATATGTATCCGTAGTCGTTTAATTGTTTCTCTTCAAAGCGTTGTACGTGGATGTTGGCATTATGTTTCAGTTGAAAAAAAAAAGTTTGTTTTTTTATTGCCCGCCTCATACCGGTTCGAAATGGGCTGTGAAATGCCGCAGGAATTGCATCTCCTGGATGATGCGGTAGCCACGCGCTTTTTCGCGTTGTTGCAGTACTTTTTCGAATACTTCCGCCACATAGTCGATATGGCTCTGGGTATAAACCCGCCGAGGAATAGCCAGCCTCACTAATTCGCGGGTTGCGGGGATGAGGTTGCCTGCGTCGTCGTATTTGCCGAACATCACCGAGCCGATTTCTACGGATCGCACGCCGCCGATGAGAAAAAGTTCGCACACCAGCGATTGGCCGGGATACTCATGCACAGGGATGTGAGGGTATAGCCGGTGCGCATCCACATATACTGCGTGGCCGCCGATGGGATACAAAACCGGAATTCCCAGCGCCCTGATATTATTACCCAGATAGGCCGTACTGCTGATGCGGTAGTGCAAATAATCGGGATCGAAGCCTTCCTCGAGGCCTACCGCAATGGCTTCCATATCGCGCCCGGCAAGTCCGCCGTAGGTGGTGAATCCTTCGGTGATAATGAGCATAGAGGTACAGGCATTGGCCATGTCGCCGTGGCGAAGTGTGAGGAAGCCCCCCATATTGACCAGCGCGTCTTTTTTGGCGCTCATCACGCAGGCATCGGCCAGGTCGCACATCGCCCGTCCGATTTCCAGGTAGGAATACTGCTCCATGCCGGGTTCTTTGTGGCGCACGAAATAGCTGTTTTCCGCCAACCGGCACATATCAAGGATGAAGAGGATGTTTTCCCTCCGGCAAATGTCGGCGACCGCCCTGGCATTGGCCATGCTCACCGGCTGTCCGCCGCCGCTGTTGTTAGTCACGGTAAGAATCACCCCGGCAATATTCGACACGCCGTACTCGTGGATAGCCTGCTCCAGCTTGTCGAGGTCGAGATTTCCCTTGAAAGGCACATCGCTATCTTCGTCGGCTGCTTCCTGGCAGGGCAAATCGATCGCTTTTGCGCCGGTGTATTCAATATTGGCGCGGGTGGTGTCGAAGTGGGTATTCGAAATGAATACTTTGCCGGGGCCCCCGAGATAACTGTACAATATGCGTTCGGCGGCCCGCCCCTGGTGTGTAGGCAGGATATAAGGCATACCCGTAACCCGGTGCACGGCCTCCTCAAACCGCTCCCAGCTCGAAGCGCCGGCATACGACTCGTCGCCCATCATGATGGCCGCCCATTGGCGGTTGCTCATGGCCGATGTGCCCGAGTCGGTCAGCATGTCAATGAGTACTTCGCTGGAGGAAAGCAGGAAAGGATTGTACCAGGCTTTTTCGAGGTATTTGATCCGCTCGGCTTCGGTGCTCATGCGCAGCGGCTCCACCATTTTGATGCGGAAGGGTTCGATGGTAGTTTTGAATGACATATGGTTGATTATCTGGTTTGGCCGCAAGTAAAGATTTTTTTTTTATCCGGGCGATGAGGAAAGTGGGTTGTCGGTTGTGGGTTGTCGGTTGTCGGTTCTTTTTTATCTTTGCAAATTATAATTAGGTAGAGAACAGAGAACAGAGAACAGAGAACAGAGAACAGAGAACAGAGAACAGAGAACAGAGAACAGAGAACAGAGAACAGAGAACAGAGAACAGAGAACA
>JABWBR010000129.1 GCA_013360405.1 Saprospiraceae bacterium
CGGATTATCTTCGATCATCAAAAAATCGTCAATATGCTGAAGTTGTTGGAGGCCGGAAAGTGAACTTAGCTGATTATTGCCGGACAGGTATAATCCGCCGCCTATGTGGGTCAAAGCCTCCAGGCCGCTTAAATTTTCCAACGCGATATTGTCATAAATACTCACAGGTCCAGTCACATTATACAGGCTGTCCAGCCCCGCCTGGTTGCCCAATTGACTATTGCCGGCAATACTCAGGCTACCGGCGGCTTGTAGTCGCTCTAAGCCGCTCATATCCAACAATCCCTGATTGTCAAGTACGGCAAGGCCATAGGGGAGTTGGGACAAATCGCCCAGACCGACAAGTGAGGTCAAGGCGGGGTTGTCTACGACCGTCAGGCCCCCCAATGAAGTCAGTTTGCCAGCGCCGTCCAGGCTGGTCATTTCTGCATTACCTGCGATGGTTAGCGTGCCCTTTACTTGTGATAGACTATCCAGGCCCGAAAGGCTGATTAATAAAGGATTATAGCTGACATTCAGATTGCCTTCGATGCCCTGGATGTTGGCCAGTCCGGCGAGATCGGCGAGGTTTGTATTGTAGCTGATTTCGGCATTGTTTTCCAGGTGGGTCAGGTTTTCCAGGCCGTGCAGGGTTTCGAGGTTGTCGTTGCGGCTTATGGTCAGGTAGGCGCCTAATTCCGTCAACATATCCCGTTGTCGAAAACGAACAGGTCGCGGCCAATAGTTGTGAGCTGGTCCAAGCCTTCGAGGTTTTGCAGCGATTGGTTTTTTTTGATACTACAATCCAACCCGATAGCGCTCAACTGGTTTAATCCCTCCAGGTTGTGCAATGCGTGACATTCCTGGATATCGAGGGTTCTTCCAATTGAAGTTAAGTTGCCCAGGGCGCTCAAGTTAACTAAGGCGGTGTTGTTGAGCAGATGAAAGTCCATCCCAACGGTTGTCAAGCTGTTTAACCCATTCAGGCTTGTTAAATTCGAATTATTTTGAAGATTGACCCCGAACACGGTCTCTGATAACTGGTCTAGCCCTTGAAGATTCAATAAGGATGTATTACCGTTTAGGGTTAAGCCGCCCGACAAGGACTGTATGCCCTCTAGCCCATGCAATGAAGTTAATTGTGGGTTAGTTATGATAGCAATAGTTCTGGCGATAACGTTCAAGTTAGCCAGCGCACTGATTTCTGTAAGCGCTGTATTGTTAGTGATGATCAGGTTATTGCCAATATATTCTAATTGCTCCAGGCCATTGAGACTGCTTAGCGAAGACGTTTCGTAAATATTCAGATTATAGCCGATGCTGGTTATATTACTCAATCCCGCCAGAGAAATAATGTTTGATCCCGTGATAAAAAGCGTTCCTGGAATGGAGGTACAACCCGGATATTGCGAAGCAAAGGCATCAATCGAAGCCTGCGTGCTAAAGGTAATATTGTCAGGGCACTGGGCGCCAAGTAATCCTGCATAAAAAAGCAAGAACAGGAGTGCAATTTTTTTCATAGGTGACGCTTTTTATCGTTTAACAATTTTTCCCTGCCATAGCGGCATTCCTCCTGATTGGATCGAAAGGAAATACACACCTGTTGGCAAATTGGAAATACTTACGTGTTCTTCGACGCGATCTGTATGGACTTGCAAGTACCGGCGCAGTACTTCCCGGCCCAGCGCATCGTAAACCAGCAAGTCCGCCGGGCCGCCGGGGAGATTTTCTGCCGTCAGTACAATCTGTTCCGCAGCCGGATTGGGAGACAGCGTTATTTGTGTATGTTCATTCGGCACGCTTATTTGTGTACTCAGCACCTGCACCCACTTGCACAGGGTATCCGCCCCGCGCGGATTGCTTACCGATAAGCAGACCTGGTACATACCTTCGGCAGCGTATGTATGGGTGGGATGTGCAATGGTATCGGCAGTCCCATCCCCAAAATCCCAGTACCAGGCGCGGATGTCGTGATAGCTGCTGTCTGTAAACGGCACCGAAAGGGCGGCGGCATCATACCCCCATGCCGCCGTGGGCGGCTGCCTCAGGGTATCGCAGGGGCTGCCCTCCAGATGGTGAAGGCGGTAGTTGGGGAAGTTAGGCAGACTGAACAAGTTTTTTGTGGATAAATCCACGCAGTGCTGGCACACGTCGCAAAGCAAACCCGGCAGATCGGGCTGATTGATCACGTGTAGGTATGATACTGTGTTATTGCTGTTGATATAGATTTTGCCGTCGGGCGCCAGCTGAGCTAAGTAAAACGTGGTGGCAAAAAAATTGTCTTCCACAAAACCGTCCCATTCAGCTACGGTGATGCGGGAGGCTTCGATATCAGAGGCCCAGAGGTCGTATTGATAAAGCTCTCGGCAGGATGAGACGTATAGAAATCTACTATTGGGAGAGATGGCTATTCCTCCGCAAGAAGCAGAATCAATAAAGGTAAATTGCACAGGATTACTGAGTTGACCACTACAACGGTCAAAGTCATAAATACTACAATAATTTCCGTCTGCGAGGCTTATACTTTCAAAAAAAGCATATTTGTTACCGTCAGGAGAGAAAACAGCTTGACCTACTCCAGGAAATGCCACGGGATATCCAATTTGCTGTACGTTCTGTAAAAAAATACCAGTAGGGGTTACCAGAAATTGATTAAACAAATTTGATCCGTATTTTCTGAGCAATATCCACCAATCTCTTCCATTGGCATGTTTGACCGCGGTTAATTTACCCACTTGCAGTTCTTCATCTATAACCACCTGGTTTTTTTCTAATACACGCCCTAAACCGTTGTTTTCATTGATATTAATGAGGGTATAATAAAAGTGTTGACTGTGGTAATCATATTGACCATCGGGTGTTTCTTTATCCAGATGCAATAAGTAATACAAGCTATCTTGTTCCGGCACAGGCAGGGCAATAGCCCCCTGATCAAGGATATACCCATACTCCTGGTTAGACTGCGCATGTGGCCCCGGGTTCAGTCCCAGCCCGTTTTCCATAGGTTCACCCAAGGCATTGGCGATATAGATACCGTTGGTATAAAACAGGAGGTTGCCCGTTGTGTCGCAAATACTGGCATTCACTTGGCTGAAATTCATTTCTCTGAAATCATAATAAATATCAGGCAGGATGGTGTTGAAATCAATAACAGTACCTCCAAAAATACTACTGCTGGTGTTGCTGCCATATCCCATTAACCATACATAGTCATACTTTTGGGAATAAGCAGTTATTGCTAAAAACCATAGCGTTATCATTATTAGAAATGCCCGCATAGTTTCAAAATAAGATCAGGGGTACCTCTTGCCTATTTTACAATAGCAAGAAATACCCCTGAAGGTTAGTTAATATTAATGTTTAATGACAAGCTTCCCGGCAAAATTCCGGCTGTTCAGACTGGCTTTGTAGAAGTAAACGCCGTTGGGCAGATCGGCAACGCGTATGGTATGATTCGATATATTTGTTGCCGTCGTTGTTAATCGCACTTGCCTGCAGTAGAGATCGTACAGGCGAATTTCCCCGGGTTGTTCGAGGATTTGGCCCCAGCTAAATGTTACGGTATGGGCAGTCGGGTTGGGGAATGTCAATAAATCCTGTTCGTGAAATGTAAGAGAGTTACTGGGGGGCGGTGCAAAAAAGGCCTCGTTGCCTACACAGGCCGTACTGTCATCATAGTTGGACAGGGTTCCCGTAACGATACTCAAAAGAGATCGCGCCCTATATACGGCATTACCGCCCAAAAGCGGGCATTGCATGGCCACAACATCCAGGGCGGCTTTTTCCGTTCCTGTCAGGTTTTGCCACCCTTTTTCTACCCACGACAGATACACCTCGTTGACGGTTCGCTCATTTTCCTCAAAATCCTGTGTGGTAGTAATACCGGCGTTGAGGGCGCCTACTGTGGCGGCGGCATCGGCTCGGGTTTCTTCGATGGCCTCTGCCAATACTTTATTCATTCCCGCCAGGCTGAACAAGCTATCTATCAATACTTCCCGCTGCGCCATTAGCGCCGGCACTTCAGGGGCGGACGCATTAACCAGCATGCGATCTAATAATAAGAGGCTATCCAACTGCGCTATCACCAGGTCTAAATTAGCCTTGAGCGTTGCGATTTCAGCGGTGTCGGCGTTAAACATCGCTTCGATAGCTTCGTCTATCGCCTGAAACTCACCGATAGTATTACCGGAGCTTGCTGCTATAAAGGCCTGGATGACGGAATCCTGCCCATTCCAGCCTTGCAGTTGGCGGTAAAGGTAGCGCTGCAATTCCCAAATGATGGTTTGGGTATAATCTCCCGCGTCGATATCGCCGGAGGCGATGCGTTTGCTGTCGGGGGAATCGGCAACAAGGCCGTCTACCTCGCAATTTTCAGGCTCGCAAACTGTTTGTTGGTTGAAATTTTCAAGATCAGCAAACCATTCTAATGGAGAAATTGAAGCCGGCATAAACTCGGGGTTGCCGAATGGATTATCGCCGTTAGCGTCTACAATAAAGCGGTAGTCTTGAGCAAATATACCGGTTACATTGTCATACACAGCCCCTCCACTCCCCTGCCAGCGGTTCTCCGTATGAACTTGCGAGCCTATAATCGCAGCGCTATTGGGCAGGTACAGGCTGGTGGCGTGGTCGCCGAACACCGTACCCCTGAAGTTATTTTCGGATAAACTCCCCCCTGCCACGCTCACTCCCAAGCGGGTATTGTCCACACCGTTGCAGCAATAAATATTTCCGGGCGAAGAAGCGATTTCTATGCCGGTATTCTGGCTGCCCCCCGTGCCTGCGCCGGTGACTGTATTATCGACCAGGAGCATGTCCTGACAACCTTCCAGCAGGATGCCGGCCCGACAAGTGGCGGTATTATCCAAAGCAATTTCGCCATTATCGCGCACCACTACCTGGGAGCATGACAGGGCATAAATACCCGACCCGCCGGCCACTGTAACGGGGTTTTCGCTTACTAAAGCCGTTTCGGAGGCGGCGTGTCCGCCCACGTGGTACAAGAGGATACCCGCGCCGGGCCCCGTGCCGGTTTTAATTATAGTATTGCCTGTAATAGTCAGGTTGCCACCGGGGGTATTTTCGTTGATCCATATCCCGGCAGTGGTGATGTCCTCCAGGGTATTGTTGGTTACAGTCCCGCCGTGCGGCCCCAACAGGCCCGCAAACAATCCAAATTCTGCCTGACTCAAGGCATTGTTTTGCAACCTGGGCGTAGTGCGCCCGGCCAACACCCCAAACCGGCATTGTTTTATCGAGTTATCGGTCAACCTCAATACCTCATACGCGGGCCCTCCCAGCGCATACACGGCTACGCCGTTGGCGCCGAAGGGGAAAGCCCCGAATTGCGGATAATAAGTGGTATTGGTTCGTATATCCGTAAATTGGTTATCAGCTAAAATCAAAGCGCTTTGCAAAGCCCCTACGCCGGCGGTCAGCCGGGTAAACGTATTATCCAGAATATTGGCGCCGCTGAGATTGTTCAGCCATATACCGGCCAGCGCTTTTTCATTTTGGGCAGGCAAGTTATAGGGGGCGGCGCTTTGTCCGCTAAACGGTGGCAGTAGCGCCTCGTCGCCGTCAAAGGTATTGCCGGTGCATATCCACTCTATCTTTTGCGACGAGCCGTCGGCGGTCGGCGCTACCAATAGCCCTACCAGGTTTTTCCAGAAAAAGCTTTGCTTAAGCGTCAGCTCGGCGCTATTGATATTGGGATCAGCAGAAGAAAGTACGACGATGCCATATTGGGCGTCGGCAATAGTGGTGAAATTGTACGCTTCCATAATAGTTCCGGGTTCTAGTTCAATACCGCGCCACATCCGGTCGCATCCATGCATGTAGGATGCTTTCAGATACAATTTTCCCTCATCTTTTACTATTATTTTTGCTCCCTGCCGCATGAGAAACTCGCAATTCTCAAATTTATATTCATCCGGAACAATCACCGTGCCTTCCACGCAATACGTCTGCCCGGTATAGGTTCCCGGGTCAAGACCGGCATCTTCCAGAATGGTTTCTTCCCCGGAAACGCCAAGCGTATTGTTCTCATTACATACGGTACAGGCCGATGTGCAATCTGCTACCTCCAGGGTAGTTGTTTCTGTGCTGGTTCCGCAAATTGTTTGAACCGTATGACTAATGGTGTAGCTACCGGGTGAAAAAACAAACTGCTCCTGGGCCGATCCTGTAAAATCGTCCTGCCCGAAATTCCAGGTATGAATACCCCCCGTTTCTTCAGCGGTGAAGGTATAGGCGGTAGCGCCTGTGCAATCGCCAGGATCTATGGTGAAACCTGCATCGGGTAAAAGGGGAACTACTATCTCTGTCTGGTAAAAACCGTAAGTACATTCTTCTACTTCTCCTACTTCATGGCTAACCAGATGAGTGCCTGGCTCGCTATAACTATGGATCGGAGAAGACGCAGTACTAGTGAAGCCGTCGCCAAAGTCCCAAAAATGGGTTCCGGAGGTAGTCGCGGCATCAAAATCAACCGTAAGGCCGCAAACGCTGTAGGTGAAATAAGGGTTTTCCGCATTGGGGTACTGTACGGCTACCAGAACTTCATCAACGGTTTCACAGAAAACAATACCATCGGGATAATGAATTGTATTATCATCTACCGGCGTGCGTTCCAGATAATAAGTAGTTGTGATTACAGGCGACACCTCAAGCGTCGGAATTTCCTGTAAGGTCGCACCGTTTTGGTTTTTTATCACCGTGCTTCCATCACTCCCCTGTCTAACCGTGTATATGAGCAGTTCATTATCCAACTCGTCTTTCCAGGTATAGCGAACGGTCAAGTCGGAGACCATGCAATAGTCAATCCCGCCGAGTTCTATTTCTTGTCCGCACTGAATGGAAATATCTGCCCCGGCTGAAAAGTTGTCAGGTATGAATTCTATTTGATCTACCAAAAAATAGGTAGTCGCTATATGTGCAGGCCTGTCTACATATATCCACAACCCGCTGTAGTCATTCGTTTCTATGGTAGTACATTCAAATGCTATTTTGAACTGTGTTGCATTAGCCACATCAATGGCAAAAAGCTCATCCACCTGATTGGGTTCGTAATTTAACTGGGTATTATTATTAAATTGGCCACATAATCCAAATTGACTTGCTACATCTTCATCCACCATTGCCAAATGTATCGCTGCATCATTAAAAGAGGAAGCTGGAGCTGTCAACCCGGCATAGTACATGGCTAAAAAATAGCTTCCCGGTTGCACTTAGATAGGTGTATATATGGATTCTTGAAACCTTGTCCCACTATTATAGGCTGAAACCATAAAGGCGAAACCGGAGTTCGGAAAAACTGAATTAAACGCACCATAACTATTTCGATATTCAGGCGTATGAATGCCAGGAATCCATCCCGGCAGTTCAAAATCCTGAACAGGTGGGTCGGGAGGGCACGAAATATTTATACC
>JABWBR010000130.1 GCA_013360405.1 Saprospiraceae bacterium
GGCTTTTCCCAGGACGTCACCACCACGGCTTTTCCCAGGACGTCACCACCACGGCTTTTCCCAGGACGTCACCACCACGGCTTTTCCCAGGACGTCACCTCAAATAATCCCCATTTGAAAAGCCCGGTGCACGGCTTCGGAAGAATTCGTGACATTAAGCTTTGCAATAATGCGTTGGCGGTGAGTATTTACCGTTTTTTCGCTAATAAAAAGCTTACCTGCAATTTCTTTACTAATCAGTCCCTGGGAAATGCATTTGAGCACCTCCGTCTCGCGGTTGGTGAGGGCCTCGGCGGCATCGTGCTCGGGGTTAGGCATTTCGATAATTTGTCCGCTGAGAGTATGCACCATACAGGCGCTAAAAGCGGCGCTGCCCTCGTAAGAAGCCGAGACATCGAGCATCGACAATACCAGCCAAATATTCTGATGTTTGTCCAGTTCCATTGGCATTGACTGCTCGGTTACCCTCACGTACCGACCTGTTGCATCCAATGTGCGGTAGTTGGAAACCATTTTGTAATGCCTGCGTTCGGCGACGGGTAAGTCAAACATATATTTTATAAAATAAATACCCGTCCGCAGCATCAGCACAAGATCTTCGGGGTGAACCCTTTCGTCCATATACCCGGTTCCTGGATCATTACCGGCTTCTTTCACATCCCAGCCTAGCTGGTGTTCAAATTTATGCGACACCACGATATGCCGCCGCTGGTAGAAATCAAAAATCGAGACACAACTACTGGTGTATTGTTCTATGGCGATCAGGTAAGGCCGGTGCCGTTCCAGCACGTAGTAGTCCAGGTCTTCCGGCCGGAAGGATTGCCTGCCGAGCTGGTAGTGGTATTCCTTGAAAAGCGTGGTGATTTCCGGGTCCATGTGTTGATGTGCTAATTTGCTGATGTGCTGATTTGCTGATGAACTAGATATTAATAGATAAAAATCATTCTTCATTTACATAGATGCGCAGAAGGCATTGTCTCCCCTACTCCGAAAAAGTAATGAATTATCAGTATTGCGGCCAGGCGGTTGCGGGGTGCATTTTTGTCCTATCTCATTTACATAAAATAACAACCAAACTTATGCTGCCCATGGTCTTACTGATGATCTTGAGATCGCTGCGCCGGTCCAAGGCCGCCACAGTACAACAACACAACTACACCCTGATCACCGGCGCCAGTTCGGGATTGGGGCGGGTGCTGGCATTTGCTTGCGCGCGCCGCGGATTCAACCTCGTATTGGTTTCCCTGCCGGGAGAAGGCCTGGAAGCAGTGGCTGCCTATTTGCGGCGGCGCTATGGCGTAGTGGTCCACACCTACGAAATCGATTTGACGCGCCAGTCGGCCGTATACGAACTGCATGACTGGTTAGCGCGAAAAGCCATCACCGTCGGCATATTGATCAACAACGCAGGCATTGGCGGCACGTGTGCTTTTGACACGGCGCCTCCCGATTACCTGGAACGCATCATCGGACTGAATATCAGGGCATTGGCCTTGCTTACCCGTCTATTGGCCCCGCAGCTGGCTGCCTGCCGACAAGCGCACATCCTCAACGTATCGAGTGTAGCTGCCTTTGCGCCCATCCCGTTCAAAACCGTATACCCGGCATCCAAGGCATTCGTCTATGCATTTTCACTGGCCTTGCGCCACGAATTGCGACACACCCCGGTACGGGTGAGCGTACTGCACCCCGGCCCCATGGCCACCAATACCGACGTAAATAGCCGCCTGGGTACGCACGGCATCATGGCCAGGTGGAGTACCCTGAGTACCGGACAGGTAGCCGAGATAGCCTTGCGCGGGATGCTAGACGGCAAAGCCGTGATCGTGCCCGGGTTGATCAACAAAATATCGCGCGGGCTGATGGCCATACTACCCCATGCTATCACCTTGCCGCTGATGGCGCGCATTTTTTCAAAAGAAATAAAAAACACAACCGACCATGAAACGGGTACTGATTACCGGAGCGAGTGGCTTGCTGGGTAGCAATACGGCTGCCGAATTCCTGAAACGCGGCTATGAAGTGCGCGTATTGATACGCCGCAGCAGCCGAACTACCGCACTTGGCGGCCTGGAGGTGGAGAAGGTCTACGGCGATTTGGCTGACACCGAATCGGTACAAAAGGCCGTACGGGGTTGCCAATATGTAGTGCATGCCGCCGCCAATACCAGGCAATGGGGTATTGCCGCCATTGATTATCAGCGGGATAACGTAGAAAGTGTAAATAAAATAACGCAAGCTGCTTTGCGTTATGGCATAGAACGCCTTATCTTCGTCAGCACTGCCAACGTATTTCAACCGGGCGATAAAACCCGTCCCGGTGATGAAACCACCACAGCAGCTCCGGCATTATCCGACACCTACTACATCTCCAGCAAACTAGCAGCAGAAAACCTCATCCAGGCAAAAGTACGCCAGGAGGGATTACCAGCGATAATAGTCAACCCTACTTTCCTGATAGGTCCGCGCGATGCGCAGCCCAGTTCGGGGCGTTTGCTTCTGCACGGACTGCGCCACAGGGTAGTACTATGCCCTGCCGGCGGTAAGAATTTTATCGACGTACGCGACGCCGCCTGCGGCATCGCCAACGCGATTACACAAGGGCGGATAGGCCGGCGTTATCTGCTTGCCCATGAGAATCTGAGCTACGCCGATTTTTTTAACCAGGTAGCTTTCGCGACAGGCCTGCACAGACCCCGACTGCTTATGCCCGCCCGTTTGTTGCAAAGCGCTGCACGGGCAAGCGAAATCTGGGGAAAACTGAGCGGCCACCCACTACCGCTGACCGCCACCGGCGCACACTTACTGAATAGCGAATGTTACTACACCGCAGACAAAGCGATCCGAGAACTGGGGTTACCCCAAACGCCCATCAAAAACGCCATAGAAGCCGCCCTGGATTGGTTCGCCCTTTTCGGGTATTGGCAACCTGATATGCACAGTCCTTATTCACCATTAATCACAATCAGACCATGAACCTGGTATTTTTTGTAAGCTTAATCACCCTACTCTGGCTGGCGCCCGGGGGAACAGCCTACGCCCAGTCGCTCAAATACGACATCTACATAGGAAAAAGAGTAATGGGCACCTTAGAGGCCGTATGCAGCGAAAAACAGGATAAAAGCCGGCAATACAGGCTCGAAACCCATATCAAATGGCCCCTGCTGCACATCTCCTCGCTCATGCAAGCCACCTACGATGCCAAGGGCATGTATTCGGCCAGCGTACAACAATGGCTCAACAAAAGCCTGCGTGAATCCTCTTCGGTAGCCAAAAACAGCCAGGGATACCGCATCGAATTTCCGATGGAAGAAAAAAAACGCTCCCTCACGGGCTTGATAAACTACAGCGTTTCGTGTCTGTATCACCAGGAGCCCACCCGGCAGCAAAGCATATTCTCGGAGCGCTTCGGCGAATACTGCTCCATGAAACCGCTGGGCGAAGGGCGCTACGAACTAACCATGCCCGACGGCAAAAAAATTACCTACACCTATGCCAACGGGATCTGCGAGCAGATGGAAACCCGTCAGATGGGGCAGCACGTAATCATGAAAAGAGTAAGCAAATAAACAAAAAGGTCGTTTGGGGCATTATTAGAGATTCAAAACCAAGCGACCATGACGAGAAAAGAAATTTTGCTGCTACTGGTATTAGCGACCATACAATTCCTGCACATCGTCGATTTCATGATCATCATGCCGCTGGGTTCCCAATTTATGCGGGTATTTGAGGTATCGCCCCAGCAATTCAGCCTTATCGTGTCGGCGTATGCCTTCAGTGCCTTTCTGGCGGGGTTGGTGAGCGCTATGTTCATCGACCGGTACGACCGCAAAAGCGCCTTATTAGTACTCAATATAGGATTCACCCTGGGCACCCTGGTGTGCGCCATTGCGCCTTCCTATGAATTGCTGCTGGCGGCGCGCGCTTTTACCGGCGCCTTTGGCGGCACCCTCGGCGCAGTCATCCTGGCCACCGTAAGCGACGTCATCCCGCTCGAACGGCGGGCAACCGCTATGGGGTATGTGATGACCTCGTTTTCGGTAGCATCGGTGGCGGGGGTACCCACGGGTATTTACCTGGCGGCTACATTTTCCTGGCAGGCGCCTTTTCTGGTCATCGGCGCGCTGGCTTTTTTAACCACCTTTCTCATTTTCTTTGCCGTGCCTGCACTGCGGCGGCATCTCGACGGCGTAGGAGCGCATGCCCATCCCCTGCAGGCAATCGGCGATGTGGTGCGCGACCGCAACCAATTGACGGCTCTTGCATTTACCCTCATACTCATGCTGGGCCACTTCAGCATCATCCCTTTCATAGCGCCCTACATGCAATTTAACGTAGGGTTCAGCGACCACCAGATCGCCTACATATACACGCTGGGCGGCATTGTCACCGTTGTACTCATGCCCTTATTCGGTCGCTTGTCAGATCGCTTCGGGCCTGCGCGCATCTTTGCGCTGGCCAGCTTTTTTGCCTTGTTCAGCATCTTTGCCATTACCAACCTGCCACATGTATCGCTGGTGCTGGCCTTGTGCGCCACTTCCTCGTTTTTCGCCGTGGCCAGCGGCCGCAACGTGCCGGCTATGACCATGGCCACTGCGGTGGTGCGCCCCGAGCGCCGCGGCAGTTTCATGAGCGTGCGCGGTTCGGTCAACGAAATGTCGCTGGCGCTGGCATCCCTGGTTTCCGGCTTTATCGTGGTCAAAAACCCCGACGGTTCGCTGGGCAACTACCCCTATGTCGGCTACCTGGCTATTGCCATGAGTATCCTTGCCATTGTGGTATCGCGCCGGTTGAAGGTTGTGGAAGGGGCGTAATCGGTTGTGGGTTGTCGGTTGTCGGTTATCCGAAAAAGCCTATCTTACATGCAGCAAATAACAGCGAAAAAAGCATGTTTGAAAAACTCATACCGTACGATGCCGCCTACCTCATTTTGGGCGATTACGTGAACTATCATCACGAATACAAACGCATTACCAAACGCGCTAAAATACGCTTTGAGCAGCGCGACTGGCTGGGCGTGCAGGCCGACTCGCGCGACCGGGTGACCTTATACCGCGACAAGGTGGGCGAGACCACCGAAAAAATATTGGCATTTCTGGGCGATCGCGCCAACGACCCCGATACCTGGCGGGAGATCAAACTGATGTTCCTCGAAGAAATCCTCAACTTCAACTCGCGCAATATCGCCGAAACGTATTTCAACTCCGTATTCAGGCATTCGCACAAAGGCCTGAGCATTGACAAAGACCTCATGTTCGTAGTGGCAACAGGCAATTACCGGGAATTTAAATCGACCGTGCCGATCTTCCACACTTTTTTTGTGCTCGAGCCCTACGAACACACCATCCGCCAACTACTGGCCTGCTATCCTTTTGATGCAGAATACGAAGACCTCGAACGCGATATCAACTACATCACCGACACGCTCCAACACAAACTAAACACGTTGCGTTATACCCCGCGCAACGTGCGCATCGAGATGATCAAGTCGATGTTTTTCCGCAACAAAGGCGCCTACTTAGTGGGGCGGTTGGTAGTAGACGACCGGTATTTTCCGTTTGTGATACCTATGCTGCACGACGAGCGCGGCATATACGCCGATGCACTATTGCTCGACATCAACGACGTGAGTTCTATTTTTAGCTACAACCGCTCGTATTTTTTGGTAGATACTGACATCGCGACCGAGTTGGTCGACTTTTTGCAAACCATCACGCCCACAAAAAGCCTGAGCGAGTTGTACAACTCCATCGGTTTTGAAAAGCACGGCAAAACCGTTTTATACCGCGACTTCCTGCGCCATCTGGAGTTGTCGGGTGATAAATTCGTCATTGCGCCCGGTATCAAAGGCATGGTCATGATCGTATTTACCCTGCCTTCTTATAATATGGTTTTTAAATTAATAAAAGACAATTTCCCGGCGCCCAAAAAAGTCACAGAAAAAGAAGTCAAAGAAAAATACGAATTAGTTTCGCTACACGACCGCGTAGGCCGCATGGCCGACAGCCACATGTTTGAACACTTCGTTTGCGAGCGCCACCGTTTTTCCGACGAGTTGCTCGAAGAACTGCTCAAAGAAGCGCCCTCCAAAGTCCGGTTTGTGGATGACAAAGTAGAGATCAGGCACCTCTACATCGAAAAGCGGATGATACCCCTCAACCTGTATCTCGAAAAAGCCACCCTCGAAGAAGCCGAAGAGGTGATCACCGACTACGGCCGCGCCATCAAGCAGTTGGCTGCGGTGAATATCTTCCCCGGCGATATGCTGCTCAAAAACTTCGGCGTGACCCGCCTCAAACGCGTGGTCTTCTACGACTACGACGAAATCGGTTTTCTCACCGACTACAACTTCCGCCGCCTGCCGCCCGCCCGCGATTACGACGACGAGTGGGCCTCTGAGCCCTGGTTCGCCGTGGGCGAAAACGACATCTTCCCCGAAGAATTCCCCCGCTTTCTCATCGGTCGCGAGGATATTCGCCAGATCTTCCAGGAAAAACACGGCGACCTCTACGACGCCCCCTTCTGGATCAACGTACAGGAACGCCTCCGCAACGGCGAGCTGTTTGATGTGTTTCCCTATCGGAAACGGCTGCGGTTTAAGAATGTGTATGGCAAAGACGGAGGGTGGAGGTGAGGGAGGGGGCGAGGGGGGGGATCTTAGACTGTACGACTCGCGACTTTGCAAAGAGGTGTCATCTTCTTGAGGCACGAAAGAAGGTGACATCTCTTCCTGAGAAAACAACGCCCCGAGATGACACCTCTCCTCACGTCGAGATGTCACCTCGTCATCCCCAAAGACGG
>JABWBR010000069.1 GCA_013360405.1 Saprospiraceae bacterium
AGTCCGGTAGCGCATCCCGACTCTTAAGGAGTCGGGAGGGTCCCAGGTTCAAAGCCGAGGAAGACAAAAATACGGGATGTAGCGCAGTCCGGTAGCGCACCTGCTTTGGGAGCAGGGGGTCCCAGGTTCAAATCCTGGTATCCCGACCAGAAGAGCCCGCCAGTTGGCGGGCTTTTTTATTTTTATAAAAATGCAAAATATAATTTTGAATTATTGCCCTAATAATATAATAGCGCATAAAAAATAGTGCTAAAAATCATTGCTTAGACAGTCGCTTATAGTGACAAATGTTACATAGTGTTTTTTGAAGGACGGCTAACTTTGTTTGCTACATAATTATTAATCAAACTAGTCTGATTATGAAAAACACGTATTACTTGTTGTGGGCATTATTGCTCATTGTGGTAGGCACACAGATTTCTTGTAAAGACGAGGATGAACCCGAGGTATTGTCCAGCTTTACATACGAAGTTGACGCAGTTGATTTTAAAAAAGTAACTTTTACCAACGAAGCACAGAATTATTCCAAACTGGAATGGGATTTTGGCGACGGCACGGCCATCTCTGTTGAAGAAAACCCGGTTCACGTGTATGCCGCTATCGGTACTTATACCGTAACATTGACGGCTACTTCTCTCAATGGCAACAACACCGACGTATTTACGCAGGAATTGGTACTTAGCGATCCAAACGCTGAACTGACCAAACTGGTGGGCGACGTGTCCAAAACATGGATACTGTTGCGCGAAGTAGGCTCAGGCCGCTATCCGCTGGAAGTAGGCCCTATCGACAGAAGTACGATTTGGTGGGCGCAGGGCCTGAACAACGACGAACTGGCGCTTCGCCCCTGCATTCTTAACGATGAGTGGACATTTGGCCGCGACGGCTCGATGAAGTACAACTCTAATGGCGACTTCTGGGCAGAAGGGGGGGTATTTGAACCTGCCAACCTCTGTCAAGAAACCAATGCCACCAACCTGGTAGGTCCGGGTGGCATCGATCTCTCCGCTTTTGGCGACGGCAACCACACGTTTACATTAGACAATAAGCTAACCGTTAGCGGCCTGGGCGCTTTTGTCGGCTTGCCCAAAATTGGCACGGATACCGAGGTTAAAGTACCGCAACAATCTGTTACGTACGACATCATCAAACTCTCCGACGGAGCAGTTGATACCCTGATCCTCGAATCTGCCTACAAATTTGACGCTGCCAACCCTACTGATGACGCATACTGGCGTATAGTACTCGTACACTATGACGATCCCGCTCAAACGCCGCCGATTCCGCTGCCCGCACCGGCCGCCGGCTTCACGGCAGTAGTAGACGGACTCACGGTAACGCTAACGAATACATCAACGAATGGTTTGTCGTATTTGTGGGAATTTGGCGACGGCAATACGTCTACCGCTACTAACCCGACGCATACCTATGCTACAGGCGGTATTTACAATATCAAACTGACGGCTACCAATAACGCCGGCAGCAGTTCAGCTTCGCAGGAAGCCTTTACTTCCGCTCAACCTCTGTCGGATGCATTGTTGCAAGGCGGCGCATGGAAGATCCGCAATGCAGAGAACTCAATTTTCGTAGGCCCCGGCCTGGGCAGTAACGCCTGGTGGAAAGTACCCGCCAACTTCCTGGATGGTTCTTCTACCGGCGGCGACGACTGGTCGTGCATCGCCAACGACGAATTTATCTTTGCTGCGAGCGGCGTATACCAATATAAGACAAACGGCGACGCCCGCAACGACGGTTATATGAACTTCATGACGGGCTTCAGCAACGGCTGTCTCTCCGACGCCGAATTGGCACTCAGTGGTAACGGCGCCGCTTTTGGCTCCGCTATCCACTCTTATGTGTTTACACCGGCTTCCGGCAGCGACAGAGCAGTTATTACGTTGACCAACGGAGCACCCAACAAGGCAGCTTTCCTCGGCTTTTACAAAGGTTACTACGGCGGAGAGAATAGCGACGGCGCTAACCCGCCCAACGGTGGCAATACGACCAACAAGTACGAAGTAATCGGCTATGCAAAAAGCCCGACCAAAGAATACTTGTTCGTTTCTGTTGATATCTCAGCCGATCACAGCGGCGGCGCCGCCTGGTCGATGGTACTGGAGCGTTAACAGCTCATTTTCATTTTTTTCGACAGGACAGGAGCGAGAGCGGGAAACTGCCCCGCTCCTGTTTTTTTTCGCTTGCCCAACCGCTATGATACTTGTATCGTAAACACGTTTAAAAATTCAGGATTATGACCAGACTCTTTGTCTTGCTCGTCTTTACGGCGCTGTCTTTTGCCGCCGTTGCACAAGGCAGGCTTATTTCAGGAAAAGTCACCGACGCCGGTGGTATCGGTCTGCCGGGCGTAACGGTGCAAGTGGTCGGCACTTCCACCGGCACAGTGACGGATTTTGACGGCACTTACCAGTTATCTGCGGATGAAGGTACCCTGCGGTTTAGTTACGTTGGATTTGCATCCCAGGATGTTGCGATAGCAGGACGATCAACTATCGATGTGATTTTGCTGGAAGAGGCTCAACTGCTCGAACAAGTGGTGGTGATTGGCTACGGCACGCAAAAGAAAAAGGATTTGTCGACAGCCGTGGTCACTATCGACGAAGATGCCATCAAAGAAAGACCTTTGGTATCAGCGGCTGAAGCCTTGCAAGGCAAAGCGGCCGGCGTACAGGTGGTACAACCTTCGGGCAAACCAGGCGCTGACCTCTCCGTACGCGTGCGAGGCTCTACTTCCGTATTAGCCGGCAACGAACCGCTTTACGTGGTAGACGGCGTGCCGACTACGGATATAAGGGGGCTGAATCCAACAGATATTGCTACGATGACCGTTTTGAAAGACGCTTCGTCAGCCGCTATCTATGGCGCCCGGGCAGCCAACGGAGTTGTACTCATTACGACGAAGCGAGGCAAGGAAAATACGCCGGTAATTCGCCTCGATGCGTATGCAGGTATTTCCCGGCTGAGAAAAACAGTGGAGGTTTTGACCACAAAAGGATACCGCGACTTGATGGACGAAATTATCCCCGGCGCCCTTGACCCCTCCCAAACGGATTTTAACGACTGGAGCAAAGAGGTTTTCGGCACCGGTAAAAACCAGTCGTACCAGCTCTCTTATTCCGGTGGCAACGACAAATCGCGCTATTTTTTATCTGCCGGTTACCTGAATAACGAAGGTATCGTGCGCCCAGCCCGCTTCGACAGGTATTCTTTCAGACTAAACCTCGACAACGATCTGAAACCCTGGCTGAAGATAGGCGCCAGCATTAATGCGCTGCATTCAAAGACCAAAGACACCCCGGACAATGCCAGTTCGGGCAGGGGGGGCGTCATTATGAGTGCGCTGAATACACCGCCGTTCCTCAATATTTATAATGAAGACGGTAGCGGGCAATTTGATCCGAACCCCTTCCAGCCCTCCTGGGAAAACCCCGTGGCATACATGGAAGGCCCCAAACAACAGGCACTGGACAACCGCCTGTTTGGCAACGTGACGGCCGAGGTGAAATTGTTGGAAGGATTGGCTTTTAAAACCAATGTGGGCATCGACCTGAATGCACACCAATGGGATTACTACCTAGATCCTTTCCGCACTACGTTTGGCCGCAGCCAAAACGGGATAGGCCGCGCTGACAAAAGCAATACCTCGACCTGGCTGTGGGAAAATACGCTCAACTACGTTAAGTCGATCGGCAGGAGCAATTTTTCAGTCCTTGCAGGCAGCAGTCTCCAGAAACAACGTTGGAATGACTCCTACATAGAAGGAAACGACTTCCCTGATAATGTGTCGGTAACTACCCTGAATGCCGCCAATAATATCACCGCCAGTACGAATATCCAGGAATGGTCGCTGGCCTCGTTTTTTGGCCGCGCTACGTATGATTTTAATAATAAATACTACTTAACGGCCAGCTTGCGCAGGGATGGTTCCTCCAAACTGGCACAACACTGGGGCACTATGCCCTCGTTCTCGGTGGCCTGGCGTTTGTCGGCCGAGCCTTTTATGCAGAACCTGTCGTTTATCGACGATTTGAAATTGCGCGGCGGCTGGGGCAAAAACGGCAACCAGGAAGGCATATCCAATTACGCGCGCTACGGGTTGATCTCTTATTACCGCAGAACGTCTACCAACCCGCTATCGGGGCCGGCTGCCGTGCAGGTATCCTACGGCAACCCCGACCTACGCTGGGAAACTACCTCGCAGTCCAATATAGGCATCGATCTTTCTATCTTAAACTACCGGGTCAACTTCACGGTGGATGCGTATATCAAAAAAACCGATGATGTGCTGCTGGATGTGCAATTGTCTAATTCACTGCCTATTACGACCATCCAGACCAATGCCGGACAGATTGAAAACAAGGGTATTGAATTTAACATCTCCACGGTCAACATGGACAGAAAACTGAGGTGGAATACCGATTTTAATATTTCTTTTAATAAAAATAAAGTCATCTCGCTGGATTACACCGATGTGTACTACTTCGGCCGGATATACAGCAACAACCAGGATGTGGCCATAGTAAGAGAAGGCTTGTCGCTGGGCTCATTCTTTGGCTATGTCTCGGACGGCGTAGACCCCGAGACGGGCGATCTGAAGTACCGCGACGTCAACGGCAACGGCGTTTTTGATACCGGCGACCGCACCGTGATCGGCAATGCACAGCCCGACTTTGTATTCGGTCTTACGAATTCGTTTACTTACAAGCGTTTCGACTTCAACTTCTTCTTCCAGGGTAGCTACGGCAACGATATCTACAATGCCACCCGTATCGACCTCGAAGGCATGTTCGACAGCAAAAACCAGTCGGTAGCCGTATTGCGGCGCTGGACGCCCGATAACCGGGATACCGATATTCCGAGAGCTGTCGGCGGCGGCAATGTAGACAACGTGCGCAACTCGACTCGTTTTGTAGAAGACGGTTCTTATGTTAGACTGAAGGCCGTAACATTGCTTTACAGACTCGTAGAGCGCAAACAGCGACCTACGGGCTTACAGCAAGTATCCGTGTATGCTACCGGGCAAAATCTGCTTACTTTTACCAAATACAGCGGATTTGACCCCGAAGTAAACGCTTTTGGCAGGAGCGCCACCGAATTGGGCATTGACTACGGCACTTACCCGCAGGCAATAACCGTGACGGTAGGCTTTAATGTGGAATTTTAAAAAAACGTTCCGATGAAAAAAACAATCCTTTTTCTGACCACCATACTCCTGGCCTTTTCCTTCCAGTCGTGCGAAGATTTCCTCGAACTGGAGCCGGTAGCCCAGGGTATTGCAGTAGATAATACGTCGACCGACTCGGTGCTGTACCACACCGCTCAAGAGGTAGAAGCGGCCCTGGCGGGGGTATACGCCGACTTTAAAAACGAATACTATCAGCTCGACTACTTCGTAAATGGCGACGCCCAGTCGGACGATGCATACGCCGGCGGCGACAACCCCGCCAACTTTCAAATCGACGACTTCAAACTCGACGCTACCAATACCAACGTGAGCCGCGACTGGGCTTATCTGTATTCGACCATCGGCAAAGCCAATACGGTGATCAACAACGTAAATGCAGTGGACGACCCGGCCCTTACGGCAGCCCGCAAAAGCGAAATACTCGGCGAAGCCTCCTTTATCCGGGCTTTTATGTATTTCCAACTGGTACAGCTGTGGGGCGACGTGCCGCTTCAACTCACCGAAATCAGGACCATCAGCGTAGAGATCCTGCCTGATATTTATCCTATCCTGTTTCCTCCACGGGTGCCGAAAGAAGAAGTGTATGCCCAAATAATAACGGACCTCGAGGTGGCCCTGGCCAATGTGAAACCCACGGCCTTGCATAAAGGCTATGCGACCACGGGGGCCGTTAATGCAATGCTGGCCAAAGTATACGCCACGCAGGAGCCCCACGATTGGAACAAGGTGAAGCAATACTGCGACGCCGTCATTGCCGGCCCGTATAGCCTGTTGTCGAGTTATGATCATTTGTGGGACAACCTGCACGAAAACTCTTCGGAAGCTATATTTGAGATCAACTACAACGGCGGCATTACCGACGGCAACTGGGGTACCAAGATTTTCCGGGGTTTGGATTGGAAAAAGTTCAACCTGCCTTCCAACGATCTGGTAAAAGCCTTTGACGACGAAAACGACCTGATCCGCAAAAATGCCTCCATCATCTTCCTCGATGTGACAGGCAGATGGTCCGACGCGCATTGGCCGCAAACGATGTATCCGTTTATCAACAAATACCGCAACTTCAACGAAGGCAGCAACCAGAACTACATCTTCATCCGCCTGGCGGACATCTTGCTGCTCAAAGCGGAAGCGCTGAATGAACTGGGCGATACGCCGGGAGCTGCAGCATTGGTCAACCAGATCAGAACCCGTGTAAATTTGCCCAATACAACCGCTACTACGCAGGCCGCCATGCGCTTGGCCATCGAAAAAGAAAGACGGCTCGAGCTGGCTTACGAGGGGCACCGCTGGTACGACCTCAAGCGCACCGGCAGGGCCATTGAGGTGATGAATAATGCTACGGGCGTAGGGGGCGTTAACCTGGGTTATATGCTGAATCAGGATAGACTGCTTTGGCCTATACCGCAGGCAGAATTGGATAAAAACACTAAATTGATCCAGAATCCGGGGTACTAGATTTGAGCCTGGAATTTTTAACCACGGAGTAACACGGAGTTTACACGGAGGGCATAATCACACTCTGTGAGACTCCGTGTAAACTCCGTGTTACTCCGTGGTAATAAAAACTAATCGCATGAACTCTTTGCAATTCATCAACTACCGTGCCCTTCTGCTGCTGGCGCTCGCCTTCGTATTAAGCAGCATCTCCTCCTGTAAAAAAGACAACGACGACGACGTCAATATTCCCGATACCACTTCGATCGGCAAAGCCCAGGCCTGGCTGACCCGGGGCGACAAAGTCAAGCTTTTTAATAAAGAAGCAGATATCTTGATTAAACCCGTTTCGCAGTCCAACTGGTCGGTAATAGAAGTCGATACCGCTGTCACCTATCAAACCGTGGAAGGTTACGGCGCGGCGCTGACCGGCTCCTCGGCCTGGTTGTTCAATCAGGAAATGGACGCCGTAACCCGCCAGAAAACATTGGAAGAATTATTCGACCCGGAAAAGGGCATCGGCATATCCTATCTCCGCCTTACTATGGGCGCCTCCGACTTTTCCCTGTCTGATTTTACGTACAACGACATGTCGGCCGGGCAAACCGATTTCAACCTGCAACAGTTCTCATTGGGCCAGGACCGCCAGGATGTGATCCCCGTACTCAAAGACATCATCGCCATTTCGCCCGATATCAAGCTCATGGGCACGCCCTGGAGTCCGCCGGCCTGGATGAAAACCAACGGCAGCCTGAAAGGCGGCAAACTCAAGGCCAACTGCTACGAAGTGTACGCCAGCTATTTTGTAAAATACGTGGAGCAGATGCAGCAAGAGGGTATCACCATTGATGCAGTCACGCCGCAAAACGAACCCTTGTATTTTACGGCCAATTATCCCTGTATGGAAATGCAGTCCGGTGAGCAGTTGCAGTTTATAAAAAATTACCTCGGTCCAAAGTTCGCCACAGCGGGACTTAACACCAAAATCATCGTCTACGACCACAACTGGGACAATACCGACTACGCCATTTCCATCCTGAACGACCAGGAGGCCAGGAATTACGTGGCCGGATCGGCGTTTCACGCTTATGGCGGACAGGTATCGGCCATGAGCGTTGTGCACAATGCCCACCCCGATAAAGGCCTGTATTTCACCGAAATCTCCGGCGGCGCCTGGGCCACCAACTTCAGCGACAACCTGATGTGGAACATGAAAAACATCTTCATCGGCACGGCCTTAAACTGGTCGAAAACGGCTTTGCTCTGGAACCTGGCGCTCGACCAGGGTTACGGTCCCCAAAACGGCGGCTGTGGAAATTGCCGGGGTGTGATCACCGTAAATACCGTGAGCGGACAAGTGACCTACAACGAAGAATATTACGCTATCGCGCACTTCTCCAAATTTGTCAGGCCGGGCGCTGTGCGCATTGCTGCCGAAGTGCCGCAAACGCTGAGCAATGTGGAAGCGGTAGCCTTCCAAAATACGGATGGTACAAAAGCTATGGTGGTGTGTAACTACGGCGCAGCGTACACTACTTTTTCTGTTAATCAGGGAAATAAGAGGTTTGATTATTCGGTGCCGCCTCAGGGGGTGGCCACGTTGGTGTGGTAAGTCAGCCCGCACAATACTATTATCAACAGCCCTAGCCCCCCATAAAACCCCTGTATGGGAAACTCGCTCCAATAACCTATCATCGCTATTTGTATGGCGATCCAGGTGCTGAGTATGATCCCCGAGGCCAGGGCGAGCGTCCAGGCCCAGTGACGGGTTTTGAACAAAGGCAGCCAGGGTAGGGGAGCCGCCGGTTTTCTGAGTATTAGTCCGATGGCGGCGACAAGGGGAATGACGCCGTTAAATAGCAAGAGGACAATACCGGGAACTAAAAAATTGCGGAAAGGAGATCCTTGCAGCATGTCGGTAGAGGCTTGCAATAACCGGCCGCTTGGATCGAGTAGCATGGAGATGCCGCCGTAAAACGCACCCGCTGATAAAAAAACGAGCAAAATGATCAATAGCCAGCGAAGCATAAGGCTAAAATTTAAAGGACGCCTCTTAAGTCGGAGAGGCGCCCTGTTTTGAATTAATTAGCGTGCACCGTTTCTTTTTCCTTGTTGGCCAGGAATTTCTCCAGCACATCGGGTACTTTTTCCATCGCCGCATACAGTCCTTTGCTAACCCTGGAGGGGATGAAAGAAATTTCGGAACCTCTGCTTACCAAAAAGCCCAGGGGTTCCATACCTACGCCGCCACCGCTGGCGCTGCCAAAGCCATGGCCTTGTTTTTCATCGCCGCCCTCGCCGCCGCCGAATCCGAAGCCTAAGCCAACCCGGATAACGGGTACGCAGGTGAATTCGCCGAGTTTGAATTCTTTTCCTACGACGGTTTCCGTGCGCGCTTCTTTGGTCAGGAATTCCGTGACTTTGCCAAGCACTTCATCATAATTAGATTTCATGGCTACTTGAATTTATATGAAAAATAAGCGCGCAAAAACGCCTGCGCTAAGCTGAATAGGCGCGTTTGCACGAAAATAGCTACTTCCTGCTGCCCCACAAAGTTGATACCCAACTGCATGCGCCGATTGCTCCACAAGTAAAAGAGCGGATACAAGTGAGCGTTTCTGATAAAATCACCGGTGTCCCAGTTGATTCGGAAATGTTTGATCCGGAAAGCGCGGGGCAGGTTTTTCAGCATGAGCCATATTAGGCGGGTAGGGAAGGGGCTTCTGTTTTTGGGGACTGGTTTTGTCTGCTCAGGAGCACTTTTTTGAGGGAAATTCGAGATGTTTATTTTTTTATTAAAAACCCTAAAAACCCAGTTCAAGCCTTTCTCATCCGGTATCATCCTGAAATCGATGATCCGCGACCAAGCAGCTCGATATACATCTTTTTGAGAATCAATCTCTAATTCGAGGGGGAGCCACAATATAATAGTGAGCAATCCAAAAATGACCGCTAATACGACAACCCATGCCATAATCACCGGATTTACACTTGCGATGTAGAGATTTACCGGGAGATTTGTATGACTTTTCTCCGTTTTTTCCAATGATAAATATCATTCCGGGTTACAATACGGCCCTGGGCCGCAAAAATTGTCCGGCGAATTCGGGTTTGAAAACAAAACATCGTAACTTGACAACTGAACCAACAGGCGTTTGCATGAAATTTTTGTCAGAATACCGCGATGCGGAAGTAGTAAATCAATACATAGAGGCTATTCACGGCCTCGTGACCCGCCCCTGGTCGATTATGGAGGTATGCGGCGGGCAAACCCACAGCCTGGTTAAAAACGGCATTTTGCAGTTATTGCCCAAAGAAATCAATATGATCCACGGCCCAGGTTGCCCGGTGTGCGTAACGCCGGTTGACATCATCGATAAGGCCGTCTGGCTGGCTGACCAGGGCGTGGTGATCTGCTCTTTCGGCGATATGCTGCGTGTGCCGGGTTCAAAGGACAGTCTGCTCGATGCCAAAGCCCGCGGCGCTGATGTGCGTATTTTATATTCTCCGCTTGAAGCCGTGCAAATTGCCGCCAAACACCCCGAAAGGCAGGTGGTCTTTTTCGCAGTAGGGTTCGAAACCACGGCGCCCGCCAACGCACTATCGGTATTGATGGCTCAAAAGCAGGGCCTGGCCAATTACAGCATCCTGGCCTCTCACGTGCTGGTGCCGCCGGCTATCGAGGCCATCATGAATGACCCCGAAAGCCGTGTCGATGCTTTTTTGGCTGCGGGGCACGTATGTACCATCATGGGCATTTACGAATACTATCCGTTGGTTGAAAAACACCGCGTACCTATCGTCGTCACCGGTTTTGAACCGGTTGACCTGTTGCAGGGTATCTACATGACGGCCAGACAACTCGAAGAAGGCCGCGCGGAGCTGGAGAACCAGTATGCGCGTATGGTGCGCGAAGAGGGCAATCCGGCGGCGCAGGATACCATTTATCAGGTATTTGAAGTAGCCGACCGCCTCTGGCGCGGCATGGAGATGATACCCATGAGCGGCTACAAAGTAAAGGCGAGTCTGGCCGATTACGACGCCGAGCGCAAGTTCGACATCCAGGTGAGCAAACCCGTAGAAAACCCGGAATGTATGGCCGGCGAGATTATGAAAGGCATAAAAAAGCCTTTCGACTGTCCCAATTTCGGCAATAAATGCAAACCCGAAAATCCACTGGGCGCGCCAATGGTCTCCTCCGAAGGCGCCTGCGCAGCATATTATCATTTTTCGGGAATGGCCTTGCAGGAGTAGCCTATGAAAATTTTGTTTATCACAACGGCGTTTAACGGCTTGGCGCAGCGCGCCTGGATTGAACTCGACCGCCTCGATTGCCAGGTGAGGGTGCAAATTGCGACCGACGACGAAGCCATGATCAAGGCGGTGGAGGATTATCGGCCCGAACTGATCATTTGCCCGTTTTTGAAGAAAAAACTTCCCGAAACTATCTGGAAAAACCATACTTGCCTGATCATCCATCCCGGTATTGTGGGCGACCGTGGCGGCGCTTCGCTGGATTGGGCGGTGTTGGACCGTTGTGAGGAATGGGGTGTGACTATTTTGCAGGCCGTAGAGAAGATGGATGCCGGGCCCGTCTGGGCTACGCGTTTTTTCCTGATGCGGGAGATTAACAAAGCTAAGCTTTACCGCCACGAAGTGACACAAGCGGCCATGGCGGCATTGTTGGAGGCCGTTGAGCGGTTTCGGTCGGGCAGCTTTGCCCCCCTTTTGCCGGAGGATTTTTCTTCGAAAAAAAGGGACGGTTACCGACGCCTGACCACCCAGTCCGACTTCGCTTTTTCCTGGAACGACGATACATCCGATATTTTGCGCAAAATGCGCGCCGCCGATAGCGACCCCGGCGTGTTGCGCACTTTTTTCGGCCGCGATTACTACTGCTACGGCGCCTGGGAGGAAGGCCGGCTAAACGGTTCACCCGGGCAAATTCTCGCCCGCCGCGACGACGCCCTCTGCGTGGCTACCGGCGACGGCGCCGTATGGATCACCCATCTGAAACCCGCTATTGAAGGCGCAATCAAACTGCCGGCGTGCATGGCACTGGGTGAACAGGCCCTTTCTATTCCCGAAGTTCTCCTTTCTCCTTTCGACCATAGTGAATTCACTACTTTCCGCGAAATCCGGTACGAAGAAGCCAACGAAGTGGGTTATCTGCATTTCGAATTTTACAACGGCGCAATGAGCGCCTCCCAGTGCAGGCGTTTACAGGCGGCCTTTGTAGAATGCAAAAAACGCCCGGTAAAAGTCATCGTACTGCTGGGCGGCAGCGATGTATGGTCTAACGGCATCCACCTCAACATTATTGAAGCCGCCGAAAACCCCGCCGACCAATCCTGGGATAATATCAATGCCATCGACGACCTTATCCGGGAAATCATCGCCTGCACTACCCATTACGTCATATCCGCCATGCAGGGCAATGCCGGCGCGGGGGGGGTAGCGCTGGCGCTCGCCGCTGATAAGGTACTGGCCCGCAACGGCGTGGTGCTCAATCCGCATACCAGGAATATGGGGCTATACGGTTCAGAATACTGGACTTACTCCCTGCCGTACCGCATCGGACAGGAGAAGGCCGACCAGGCCACCGAGCAGTGCCTGCCCTGGGGCACGGCCATCTCCAAAGAATTGGGCCTCATCGACGATTGCTTCGGCGATACCGCCGCTGAATTTGTTGCCGGAGTGCGCTTGCTGGCTGAAGACATCGCCCATTTGGCCTACTACCCCAAACTGATCGGCGCCAAGCAATTTGAGCGCCGAAAAAAAGAGTCCTACAAACCCCTTGCCACATACCGAGAAGCCGAATTGGCCGAGATGCGCCGCAATTTCTATGAAGACAACTGGGGTTATGAGTACAAGCGCTATTGTTTTGTGCACAAATTGCACGACGAATTTCAGCAGGCGCAGATAGAACAGAAAGATCTCTATAGCGAGCGGCGCAAGATTTTCAGGCGTAGGAAGTGGGAGTCGTATTATTACGATTAAAAAAATCTTCCTCGACGCATCGCATCAATTCTTGAAAAAGTCGTTTCTTTGCAGCACTTCCTTAACCTAATAGCCAAAATACTCTTCTCGTTTATACTTCGACTTACCTACTACAAAAGACATTTGTTAGGTTATTAAAGCATTTTACTCATGGCAAAACTAAATTTTGGCGGCGTGGAAGAAAACGTCGTTACCAGAGAAGAATTTCCTTTGGCGAAAGCTCAGCAGGTATTACGGGATGAAGTGATCGCTATTATCGGCTACGGCGTACAAGGCCCCGGTCAGGCCTTGAACCTGCGCGACAACGGTTTCAAGGTCATTATCGGCCAGCGGCGGCCTTCGGCAACGTGGGACAAAGCAGTGGCCGATGGCTGGATTCCCGGCGAAACCCTCTTTGACATCGAAGAGGCCGTCTCGAAAGCTACAATCGTTCAGTATCTGCTGTCCGATGCCGCTCAGATTGCCCAATGGGCCACCATAAAGCCGCTGCTCACTGCCGGCAAAGCGCTTTACTTTTCGCACGGATTTGGCATTACCTATAGCGACCGCACCGGCATCGTGCCGCCCGCGGATATCGACGTTATTCTGGTGGCGCCCAAGGGTTCGGGTACGAGCCTGCGCCGCTTGTTTCTGGAAGGTCGCGGCCTCAATTCCAGCTACGCTATCTACCAGGATGCGACAGGTCGCGCTTACGATCGCGTAATTGCCCTGGGCATAGGCATTGGGTCGGGCTATTTGTTTGAAACCACCTTCAAAAACGAAGTTTACAGCGACCTCACCGGTGAGCGGGGCAGCCTTATGGGCGCTATCCAGGGCTTGTTTGAGGCGCAATACTCGGTGCTTCGACAGCGCGGGCACTCGCCCAGTGAGGCTTTCAACGAAACGGTGGAAGAACTCACGCAAAGCCTGATGCCGCTGGTAGCCGAAAACGGAATGGACTGGATGTACGCCAACTGCTCAACTACGGCCCAGCGCGGCGCGCTGGATTGGAAAAACCGCTTCCGCGATGCGGTATTGCCGGTATTTAACGAGTTGTACGACAGTGTAGCTGCCGGCCACGAAGCCCAGCGCTCTATCGATTCGAATAGCCAGGCCGACTACCGCCAGGGGTTGGAAGAAGAACTCCGCCAATTGCGCGAAAGCGAATTGTGGCAGGCCGGGAAAACGGTGAGGAGCCTGCGGCCGGAGAAGGGGTAATGTGCTGATGTGCTGATTTGCTAATGTGCTAATAACCATTGATTATCAGCACATCAGCAAATCAGCACATTAGCACATTATCTTATCAGAGTCACATCCCCCTTCAATTCGTATTCCAAATCGCCGAGTGTGAGCATCACGCGGTAAATGTATACGTCGGAAGGAGCGGGTTCATTTTTGTAGGTGCCATCCCAGGCGGCGCTATCGCCTTGGCCTTCGTATACCAGCTGGCCCCAGCGGTTGAAGACTTTGAACGATTCCACTACGTATCCGCCTTTGTAGAAGACCTTAAAGGCGTCGTTGCGGTCGTTGCCGTCGGGGGTGAAAATATTGGGTATCTGGAAACTGGCGGGCAATACGAGCACTTCATCAGAATCATCGCGGGTACAACCTTCGGCTGAGGTAACGGTAACAGAATACGCGAATGTCTCGCCATCTTCACTTTCGGTAAACGGAGCGATATGATTGAAGGTGGGCGTAGTCGTTTGACCGATTTGCACGCCGTTTTCGTACCAGGTGTAGGTGGATATATTGGCGTTTGGCGGTGTGACCACAGCCGTCAGCAAAAGCGAATCTTTTGAAATAACCGTATCACCAGGGCTGATTTCGATGCTCACGCCGAATTCATCGCCGATCACTTCTACGGTCACGACCTCAGTGAGCGTGCCGCAATTATTTCCATATACATAATCGAGTTGGAAGTCGGTGGTTGTGGTAAGTCCGGTAACAGTGATGCCGGCCCCTGTGAGTGTGATGCCGTTGTAGGTCCAGGTATAACTCTCCTGTGCGCCGGGCTGTATGTTACTACTAGCAGTGAGCGTCACCGGATCTCCGGCGCAAATCGTAGCGCCTGCTACCGTTAAGCTGGGCTCGCTGACCACAAATACGGTTACGGTGTCTTGTACAGTGAAACACTCGTTTTGGGCGGTGAGCACATAAGTAGTGGTCTGACTGGGTAAAACTTCTACGAGGGGGTCGTTGGAATTAAAATTCGGATCGGTAGAAGAAGACCAGACGTAATCGATGTCTTCGTCAATATCGTTGAGTTGTAGCGGAGTAGTTTCCGTATCGCAAATCGTTGGATTGGGAATCAAATTCGTGATGGGCGGAGGCACGACTACTACCGTCGTACTAGCCTCTTGGGAACATCCTCCGATTTCAGCCTTGACCGTATAGGTGAGCGTAGCGGGTGGATTGGCCATCGGGGTATAGCAATCGGTACAGGATAAATTGGTAGGGGGCTCCCAGGTAATGTCGCCTTGCCCGTCGTATTCAAGGGTTAGTTGCACGCTTTCTCCCTGGCATATTCGCGGCAACTCTGGTAAGATCGTCATACTCCTCGCCTCGACTACGTATATCGTGATTTCGTCGGTTGTCTCGCAGGCATTATTGGTCACCACGCGCTGGTAGGTAAACGTATCCAGGGCGGTAACCACAAGATTCCACAGCGAGTCGGGGGATTCAAAGCCGGGGCCGGGCTGCCACTGATGATCGATATCGGGGAAATGGCTGGGTTCGTAAGTAGTTGAGACAAACGTGACGATATCGCCCTGGCAATAGATTTGCTTATCGGGAATAGCCGTGATAGTTCCGGTTGGCAGTGAGTCGACTTTGATAAATACGGAGTCGAATACCGTGCACTGGGCTATATTAAAAGTAGCGAGATAAAGCGTAGATTCAGTGGGAGCGGCTATCACATTGAGACCTCCCAATGTATCCAGCGAACCGTTATTGGGGGCCCAGGTGAGGCCGGTTCCCTGGCCGGTACTTGTTAGAGCCGTCAGATTGACCACTTCCCCCAAACAGATAAATACCGTATCGGGCGATTGGATATCGACATCGGCAGGGGCGACGGTTACCGTCACCTGGTCGGTCTGGCTGCAAAAGCCGCTTGCGCTGGTTGTAGTAAGCGTGTAAGTGGTAGTTTGCTGCGGAGTGGCCAGGGGCGCCGAACTGGTGGGGTCGTCGAGACCGGTAGTGGGCGACCAGCTATATTGCGTCGTAGTGGTATCCTGATCGATAAATTCAGCCAGTACAATGCTGTAATTTTGACAGATGAGGGTATCGCTGATAAGCTCAGGTACGTCAAATGGATCGACATTGATCGTCAGCGTATCGGATACCAGGCAACCAGCCACCTCAACAGAAGCGATATAGGTTGTCGTATTATAAGGCGTACTAATTGGCGTATTCGTAGTGGGGTCGTTTAAGTAGGCAGTAGGCGACCACAGCAAGTTAGAATTATTGACGTTATTGATGGCTGCCAGTTGCACCGAAGCGCCGCGGCAAATATTAGCGGGGTCGACTGCTTCGAGGGTGATGTTGGGATCCACGATTTGGAGGAAAATGGAATCCGTATCGGTACAAATTGGCCCTACTTTGCCTTCTACCTCTACCCACATACTGGTGGGCGGAGTTACTATCGGTGTAGCGATAAAGGGATTGTCGAATACATTGATGGGCGTCCAGAAGTATTCAGAGGCGCCTTCGACAAAAAGTTGCAGGCTGGAATTGGCGCACACCAGTGCGGTATCGACGCCGCCCTGCACTTCAATTTCGAGTTCGTCGCGCAATTCGATAGTAAGCGTGGTGTAAACTACATCGCCGCAGCCGAAGTTATTGACCAATTGAATAATGATCGTTTCCGTGGGTTCGTCGATGAGGTCGGAAAGCGGTTGAATGGGGAAAGATACTTCCGTCTGACCGGGTTGGAATGTAATCGTTGTAGGTACGGTGAGCAGGTAGTCCACACCGGGAGTGGCGGTTCCACTTACTACCACATTATAAGAAATCGGATCTTCAATGGCATTCGACAACTGGATAACCACGTTGTCGGGCTCGTTGGTACAGTCTTCAAGCAGGTAATCGATACCCGAGTTAAATACCACGGATAAATTGGGCGTGCCGCCGCGCAGTTCCGAAATAAATACGCCCGAATCCCAAACGAAGTCGGAGCGGTCGGCGATAGCCAGTTTCAGGTGATACGTATTGCAGGGGATAACCTCTGCGCGGGCCGTCAGACTTTTTTTAACGCCGAGTAAATCGGAGGTGAGGCCGTCGTATTGAATGCTGAGGCCGCCATCGTTGTTGCGATAGTATTCCCAGTTGGTCAGGTTGTTCACACTGTTGATCTGTACGGGGGTATTGTTGCCATCGGGCAAAACGGCGATATTGAGCTGGTTGCCGATATTGGGATCGCCCACAATGCCCGGACCGGAGATCAGGAAGGCAAAGATATCGTTGAAGGATTGGTTGACGAATTCGGGGTATTCTTCAGAAGCGAAGACGTATTCGAAGGTTAGCTCATTGGTAGCGGCAAAGACGTCAAGCTCTACAATGCAGGCATCGTTGGATAGCGAGCCGTTGCCGGAGATGGTTGACAGGTAGTCGAGGTCGTCGTCGCCGTCGGCCCCGTTGGTGGCGTTGGGGTTGCCGCCGCCGCCGTCGTCGTTGGGACCGGGGGCCCAGTTCACATCACCCGAAGTGAGCAATAAGCCCCTTTCCAGGCCCAGATCGGAGTTGTCGGGCGCCTGGAAGATACCGTAAGCGCGCTGGGGGCATATAATGGTGTCTATGGCAACCGTGGTAAAAGGCGTCGAAATAAAATTCACGATTTCCTGGTCGGTGATGTTGCCTTGTACCGTAATGGGGTCGGGATCTTCACAGGCTTGTGAAGAACATTCCCAGGCGCCGGCAAAACCTTCGAAGGTTACCGATGCATCCGAAATAAACTGCACGGTCAGACAGCCGCTGGAAGCCTGTACCTGGTAGCACACGGCGCCGCCGCCGGAGGTGCTGGCGTTTCCGTTGATAGCAGAAATAATAGAATTGGGATCGGCGGTATCGCTGTCGTAAAAGATTAACTGGTCAGTATTCCCGAAAACCGATTCCTGGATATTGTAGTAATCGAGCGTGAGCGTAATACACTCGTGCGGCTGGTTAGGACAAATCGTAAACGTATGATTCTCGTTATTTGAGTAATCTCCGTCTTCGCCGCCGCTGTCGAATAACACACCCGAGCAGGCCGTTGAGCCGCCTTCGTCGATGTTGTTGGCAGGCGGGGTCTCGGTTACGCAGAGCTGGAACGTACCCGCGTTGGGCGTTGCAGAAGCCGAATAGTCGTTGATACGGATGTAATAGGGGATATTGGGCGTAAGACCCTCCACGTCAAGCTCTATCACGGTTTCTCCGTTTTCGGCCGAAATACAGGCCAACTCGGCCAGCCCGTCTACCTGACAATCTCCGCGGTAAAGCGCAACCTGGGGATTGACAAGGCCGGGAGAAACGCCGTCGGATAATCCTGTAACCGTAATCGTATAGTCAAAAATGGTATCGCTGGTGGTGAAAGCAAACCATACGTCGCCTTGGGTGCCGCCGCCGTTAAAGCAGGAGGGGTTGTTTCCAAAGCCTATATCGCTGGCCGTTGCGCCTATGTTTGTGAAAAACACATTTTCCGGACAAGCAGGCGCCACGCCGAGGTCGATCAAACCGGAGCAGTCGTCGTTGATGGGTTGTGCAAATGCTGCGTATGCAAAGGAAAAGAACAGAAGGATGAGTAGATAATGTTTCATAAAATAAAGGGATATAGGTTACTTATTGGGGCTAAAATAAACACTTTTTGGGCGAATTATGGGCATTTTTCGTGTCGGGAGGGTTTCATTTTGTGATATTTTACCCTCGACGGTGCGATAACTAAGGTCATGTTATTTGAAATTATAATAATATAAATTTATTTATCGCAGCTCTTCAAAGATTTACGCACGTTCGCGATTTTCACATACCCATAATCATTGCCCCAGACCTGATTAATATAATTGATAATATTTGTAATTTCGAAATCGCTGAGTTGGGGCACGCCGGGCATGGGTTGCTCAAATTCGACGCCATTGACTTTGATCTTGCTTGAAATGCCGTATTTAATGATACAGGCAAGCTCTTCCTGGTTCTGCTTGAGGTAATCGGCGCCGGCCAATGGCGGGATGAGCGCTTTCAGGCCTTTTCCGTCTTCGGCGTGGCAGTTGGAGCAAAATTTGACATACAGCAATTCACCTTGTTTGTAAGTGGTTTGGTCGCAATGGGTAAGTAATAACGCGGAGATTCCAAGTACTATCGTCAGTATAATATTGTTAATTCGCATGCCTTGTGTTTGTATATTATAATACGAAACCAAATTAACCGATTTTTGTTACACTTTCAAAATTTATTGAAAATTAAAAACCTAGGATATGGTGTGCCGCAAACGCGCTATAGTATGGTTTCGACAGGATCTTCGCTTACACGACAACGAGGCGCTAATCGAAGCGCTTCGTTGTGTAGACGAGGTCATTCCCGTTTTTGTTTTTGATGAACGCACTTTTATGGGAAAGACCAGGTTTGGCTTCCCCAAAACGGGTAAATACCGGGCGCAGTTTATCATTGAAAGTGTAGCGGATTTGCGCAACTCTTTGGCTACATTGGGTAGCAGCCTTGTCGTGCGGGTGGGAAAAACAGAGGAAGTACTTTTTGAAATAGCCCGAAAGGCTGATACCAGTTGGGTTTTTTGCAACCGGGAACGCACCAGGGAAGAAGTAGAAGTGCAGGATGCGCTGGAGAAAAAACTGTGGTCGATAGGCCAGGAGATGCGCTATAGCCGTGGCAAAATGCTCTATTACACGGCAGACTTGCCTTTCCCGGTAACGCATACGCCCGATACGTTTACCCAATTTCGAAAGGAAGTAGAAAAAACGGTGCCTATCCGTCCGCCATTACCCGCCCCAAAAAAGCAATTTACCTCCCTAAGCGTTCAAATCGACCCGGGTAAAATACCGACACTGGCCGAACTCGGCCATACCCCCTTTGAGCCGGATACAAGAGCCGGTTTGACATTCAGGGGAGGCGAGACTGCAGCGCTCGACCGTGTGGCGTATTACTTTTGGGAAACCGGGTTGGTGAAAACATACAAAGAAACCCGCAATCAACTGCTGGGCGGGGATTTTTCTTCCAAATTTTCGCCCTGGCTTTCGCAGGGATGTCTTTCGCCCAAACTGATTTACCAGCAATTGCAGCAATTCGAGGCAAAAAACGGCGCCAATGAATCCACCTACTGGCTGTATTTTGAATTGCTCTGGCGCGACTTTTTCCGGTTTATGGGCAAAAAACACGGCGACAAGATTTTTCTTAAAGGAGGCATCAAAGGAGTGGCGGACCCCGCCTGGCGCAATGACTTTGCCGTGTTTAACAAATGGAAAGAAGGCCGCACGGGTGTACCCTTCATCGACGCTAATATGCGGGAACTCAACCAAACGGGCTTTATGTCTAACCGGGGCCGTCAAAATGTGGCCAGTTTTTTAGTAAAAGATCTCGGCATAAACTGGCAAATGGGCGCCGAATACTTTGAATCGCTGCTTATCGACTACGACTCCTGCAGTAACTGGGGCAACTGGAATTACGTGGCGGGCGTGGGCAGCGACCCGCGCGAAGACCGCTACTTCAATATTTTATCGCAGGCGCGCCGCTACGACCCCAAAGGAGAATACGTGAAACACTGGCTACCCGAATTGGCCGACCTGCCGGTTGAAAAAGTACACCAACCCGATCGCTTGACTTTCGACGAACAATCTGCGATGCATTGCCATATCGGCGACGATTACCCCCTCTCTCTGGTTCCCAGCAGTCATTGGGAATAAGCAAGAAATAAGCCGGAGTTGCTTATCTTTGTGTGAATGAGCGAAGTAAAAATAACGGCCAAGCAGTCTCTGCGTCAATTGCCCCAGGTTATCAAGTACCTGATGGCGATTGCCGTGGTAGCTTTTATCAGTTTGCTATACCCCAATCATCTCAAATTCAAATACGATTTTGAGAAGGGGCAGATATGGCACTACGACGACCTCGAAGCTCCTTTCGATTTTGCCATTCAGAAATCTACCGCAGAAATTGCCGCAGAAAAAGAAGAATTGGAGAGCGGATTCCCGCCGTGTTATGAATTAAAGCAAGACATCTCCAAAACGCAAAAAGCGCTTTTTGAGCGTGAATTTTCCACTCAACTCCAGCAGGTCAAGGCCGGCGGCGATTTCCCTGATGTGACCAGGTATCCTGAAAAATACCTCAAATACGGCCACTCTCTGCTGGGGCGCTTGTACCAGCGGGGTATCGTGCAGTTGGATCAGGGCCACGCAGAGAAGGGCAAAGATTTTGTGATACAAGTGATAAAAGGCAACGTAGCCGAGCGGCAAACCATAGGAAATTTGTTGCTGATGCCTGCTGCCCGGGAATTGCTCAGCGATTCGCTGCCTTACAGCCACCTCCAGGAGCCCGACTTCTTGTATCCGCTTTTAGAAGGGGCTATCCAACCCAATGTTTTTTATAGCGACACGCTGACCAGCAAGTTTAAAGCCGACCTCTCTTCCGGCATTTCGCGCTACAGGGGTATGGTGCGCAAGGGAGAATTGATCATTCCCAGAAATGGCATTGTCACAGATGAAGTTTACCAGCGTTTGTTGTCTTTCAAAGAACAATACGAGGAGCATGTCGTAGAACAACGTACCAATATTGGGGTATTTGGCGGCTATCTTTTGCTTACGCTACTGGTAGTGGGAACCCTGATGGTCTATTTGTGGCGATTTGCAAAAGACGTATATCGCGTCACAGGCAAGCTGGCTTTTGTGCTGATGTGGTTGGTCGTTTACAGCTATGTGGGGTACATTGTAGAGCAAACTAATGTATTGAGCGCCTACATGATCCCTTTCTGTATTGTGCCCATTGTGATGAAAACCTTTTACAATGAGCGACTAGCGCTTATCGTACATATCAGCGTAGTACTCATAGCCAGTTTTATTACTTCTTTGGGTTATGAATTTGCTTTTATGCAAATACTGGCCGGACTTGTCGTGTTGATCAGCTACGTGAGTACCAGCGATTGGTCGCGGTTCTTTAATACGCTGTTGTTTATTTTTCTCACTTACGGATTGGGATATCTGGGACTAACGCTCATCCAGGAGGGCAGTTTGAGCGGGGTCAACTGGTCGGTTTATTCCTGGATATTTTTAAATGTATTCCTCACATTGCTGGCTTATCCGCTTATTCCTTTATTGGAGCGGCTCTTTGGTTTTATTTCGCCGATAACCTTGCAGGAATTGTCGGATATGAACAAACCCCTGCTCCGGGAATTGGCGATCAAAGCTCCTGGCACTTTGCAGCATTCGCTTCAGGTGGGCAATCTTTCCGAACAAGCCGCCCGCCGCATCGGCGCCGATGCCTTGCTAGTGAAAGTAGCTGCATTGTATCACGATATCGGCAAAGCGCAAAACCCCCGTTATTTTATTGAAAATCAGACCGGCGATAACCCGCATAGCGGACTTTCCGATGTGGAAAGCGCCCAGATTATCATTCGCCACGTGCCCGATGGGGTACAAATGGCCAAAAAAGCGCGTTTACCCCGCGTGATCATTGATTTCATCCGCACCCACCACGGCACTACCCGCACAGAATATTTTTATCGCAATTATATCAAAAAGAACCCCGAAGGGCCTGTCGACGAAGCTACGTTCAGATACCCCGGCCCCAAACCCCGCACCAAAGAAGAGTCTATTTTTATGATGGCCGATTCTATCGAAGCGGCATGCAAGAGCCTGGCCAATCCTACGGAAGCTGAACTGTATGAAAAAATAGACAAGATTATGCAGGAAAAGCTGGCCCAGGGGCAGTTTGAACACTCTGCGCTTACCTTTGAAGAATTGGAAACCTGTAAATCGGTGTTTAAGCAGTTTATGAAGTCGGCACATCATGTGCGCATTGCTTATCCTGATGCGCCGAAGGAGAAAGGGGAGTGATTGCTGTGCGCAAACCCAAACCGACCAATTAGAAACTCATCCTGCCCATCGCCTTTTCCTTGTTGCATTTTTGAACCACAATAAAATGCAGCATGAAGAAAATCACCTTGTTTATTGCCTTGTTGGCCATCCTGGATAACCTTACGGCGGCCACTTGGTACGTTGCGCCAAATGGAAACGACAACAACCCAGGCACGCTCGCATCGCCATTTAAAACAATCCCTACAGCTATTGAAGCCGCCTCGCCCGGCGATGTCATCGAGCTTCGCAACGGCAGCTACGCTTCCAACGAAATCAGAATCGGAAAAAGCAACCTGACCATCCGCAGCTACCCCGGCGAGTGGGCCGTCATCACCGCCCCAACCAACGACGAGGACATTGCCTCCTGCATCTGGTACAACGAGCCGGACGTGACGGGCGGCGCCCTTGAACGCCTCGAAATCACAGGCGGCTACTATTACGGCGTCAGCTTCGAGACCAACTGGGACTGGGGCCTGCCTACCCGCAAGGGCGTGAGCAACATCACTATCCGCAACTGCAAAATCCACGACACGGGCCGGGACTGCATCAAGATAAAGCCCGCCTGCAACAATATCCAAATCATCGCCTGCGAACTGTATAACAGCGGCGTCGGCCCTTCCAATTCCGTGGCCAATGGCGGCCCCAACGCCGAGGGCATTGACAACGTGAACGGCGACGGCATGGTGGTGCGCAACTGCTATATCCACAATATCAGCACCTCCGGCGTATATGTAAAAGGAGGCGCAACGGACTGTATCATAGAGGAAAACCTCGTTTATGGCATCGGCGAGGCGGGCATCCTGCTCGGCTTCTACACCGATGCGGAGTTCTTCGACCAGGATGGCACAAACCCCGCCTTCTACGAGTGCCAGTACAGCCTCGCCCGCAACAATATCGTCTATAACACAGGCGGCGCCGGCATCGGCTTTTTTGCGGCCCGCAATTGCGCAGTGTACAACAACACGGTGGTCACAGGTTCCGGGCAGTTCCATGCACCGCTCTATTTTTCGCCCGGCGATATTTGGATTGACGACAATACCACACTGACGCCGGCTTGCTTCAACGTGCAAGCCTACAACAACATCTTTGTGGACCAAAGCGGCACGGGCGACGAGGATTACACCGTGCAGATTCGTGAGGGGGCGCTCTCCGGCACGAACGAAATCAACCTGAATATCTACCACAAGACCACCGGCCCTGCTAAATTCGACGACGGGGTAAGCTGGCCTGCTCTGACCTTCTCACAATGGAAGTCGCAAATGGGCTTCGATGACAATAGTATAGAAGGCAATCCATTGATTGACAATAACCTGCATCTTCAATCGGGTAGCCCTGCCATTAACGCCGGGCAGAACTCGCCTGCCGCCCGTGATTACGATACGCACCCACGCAGCGGCAGCTTCGACATCGGGGCAGATGAGTTTGGCAATGGCACGGCCTTGCAAGTGCCACCGCCCAACGGCGCCATCGGCACGGGCGCTGAAGGCAGTGTGACGGCTACCAATGATTTATTCGATAAAATCACTATGAACATATACCCCAATCCGGCCAGCCATGAAATACGGGTAGAAATGGCGGATTTGGGTCAGGTTTTATTGACGCTTTATGATAAAAATGGGCGGGCAATTAAACAGGTGAATGGGTTAAACATGGCCATAAACGGCTTACCTGCCGGCATTTATTATTTACATGTAAAAACCAGCATTGGCGAGGGTTTTAAACCTGTTTTGATTATAGAATAGGCCGGCTTATTTCACCAAAACAGATGGAAGTAGTCGGCCCACCAATTAGTTTTTAATATGAAAATCAATTATTTATGAAAAATAAAATGTCAATTTCCGTAGCCGTTTTCACCCTGCTCATCCTTTCTTGCAGCAGCAAAAACGAGCCAACGACAACGGGTGATACCACCGCTCAAGCCGCTATTGTCAGCAGCAAGGAGAACCACCTCAGCCTGAAAATCAATGGCGTGGAATGGGTGGCCGACCACGATGTTTTCGGGGCGTTCCATCCCAAGGGCTACAACAAGGCCATCATCATTGCGGGCAGCAGAGGCCCCAAGGGTAAGGACGAGCAGGCCTTCAACATCAATATCTATAACGCGGAAGGCCCCGGTACATTCAATTTCAAGCATGGCAACCCCGACCTTAGTGTGGCGCAAATGGGAAACTGGAATCCTGAAACCTTCATTTGCGGCAGCATGATGGGCCACACTATGAAGGTGAAAGTCATCACCGCCTCCACCAAACCGGATATCGTAGAAGCTACCTTCGAGGGGGAACTGACCTGCAATACAGGTGAAGTGATGAAAGTGACGGATGGGCGGTTTTATTACCACGAATAATTCACATTTTATCATTTACATGACCTATTTCACCAAAATAAAACTCCTCAGCAGCTAAAAAAAAACTTTTTTTGTAAAAAATCCGTGATGCGCCTGCTGCCCTTTCTGCTGCTTTTTTCCCTCACTGCCCGGGCGCAGCCCCTCCGCTATTTTACCCATTTCACCGAAAACGACGGCCTCTCCGACAACAATGTGCAGTGCATCCTGCGTGACCGGCAGGGCTACCTATGGGTCGGCACCAGCAATGGCCTTAACCGCTGGGATGGCTACAACTTCCGGCACTACCATCCCGACACCAGGCAGGCGCAGCGCACCGTCAGCAGTGAAAATATCTATGATATTGAGCAGGACCGTGAGGGCTATATCTGGTTGGCCACTGCCAATGGTCTCAACCGTTACGACCCTCGCACCGAAACTTTTAAGGTTTGGAAAAATACGGGGCGCTCGGACGGTTCATTGCCTAACTCCTTGATTTGGAATATTTTAATTGACCAAAACAACGACCTTTGGCTCGCCTGCGACAACCGGGACCTCTGCCGCTTCGACCCCCAAACTGAACGCTTCACAACCTACCCCTGGAAGGCTTTTCTGAAAAAAACGAACCATATAGCGGCCAATTCAGATTACCAGACCATCTACTATTCCCGCCTGCGTCAGGGCGGCGGCATCTGGTTCATGACCAATTTTGGCCTGTTCAGTTTCGACCCTGCTACCCAACGCTTCGATCACTATCCATACCCAAGCAAAGGCTTTGCCCCGGCTAAGCCCAGCGACTGCGGCGAGCAACTCTACTTCGGATCTTGGGACAAAGACCTGGTTCGATACAATGTCTGCACCCGGCAATGGTCGAGATTGCAGCTGCCCATTGCGGAGCAACTCGCGGGTGGACGACGGCAAGTAACCGATGTTTTCCGGATGGGAAACGACCACTGGGTGCTGGGCCGGGAGGGGCTGTTTGTGTTGGACGGCACTGCCCTGAAAATGGCCGCCATTCCGCCCACCACCGAGAACCACCACAAGGCTCCCTGGGGCATGCTCAATTGCCACTTCCTCGAAAAGAATGGCATGCTCTGGCTCGGCGGCGAGCGGGGACTTTGGCTCCTCGACCCTGCGGCGCAGCGGTTTGGCTACACGCCGTTAATACCCGAGGATGAAAAGGGCATCTACAACACCTTTTGCCGTTTCGTAGATTCGAGGCTGGATGGCCGCCGCTACATCACTGACTTTTACGCCGGCAAGCTCCATATTTATGAAAACGGGCGATTACTGAAGACCATCCGGCAGCCCGGCAACTGTGGTCTGCTGCACGAAGACCGGGCAGGGCAGCTGTGGGTAGCCTTCGGCAAAAATTTGTATATACTCAATCGCAAGCTATTAACTATCAAACCATTTCCAATCCCAAGTCGCCTGCTCGACCCTGCTGTGCACTCCTATTTTTATGGCATGACTGAGGACGCAATGGGCAATCTCTGGTTCGGCAACACGGACGAGGGCGTGCTGGTCTGGCGACCTGCCATCGGCGACTGGTGGAAGCCCGGTGAACGGGAAAACTTCATTGGCAGGGCAGTTACTGACGTGCTTGCCGACGTGGAGCGGCGTACCGTCTGGATTGCCACGCAGGACTACGGGCTGTTTCGTTTTGATGAAAAAACGGGCAAGTTCGCCCTTTACCAACCCGATGAAAACGACCTCGGGGGCAGCCTTGGCGCCTATATCGTAAAAGGCCTTTGCAAGGACGGGCTGGGTCGCATCTGGGCTGCCACCGACCCCGGCGGCATCTCCCGCTTCGACTACGACGCCCCGTCCGGGCAGCAGTTCATCACCCTTAACAGCGAAGACGGGCTGCCCTCCAACCAGGTGAATTCGCTCGTTACCGATGCCTATGGCAACGTTTGGGTGGGCACCTCGAAGGGCCTTGCCTGGGTGGACGCGCGGCGGCTTAGAGTGCGCTACTTCGGTGAAAAGGACGGCATGTTCACCGACTACCTCGACATGCCGTTGGCTGTTGCCGCCAATGGAGAGATACTCAACGGCACGATGTATGGCTTCCAGTCCTTTCACCCCGATAGCCTGTTAAAGCAAAAACAAGCGCCGGGCCTGTTGCTCACAGCCTTTCGTGTTTTCGATAAAGACTATTCTGATTCTTTGAATATCAATTACTTAAATAAAATACACCTCTCATGGTGGCAGAATTTCCTCAGTTTCGAATTCGCCTCCACCGATTTTTCACAACCCCAAAAAAACGAATATGCCTACCGGCTCAAAGGTTACGACGATGACTGGAACTACCTCGACAACCGCCATTCAGGCAGTTACACGGGTGTGCCGCCGGGCGACTACGTCCTGGAAGTAAAGTCAGGCAGGGAAGGGTTCTGGCAGGAGCCGGGTGTGCAGTTGGGCATCTATATCAAACCGCCGTTTTGGGCGACTTTGTGGTTTAGGAGCCTTGTTTTTTGTTTGGTTGCTGCGGCCATTTTGGGGCTATACCGCTGGCGCATTTCTCGCATAAAAAGGGAGGAGGCGCTGAAAACCGAGTTCAACCAGCGCATTGCCCTCACGGAGATGGCGGCGCTGCGGGCGCAGATGAACCCGCATTTTGTGTTCAATTGCCTGAGCAGCATCAATCGTTTTATCCTGGTGAACCAACCCGAGGAGGCTTCGGCCTACCTGACCAAGTTCAGCCGCCTCATTCGCCTGATTTTGGACAACAGCCGCACCGAGACGGTGCCGCTGAACAAGGAACTGGAGGCGCTGAAACTCTACGTAGAAATGGAGCAGATGCGCTTCAATGACCGCTTCGAATACCGCCTCACAGTCGCAGACGATGTGCAGGCCGAGCAACTCGACATACCGCCGCTCCTCATCCAGCCCTACGTGGAGAATGCCATCTGGCACGGCCTCATGCACAAAAAGGCGCCGGGATTACTGCAAGTGCGGGTGTTTTACGAAGAAAAAAAACTTTGCATTGAAGTGGAGGACGACGGAATTGGCCGCCGGCGGGCGATGGAGCTAAAAAGCCGCTCTGCTACCGTACACAAAAGCCACGGCATGGAGGTGACGGCGGAACGGTTGGAGGTCATCAACCAGTTATATGGTACAAATGCGGAGGTGAGAACAGCGGATTTGGTGGATGGGAATGGGGAGGCGATGGGAACGAAAGTAACAATTAGATTCTGACTATGCTAACAACCTACCTGCTCGACGACGAACCCAACTGCACGGACGTGCTCCAGGTGCTTTTGGGTAAATATTGCCCCGAGGTGCAAATCACGGGCATTTTCAACGACCCCGAACTGGCCTTGGAGGCCATCCGGCGGGAGCGGCCCGCTTTGCTTTTTCTCGACATCGAAATGCCGATGCTCAATGGCTTCGAGCTGCTGAGGCAATGCGAGCAATTGGATTTTAAGGTCATCTTCACCACTGCCTACGACCGGTATGCCGTGAAAGCCTTCAAGTTCAATGCGCTCGACTACCTACTAAAACCCGTGGATAAGGACGAACTGGTAGCTGCAGTGGGCAAGGCGAAACTGAACGCCAGCCCGACGCCGGCGCAGCTTTCGTCGGTTCAATATTTAAAAAATAATCCAATACCAGAACGCATCGCCCTGCCCGTCGGGCAAGAATTGTTGATTGTAGAAGTTGTTGATATTCAGTATTTTGAATCCGAAGGAGCTTATGTCTCGGTATTTCTAAAAGAAGAAAAAAAGCCGGTAGTGCTATCCAAATCGCTGCGGGAGTTCGAGGAGTTGCTAAACAATCCCAGCTTCTTCCGGGCGCATAATTCCTATCTGGTGAACTTGAAGCACATCAAAAAAATCGTAAAAACGGACGGCGGGGAAATCGTAATGGGAAATGGGCGGTCACTGCCGGTGTCAAGGGCGAAGAAAGGGGAGTTGATGGGGTTGATAGCGAAGGTTTAAAGCCCTTCAGCAAATCATTCATATCCTTCTGCCACCGCGCAACTCCGCGCTGAACTCCTTTCACTCAGCAGTAAAAAAAATCGGGGCAAGCCGCAATGTTTTTTCCCCACCCCCTTGCCTTTTAATTGTTGGGGTATTATATTTGTGTATAGTCCAATCGTCGTGAGGGGGTTACCCCGGTCGCCAGTGTTTTTGTTGTGTTAGGTTTGGGTGGTGTATGCGCATGGTAGGGTGTGGTACATGGCGTTGGTTGTTTGATACGACTGCGTACAATGGCACGGATGATTAGGAGAGGGGATATGATGACAAAGTGAATTTACTCGTCAATTGAATGTAATAGCTGTAGCTTTCGGGAAACAGTAGTTAGCGGCAAAAAGAGGAATGTTAGAAAACCAGCGGAGGCTTGAAAAAAAGAGAATAGCCAGGCGGCAGCGGGATATGTTGATAGAAAAAGCAGTCGGGCGATACTTT
>JABWBR010000070.1 GCA_013360405.1 Saprospiraceae bacterium
GATACGGGCGCCGGCGATGGGGCCGAAGTGGAAAGCGCGGCCGCCCACGTCTTCGGGTAATAAAACCCGGCTGGATTCTGCCAGGTCTTCGAGCATGATGAGTTCGGAGGCGGTAAAGTCATTTTCATAGGCTATACGCTTGAGTTCATCGTTGAGATGGGCAAAGAAACCGGACTCGCTTTCCGAGCGGCTGAAACTCCAGTCGAAACCCATGCGCATGCCGCCGAAAATTTCGTAATCAAAGGTTCTGTCGATGCTGCCGCCGCCGGCGCCGTAAGGTGTGCGGGCTATATTGGTGCGAAAATCGAGGTGGATGTGCGTGCCTTTTTTGCCCTGCTTGAAAAAGCCGGGGCTCACGCCTAATTCAAAGAAGTGGCGCTGCAATTTGACGTCGGAGGATTCTCCAAAACCGTAACGCGCAAAAAGCATGAGCACGGTTTTGTTGTAGCCGTTGCGGCCGAATTTTTTGTTCATATCTACATCGTTGAGCACATCCTCATCGCCGCGCAGCAGGGTTTCGAGGGTGGCGCCCAGCCGCACCAGGTTCCACATGGCTTCAAAGTGGGGGTTGGCCGAGAGGCTGGCGCGGTCGTCGAGGGCAAACATGGTGACCGTCTGCAGGCCTATGTCGAGTTGGGCGTCGTTGAGCTCAAGCAAAAAGCGACCGGATTTGGCCGGTTTGTAATAGTAGGGGGCTACCTGCGGCTGTTGTTGTTGCTGTTGTTGTTGTTGTTGTTGACCAATGGCAATAACAGGTAATAAAGCAAGGGTTGTAAAAAACAGGATGGTAAAAACCTTTTCCATGAGTAAGGGAATTAAAAGGTTTGACAATCGATTATCTTCTGCGGCTTTTATTTGCGCCGCCCGCCACTTTCCAGCGCACGCCGGCATAGCCATAGGCACTGGTCATGGGTTTCGTTCCTTTGATGGAAGTGTGTTTGTTGATGCTGAATTCTCCGCCGAGCAATACCGAAAAGTCGCCGCCGAAATTGACGGGTACTTCCCCCCGCAAAAACCAGCCGAGCGAAGGCACTACCCGCGGGTCGCGAAATTTGCCGAAAACGACGTTCTGTATGGCTACGGCGATCTGGTCGGTCGTGTTTTCTACCGGGTTGAGCAAGCCGCCTTCCATGAGGCTGTCGAGCTTTTGACTGATGAATAACACGTTGCCCAGGTCGACTACCGGCGAGGGGTCGGCGGTGAAGCGTATGCCCGAGGCAAGCGAGGCGTCGATGGTGCTGTTTTTGTTGCGCCCCCACTCCAAAAGTACCTGGTCGGGGTAGATGAGTCTCTTGAAGTCGATGTATACGTCGAGGTCGTAGCGGTTGTTGAAAAAAGGCTTGGTGCGCGTTTCGTCGGCGAGGGCCATGGCGGCCAGGTGCTGGGCCAGTTCTTCCGATTTGCCGGCCAGCGACAGGCGCACGGATTTGACCTGGTTGCCCAATTTGCGCGATTCCAGGGGAGTAGTCAGGCGCGGATCGGATACCGAAAAGCTGCCGCCCAGCCAGGCGTAGCGCGCGAAGAAACGAACGGTTTTTACGTTTCGGGTCTGCTTGCGCGATATGTCGCCCGCTACGTCGATGCGCACACCTGGGAATAACTCGCGCAGCCAGCGGGGCGCGCTGAGGTCGAATCGGGCCAGGGCGGTATCTACTTGTTCTTCGGTGATTTCTATTTCTGAAAAACCCACCATTTTCGCCAGGTCGCCGCGGAAAGAGGTATGCGCCCGGCCGTAGTTGGTGACCATGCCGGCCTCAAACCGCTGGGCGGCGAGTGGCGTCGACAAAATGACCGCGGCAAGTAGCGCAAGGATAAAAATTCTCATAAGCTGTGGTTGGGTTTATCGGATGAGCAATACGTCGCCTTTCAGGTGGCGGAGGGCGCCGTTGCCAAAGCGGATAATACCGTGGTACGCATAGATGCCGGGATTGACGGGTTTGCCCCTGAACTGGCCGTCCCAGCCCCGTGTCTCGTCGTTCATCGCGATGTCTTTTGCCTCAAATAACAAGTCGCCCCATCGGTCGAAGATGCGCAGGGCGGTAATGATCTCTCCCGAGCCGTTGTCGCTGTAAAAAGTAAAGCGGTCGTTGATGCCGTCGCTGTTGGGTGAAAAGGCGTTGGGTGCGTAGATGTCGCCCAGTACAATTTCAAGATGAAAGCCGTCGGAGGCCAGGCAACCCTTGTTGTCTTCTACGATGATCCTTACGTCCATGCTGTTCGTCGCTATAAAATCTGTGGTAGCTGTGCCGGTATTGATCGCTTCGGGTAGCCACTGGTACACCTGTATTTGTCCCACGGTTTGCGCCTGCAGGCTTACCGGCGTATTGGGACGCATTTCGAGGTAGTCGATGCCCAGCGACACGCCCATCGTATCAGGGGTTTCAATGATTACTTCAAATTGCTGCAAACAGCCCAGGTCGTCGAGTACGGCCACGTTATAAGTGCCGTACGAAAGCTTGTCGAAATGGGGCGAAAGGCTGTAGGTCTGGCCGCCATCAATAGAGAAAATCATGGGCCGGTCGGGATTTTCGGCTACGATGGTGATTTCGCCATAATCGCCTGGGCAAAACGGCTGTTCTACTTCCAGCGAGATTTCGGGGCCTTCGGGCAGGGGCGCTTCGATTTGCAATACCGAGGAGCAACCCAGGGGGTCGGTGACGGTCACGGCGAACGTGCCGCCGGTGGCCGTGGCAAATACCGGGCCGGCAAGTCCGGTTTCCCAGTTGTATTGATAATCGGGCGGATAAATGTAGATGCGCGAGCTGTCGCAGCTTTCTTCAATAAGGTATTCTACTTCGGGCGGCTCGCTGCCGTTGATCATTACTTCTTGCTGAATGGCGCAGCCGAAAGGATCGGTACCAGTGACGGTGTACGTGCCTATTTGGCCGGTTTGGAAATCGGGAATAAAAGTTTGTCCCAACACATTGCCTTGCGGATCTTGCCATTTTAAGGATACAAAGGCCGTGTCGTTATTTACACCCAAAAATAAAGTATCACCCAGACAGGGGGTATTAACAGCAATATCAAGCAGGGGCGGAGTGTGAACTTCAAGGAGCAGCGTATCGGTATCCTCGCAGCCTTCGGCGTTGAAAGCGTGCAGAATGTAAAGTCCGGCGTCGGTTGCCTGCGCTGCCGGTATCGTCACCAGTGAATCATTGATGACCGCACCGCCCGCTTTTTCCCAAAAATGTCCTGCGCCGCCGCTACCGGCCAGGGTCACGGATTCCTGGTTACATACCGATACATCGGGGCCTGCTTCTGCAAAATCGGGATTTTGCACCCATACGGAATCTTGCAAAATGCAACAATCATCGCTAAAAGTGAGGTAATACAAACCCAGGTTGGCTGGCGTCAAAGGCAGGGCGGCGTTGGCGGTAGTTGCCGCCACGCCGCCCGCGTTCGACCATTGCGCTTGCGCCGGTCCCATCAGGCAATTGGCCGGCACGTTGGCAAACAAATAAAGGCTATCGTTTTGACAATTGATGTCAATACCAAAAGTAAGCGGACACATGCTCTGTGTCTGTATGCACAAAATATGGGTAGAAAATTCTGTGGAAGAAGTATTGGGGTCGCTGAAAACGCTGTATTCCACCCGCCAGCCGATGGCGCAAAAGGGGAGTTTTCCGCTGAGGCGGCCTACGCCGGTGAGCGTTTGCAGGTTGCCGGTGAGGGCAAAGGCAGGTTGGTTATAGGAGGCCAGCCACATATTCATCGTATTGACGTCGCTGACGCCCTGCACGGCCAATACGTTGTCGTCTACCAGCGCAAAGCCGTCGAGGCAGCCCACGCAATTGCCGAAGGCCATGCCGCCCATTAGCTTGAGGCTGCTATCGGGCATAATGGCGTACACCTTGGCCCGGTCGGCCTGCAGGCCGCCGAAGGCGTTGATATCGATAAAATAGCGCCGAAGGGCCTGTCCGTCAGAAAAATATTCCTGATACACAAGGGTATCCAATCCAGGCATTGTATTGGGGCTGCCATCCTGCGGGTCGATATAAGAAACGCCGCAATCGGGCAAAATAATAGGCGACTGGGCTATGCTTTGCGAAGACAAACACAGGAAAAGTAGCGAGGAAAAGAGAAAAAAACGATTTCTGCAACCCATAGCACTTAATTCATTCGAAATTGGCCTCGCTACATCATGAGCAGCAAAACCGGTTATGCGACATTTTAATAACAAATGCCGCTGTTACTTGATAAGCAGAAAGTCGTCTGAAGTGGTAGTCAATTCGAATAAAAGCTTCGAAAGACTCGAAGGCAATACGGAGATCATGATTTAAGCTCGACAAAAGTAGCATTTTTAATATTTGATTTATCTATGATTTGTTGGGATTTTGACGAAAAATAGCGGGCAGGGTCACTTATGGGTACAAAAGTGAAGCGGTTTAACGTTAGTGGTCAGGAATTATACGTAATTTTGAGCCCACACACTCGCTATAGCAACATCAACGGCATTCAAAGACCTGGCCTGTATCTCATCAATTGCAAAAGCCCGCAATAGCAACTCCTTTTTATTTAAATTGATCAAGCACATGAAAAAACTGATGTCTTGTTTATTAGTCCTGGCATTTTTGCCGGGTTTGATGCCCCTGCAAGCCCAAAATGAAGGTTTGAAGGGTTTGTTTGATAAAGAAGCCCCCGCTTTTCAAACCACCATGCTGCCTACGGCTGACAGCGGGGTGGTGATGATGGTGTTTTATTTTACCCACAGCAAAGCTACCTCATTGGAGGCGTCGGTATGGATCAAAGACCAGGGACCGACTTTTTCCGCTGATGGCTACCAGATTATGGTGAAAGGACTTCACGAGATGCGCAACCGCCAGGAAGATACCGTACTAATCCGCGGCCTCAAGCCGCTGCATTTTTATACGATAGGCGTAGATTATCGCACACCCAAAGCATTTTCTTCCAAATTTACCGCCAAACCCGTCAAAGAAGGTTATCGCTACGAATGGAAAGGCAGCGCCAAGCCCAAACAGATGGCAGAAGCCAAACCGGGAAAAGAAGCTTCTGCCGCAAAAACGCCCTGCCAAAACCCGGATATTACGGTTCAACTCGAACCTTCGGGTTATTGTGGCGATAGTAATTATCCCGCCGTGCAGATCGTTTGTACCAATTGCAAGGGCAAAAACTGGGAATTCAGCGTGGAATACCGCCAGGGCAATAATAACTGGACCTCCCTTCGCGCCGACGGGCTCAACCAACCCGCCCAGGGCAATGCTACCCGCACCGAGCCGCTCTGCGCATTGCTTCCAGGCGCCTACCAGATAAGGGTATCGGCCCGCGAACAATACTGCCCAAGCCCGGTATTTCACTATCTGGGTACACAGGTTACAATAGGAAGCGATCGGGCTATCGCCGATGTGACAACTGAAAAGTCTGCCGTCCAGACCCCAAAATCGGTTTACCCCGACACCTGTGCCGCCCAGGCCAAAGCAGTACGCTACGGCAGTTCCATAAAAGGTACTATAGTTTTGGAAAATAATTCCCCCTGTAGCCCCTACGAGCCTTTCGCCCAGGTGCGCTACATCCATCCCGGCTACCGCGATATCAACCCGGCGCCGGTGCCGCTGATTCCGGGCGTACCCGCCAATTTCGATATTCCCCTTGACGCAAAAGACCTCCAACGGGGTATCCACACTATCCAGGTGATCACTTATATCCGACCCAATGCAAATAGCGCCGGTATGCCGGTGGGTTCGTTCTGGATAAAAGCGGAAAACTACGAAACGCTGTCTGTGAGCGACAATACCCCGGGGATTGTCCCAAAAACGGAAAAGGTGTCGGCCTACGATGCGGAACCCCGCAAGGAGGTTATGCAGGCCAAACCCGCCGAAGTTGACGCCGATTTTGACCAGGCCCTTTTGCAGCAGGATATCGAGTTGGTGAATGTAAACGCTTCCGACCCCAATTGCAATCAGGTTCAGGATTTGCAACTCGTATACCTGACCGCCGCCGCCGATAAACCCGCTTATGTTTCCTGGATGAACCCCCGCTGCTGCCAGGCCGACGGCTGCCCCTACACGGTGTGGGCCGGTAAATCGCCCAGCCAGCTTCGTCTGCTGGTGGAAGGCAGCAAACGCGGTGTTTTGGTCAAAGAACTCCTCCAGGAATTGACGGCGGAAGATACTTATATCGAAGTAGTCGTAAAATCACCCAACGGCGCCCGCAAAGCGGGGTATGTGGTGGGCAAAGGCCCGCTCTACGGCTACGAGGCCATCATGGCTTACAGCGACGAACTCAAGCCCGCCGCCGAACAAAAACCTGCCGAATACGACGGCCTGCGGGGCGTAAAAGAAACGGTCATCCCCGCTAATACTTCTTTGAGCGGCACGCTGACCCCGAACAATAAAGACCCCGAAGCTATTCCCGTTTACCAGGCGCCCCAACTGCCCGTCTCTGACTTCAACCCCTGCAAGTACAAACGCGAAACGACTATCGCCGGCGAACAACCGGTGTATGTGGGCGATGAATTGACGATCAAATACGATTATACCGACCCGGAATACCGGTTTTCGCTGTACCTCCTCCCCGATGGCGCCAACGAATGGGTACTCGCCCCCGGAGTGGAAGAATTGCAGGAAGCGGCGCAATTCAAATTGAATATTACCCGCGCTCATGCCGGGAAATATGTGGTGTTGGTGTACAATCCTGCTAAAAACTGGGGTTGTTTGTCTACGCCATTGGCGCAATCGCTGGAGTTGAAAGTTTTGGAGTGAATGAGTTTTTTTTTACCGCAGAGTTAAACGGAGTTGAAAGGAGTTACGCAGAACATGATGTTGACTCTGCGAAACTCTGCGCAAAACTCCTTTAACTCTGCGGTTAAAAACATCCTGTTGATTAACAAATAATTAGCTATCCAATCTAACTCATACATGCTTACCCGCTTTTCAGGCATAACCTGTTTGTTTTTCCTATTTACCCTACCCCTCGCCGCCCAAACGATCGCCGTACGGGGCCGGGTGCTCTCCTCCGAAGACGCCAAACCCCTCCAAGGCGTAAATGTAGTGGTGAAGCGAACCGGCAACGGCGCCGTCACCAACAATAACGGCGATTACGAGGTGAATGTGCAGCAAAACTACTTCACCACGTACACCGGCGATACGCTCATTTTTTCCTATACGGGCTACGAGACTATGGAGGTGGCTGTCAACGGTCTCACCCGCGTCAATGCATTGCTGCACCCCCTCGCCGTACAATTGGATGAGGTAATTGTGACCGGCACAGCCGCAGGTCGTTCTCAAAAAATAATAAGCTACGCCGTCGGACAAATCAGTGAAAATATGCTGCAAGCTGCGCCCAGTCCCATCCTCGGTGAAGGATTCCAGGGTAAGGTAGCCGGACTACGCGTCAACCGGGTGGGCAGTCAACCCGGGCAAGGGGTGTTTTTCCAGATCCGCGCAGCCGACGCCATCGCCAACGGCCAGCAACCGCTGATCATCGTCGACGGCATTTTCCTCAACGGCGGCAATCTGTCGGATATTAACCCCGAAGACGTCGAAAGAATCGAAATACTCAAAGGCTCGGCAGGCGCTTCGTATTACGGCTCCCAGGCCGCCAACGGCGTTATCCAGATTTTTACCCGCCGTGGCAAAAACCTCAGCGTGGGCGATACGCGGGTCACTTATCGCGCCGAAGCCGGATATTCGCAGGAAGTAAAGCGCTACGATATCAACCGCTTTACCAACCGCGAAATCCTGGATCCCGCAGGTCCCCAACCGGTGCTGGGCAACCCCTCGGCCGACGACCTGCACGATACGCCGCTACCCAACCTACACGATTACCAGGAAGAGATCCTGTTTCGAAAAGGCGCCTTTCAGTCGCACTACGTGGCCGTAGAGGGCAAATCGGGGCGCACCAATTTTCTGGCCTCCGGGCAGCGACTGCGCGATGAAGGCATCATACAACAATACGACGGCTATACCCGGCACAATTTTAGAGTAAACGTAGACCATCAGCTCAGCGACAAGCTGGCCCTGCAGGTGAGTTCGATGTATAGCGCATCGGAGCAAGACTGGCTGCCGCCGACCTCCAACGGCCCGTCCAGCTACCTGGCTACCGCGTTATTTCTCACGCCTATATTCGACCTTGACGCGTTTAACGAGGAAGACCGCTCCGCTTATGACTGGGACATCGATAACACCGGGCTTAGTACCACTAATCCGCTTTACGACCACGCCCATTCCCGGCAGCGAGTCAACCGCACCCGACTGTTGGGTAGCGTCGGTGTGCAATATTTTCCGGCCTCCTGGCTTACGCTGGCCTACCAGGCCGCCATCGACCGCTCGACCAATCAATACGAGCATTTTGTAGACAAAGGTTACCTAAGTATCAACGTGCCGGGGCTATTCGGGCCCCTGGCTACCTACGGCGTGCAAAACAGCGGCGGCGGAGGTATACAACGCAGCCTGCGCACCGCCAATTCGCTGATATCGCGATTCAACGCCACCGTACGCAAATCTTTTTCGGGGTTCAATACCGCCGTCAGCGGTATTTTGTTGTACGAAGACCTCACCGCGCAATACAACGAAGGCATCGGCGAAAACCTGGCTGTGGCGGGACTCCGCTCGCTCGATAATGCACGCAGCAACGTATTTATCGCCTCCGAATCGCAGGAGGTGGTCGCTTATAGCGGCTTCCTGGTGGCCGATGCCGATTACAAACAAAAATTCATCTTCAGCGGGCTGTGGCGGCGGGAAGGCTCTTCGCTTTTCGGTCCCGATCAGCGCTGGGCCAACTACTACCGCGCCAGCGGCGCTTATCGCCTGACACAGGATGTTCGTATAAAAGGAATCCAGGAGCTCAAACTACGCGCTTCTACCGGCACTTCGGGTATTCGCCCCGCCTTTGAGCAGCGGTTTGAAACCTTTGAACTCCTCAACGGCGTGCTCGTGAAAAATACACTTGGCAACGATGCCCTGCGCCCCTCCCTCTCCAAAGAAATAGAAGTGGGTGGACATATCACCTTCCTGCGCGCTTTCGATCTCGATGCAAGTTATGTGCAAATCACTACCGAAGACCAGATCCTGCTCACCCCGCTATCCGGCGCTTCGGGATTTGCGGGCCAATGGCGCAATGCAGGCACGGTAGAAGCCGAAGTGTATGAAGCCGCGCTGACCACCGATTTCAAAAAACTATTTCGCATCAAAATACCCGATTTTCGCTGGGAACTGACCGCCACTTTCGATCGCGTTAAGCAATCGATCAGCCAACTCGACGTGCCCTCCTACACTACCGGACCGGGAATTCAACAATCGTCCCTGTTCCTGATCGAAGAAGGCGCATCGCTCGGCGCGATGGTAGGCGAAGTATTTGCCACCGGCCTCGACCAACTTGAAGACCAGGAAGGCATTGACCCCGGCGATTATACGATTAATGACGTAGGTTACATCGTACACAAAGACGCCATCGGCACCCCAGACGAATTGCCCTACAAACTGCGCGACGCCAACGGCAACCCCCTCGTACAAGTTATAGGCGACATCAACCCCGATTTTCGGATGGGTTTTTCCCATGTGATCGGCTTTAAAGGCCTGGAATTATACGCGCTTGTCGACTGGAAAAAGGGCGGCGATATTTACAACATGACCAGACACTGGCTATACCGCGACCAGCGCCACGCCGACGTGAGTAGCTATCCCGGCGTGCCTGCCGGCTTTTTTGGCAGCGAAGGCCTGTATAACGTATTGGTACCCAATAATCATTTTGTAGAAGACGGTTCTTTTGTTATGCTACGGGAGGCTTCCTTATCGTATACTTTCCGCCAGGGCCTGTTCCGCAATTTCGTCAAAGGCATGCGCCTCAGCCTCACCGGCAGAAACCTGATGACCTGGACCAATTACTCGGGTTTTCACCCCGATGTGAGCGCTGCGCCCCGCGACGAAAACCTGTTGACCAACCGCTACCAGGACGAGCGGGGTAGCGACACGCGCACACCCGGCGGCGACCCCAGCTTGTTTGCTGTCGATGCGTTCAACTATCCATTGGCGCGCACTTACACATTCAGCCTTCAACTCACATTTTAACAAAACAATTATGCGCAAAGCATTGACCTATATAACCGGCCTCGTACTGATTCTGACTGCCGCATGCAAAGGCCTTGAAACTGACAACGACAACAACCCCGACAGGGAACTCGTGTTGTCGAGCGGCGCCGACCTCATTTCCGTATTGGGCGGCGGCTATGTAAGCTGGTGGCAAGCCGTACACGGTGAGCACCCCGCAATTGCGCTGTCGGTCAGCGCCGATGCCTACGGCATGTCGTGGGGCAATTTCGGGGCGCAGCGTATGGGTGAAGAACCCCGCGCGCCTTACAACAATCGCAGTATCGAAGAACCCGACTACCGGCAGGTAGCAGAAGACCCGTGGTATGGCTGCTTGTCGGCCGTCTCCAGTGCCAACGACGTCCTGGCTGCACTCGACCGCGGCGTATCAATCGACAATGGCGGTCCACAGGATGAAGCCGTGCGTGCCGCTGCGCACTTTTTACGGGGGGTAAGCTGGGGTTATCTCGGGCTTATCTTCGACAAAGCCCTGCTGGCCGACACCGACACCGACCTGTCGACTTCTATACCTTTTACGCCTTATTCCGAGGTAATTGATGCCGCTGTCGCGGAATTAGAAACGGCCATCGAACTGGCTGATGCCGTAGGGGATAATTTTGTGCATAATTATTTCAACGGCCTCATTTTTGGCGATCAGCAGTTTGAACAACTCTGCCATTCCTACGCAGCGAGGTTTTTGGCGCAATGGCCGCGCACCCAGGTGGAAGCCGCAGATATAGACTGGTCTGCCGTGCTGGCCCATGCCGAAAAAGGTATAGATTTCAATTTTTCGCCCGAAGCCGACGGCAAATTCTGGACTAGCTACCAGCGCTTCGTATTTGCCGAGGCGGGCCAGGGGCCTTTCTGGGCCAGAGTAGATCAGCGTTTGATAGCCGCCTTCGACCCAAGCCAGCCGGCCCGGTATCCCGAAGTATGGGCCCTGGGCGAACCGCCGCTGGCCAACCCCATGGCGACCTCCACAGATACGCGGCTATTGTCGGATTTTGTATTTTTGGCGGTAAATAACTTCCCCGCCGAAAGAGGCGAGTGGCATTATTCCCATTACAAACACAACCGGAACATCAGCGATCCCGGGTTTGCCGGCGACGGCTTTTCGGGTGGGCCCATGCCTGCCTTCCTCGCTGCCGACAATGCCCTGCTGCGCGCCGAAGCGCTACTGCGCCTGCAGCGCAACGCCGAAGCCATTGCGATTATCAATGCCGGTACCCGCACCACGCGCGGCCACCTGTCCCCGCTCAATGCCGGCGCCGATGCGGCTACCGTGGAGCAGGCCATCGCTTACGAGCGCGCCATAGAGTTGTTGGGCACAGCGCCTATGAGCCTTTGGTTTGACCGCAGGCGTTTGGGGCCCCGGCAAGATTATTTGAATGTGGAGGCACTGGGAGGCCTGCAAACCGGCACGCCGGCCCAACTACCCGTACCCGCTACCGAATTGCGCATACGCAACGAAGCGCCCTATAATTACGGCGGACCGCTCGACCCGGAAGGAATTGATCCTGTTTATTGATAAAACTCATTTGTGCATGTTACCAAATCTACTACTGAATCGTATTCCCTTTTTTCGCCTTGCACTGGGTGCAATTGCCGTTGCGTTAACCACCGCCCGTGTCTTTGCATACGAACTTGAACAGCCCAAAAGCCAGGCCCTGCGCGGCGATAGCGTACAAATGATATTGTGGCGATTAGCGCACGACAGCCCCACCATGGTTGGGTATATTCAGGAAACCGGTCGATATTTCCTCTACGACCCTCGTGGTGAAGCCGTCCCGGCAGCTCTGCTGGTAAAATTGCAGGATGCCTTTTACTACGACATTTCAGAAACCTGCAAATATTACGGGTACAAATATCTGGCCGACTGGAGGTCGCTTGCAGCCAAATCTTCGAGAGAGACCTTCTGGGGTACATCCTACCTCTGCAATCGAGCCCATAATTATTTTGGTATTATCAGAAAAAACAAACCCTGGGCTTGCGATTCTTTCCACTTTTGTATCAATGTAGTTAAAAACGACCCGGAGCCCACCGAGTTTATGGCTTTCAACGACTTTGAATCCTCCCTCTGGATGTTTATCCACACCATTTACAGCCCCCATTATCTGGATCGGATGCCCGATAGGGGAGAACGCGTAGCAAAAGCCATTGAATACGAAAGGCGTTTTGGCGTCCACTACTGGCAGGCCGCCTACTACAGTTCGATCTACGCCTACCAGCTCAACGGGGAGTCGTACACAGACGAGGAACTTATATACACCTGGAGCGAGCACCCCATCAACAATTTGTGTGTCAATTGCTCGCGAAAAACCGACAAAGAGTGGGTGTATAAGGTATGGTTAGCCGAGCAGCGCGCAAGAGGCTGATTAATACGACAACCTTTCAAATATACGCACCACTCCATCACGGCTGCCTACCCATAGCCGGCGACCGTTGGGGGAAAATGCGACGCCGCTGATAGCTTCGTCATTGAAATCTTCAAGGCGTTGGATATCAGCGCCGCTTAGGTTAAAAACCCGCACTACGCCACCCTCTGCACCGGCTGCAACCAGCCGGCTGTCGGGAGAAAAAGTGATGCAGTTGACCGCACGCCCGCCGGTTTTATTTTCTGCAGAAAAAGTGCGTTCAAACACACGTTTCCCTTCGGCATTAAATACCGTTAGTTTGGCTTTTAACCCGCTTTCGCCCATTGCCACGTAACGCCCGTCGGGCGACCAGGCCACCGATTCGATGCGGCCTTCTTTGCCGCTCATCGTGTGCGTTACATGCGGTTGTTTGCCGGAAATATCCCAGATCCTTAGATTGTTGTCGTAACAGCCGGTGAGCAGGCGCTTGCCATCGGGCGAAAAACACAGGTCGGATACCAGGCCGGGGTGAGGGAGGTAGAACTCCTTTCCATCCGGGTTTCGGCATACTACCGTTGAATCACTTTGTGAGAAAGTAATCAACCGCTTGTCGGGAGCTATCGCTAATGCAAAAATGGAGCCTTGGGGACTTTTTAGCACCTCTTTTTTGTTCCCGTTTATGTTCCACTTTATTAGTTTATTGCTTCCAGTGAGAATCAGACTGCCGTCATTTGAAACCGCTATATCTTCTATAAAATTATCGTGGCCGCTAAGCGTATGCAAGAGATTGCCCGCTGTATCCCAGATATATGCAGATTGAGGTTGCGCAACATTGTTCAGATACAGTATAGATTCCCACATCTTATCTTCCGTATCGTAATTCTTGCCGGCAACCGCCTGTATGGCGCTGCCTTCCGCTGTAACGATATATTTGCCATTTGGCGTTAAGCGCATAATCGACATAGCATGGTCAGTACCTGTCGTAAAGCTCCCGGCCAATTTGGAATGGGTTTTCCAACGCTTGATGGTTTGGTCTTCGCCTGCACTGAGGATACTATTGCCATCGGGAAAGAAAGCGGCGCTAAACAAAAACCCTTCGTGCCCCCGGTATATTTTTTGTTGGCGCCCCGAGCCGTCCCACAGCTTGATCTTTTGGTCGTCACTGGCCGTCAGGATAAATAAACCATCCGGAGAAAAACAAGCGCTATTGATGCGGCGGTCGTGAGCCATCCAGGCTGCGAGCAACTCGCCGTTTTTTCGCCATAACCGCGCCATGCCATCTCTGTCGGCTGTTAAAATAGTATCGCCGCCCGGACTGATATCTACGGCTAAAATCCAATCGTCGAGCGGATATGTTTGCAAGCGTTTATAATTGTCGAGTTGCCATAAGTGCGCCTTTTTGTCTTTTGAAGCAGTTAGTACCTCGTCTCCATTCGGCAAAAAGACCATATCCGTGATATCTTCCTCGTGAGCCTGCCAGCTTTTTTGTAGTTCCCCTTTTGAATTATATATCCCAATAAACCCATTGGCGCCTCCCAGGGCGATGGCGCTCCCATTGGATGAGCAAGCAATGCTTAGCAATGGGTCGATGGAGCCAAAATCTATTTGAAGTAGTTGTTGCCCATCCTTGTTCCACAAGTATGCAGTATCATTAAGACTTGCAGTAAGTACGCGCTGCGATCCGGCATAAAAAGCGGCATCAATCACTCGGGACGGATGGTCAAAGCGCTTTATTTCTTTGCCCGTCGTATCGAACAAAATGGCTTGTTTGCCGGCTATTGCGAGTATTAAGCTTCCATCGGGAGAGGGTATTGCTTTTTCTACCTCGCTACAATTAATTACCCGGCCATAAAACTCGTTTTCGGTGTATATATCATGGCGTGCCTGGAGGGCAGCTCTGTGGTCGGGCGATAGGGCCAGGGCTTGATTGATTATCTGAAAAGCCGCCGTAGCATCGTTGTCTGCCAGTTGTAATGCACGCGAAACGAGTTGGCTGGTATGCACCAGGCGCTGCGCTTTGTTGTTCGCCTGCCAGGCATATATCGAGGCGCCGGTAGTTACCAGGGCCAGCAAAACGCCACCAACGGCAATCATATTAGCCCGGCGGCGGCGTTGGCGTTCGTGGGCCAGTTCGCGTTCGCGGGCTTCAATGGCGGCGGCGGCGGCCTTGCGGCGCTCTTCAGCCATCCTTTGCTCGCGGGCTTTGAGCACGGGCGCCACCAGGGTGTCGTGGCTAATTTCGTAATTGAACCCGCCCGTGGTGTTGGGTTCGGCACGAAGCAGAAAGTTGTCGGTCAGCTTTTTGAGCAATGCTTCGGTCACGCCGGGTTTGGCCGTCAGTTTGCGGCCATCGGCATTGAGGCGGAATACTACGCCGGTAGCTTCATTTAGGCTCACCAGTTCGTTTTCGATAAGCAAGCGAGCCTCATCGCGCTCCCCTGGCGGCAACTCCATTATTTTGTTGTGGTAATATTCTTCGTAAATGCGATCAAACCTGGGCAGGTCTTCGGGGCCGACCTCGGCATCCCGTTCTCCCCGCCTGGCGCGCTCGATGAGTTGCCGTTCAATGCTCTCGCAGCATATTTGGAGTAAAAAGGCTTCAATACGCCCTTGGTTGTGCGCGGAATCGTTCAGGTCAGCACCACCTTTTTTAAGCTCTGTCAGCAAGGTTTTCAGCGCTTCGTCACTATATGTGAACGTATGGCTCAAAAAGCCCATTTCCTGAGGTAAAGCCGCGGGTTGCACGATAGCTTCGCGGGCCTGCTCGTCGGTAAATCCTTTTAATTCAAAACGCTTGTGCAGGATGGCCGGCAATTCGGTTTTCAGGCTGTTGAGCCAGCTCAGCCGGTCTTCGCGTATGGCGATGACCGCCCGTACGTTGAATTCCTCAGACAGAAATTCTTTGTCGTCATCGCTCAGCTCGTCCCAGCGGTCGCGGATAGACTGGGGAATTTCGGTATACAGCAATTCAGCCAATTGCTCGCGAAAGCGCGCCTGCTGTTCTTGCGGATAGGTAAAAAATTCCTCAAACTGGTCGAAGAAAATCACAAAGCGGTTGGGAGCGCCGTGGTAGCTCTGCTGGGTTTTGAAGGCTTCCCAGAGCGTCGGAGGTTTGGATTTCAGCAGGGGATGGCGCGGATTGGCGTATTTAAGCGATTCCCGCAGCTTGTCCAATACGATACCCACCGGGTCGGTATTTTCTCCGGGTGTATACGAACGCATACGCACTACCAAGGGCACGAACTGCCTGTTCATCGGGGCGCGGGTATCCAGCATCAGCGGGATGATACCCGCGTTGAGCAGCGAGCTTTTGCCGTAACCCGATTTGCCAAAAAGCACCACGAGTTTTTCGAGCAGGATGAGCTCGTAGAGGTCCTTGATGTCGCGGGTGCGCCCAAAGAACTGGCCTGCCTGTGCGGTTTCAAAAGGCTTTACGCCGGGATATCGGTACAGTGATCCACTCATACGGCAGCGGCTTGTCGGGCGGTAGTCAAAATCGCATCAATCAGCCGGTTGTACTCTACGAAATAATCGCGGCTATCCATTACCCCTTTGTTTTTTTCTTCCATGAGGCTGTTGTAGCGCCCCATAAGCAGGGTAGCCTCGTGGGCCACGGGCGTGTTATCGGTCTGGCGGCGCAGCACATCGAGGGGCGCCGCCAGGTCCTTGCCCGTTTGGATCAACTTGATGATATCGATTTCTTCGGCGGAGGCGGGGTTGGCCAGGGGGCGCAACAGGTTGCGCGAGCGGCATTTGTCGTGCAGGGCGTCGAGGAACGACTGGTCTTTCTCCAAAAATTCTATTTGAAATTGGTGCAGCAAAAAGTCGCGGGTTTCTTCGTCTACGTGCTGGCGATTGGCGGCGTATTTTTCGGTTTGCTCGTGGCCGCAGAGCAGGCGAAGCAGCAACTGCGTATGCCAGTTTTCAAACTGAAACCCGATGAACAAAAACAGGCGCACCTTGTCGAGCGCGGTCTGCAGCTTGGGAGGTAGCCCCGGCGCGCTCACCGACGAAGCGATGAGGCGGAAGAGGTCTTCGTAATCCAGGATAATCGACTCGTCATCGTTGACTACACCGCAAAGGTTGTAGAACAAGGGCAATTCCTTTTGGGGTTCTTCTACGTCGTCGGTGGCTTTGCTGCGGCTTTTAAAATAACTAAATCGATGCCGCACGCCGTATTTGTGGGCTACATCCGACAAATACGTGTCGGGGTTGATAGACACCACGAGCGGGAATTTGATCTGGGCTATTTTTTGGTAAACGCCTTCTTCGGGTTCTCGTTCGTTCACGAATTTGCGCACAAATCGAGCCGCGTCGTTTTTGGCTATTTTATTTGAAAATAAAAACAAGCCATCCTGCTCGTAGTAGTAGGCAATTTTAGCGCGGAATTTGTCCCATATCTGCCCACGCCAGGCTTTATTCATAGGCTGGCCGTCAAAATGCATCACTTCGGGTCCGATCAGCAGAGCCGCCTGTTCGGATTCGATATAATCCAGAATGGTATCCCAGTCGAGGTCCTGGAGGTCTTTCATGAACTGTACGGGGTTTGTGACAACAAACAAATATACGCGACTTGACGAGAAAAAGAGCTTTGTGAATGTAATTCATATTAATGCAAATCCATAACTTTCGTACGTCACACCCGGCTACTTCTTCCGTTGCCAAAAAACGTCTCTCCCTCCCACACTCCCACACTCCCACACTCCCACACTCCCACACTCCCCTCAGGGACAATCCCAGACAAAATCCGACAGCGCGTAATTTTTCCGAATATACGCATAATGCCACCACTCCGTCTTCGTAGACTGGAAGCCGTGGCGTTCCATCGTAGTTTTCAGGAGCGCTCTTCTTTTTAGCACCTCTTCGGGCAAATCGAGGTAGGCGTGGTAGGCTTTTTTGCCGAAGAAATCGAAAGGCGTACCCATGTCCAGTTCGAGGCCGGCGGAGTCGGTGAGGGTGAGGTCGACGGCGGCGCCGCGGTTGTGCATGGAGCCTTTGCGCGGATCGGCTACGTAGCGGCGGTCGGGCACCTTCTCCCACAATTTCCACTGGATGGGCCGGGGCCGGTAGCAGTCGAACATTTTGAATCCATAACCTTTGGCCTTTAACTCCCGGTGGGCTTTGATCAACGCTTTGGCGACTTCAGGCCGCAAAAGGCAGCGGGGACATTCGTAAAGTTGTGTTTCTACGAAATTATCAGTGGTGGCGTATTTCAGGTCGAGCGCAATGCTGCTGTCGGCGAGGGCCACATCGGTCCACTCGGTTGTGTCATAATCGGGTAAGCGTTTTTTTTCAACAGGAGCCGGCAGGGTATCCACAACCGGGGGGGGGAGAATGGCAGGCGGTTTAGGCGTCAGCGGGGGTGTCGGCGCCATCGACAAAAGCAAAGTGCACAGCCATCTCAGTATCAAAAAATTAAGCATACGGCAAGATAGGGCGCTTTTTCTGAATTTACTTACTTTTGCGCAAGCCTATAATTTCCACGAAGTGAGTCGATTTGATCGTTGGTTATTGCTTGCCTTTATCGCCGTGTTGCCGCCCGCCTTGTTGATCAACCTGGGGCTTCCGGCGTTTATCGACGACGAGGGTATCCGCTCGCTGGTAGCCCTCGAGATGAAGCTGTCGGGCAATTATATCGTGCCCACGCTCAACGGTGTTTATTATTACAACAAACCCCCGCTTTATAACTGGATCCTGCTGGCAGCTTTCGAACTCAGCGGCCGCGTGAATGAACTGGTAGCACGCATACCGACAGTGCTCTGCCTGCTGGGTTACGCGGCGACGATGGCGTATTATTTTCGCAAACACTACGGCCTCCGCACCGCCCTGCTCAATGCAGTGGTGATGATTACCTGCGGACGCATCCTGTTCTGGGATTCGCTGCTGGGCCTCATCGATATATGCTTTTCCTGGGTCATGTTTACGATGTTTATGGTGATCTTCCACCAATTTCGCAAAGGGAGGTTTTACCAGCTGTTTTTCCTGTCGTACCTGCTCTGCGCTATCGGTTTTTTGATGAAAGGGCTGCCGGCAATGGTGTTCCAGGTGACTACGCTGTTTGTGTATTTCGCCTACTGGCGCCGCCTGCGTCGCTTTTTTTCTACGGCGCATGTGGTGGGCGGACTTACGTTTTTATTCGTCGTAGGCGCCTATTACCTGGCCTACCACCAGTACAATTCGCTCGAAAATGTATTTGGCACGCTGTTTGTCGAATCGTCGAAGCGCACGGTGACGCACAACGGCTGGACGGAGACGGTGATACATCTTTTTACTTTTCCTTTTGAGATGGTGTACCACTTCCTGCCCTGGTCGCTGTTGGTGATTTATTTATTTAAAAAAGGCATTTACAGCGAAATCACAAAGGATCCGTTTATTGCGTTCAACCTCATCGCTTTTTTGAGCAATATCATCGTGTACTGGACTTCCCCTGCGGTATACCCACGCTATCTGCTGATGCTGGCGCCGCTGTTGTTTTCGGTGTTTATTTACCTGCACGATTTGCGCAAGCAACAAAACGCCTGGCAATATCGCTTTCTGGAGCCGTTTTTCGGGGTGGTATGCGGGCTCATTGCCCTGGCCTGGCTGGCCCCGCCGTTTATGGAGCGCCTCGACGGACTGGTTAATTATATTGTTCCCAAAACGGCGTTTATGGTCGCGAGCCTGGGCGCTATCACCTATTTTTACTGGACGCAAAAAGAGCGGCGACTTTTGCTACTCGCCTTGTTTTTGCTGGTATTCCGCATAGGCTTCAACTGGTTTGTGTTGCCCGACCGCAATGCCAATGACTTCGGCGATTTGTGCCGCGATACCTCCATCGAAGTAGGGCGGGAGTTTGCCGGAAAGCCCTTGCTCATATACGGCAAAACGGAGATGCAGATTACCAATTCGTTTTATATCACCAATGCATACGGCGCCATCGTGCGTTATCACCAGGATCCCGTCTCTCCCGACGTCTTTTACATCATCGACCCAAAGCTGTACCCCGATCTCAAATACCGCAAAGTGGCCGAGTTCAAAGTGCGGCACGGCCAACTTACCTACGACATAGGCGTTATTAATAGCGCAAACTGACATTTATGGCCCTCAAACTCTCGGTGGTAGTCACCGTCTACAACGAAAAGCCCAATATCCGGCCCTTGATAACCCGTATCAGCGAAGCGCTGGAGGGCATCGACTACGAAATGGTGTACGTCGACGACGGCTCTACCGACGGCACCGTGCAGGAGTTGCGCAGTGTGGCCCACGAGCGGCTGGTGGTGGTAGAGCTGCGCAAAAACTACGGGCAGAGTCTGGCCCTGATGGCCGGCATCGACTATGCCCGCGGCGAATTTATCGCCACCATGGACGGCGACCTGCAGAACGACCCAGCAGATATCCCCCTGATGATGGCCCTGGCCGAAAAAGAAGATTGGGATATGGTGGCCGGCGAGCGCGTCAACCGGCAGGATGGGATGTTTCTGCGCAAAATACCCAGTCGCATTGCCAACTATATCATCCGCAATACCTCGGGCGTGCATTTGCGCGATTACGGCTGTGCGCTGCGGGTGCTGCGCGCTGAGATCGCCAAAGACCTGGGTTTGTACGGCGAACTGCACCGATTTATTCCCGTGTTGGCGCACGTAGAGGGCGCGCGTATCACGCAGGTGCCCGTGCGGCACCACGCGCGGCAGTTCGGCCAGTCGAAATACGGCCTCGGTCGCACTTTCAAAGTGATGAGCGACCTGCTGCTTATGCTTTTTTTTAAGCGCTATATGCAAAAGCCCATGCACTTGTTTGGCAATACCGGACTCGTACTCTTCGGCATCGGCGCTTTGATCAACATATACCTCGGCGTGCTCAAAATTCTGGGCCACGATATCTGGGGCAAGCCGCTGATGATTCTGGGGCTCATGCTGGTGATCGCCGGCGTGCAGTTAGTCACGGTGGGAATTGTGATTGAAATCCAGATGCGCACGTATTTTGAATCGCAGCAGAAACGGCCTTATAAGGTGCGGGAGAGAACGGCGGGAGGTTGAGAATCTGCGCCTTCCAAACGCAATACGCCGCGCGGGCAGACGGCTGAACATATGCCGCAGCCTACGCAAGAGGCACGTACCACATCCTGGCCTTTTTGGGCGTAAGCCCGCACATCAATACCCATTTCACAATAAGTAGAGCAATTGCCACAGGAAATACACTGTCCGCCGTTTACTGTTATTCGGAATTTGGATTTCTTTTTTTGCCAAATACCCAGCCATGCGGCCATTGGGCAGCCGAACCTGCACCACACACGGCTGCCTAAGAGCGGATAAAAACCCACTCCGACCACGCCCGAAAATGCGGATCCGATAGCGAAGGAATACGTTTTATAAAAAATTTGGGAGTATTCCTGAAAGATGCTTTTTCCCGTGGCTACGTTTATCCACAACAATGCTGTCATGAGCACCACAAATGCGAGTATGCTGTGAATCATCCAGCGTTCGATTTTCCAGGCTTTCAGGCTTTTATCAGAAAGATGGCGAAAGGGATCTCCTGCCGTTTCTGCCAATCCGCCACAACCACATACCCACGAGCAATACCAGCGCTTGCCGAAAAAATAGGTCAGAATAGGCGTGCCGATAAAAAACATGGCTAAGCCGAAAAAGAAAAAGAAGGCACCCAATCCCGAGCCGGAATATCCCTGGTAGGCCATTGGCGTGCCCTGGTAGTAGGATAGTGGCCAGAAGTAGGTGAAGTATATCTCGGGTTGCTGGAGCCGCAAAAGCAAACCGGGAATGAGAAAGGCAAAACCCAACTGGAAAAACATTACTGAAAAAGTACGCAGACGCTGGTAGGGATTGTGCCGGTATTTATAGATAAATTTTATACCCATAAAAAGTACGGCCGCAGTGTAAAAAGTACCATACACAAACCATTGGTTAGCTGCCGTGCCGCGAAGAAGTCGGCTAAGGGGATCAAATAATTGAATTAATCCCGTGAGATATTGGGGAAACCAATACAAGCAAACGTAAAAACCGGTGATGAGCACCCCCAGCAACCAACCCCATACTCCCCGGGCAGTTAGGCTCCGAAACCAGGCGCCGTTGTTTTTAATACCTTCGGGATGTTTCAGGTATTCTTCTCTGACGAATACCGCCACGCCGGCGAGCATAAAGCCAAAGGCCACAAGCGAAACGGGTACCGGAGCTACCGCCCTGCCTGCTGCCCACACAACGAGTATCAGCAGAATCCCAATTCCGGACAATGCAATAGCGATTTTCTGCTTTGCGGATGTGTACGCGGGTGATGGAACGGAGATAGAAAGCGATTCGGTTTGCATGGGCTGTCTATATTATTTATGATGATGGATGCTGCTTATTTAGAAATTGGAGTACCGCAGGCAGGCCTCGTTTTCGTTTGATAACCAGGCTTTTGCCGGTTTGTCGGTTGTATTCGGCTACCAATTCCGATTCGTGTTGCGGGAAAAATTCCGGATCGAAATTGGCCAGGCCGAGGTTTTGCAATACTTCTTCGATATGCGTTCCGGCGTGCAGCCACTTTTCGCACACTTCGTGTCGATAGCGGATTCCCATCAGATTAAATCCCGTTATGGCGCCGGAATGCCGGTCGTAAGCCAGGCGAATACTCTTTTTTCCTCCCGCATGTTCCCAATACAGCGAGGCAAGGTTTTCAGGTTCGCGAGGCTGTATCTCCCCGTATACCTGGTACTCGATATCAAAAAATTTGGCTGAATTGAACCAGATGCCGGGATTATACGCGGTGGCTTGCCGGCAGATCGTGTGCGCTACCGTTTTTCCCATCATACGACCCGTGTACCATACGGCTTCTATGGGGCGGCGCCCCGGCTGAGGTTGGCGTATTTCGGCGCAATCGCCTATGGCGTACACGTCGGGCTGGTTGGTTTCCAGGTATTCGTTCACCAGGATGCCGCGATTGATTTCCAGGGCGGTATTTTTTAAAAAACCTACGTTGGGACTTACGCCGGCGGTTAGTCCCACGAAGCCGCAGGTTATAGTCTCACCTGTAGATGTAGTAATGGCGCGGCATTTGCCATTTTCGCCGGGCAGTATTTCTTTCAGTTCGGTTTGCAGTCGCAGGTCAATGCCATGTTCGCTGATATGCCGGTTTATCATAGCTGATTCCTGGGGAGGAAGTACGATATCCCAAAAGCTGGATTCGCGTACCAGGAAGGTTACGGGAATATGGCGGGAGTGAAACATTTCAGCCATTTCGATGCCAATCAATCCGCCGCCTACAATGACCGCGCGAGCAAGTCCCCGGCTATGCCGTTCCATAGCTTCCAGGTCCTGCCAGTGGTAGAGCCCGTGCACCCCGTCCAAATCCTGGCCCGGCCATCCAAACTTATTCGACTGCGAGCCCACGGCCAGGATAAGCTTGTCATAAGCAATCGATTTTCCGTGGGAGGTTTGCAGCGTTTTTGCCTCAAAGTCAATATGGCTGACACGATCCCGAAGGAGTGCAATGCGATTTTTTTCCCAAAACCAATCTTCATAAGGCTGTACATCCTTGCGCCGCATATGCCCCATGAATACATACATCAAGGCCGTGCGACTAAAAAAATAGTCCGCCTCATCGGAAATGACCGTTATTTCGTGATCACTGAGTTTGCGAATATACCGGGCGGCTGTGATACCACTTACGCCGTTGCCCAGGATGATTATTTTCATAATTTTGATTGCTTACTTCCCCCCCGAATAATCCACCACCAAATGGCAAAACGCCTTAACGCCCAGTGTAAAACCGCTTTCATCGAGGCGGAAGCCGGCGGTGTGGTGCTCGGGGGCTTGCTCGGGGCTCATATTTTTGTCCATGCCGCCGAGGAAAAAGAAGAGGCCGGGAATTTTGAGCTGATATTCTGCAAAATCTTCTGCGCCGGTGATGGGTAGCGTAACCTTCACATTTTCTTCGCCGGCAACAGCTTCCAGGGTCGGTAGCATCTTGCGGGTCAATTCCGGATTGTTGAAAGTAGTGGGGGTAGCCTTGGTGATCACCACTTCGGCGGTAGTGCCTTGACTTTCGGCGATATTGGTCGCTACTTTGCGTATATTTTCGTGTACCTCTTCCCGCACCTCCGGGTCGAGTGTGCGGATAGTACCTCTCATTTCTACAAAATCGGGGATAATATTGCCGCGGTTGCCGCCTTCGATAGAGCCTATGGAGACGACTACCGGCGAATCGGTGATGGGCGACATACGGCTGACTACCGTCTGCAAACCGGCGATAATATAGGCGGCGGCGGTTATAGGGTCGTTGCCACCCCAAGGGCGAGAAGCATGAACGCCTTTGCCGTTCACTTTGATGTAAAGCTGGTCGGCGCTGGCCATCATGCCGCCGGCACGGTAACGGATCACGCCTGCGGGCGTCATCGAGTTGATATGCAGGCCGAAAATAACTTCTGCTTTAGGATTGTCCAGTACACCTTCGGCTACCATCAGTTCGGCGCCGCCGCGTTCGCCGGCTGGGGGGCCTTCTTCAGCGGGTTGGAATATGAAGACTACCGTGCCGCGCAATTGTTGGCGTTTTTGCGACAGCACTTCGGCCACGCCCATGAGGATCGCTACGTGGCTGTCGTGGCCGCAGGCGTGCATCACGCCCACTTCGTGGCCGTTGTATTCTGCCTTAGCTTTGGAGGCAAAGGGGAGGTCTGCCTTTTCAGTAATGGGCAGCCCGTCCATATCGGCTCGCAGGGCCACTACGGGGCCGGGTAGGCCGCCTTTGAGTACGCCCACTACGCCGGTTTTGCCTACGCCTTTGCGCACTTCATCGAGTTTGAGGCTTTCGAGGTGTTCGGCGATGACTTTAGCCGTGCGGAACTCCCGGTTGGACAACTCGGGAAATTCATGGAAATCGCGGCGCCAGGCGATCACCTTGGGCTCTATCGATTCGGCCAGATTGTCGAGCTGGGTTTTGAGTTGGGTATCGTCGAGCGGCTTGGCGCTTTTTTTGCTTTGCGCAAATGCGCTGATTGAGACGGCAAATAGCAATGTGAAGGCGATAAGTAGTTGTTTGCGATCCATCGTTTTTTTAGGGCAAAAGATAAGCAATGGTCGCGATATCACCGCTATTTTATGCGAATCAGGCTTTTTGTGGTGGAAATTATACCCCCATCAAAGCTCAAAACCAGGCGGTAGCGATAAATCCCCGGCCCCTGCAGTAGCCAGGCCGGTAAAACGGCCCGGTAAGCGCCGGGAGCTTGCTGCTCGTTAACCAATAGCGATACCAACTGTCCGGTAGCGTTCCACACCTCAAGCCGCACATGGCCGCCTTCGTATAATTCGTAGGGAATATAAGTGATGCCTTCAAACGGGTTGGGTTCGTTTTGGCCCAACGCAAATTGAGGCGCAGCATCCGGCTCATCAGTGGATACCGGCATGCACACCATGCCTGCCAGTTCGGGACAATAAATGCGTTCTGCCAGCGTGCAGTCGAGCACAAAAGGATTGCGCTTGCCGTTTTGATAAGGTGCGATGAGGTGTGTGCGCATCCATTCGGCATCGTCTACGGGATCGAGGGCGTGCCATTGACACAAATCGGCGCGTTGCTCAGGAAAATACTGGTTGTCGGCCAGGTCGGCCTGCATGCGGTACATCGTATAAAAATAAAACATGGCGCGGGCCACGTTGCCTTTGTGGTCTTCGCGCGGCTCAAAGCGGCTATCGCTTACTTCGCTGTATAGATCAATATTGGTGCTTGGAATATTGGACGTCATTTGCCCCTGGTAAAACCAATCTTCGGTTTCGTTGTCGGGGATCTCGCCGAAGGCCAGGTCGGCACGGGCGGCATTCACATCGATACGCGTAGCGTACAAGTGGTGCATATCGGCTTCGGCGTTGCCTACGTCGGCGCCTTTACCGCGGGGGTAGGTGTGCTCGGTGTTCAACCCGTTGGGGCCCCCATTCATGAATGCCGCAGTGGTAGGGTCGAGCGCCGGGTCAAGATAGATAGTGAAGCCGGTGTATACGCAGGTGAGACTGTCATTATGGCTGTAAACACGCGAAAAAAGCGTGTCGCGCGATTGAGAAAAAGGCAATACCGAAAGAGGTTTATATACGGTAATAACTTGTTCCAGCAATTCATCTCCCTGCAAAGCCGGGAAAACGGGGTCGTGGTATTGTCCGCGCAGAACCGTGGCAGTCAATACGCAGATAGTGGCTATGGTGGCTATTTTCATGGAGATTGTTTTGTTCTCTGTTCTCTGTTCTCTGTTCTCTGTTCTCTGTTCTCTGTTCTCTGTTCTCTGTTCTCTGTTCTCTGTTAAGTATAACTGGTAAAGATAAGGAACGGAGAACGGAGAACGGAGAACGGAGAACGGACAACCGACTACCCTTCCTTACAAAATTGATAAAAATCGTATGACAGCAGCAGGCTTTCTCCCATAAAGTGCTGATTTTCGTCGAGGCGGGCCCGGTGGGCGGCCATCAGCGCTTCATCTTTGGCCATAAAGCCGTAGAGTGTGCGCATCACTTTAAAAAAACGCCCGATATCATTGGCTGCCGGAATGTCGGTACTGCCCAGTAGTTGTAATAACTTGCGAAAAGCGTCGGCGTCGTACAACGTGTAAACTGCCGGGTAGCGAAAGCCGAGGTAGAGTGACACCATCTGGTAGTTGTCGTTGTGGTAGTGGCTGTTCTCTTTCGTGAGCGGGTGTCTTTCTTTATACAACTGGAGCAACTCGTCGCAATAATAAATAAAGCGGTCGGCACGGCCGGCCACGTCTTTGTTTTCATTAAACAAATCGCGAAAAATATCGTATACATAGCCGGGCTCCATTTCCATAAAAGCCGTCATCATCCGTTTGGGCTCGTAGCTTTCTCGGTTCCAAAGGCGGCGGGAGTACGTGCTTTGCAGACTGGCATCGTACATGACGGCCAGGTTGGAGGCCTCCAGATCCCAGTTTTCCTGGAAAGTGCGCTGCGAAGCCCAGATATGCAAGCGCTCGGATGAGCCGGGGCCTTCCAGGTACAGCCGAAATAATTGCAGATAGTGCGTGATGAGTTTGAGTTGCATAGAATAAAGGGGGTATGGGTTTATGAGGGTTTATGAGGGTTTATGAGTTTATGCGACTGAAAGCGAACGAAGTGAGTCCCGATTAAAAGTCGGGGGAGTCCCGTACTGACCAAAGGGAAGTCGGGAGGTTTATGGGGGAATAGGGGTCAAAATTAGCAAAGCAAAACGCATTGCAAAAGCAAAAAATATACCTTTACGCTGTTGAAGCGCTACATAGCAAAAAGACAAACTACACACTATGCATTTTGAAGATTTTCAATACCAACGTCCCGATTTGGACAATTTTCGGCAGAAATTTGAGGCACTACTGCTCGAGATGGACAGGGCCGGCTCAGCAGAAGTCCAAAATCAATGTATAAAAGCCATCGACAAGCTGCGCACCTATTTCCAATCGCAGTACAACATCTGCCATATCAGGCATACCATCGATACGAAAGATAGCTTTTACGAACAGGAAAATAACTTCTTCGACGAGCAAATGCCGCATTACGAAGCGCTCAACAACCGCTTTTACCGCGCTTTGCTCGACTCGCCCTATCGCGCTGATCTCGAAAAACACTGGGGCCGGCAATTGTTCGATATGGCCAGTATGAGCATGAAAACTTTCGATCCTATCGTGCTGGAAGACTTGCAGGAAGAAAACCGACTTAGTAGCGAATACACCAAACTGAAAGCGTCGGCACAGATCACCTTCAGGGGGGAGACCCACAACCTGTCGAGTATTTTTGTATACGAAGTTAATGCCGACAGACAGACCCGCCGAGAAGCGTCAGAGACCAAATGGTCGTTTTTTGCCCAAAATGCCGAAGCCATCGGTAATCTGTTTGACCAATTGGTGAAGGTGCGCCACCGCATCGCTACCAAACTCGGCTATCGAAATTTTGTGGAATTGGGCTACGCCCGCATGATGCGCGCCGATTACAATGCCGAAATGGTAGCCCGCTACCGCGAACAGATCAGGCAATATATTGTTCCCATTGCCAGCCAGCTTTACGATCGCCAGCGCCGCCGCCTCGGACTCGACCAGCTGGCCCACTACGACGAGGATGTGCGCTTCCTGAATGGCAATCCCAAACCCCACGGCAACCCCGAATGGATTATCGCCCAGGCCGCCGGCATGTACGCCGAGCTGTCGCCCGAAACCGACCGTTTTTTCCACCACATGCGCGACAATCACCTCATGGATCTGCTTACCCGCCCCAATAAAGCGCCCGGCGGGTATTGCACGTTTATCGGCGATTACCAGGCGCCCTATATCTTTTCCAACTTCAACGGCACCAGCGCCGATATCGACGTGCTGACTCACGAAGCCGGCCATGCCTTTCAGGTATACAGCAGCCGCTACGCCACGATCAGCGAATACCACTGGCCCACCTACGAAGCCTGCGAAATCCACTCGATGAGCATGGAGTTTTTTACCTGGCCCTGGATGGACCGCTTTTTTGGCGACGAAGCCGACAAACATCGCTTTGTGCACCTCAATAACGCCCTTTGCTTCTTGCCTTACGGGGTAGCAGTCGACGAGTTTCAGCACCGCGTGTATGAAAATCCCGAAGCCACTCCCGCCGAACGCAACCGGATGTGGCGGGATATCGAAAAAAAATACCTGCCCCACCGCCGCTACGAAGACAATGACTTTTTAGAGAATGGCGGCTTCTGGCACAAGCAAAGCCACATTTTCAACGTTCCATTTTATTATATCGACTATTGTCTCGCTCAGATCTGCGCTTTTCAGTTTTGGAAGCGCGACCGCGAAGACCATACGGCTGCCTGGGGCGATTATGTGCGGCTCTGTCAGGCCGGCGGCAGCCGGTCTTTCCTGCAACTGGTAGCGCTGTCGCAGCTCCGCTCGCCTTTCGACGACGGCTGCGTGGCCTCGGTGGTAGAGCCTATTGAAGGATGGCTGCAAAGTGTGGATGATAGTGCGATGTAATTTATTTGTAATTATTTAGTAGGGTTTAGCGATTGGGGTCAGAGTATGTTTTGAAATCCAAAAGCGGATTTTTGAAAAATTGACAACCGGGTGAAAAATGGGAACTGGCCAAGTAATTTGTGGTTGCGAAATCATCAATTACGATGGTCAAAGTCAAACTCCCTTTCAGTCGTCAGAGCGCTCGTTCGCTTGGTTCAACTTTTTCCGAAGACTGAGCCGTGGCTACGCGAAAACAGCAGATTCTTCGGCTGCCTTTATTCAGATTTCATTCATCGATATCATTCTTGCAAGAATCTCAAATTAAATTTCTAAACATACTCTAAACCCTAGGCTGTTCAGTTTGACGTTAAATCAATCCGACGTTTTTTTGCTTTGGTGAAAGTACGCCCACACTTCGTACCTTTAGTGTACCACCAAAAAAAGC
>JABWBR010000004.1:2500-145676 GCA_013360405.1 Saprospiraceae bacterium
GTAAACATTACTAGACAAGCTCACCGGCCCAAGCAGCCGCATATCAATCCTGACTATAATTTTGAGGAGGACTGGAGAACATACGCCAATACGCCGGGCCATGGTTTCCAATTTATTGCCGGCCCCAACAAGGGGCGTTTATATGTCGCAGCCAATCACAATGGGGGTGATCCACACCCCGGCAACAAGGACTGGAATGCCCATGCGTATTACTCGGATGATCATGGAAAAACTTTTAAAATAAGCGATAATGTGCTTTTCGCCGGTTCCAATGAGTCAATGGCGGCGCAAATTGGAGAAAACAGCGTGTACATGACGTCCAGAAACCAACGTCTTAACCCTAAACAACGAATAATCTCTATTTCTCATGATGGTGGTCACACCTGGGTTTCTTCAGCCCCCGACCCAAATCTCCCAGATCCGGTTAATCAGGGGGCTGTGTTATCATGGAAGAAAGGAAAGGGGTTTGTTTTAGCTCACCTCAATGCTGCCGATGAGAAAGATCGAAATCACTTAACTTTGCGTCTATCCAAAGACGGAGGGAAAACCTGGTATTATAATAAGCTGATCGCTAAGGCGCCTGCCGGATACAAAGGGGCATACGCCGCTTATTCTGATATGGTATTAATAAATAAGCACAAAATCGGAATCCTTTACGAAAAGGATAATTATAAGGAGATTGTCTTTTTAGGATTGACAACCAAATAGTTGGCATATTGTACACCTTTATCGCATAAATAGAAAAACATGAAAAGAGAGTTGCTGCCACCACAACGCGAAGAACTACTAAATGCATTGAAAACCCGCTTTGAGAAAAATGGGAACCGCCACAAAGGCATGGAATGGACTGACGTACTAGCAAGGCTGGAAGCTAATACCGAAAAACTGTGGTCGCTCTATGAAATGGAAAAAACCGGCGGCGAACCCGATGTGGTGAGCCATGATAAAAACACGGGCGAATACATTTTTTACGATTGCTCGGCTGAAAGTCCAAAAGGCCGCAGAAGTCTTTGTTACGACCGCAAAGCGCTCGATGAACGAAAAGAATTCAAACCGGAAAATAGCGCTATTGATATGGCTAATTCTATGGGTATTGAGATCCTCACAGAAGAAGAATATCGGGTGTTGCAGCAAATTGGAAATTTTGACACAAAAACATCGAGTTGGGTAAAAACGCCGGATTATATCAGAAAACTCGGCGGCGCCCTTTTTTGTGATCGCCGCTACGACCAGGTCTTTTTGTATCACAACGGTGCGCAATCTTATTATGCCGCCAGGGGGTTCCGTGGCGCGCTGAGGGTATAATTTATACAGTTTGCACTATTTGTGTGCTCTTCTGCGGTCCCCCTCTAAACCTCTCATACAACGTCACCACCCCCAAAATCAACAAAAAACCATACGCGCTATCCTCTACAGGCACCGAAGTGAGGCGAAAGCCTATCATTTCTTCCGGATTGTAGAGTACTACCGGCTGTTGGGTATAACCGCCGGTGAGCACGCCGTTTACCAATAAAAAAGGAATGAGACTGACGGCATAGGCCAAATAGAAACGACCACGCCAGGAGACGGGGAGAAAAAACAAATGATACAGCAACAGGGCTGCGCTTAGCAGACAAGCCGATACGGTGTATAATTGCTGCCAATACCAACCGCCTACCAATAATAGAATAACAGCCAGGCCAATGGTGATTTGTTTGTCATAGGGCCCCAGCCAGTCTTTTTTTACATAAAAATTCAAACACTCGTAGATAAAAACGCAGGCAAAGGGTACGATGAAAAAGAAGAGCCATTCCTCCAGCGGCAAATCCGCGAAATGTATGCCTAATACGTAAGTGTCGTTGAACCCCCACACGCCGCGCGCAGTGAAAAGCGCATCCCAGCCGATAAAAAAAGCAGCTACCAGGGTAATGGCAGGCAGTAAATATCGCCAACGGGTGTAATAGTGCACGTTTTTGTCGAAGCTGAGCAGGAATATCGGCACGAAAGTGAAAATGTGAAGATAGAGGTAGGCATACGGCGTTTCGAGCCACGACAGGCGGGCTACCTGGAATACCTCGGTTTGAAGACCAGGAACGACAGATTTTGACAGCAGCCATTGCACGGCCACCACGGCAATGGGGATGGCCACCAGGAAAGATTTGAGCGTAGTACCGGCCGGTTTTTTTTCCTGCATCAGAACAAGTTGAAGCTGTGTTTAAGCGCCGAGCTGAACAGCAGGTATATTTTCCGGCCGTCGTTTACCCGTATGCGTTCTTTGGTAACGCGGGTAGCCGGCGCGCGCCTGATTTTTTTAAACAAATTAATATAATACACATAAGCCAGGTAGACGCCGAAACGGGCGCCACGCGGCAATTCAATGATACCTTTGAGCGCGTCGTCAAAGTCTTTTTTGATGTCGGCTTCGATCATCAATTTGTCTTCGGGGGTAAAGGACGTGAAATCGACGCCGGGAAAGTACACCCGCCCGCGCTCGTCGAAATCGCTGCGCATGTCGCGCAGGAAGTTGATTTTTTGGAATGCCGCACCAAGGCTGCGGGCCGGCGCTTTGAGCCTGTTGTAGAGATCGTTGTCGCCATCGCAGAAGACGCGTAGGCACATGAGGCCTACTACTTCAGCAGAGCCGTAGATATATTCCTGGTAAAGGCTGTCTTCGTAAGTGTGGTGGTGCATATCCATTTCCATGCTGCGCAGGAAGGCGTCGATGAGCTCGCGTTCGATGCCGTAGCGATGCACGGTTTCCTGGAAGGCCTGCAATACGGGGTTGAGGCTGATGCCCTGCTCAAGGGCGTGGTAGGTATCCTGTCGGAAGCGTTCTAACAAATCCGCTTTTGAAAAATCGTGGAAGGTGTCTACGATTTCATCGGCAAAACGCACAAATCCGTAAATGGCATAGATAGGCGGCCGCAGATGCTCGTCGAATACGCGGATGCCCATCGAAAAGGAGGTGCTGTAGCGCATGGTGATCAACTGGCTACAAGCCATGCAGGTGTCGTTGTATAGGTGCATCATGGTCAGATAGTTGTTAATGTGTTTAGGGTGTATGAGCTTTTGCTATAACGTCGGCAACTACTTGGCCCGAGATGAGCGAAGGGGGTACGCCAGGCCCTGGAGTGGTCAGCTGTCCTGTAAAGTACAAATTATTTACCTTTTTGCTTTTCATTTTTGGTTTTAAAAAGGCGGTTTGTAGCAATGTGTTGGCCAAACCATAGGCGTTACCCTTGAAAGCATGGTAGTCGCGTTCGAAATCCTGATGAGCAAAAGAGCGCTTGTAGACTACGTGCGAACGGATATCCTGCCCGGTCAAATGCTCCAGACGGGTCATGACGATGTCGTAGTATTCTTCTCTGCGCTCGGGCGTGTCTTCGAGGCCGGGGGCCAGGGGGATCAATACAAAGAGGTTTTCACAACCCTCCGGTGCTACGCCGGGGTCGGTGACCGATGGGGCGCATACATAAAACAGGGGTTTTTCGGGCCATTTCGGATTGTCGTAGATCTCAATGGCGTGTTGCTTGAGGTCTTCGTCAAAGTATAGGTTGTGGTGCTTGAGGCCTTCTATTCGTTTGTTTACACCCAAATAAAATAGCAGCGACGAAGGCGCCATGGTGCGGCGATCCCAATAGGCCGGGGAATATTGTCTATGTGCAGCAGGCAGTAGTTGTTGTTCTACGTGGTGGTAGTCGGCGCCGCCCACTACGATGTCGGCAGGGTAGGTGTTATTTTGGGTAATAACCTGGGTAGCGCGGCCGTTTTCGACCGTTATTTGCCGTACTTCCTGGCCGAGTTCGAATTTCACACCTTTTTCGCGGGCCAGGTCGATCATGGCCTCTACGATTTTGAACATGCCGCACATGGGGTACCAGGTGCCCAATTGCAGGTCGGCATAGTTCATCAGGCTATACATGGCCGGTGTTTTTTCGGGGGTGGCGCCGAGGAATAATACAGGAAATTCGAGTAGCTGAATAAGTTGTTCGTTTTTGAAAAGCTTGCGCACGTGAGCCGACATCGAGTTGAACATTTGCAGACGGAACATGCTGATGAGGATGCGCAGGTCGGCAAATTCCCAGATCGAATGGCTGGGTTTGTGCACAAATTCTCCCATGCCTACCCGGTATTTGTATTCGGCTTCGGCAAGAAAGCGCTCCAATTGCCTGCTGCTACCCGGTTCGTAGCGCTCAAACATGGCTTTTAGCGCCTCGCGGTACGCGGGCACTTCCATGATATCGTCTTTTCCGAAAATAATGCGGTAGGATGGGTCGAGCCGTGCGAGCTCGTAATAATCGGAAGGTTTTTTGCCAAAACTGCCGAAATATTGCTCAAACACATCGGGCATCCAGTACCAGCTGGGGCCCATATCGAACATAAACCCGTCTACTTCGAATTTGCGGGCGCGGCCGCCAGGTACGTCGTTTTTCTCCAGCACAGTGACGTCAAAGCCCTTTGCTGCCAGGTTGGTGGCTGCTGAAAGCCCTGCAAATCCGGATCCAATTACAATAACTCGCTTGCTCAAGATTGTTTTGCGTTTTTTCGATTAACAACTTTGTCAACAGCGGGTGTATCGTTTTGTTTAAGAAAACAAGGTATTTTAGCTCAAAACGTTAATCAAAACAGATTTATCTCAAAAACATAAGCTCGCGATACTTCACAAGTGGCCACTCCTGGTCTTCTACCAGGTATTCGAGGCGATCGGCATAAACCCGGATTTCCTGCATGTGGGGTTTGACGAGATTGCAGTAGGCCATGGCTTTGTCGATGGCGTGCGCTATCCGGTTTGCCTCCTTGCGGGCGGTAGTCATTTGTTCTACACTGGTTTTCATGCGGTTCACATTTTCGCTGATGCGGCGCACCACGTCAAGTTGAGCCTGGTAGGCTTCTTCAGGCATGTCGATGGCTTTGAGTGAAGCCACGTTATCTGCCAGTACGGTCTGGTAGCGGATAGCGGCAGGCAGGATGTGGTTGACCACCATTTCACCCAATGTGCGCGATTCGATCTGTAATTTCAGGTTATAGCTTTCGCACATCACGTCGTAGTGGGCGTGCAGTTCCCTTTCGGTAAATACGCCGCTTTGGGTAAACAGGTCGAGGACTTCCTCGCTGAGGTAGGTGGATAGGGCATCGGGGGTATTGGGCGTATTGCTAAGTCCGCGGCGGGCCGCTTCTTCTTTCCAGGCGTCGCTGTAGCCGTCGCCTTCAAACAGGATAGGCTTCGATTCGGCGATATACCGCTTGAGTACGCTCAATACGGCGCTGTCTTTGTCCATCCCCTTTTTAATCAGGGCATCGGTTTCTTCTTTAAACTCGAGTAGTTGACGGCCCACAATCGTATTCATTACCGTCATGGGCGCGGCGCAGTTCATAGAAGAGCCCACCATGCGTATTTCAAACTTATTGCCGGTAAAGGCAAAAGGCGAAGTGCGGTTGCGGTCGGTATTGTCGCGTTCGAGGTTGGGAATTTTGCTAAGCAGGTCGAGCAATTCCTTGACGCCGGCGGCGTCGGCCACGATGCCGGCTTCGATATCGTGGAGTACTTTGGTAAGCGACTCCCCGATAAATACCGATACGATAGCCGGTGGCGCTTCGTTGGCGCCAAGGCGGTGGTCATTGGAAGCCGAAGCCACGCTGGCGCGCAGGAGGTCGGCATAGCGGTGCACGGCTTTGATGGTATTTACAAAAAAAGTAAGAAAGCGCAGGTTGCGGCCCGGCGTAGGGCCGGGTGATAGTAGATTTTTGCCGGTATCGGTGGCCATCGACCAGTTGTTGTGCTTGCCCGAGCCGTTGACGCCGGCGAAGGGTTTTTCGTGCAACAATACGCGGAAACGATGGCGATGCGCTACGCGATCCATCAGGTCCATCAGCAACTGGTTGTGGTCTACGGCTACGTTGACCTCTTCGTACATAGGCGCCAGCTCGTATTGGCCGGGGCCTACTTCGTTGTGGCGGGTGCGCACCGGGATACCGAGTTTGTGGCACTCGGTTTCGAGATCGCGCATGAATGCGTATACGCGCTCAGGTATAGAGCCGAAATAGTGGTCTTCGAGTTGCTGTCCTTTGGGTGAATGTTTGCCCAGCAGGGTGCGGCCCGTCATCACCAGGTCGGGGCGCGCGTTGTACAGCGATTCGTCGACGAGGAAGTACTCCTGTTCCCAGCCCAAAGTAGTTATCACGCGGTTCACGTTATCGTCGAACAGGCGGCACACCGGGATGGCGGCTTTTTCGAGATAAGTTTGTGATTTGAGCAGGGGTAATTTATAGTCGAGCGCGTCGCCGGAATAAGTCACAAAAATAGTGGGAATACAAAGGGTTTTTCCCTCGCCCACTTCAAGGATAAACGCGGGAGAGGAAGGATCCCAGGCGGTATATCCCCGGGCTTCGAAGGTAGAACGCAGTCCGCCGCCGGGAAAGCTGGAGCCGTCGGGTTCCTGCTGAGCCAGTGCATCGCCGTTGAATTCTTCGACGGCTTTTCCTTCGTGATTGAGCGTAAAAAAGGCGTCGTGTTTTTCTGCCGTGCGCCCGGTAAGGGGCTGAAACCAGTGGGTATAGTGCGTAGCGCCGCGGTCCATGGCCCAGCGTTTCATAGCGCTGGCAATCACGTCGGCGTCTTCGCGCGATATTTTTGCACCCGAAGAGATGGCGGTTTTAAGGTTGTGGTACACGTCTTCGGGCAAGTATTCCTGCATAACGCTGTCAGTGAATACGTTGCAGCCGAAAAAGGCGGAAATTTTATGATCGGGCGCCTCCATGTATTCGAGATCGAAAGGCGAGCGGTTTTGCACTGCATCGAGTGCGTTGAAACGGGTAAGGCTCATAGCAGTTTTTTTTGCGCCGCAAAGTTACGGGGTTTACTTTGGAATAACAATGAAATTCTCTGTTGTCAGTTGTCTGTTCTCTGTTGTCAGTTGTCTGTTCTCTGTTGTCAGTTCTCTGTTCAAGTATAACTGGCAAAGATAAAGAACCGACAAACCGACAACCGACAATCGACAACCGACAACGGACAACCCCCTACCCGCACTCCGAATACCCGCAGCTTTTGCAGTGCAGGCAGCCTTCGGTATACAGCAGGCCTTCGGGGTCGTGGCAGGAAGGGCACTGCGCTTTTACTGCGCGGGTACCGTCGGGAATGTATTGCTTCAGTGCCCGCACTACCCCATTTTTCCAGGTATTGATATAATCTTCTTCTACATTCAGGCTGTCTATCAGGTCAACCATGTGTTGCAGCGGCATGCCGTGGCGCATAATACCTGAAATGAGGCGGGCGTAATTCCAGTAAGTTTTGTTGAAAGAGCGGGAGAGGCCCTCGATCGTCACGCGGTAGCCGTCGCGGTCCACAAATTGAAAATCATAGCGATTGGCGCCGGTTTCGTCTTTGTGTTTGATAATCCAACCCGTTTTTACATAATCGGGAAATTTGAAAATATCGATGGCGCGGCCGGTGAATATTTCGTAGGGTTTGCCTTCATAAAGCCCGATCACCGCCATCCAGGGTTCGTCGTTGTTCATAAATCGCACGATATTGGCTTCGAGCCGTTCGGGGCGCTTGGGGGGCATGGTTTCGTGGAAGACTTGCTTTTGGGCCGCCTTTGGCGTATCTGCCACCAGTACGCCCGACCGCGAGCCGTCGCGGTAGATGGTACAGCCTTTACATCCGTATTCCCAGCTCGTCTGGTAGATTTGCTTCACCATTTCTACCGGGGTATCCTGGGGGATATTTACCGTTACCGAAATAGAGTGGTCTACCCATTTCTGAATAGCGCCCTGCATTTTTACCTTTTGTACCCAATCCACATCGTTGGCGGTGGCTTTATAATAAGGCGACTGGTTGATAATGGCCTGCAGTTCTTCGGCGGGCAGATGCGTGATTTCTTCCACGTTGTCGTGGCGGGCTTTTAGCCAATCTACAAAGCGGTGGTGGAAGACGTGGTATTCTTCCCAGTGGTCGCCCACCTCATCGATAAACGTCACTTTGGCGGCTTTATCGTTGGGGTTCACCTTGCGGCGGCGTTTGTAGCTCACCATAAAAACCGGTTCGATACCCGAGGTGGTTTGAGTCATCAGACTGGTCGTGCCGGTGGGGGCGATAGTGAGCAGGGCGATATTTCGACGGCCGTATTTCACCATATCGTCGTATAGCGCCGGATCGGCTTCTTTTAGCCTGCTAATAAAGGGATTTTTCATTTCCCTACTGCCATCGTAAATGGGAAACGGGCCGCGTTCGCGAGCCATATCCACCGAGGCGCGATAGGCGTTAAGGGCCACCGTGCGCTGTACGTCAACGGCAAAAGCGATAGCTTCGTCGCTGCCGTAGCGCAGCCCCAGTGCGGCCAGCATATCGCCTTCGGCGGTGATGCCCACGCCGGTGCGGCGGCCTTCGATGCAGGTTTTGCGGATCTTTTTCCAAAGTTGGCGCTCTACATCCTTGATATTATCCAACTCGGGGTCTTTGCCCACTTTTTCTTCGATACGGTCTATTTTTTCCAGCTCCAGGTCGATGATGTCGTCCATAATGCGCTGGGCGTATTGCACGTGGCGGGCAAATTTTTCAAAGTCGAATCGGGCTTTGGGTGTAAAAGGCTCCTCCACATAGCTATATAGGTTGATGGCCAGCAGGCGGCAGCTGTCGTATGGGCAAAGCGGTATTTCGCCGCAGGGGTTGGTAGAGATGGTGCGATAGCCCAGGTCGGTATAGCAATCGGGCACCGATTCGCGCAGGATGGTATCCCAGAATAGTACGCCCGGTTCGGCGGATTTCCAGGCATTATAGATAATCTTGTGCCAGAGTTGCGCGGCGTCGATCTTCTTTTCAAAGGTCGGCGCGGCCGAGTCGATAGGAAATTGCTGCGTATAGGGTTGGCCGGCGATGGCCGCCTTCATGAATTCGTCGTCGATACGCACCGACACATTGGCGCCGGTCACCTTGCCTTGTTCGAGTTTGGCGTCTATAAAGTTCTCGGCGTCAGGGTGTTTAATAGAGATCGTCAGCATCAGGGCGCCGCGGCGGCCGTCCTGGGCTACTTCGCGGGTGGAATTTGAGTAGCGCTCCATAAACGGCGCGATGCCGGTAGAAGTAAGCGCCGAATTCATCACCGGGCTGCCTTTGGGGCGGATATGCGACAAGTCGTGGCCCACGCCGCCACGTCGTTTCATGAGTTGCACCTGTTCTTCGTCGGTGCGGATGATGCCGCCGTAGGAATCGGCGTGGTTGCCGATCACAAAGCAATTTGACAGCGAGGATACCTGGTAGTTGTTGCCGATTCCCGACATGGGGCTGCCCTGCGGCACGATATAGCGGAAATCTTTCAGCAGGTCGAATACTTGTTTTTCGCTCAGGGGGTTGGGGTATCGGGCCTCGATGCGGGCAATTTCGCCGGCGATACGCCGGTGCATATCATCGGGGGTGCGTTCGTAGAGGTTGCCGAAGGCGTCCTTGAGGGCGTATTTGTTGATCCATACGTTGGCGGCCAGTTCGTCGCCGCCGAAATACGCCGTAGTGGCTGTGAATGCCTCGGCAAACGTGTAGGTTTTTGCCGCTGCGCCTTTAGTGCTGTGGGTTGCAGGGGATGATGCCATAGTATCAGTAGTGTTTGGCCTACAATATACAACCATCCTGGCTACCGGAGGGGTGATTTTTTGTATAAAAAAGAAATATTTTTCCCTCCAAATACATGTCATCGACAATCAGCTATTTATATATATCGCCTTGTATGGCGATGTTAAATCCGGCCTGAATAATTTGAGCTCTTTGCCCTTCATCCCACAAGATGGGGTTGGTATGATTGAAATGGATAAAATGAATTTTCTTTTTTATCGCAATATTTTCTTTTTCAAATAATGTCATGGTTTCTATTACAAAAGGATGGGGAACTTCCGCCATATTTCTGTTGGGCAATTCGCCGGGGTTACAAAAAGTAGCATCCAAAAATGCGATATCTACATTTTTAACAACGGTTAATATATTTTTTTCAAATTTCGACCACTTGTCAATATCCGGAATAAAGACATATTTTTTATTTTTTGTAAAAATATAAAAACCGGCCGTTTCGGAATATTCATCGCGGTGGGGAACGGTAAATGGGATAATGTCAACTTGAGGTGTTAATGACAAAATAGAATCGGTATTTAATATTTTCAGCGCAATATTTTTTAATTGCACCAATTGTCCCCAGGGGCCGTTATTTTCCAAAAAAGCAGCCATGCGGGGCAATGTATAAACCGGTATTTCTTTTGCCCCTAGCGCCTCCCTTCCCAATTCCATCAAGCCGGTATAATGGCCGATATGTGCGTGGGTAATAAAAATACCTTGGGGGAGATAGCTGTAGGTATTTTGCGTAAGCGCAGAAAAAAGGTGGAGCTGTTCGTTGATATCGGGCGTGGCTTCAAAAAGCCACCATTTTTTTTCTGCGGGATCAACTAAAGCCAGCGAAACCACGTGTCTTCGCATCGCCTCATTTTTCCAGCTCAATTTGCAGCATTGGCGTTGGCAGCCGATGTGGGGGTAACCGCCGTCTTGTGCCACGCCGAGGACCACCACATATGGTAGGCTGTCGGGCTGGGCGTGGGCCGTGAGGAGGGGGAGGAGGAAAAAAGCGGTAAGGAGGGGGAGTATTTTCATTGTTTTAGGTTTTAGCAGTCGGCGGTCGGCGGTCGGTCATTGAGCGAAGTCGAAATGACCAACGTGGCTGTTCGTTTCGACTCCGCTCAACGAGCGGCCCTGGATCCCAAAGTCGCAAAGTCGCAAAGTCCTCACTCCACGGCGCTTCCGGGTATTACACTGGCCGCATATTCCTGGCATCGTTTCCAGTCTTCTTCAAAAACCTTTTTCACTTTTTCCAATTCTGCGGGGGGGATAAGCGGTTCGGGATTTACCCAGGATTCGGGAACAAGTAACGCGCCATATAATATGGGATAGCGGATAGCCATGTGATACATGCGACGCAAAAATCGCAATACCGGATTTTTGATGGGCGGCATGTTGGGGCGGAAAAAACGCCAGCCTATTTTTCGGATTACTTTTAGTTGCTTTTCGTTGTAGGAGACGTGTTTGGGTGATAAATCGACTTCGTTGATATCGTATTCGGCGCCCATAAAATCGCATAGTTTGTTGAATACGGGAATGGGGTCTTTTTTAAATTCTTCGTAAAATAATACCAGCGGTTTGGATTTAAAATAGTATTCCAAAGTTTTTAATTTGGGATAAAATAGCAGGTCTTCTTTTTTCCAATAACCACTATCGTTTTCTACATCGATAAATTGGTTAAAGGTACCGGGAAATCCATTTTTTACGAAGCGCTTATACTGCGAGGCTATCCAGCCGTCTTGCCGTCTGAAAAATACGATTATTTTGGCATCGGGAAAATCGGAAGAAAACCATTTCACTTCTGATTCCAACTGCTGATCAAATTCTCTTGAGACGAGGTATTTGGAGTGTTCGGTTTGGCGGATTATTTTTTTACTTTTTTTGTATAAAGAAGTATGGATATAGTGGATGCCTTTTAATTTGGTGAAAAAGCGATTCTGAAGATATGTCGAGGCTGTTTTTCCGAGTCCTACGTGAAAGTAGATTTGTTTTTGTTGGTTCATTTTGTTAATTTATTTTCGCTTAGATTTTTAACCGCAGAGTTACAAGGAGTTGAAAGGAGTTACGCAGAGCGTGATGTTGACTCTGCGAGACTCTGCGTTAAACTCCTTGTAACTCTGCGGTAAAAAAACGCATTGCACACATCAAATAATTCCCAAAGCGGTCAATTTTTCAATAATACGCCGGGCGGCCGCCTCGCTGTCTTCGGTGGCGGTGTGCAGCGTTATTTCCGGGTTTTCGGGAGGTTCGTAGGGTGAATTTATGCCCGTAAAGTGGGCAATTTCGCCGCGCAGCGCCCGGGCATAGAGTCCTTTGGGATCGCGGGCGATGGCCGTGTCGAGGTCGCAGTTGGCCCACACTTCCAAAAAGCGGCCTTCGGGGATGAGCGCTCTCACCTGTTGGCGGTCTTTGGCAAAGGGGGAGATAAAAGTGCAGATCACGATATTGCCCTGCTCGTAGAAGAGCCGGGCCACTTCGGCGGCGCGGCGTATATTTTCGCTGCGGTCGGCCTCGCTGAAGCCGAGGTCATTGCACAGGCCGTGGCGCAGGTGGTCGCCGTCGAGCAGCATCGTCTGGATGCCGCGGTCGAAGAGTTGTTGTTCGAGCAAGCGCCCGATGGTGCTTTTACCGGAACCCGACAATCCGGTGAACCATAGCACGGCAGCCTGGTGGCCGTTGCGCGATTCGCGCTGGGCGCGGTTTATATTCCAGCCTTCCCATACTACGTCGGCGGATTTTTTGCCGGCGGGCGCCTGTGGCAGGTCGGCGATAGATTCTTTGTTGACTTGCCGGACCATGCCCGCCGCTACGGTATTATGGGTGTCGGGGTCGATGAGGATAAAGCTGCCGGTATGCTGGTTTTGCCGGTAAGTATCCCAGAAAAACGGCATAGTAGTCTGGAGCGAAACCAAGGCGATGTCGTTGAGCTGCAGCGAACCCGAGGGCAGGCGGTGCATGGTTTCCATATCCATTTTATAGCGCACTTCGCCAATCGACGCGCGGCCCGTGTGGGAGGTTTGCCATAATTCGTACAAGCGACCGGGCTCCATCGGGGTTTCGTCCATCCAGCACAGATAGGCGTCTACCTGGCGACCTATGACGGGCGTATTATGCACGCGCACCAGCATATCGCCGCGGCTGATGTCGATTTCGTCTTCGAGGGTGAGCACCACCGAATCGCCGGCGCGGGCTTCTTCGAGTTCGCCGTCGTAGGTGACGATAGCTTTGACTGCGCTGTGTTTGCCGGAGGGCAGCACCTTCACCGGTTCGCCGACGCGGATAGCCCCCGAGCTCACCCTGCCCGCGAAGCCGCGGAATTGCTGGTGGGGGCGTACCACGTATTGCACGGGAAAGCGGAAGTCGATCAGGTTTTTGTAGGGCTCCACATGCACGTGTTCCAAAAGGTAGAGCAGCGTGGGACCGTCGTACCAGGGCATATGTGTGCTTCGCTGTACGATATTATCGCCTTTTAGCGCGGAAATCGGTATAAACACGATATCCGGCATATCGAGTTTGGCGCTGAATTGAGTGAATTCTTCCCTTATTTGATCAAATACCTTTTCGTCGTAGTCTACGCTGTCCATCTTGTTGATGGCCACTACCAGGTGGGGAATTTGGAGCAGGGAGGCGATAAAAGCGTGGCGGCGCGACTGCACGAGCACGCCTTTTTGGGCGTCGATGAGCACGATGGCCAGGTCGGCGGTAGAAGCGCCGGTCACCATATTGCGGGTATACTGGGTATGGCCGGGGGTATCGGCGATAATAAACTTGCGCTGGGGGGTGGCAAAATAGTGGTAGGCCACATCAATCGTGATTTTTTGCTCGCGTTCGGCGCGCAGTCCATCGGTGAGCAGGGCCAGGTTTACCTCGGTTTCGCCGCTGGCTTTGCTGGTGCGTTCGATGGCTTCCAGCCGGTCTTCAAAAATAGATTTGGAATCGTACAGCAAGCGGCCTATCAGTGTGCTTTTGCCATCGTCAACGCTACCTGCTGTGGTAAATCGCAATAAGTCCATTATCTGATTTTTCAAAAAAAATTAAAAATAACCCACGCGTTTGCGGTCTTCCATAGCCGATTCGGAGCGTTTGTCGTCGCCCCGGGTGCCGCGTTCGGTGGTGCGAAAAGCGATCACCTCCTCTATCACATCTTGGATGGTAGTTGCCTCCGAGAAAATAGCGCCGGTACAAGTGGCATCGCCTATAGTACGGAAGCGGACCTGGGCTTCGAATATCTCTTCTCCCGGCAGGTGCACCATAAAAGGCGTATCGCCGTAGAGCACCTTGTCGCGCCAAAAAACCTGGCGGCTGTGGGAGAAGTAAAGGGGTGGGAGTTGAATTTTTTCGCGGGCGATATACGTCCACACATCCAGCTCGGTCCAATTGCTGAGGGGAAAAACGCGGAAGTGTTCGCCGGGGTGTTTTTTTCCGTTAAACAGGTTCCACAATTCCGGGCGTTGGTTTTTGGGATCCCATTGGCCGAAGGCGTCGCGGTGCGAAAAAAAGCGTTCTTTGGCTCTTGCTTTTTCCTCATCGCGGCGGCCGCCTCCGATGGCGGCGTCTACTTGGTATGTTTTGAGGGCGTCGAGCAGGGTAACGATTTGTAGCGTATTGCGACTGGCGTAGGGGCCGGTTTCTTCTTTTACCCGGCCTTTGTCGATAGCTTCCTGTACGGAGCCCACGAGCAATTCCACGCCTGCTTCGCGCGCCAGCTCATCGCGAAAATCCAGGATTTCGGGAAAATTATGCCCGGTATCGATATGTAACAACGGGAAAGGGATACGTGCAGGGTAAAAAGCTTTTTTGGCCAGGTGCACCAGCACGATAGAGTCTTTTCCTCCGGAAAAAAGTATCACGGGGCGGGCAAACTGGGCGGCTACTTCCCGGAATACGTAGATCGCTTCGTTTTCCAGGAAGGTGAGATAGTCGTTATTGGCAGACATCATTATTATTGGAGATAATCATCGCAAAATAACATATTTTAGCGCAGCTAAACAAAGATCAACGAACTAACCGGCCATGCAACAGAAAACGATTATCATTTCTACCGTTATCGTAGCCGCTTTGGGGTATTTTGTAGATATATACGACTTGCTGTTATTCAGCATTGTACGTGTACAGAGCCTGAAAGACATCGGTGTTGCCGACGACCAGTTGCTAGCCATTGGGCTATCACTGCTCAATTGGCAGATGATAGGCATGCTCATGGGCGGCATTGCCTGGGGCGTAATGGGCGACAAGCGCGGCCGTTTGTCGGTATTGTTCGGGTCTATTATTTTGTATTCGCTGGCCAATATTGCCAATGGATTTGTAGAAACAGTTGAGCAATACCGTTGGTTGAGGTTGGTAGCCGGTATCGGCCTTGCCGGGGAGTTGGGGGCGGGTATTACGCTGGTGAGCGAGGTGATGTCGAAAGAAAAACGCGGTATTGGCACTACCATCGTGGCCACCATCGGTATTTTGGGAGCGGTGGTGGCTTATTTTGTAGCTACACACTGGAACTGGCGTACGGCGTATTTTGTAGGCGGCGGACTCGGACTGGCGCTGCTGATCCTGCGCATTTCGGTATACGAGTCGGGTATGTTTAAAAATATCAAACAGGCAGAAGTGTCGAGGGGTAATTTCTTTATGTTATTTGCCAATCGCGAGTTATTTTTTAAATACACCAAATGCATCCTCATCGGATTGCCCACCTGGTATGTAGTGGGGATATTGGTGACGGCGGCGCGCGAATTCAGCCAGGCATACGGCATGGGGGAGGTGGCCGATCCGGGGCGTGCCGTGATGTGGTGTTATACGGGGCTTACGCTGGGCGATTTGTCGAGCGGCTTGCTGAGCCAATTGTTGAAAAGCCGCAAGAAGGCCATGTTTATCTTTCTCACTTTGTCGGCCCTTACCATTGCTTTTTACTTGACTTCGGGCGCCATCAGTTTGTCGCAGTTTTACACCAAAGCATTCCTCTTGGGTTACGGCGTGGGTTACTGGGCCATATTTGTCACAATAGCTTCTGAGCAGTTTGGCACCAATATCAGGGCTACGGTGACTACAACTGTGCCCAATTTTGCGCGGGGCTCGCTGGTGCCCATATCGATGAGTTTTGCCTATTTACAGCAATACACCACACTGGTAGGCAGTGCGGTTGCCGTAGGGGCGATTTGCATGTTGATAGCATTTGTGGCTTTGTCTTATATGAAAGAAACTTTCCACAAAGATTTGGATTACCTGGAGACTATTTAACCTTCTGCCATTCCGGAGAGCGTCACTACCGAGCGCCAGTTTCGGGTGGTGGCGGTCACTTTTAGCTTTCGCTCAATAAAAGGGTTCGACAGCTTTGTCCTGCCATAGCCGTTGGGACAGTGCAGGTACATCTCGGAGTTTATGACGGCAAATTCGTCGCCGTCAAAGGGCAAAGCGGAGAGTTGTTCGACCAAGGCGGCATCCGGCGCCTGCGAAAAAAAGACGATATGCACTTTGGTGCCGTCGGCGTCGGCGGCGCTTTGGAAGGGATTTCGCGACATGACCTGCTGCCACTCGGCAGCGGTGCGCAGCATTACGGCCACTTCGAATTCGAATTGCTGTTTGATTTGAGCTTCGATAGCGGCCTGTAGAGATGAGGCGTCTTTTTCTGCGCTTTCAAAAACCACGTTTCCGCTTTGAATATAGGTGCGCACCTGGCTGAATCCCAGGGATTCGCACATGGTTTTCAGCGCCTCCATCTTGATGGGGTTGTGCCCGCTTACGTTGATGCCCCGGAGGAGGGCGATGTAGGTTGTCATTTTTGATGTTTGATGCTTGATGCTTGATGTTGGGTTAGCGTTTACCGCTAACCTTTCCCTTTATTAATCCAATAATTCAAAGTTCTGCCCGGCCAATTCGTTGCCGTTTATCAAAATGCTGATTCGGTGTTCTCCGGAATAGTGTTTACGGGTCGTTAAATCGTGAAATCGTTGTGAACGGTTAAAGTTGTAAGGCGTATTTGGGTGGAAAGTATTTTCTGTAATTTTGAATAGTTTTCTGCTTTGTTTTCCGTTCGATTTTACAAAATAAATAGCGTATTCTACCCGGTATTTTACGGGTTGTTTTTCTTTAGAAATAAGTTGAAAAGAAAATCGCAGCGAATCGCCAATTTGAATGTGATTGGGTTGCAGTGAAAAAGCAGTAACCGCGCAATTTACGGCGCCGGAAAAGCCGAAAATGTTCAAAGCCTGGTCGTCTGCTTTTCGCAGTAAAGTACGGCAACCGTGTTTAATAATCCAGTCGGTTTCTTTGGAGCTACCTTGCCAGCGGTTGACCAATTGCAAAACAATATCGGGGTTGTCTTTTGAGATGTCATTCAGGTTATTGGCTACGCTACGCCTCACAAATTCGGATGGATCGTTTTTCAGATTTTCTAAAATAGGCAAAATAGGTGAAGGGTCTTTTTTTAAATCAGGCAAAGCCATAGCCCAGGGCAGTCTGGGCCGGCAGCCTTCGCTGGAAAAGCGCCGGATAAAGTGGTGCGGGTGCTTGCTCCATTCCAGCATTTTACGCATCATTTGTTCGGGGTATTTTTTGATAAATGGCCTGACGGAAAATTCGCAACTGGTAAATTGTGTAATAAATTCCATAGCGTCCTGAGATATTGCAAGATCGTCTAGTCCGTATAGTTCTATAAAATCGGGCAAAAACATATATTCGATGCCAAATTCTTTTTTGCCTTTACTTCGAATATGTTCGATTATTTTAATGATAGCGTTAATATCTTTTTTGTAATTTCCAGATAAATTATCATGCAGTGCAATAGCGATATGGCGCATTCTTTGCTTGAGTTCGCGTTGTTCCCACTGATCGTCGAATACTTTTTTTAAAAATTGTTTTTTGTCAAATGGGGAAATTACTTCACAAACGGTATCTGCAAATTCGTTTAAGAAGTTATGGTTAAAATAGTGTTTAAGTAATTCTGCCATAGGTTTGCGTTTTATAGCGCAAATTACTATTTGTTTTTTTATAGTTGTTTAAAATGTTTTAAAATACGCAAACACCTCAGCGTATTCCATCGGCTGGGTTCGCCGGCTTTTTCCATTTCGAAATGGGTTAGGCCGGGGTGTTTGGCCGGCAGATGCCAGCGGCCGTCTTTTTTCCTTCTATGTTGCACCATTTTGATGGCGGGCATGAGGCGGTCGTCCATAGGCATTCCCACCTGTTGGCAGTAATCGAGGGCGCGAAAGACGTCGTACATCCATCGGGAGGGGTAATAAGGGACGAGGAATTTGCCATTGATGATTTCGCCGGTGCGGTCTGACAGGAATAATTGGTGGAGCAGCATAAACTCCCGGGAAGTTTCTTCTGCTTTTTTGAGTTCGGCCAAGCGGTAGGAATATCCGTTTTTTTCATATTCGGCGATGCCTTCTGCCACAGAAAGCGTAGAATGCAGAGAGCTGTGGCGAGCGCCGGGGCGATTAAACCGGCAATTAAAGCCGCCGTCGGCCATGCGTTGCGAGAGGATAAAATCGACGACTGAATGTAGTTTGCTTTCCTCCATGCCGAAATAAGACGCATAATTCAAAAACATACCGTTTACGCATACGTCGCTTTGTTCGATACTGCGCGAGGGATTGATGCCGCCGTCTTTTGCAGTTTCGTGAGTGACGATCAGGTCTAGTGTGTCGAGTATATCGGGGATGAGGGGGGCTATGCCCAGGTTTTTCAGGTCGAGCAGGGTGTAATGCGACGAAATCCATTTCACCTGATAAAACCCTCTGCCCCAGTGGCCGTTGGGTTGGCGGCAGGCCAGCAGGGTGGCGCCCCAGCCTTCATGGGCGATACGAGCCTGCAGGTCGGGTCGGTTCTTCGATAACAAATCGCGATAGACCTGGTATTGGATCGATACGTCGCCTTCGAGCAGCCAGTTGATAATTTCGTCGTATGACATGATTCTTCAGAATTCACGTAAGGTATAAAGCTTCAATTCAGTCCTATCTTTTTAATTTTCTCAGTGCATTGAGTAAATTTACTCAATATAATGCGTAAATTATTTTTCACCAGTTGAAAAGCAAGTAATAGAACCAGGAATGCCCACTCTCGACCCTCGTATAGACATTTACATTGACAGGGCGGCGCCGTTTGCCCAACCCATCCTGATGCACCTGCGGCAGTTGGTACACGATGCCTGCCCAGAAGTTGTAGAAACAATGAAATGGAGTTTTCCGCATTTTGAATACCGCGGCGTTTTGTGCAGTATGGCATCTTTCAAGCAGCATTGCGCCTTTGGGTTCTGGAAGTCGGAATTACTCGACGACCCGGATGGTGTACTGACCCCCACAGGAGAGTCTGGAATGGGGCATCTGGGGCAAATCAAATCGCTTGCCGACCTACCCCCCGATGCGGTACTGCGCGGGTTCATCTTACAGGCGATGAAGCTCAACGAAGCGAACATAAAAAAATCGGGGCCTGCCGGCAGATCCTCCCCCAAAATGCTGGTCATCCCCGATTATTTCCTGGAGGCGCTTCAGTCCAATGAACATGCACTGCGCAACTTTAATGCATTTAGTTATTCACACAAAAAAGAATACGTGGAGTGGATCGTCGATGCCAAAACCGAAGCCACCCGCCAGAAACGCCTCGCTACCGCCATAGAATGGATGGCGGAGGGAAAAGACCAGAATTGGCGGTACAAAAAGTGAACAGGGTAATAAAAATCAATCTGACCGTTGGAAAAACTGGCATTTTTGGTGCATTCTTTTGAATATTTGTGCAGGAATGATAGAAAATTGCGAATTTTAAGCACCTAACCAATCAGTGGTATCATGTCAAAAAATCTATCTGCGCTATCGGGACGGCAGGGGTTGCACAACAACCTCTTTGAGCGGCTTGGCCAGTTGAGCGAACCCACCGGCGCCCCGGAAAAAGAAGACCTGCAAAAGCTGGCCGACGAGTTTCTCGTGGGCAGCGCCAATGTATATGGGGCCGCTACTTTTTACGACTTTACGCGCCCGGAAAACAAGGGCAAAAAAATATACGTCTGCAACGGCAGCGCTTGTCTGGCTGCCGGCACCCAGGACAAGCTCCGCGCCAACCTGTCTACTCATTTCTCCGAAGAAGAAATCGGCGAGATGTGCTGCCTGGGGCGTTGTCACGAAAATTCGGCATTTCACTACCAGGGCCACAATTATTCGGGTGAGAATATGGCGCGCCTGGAACAGGTCATTGCCCGGGAGCCTGGCTGCGACGGTCGCGATAAATACCGCGTAGCTTCGCGTGGGAGGGCCATCCTGTCGGGCCCAGCGCTAACGCCGGCAGCGTGCAGTCAGGTAGTGGAAACGCTACTGGCGCAAGACCCGGAAAATCTGCTGGCATCTATTCGCACATCGGGTTTGCGTGGGCGCGGAGGCGCGGGTTTTCCTTCTTATTTCAAGATGGATGCCTGCCGCAAAGCCCCCGGTGATACCAAATTCATCGTGTGCAATGCCGACGAGGGCGATCCCGGTTCTTTTTCCGATCGCTATTTATTGGAGCAACAACCGCTGCTTGTTCTTGCCGGATTAATGATCGCCGGATACGTGGTGGGCGCCGCTTATGGCGTGATTTACATCCGTGCGGAATACCCCGAGTCGGTAGACATCATCGAAAAAGCCGTGGCTGATATGAAGTCGCAGGGCTTGCTGGGGGAGGGGATAAAGGGAAGCCACTTCAATTTTGACATCAAAGTAATCAAAGCCCGCGGTGCGTACATCTGTGGGGAAGAGACGGCCTTACTGGCCTCTATCGAAGGGCAGCGACCCGAGGTGCGGGTGCGGCCGCCTTACCCGGCTCAGTCGGGGCTTTTTGGCAAACCCACCGTAGTAAACAACGTAGAAACACTGGCAAATTTGCCTTACATACTTACGCAAGGAGGCGAAGCATACGCCGCTATGGGCACGCCAAAGTCGACCGGCACCAAATTGATTTCGCTCGATAGCAGCTTTAGAAATCCGGGTGTATACGAAGTATCGATGGGCACTCCGCTTTCCGTAGTGATAGAAGAACTGGGCGGCGGGTTCCATCGCGAAGTTAAGGCACTGCATATCGGAGGTCCGCTGGGCGGCCTGGTGCCGGTGCAGAAAATACCTGATCTGACCGTCGACTTCGAATCGTTTGCGCAAAACGGTTTTATGTTGGGGCACGCCTCTATCATCGGCATTCCGGAGGAGTTTCCGATGATAGCCTATCTGGAGCATCTTTTTGCTTTTACCGCACATGAGAGCTGTGGAAAGTGTTTCCCTTGCAGGCTGGGTTCGGTGCGGGGCCAGGAATTGCTCCACAAAGCGCAAACCGAGTCATACCAGGTCGACCCTGTATTGTTCAACGATTTGCTCACCACCCTCGAAAAGGGGTCGCTATGCGCGCTGGGCGGCGGCATTCCCCTGCCGGTGCGCAACGCTCTGCAATATTTTGCCGAAGAATTGTCGCCTTATTTTCAAGGCTCACGCCAGGCGGCGTCCAAGCCGGCAAACGCTATTTAGATCGCATTTTTTTATCGAAATAAGCCATTGGCCATGAAAAAATTAGCTTACATCAACGACAAAGCTTACGAAATAAAAGAAGGCGAAACCATCTTGTCGTTTATTCGCCGGCAATTGGGCGCCGATTATGTACCCACCCTTTGCGATGCGCCCAACCTGGAACCCTTCGGTTCTTGCCGGGTGTGCAGCGTAGAAGTGGTGCGCAGCGGCAACGGCCATCCCAAAACGGTGGCCTCTTGTCATACGCCTATAGAAGAAGGCTTGCAGATATACCCCGACTCGCCAGCCATTCAAACCCTACGGCGCAACATCATCGAACTGGTGCTCACCGATCACCCGCTCGACTGCCTGACCTGCGCGGCCAATGGCGACTGCGAACTACAGACCGTAGCGGCAAAAGTAGGCATCCGGCAAGTGCGCTATCCGCAGGGCCGCAACCACCTCGACCGCGAGCGCGACGATAGCCACCCTTACATGACTTCCAACTTGTCGAAATGTATCAATTGCTACCGTTGTGTAAGAGCTTGCGATGAGGTACAGGGTGAATTGGTGCTAAGCATGGCAGGACGCGGTTTTGACAACCGCATTATCAAAAGCATGGATACGACTTACGCCGAATCTGAGTGCGTATCTTGTGGAGCTTGTTCGCAAGCCTGCCCCACCGACGCCATCAGCGACGTATTCTCCATGGCGGCTTTAAACGCTACCGACACGGTTCGCACCGTATGTACGTACTGCGGGGTGGGCTGCAACCTGGAAGTATCCAAGCGCGACAACCAGGTGCTGAGCATCAAAGCGCCTTACGACGCCGAAGTAAACCACGGGCATACTTGCCTGAAAGGGCGTTATGCCTTCCGCTTTTACAACCACCCCGATCGCTTGCGTTCGCCGATGATCAGGCGCAACGGTAAGCTCGAAGAAGCGAGTTGGGAAGAAGCCTACGACTATATCGCCACCCGCCTCAGCGACATCAAGGCCAAACACGGTCCCGACGCCATTGGGGGGATTTCTTCGGCGCGGTGTACCAACGAGGAAAACTACCTCATGCAGAAATTCATCCGCGCCGTCATAGGCACCAACAACATCGACGGTTGCGCACGGGTATGCCACGCACCCACGGCTTTGGGTATGCAGCGCACCTTTGGCACCGGCGCCGCCACCAATTCAATTGAAGACCTGAAGCATACCGAATGTATTATGCTGATCGGCGCCAACCCCACCGCCGGCCACCCCGTGACGGGCGCCAAGATCAAACAGCAGGTGATGAAGGGCAAAACGCTCATCGTTATCGACCCGCGCAAAATACCTCTGACCCGCTACGCCAAATACCACCTGCAATTGCGCCCCGGTACCAACGTGGCTGTGCTCAATATGATGCTGTATTATATCGTGTCGGAAGGACTGGAAGATAAATCGTTTATTGCCAATCGCACCGAAGGTTACGAAGATTTCCGCAAGCATATTCTGGCACAAAATATCGACGAGTTGGAGGCTATCTGCGGCGTTGACCGCAAGCTGGTGCGGGAGGCGGCCATAGCCTATGCCAGTGCCGGCGCGGCCATGAGTTTCCATGGGTTGGGCGTCACCGAGCACTTCCAGGGCACTTATGGCGTAATGCTCATTGCCGACCTGGCCATGATTACCGGCAATATCGGCAGGAAAGGCGTAGGCGTCAACCCCTTGCGCGGCCAAAATAACGTACAAGGCATGGCCGACATGGGCGTACAACCCCACCTTGGCCCCGGCTACCTCGATGTGAACGACTCAGCGGTTCGCCAGTTATATGAAGACATATACGGTGTGCCCGTTCCCGAAGCGCCCGGCTTGAAAGTACCCGATATGCTCAAAGCCTCCCGCGAAGGCAAACTCAAAGCACTGTGGATCATGGGCGAAGACGTCATACAAACCGAACCCAACACAAACAACGTACGCACCGCCCTCGAGTCACTGGAATTTTTCGTAGTTCAGGAATTATTCCACTCTGACACTACCGAATACGCCGACGTGATCCTGCCCGCCTCGTCGTTTTTTGAAAAATCGGGCACCTTCACCAATGGAGAACGCCGCATACAGCGCGTCAACCGGGTAATAGAGCCGCTCGCCGGTACCAAACCCGACGGACAGATCGTAGTGGATATCATGAACCGCATGGGATACCCGCAACCCGATTACGACCCCGCGCAATTGCTGGAAGAAGAAATTTCCCAGGTAGTGCCTTTCTTCAAAGGCGTTCGCTGGGACAGGCTCGGCGAAAACGGGCTGCAATGGCCGGTAGCGGAAGACGGCAGCGATACCAAAATATTGCATACCACGACCTTCAAAATAGGCAAGGGCCGATTCCATTTCAAAGAATTTGAAGAATCCCGTGAATTGCTGGAAAATGCCGACCAGTTTCCGCTGATCCTTACCACTAACCGCGGATTGGAGCACTACAACAGCGGCTCTATGACGAGGCGCACCAGCAACCCTCGCATACTTAGCGAAGATGTGTTGCTGTTGCACCCTCAAGACGCCCGCAAACGCAATATTGACGATGGAGAAATAGTGACCCTGCGCTCGCCCAGAGGTAGTATAACGCTGCGTGCAAAAATCAGCGAAGTAGTCAAACCCGGCGTAGTGAGCACGACATTCCACTTTCCGGAAAACTATGTCAACAATATCACCAGCAGCGTTTACGATGCCGATGCGAAATGCCCCGAATACAAGGTGGTAGCCGTGGATATTGAAAAGTTAGCGGTTAGCAGTTAGCGGTCAGCACTCAGCAGTTAGCAGTTAGCGGTCGGCGGTCGGTAGTTGGGTTGTGAGAGTTTATTATTATTTTTGCGCCTTTGAATTATTCGACCTGATAACAACCCGGCTATTCACCATGAAGAAGACCTATTTAATTGCTTGTTTATTAATAATAGTTACCAACGCGCTGCAAGCCCAGCAGGAAGAGTTCAATCCTATCGTGCTGGAGTGCCAGGGGAAGGTAAAATACACCATGCCCGGCGACACCATTTTACGTCCGCTTAAGCTGGGTTCTACCATCAGCCGGGACTGGCAATTGATACTTGCCGAAAACGAGCGGGTAGATTTATTGCAGGGCATGATCCTTTTTACTTTCAACAAGCCGGGGAAACACGATTTGAAGGCAACGTTGCCTGCTCGTCCGCTGGCCAACCGCGGCGGCGTAACCGGCGATTTCTACAGCCGCATAAATAGTATTGTGTCAATGGCAAGTTTTGAAAGCGGTATTGCCGAAAGGAAAAAAGCAAAAGAGGCGACTCCTGCAACTCCGGAAAAGAAACGCGCCAAAGGGAAAAGCAAAAAAAAGGAACTGCCCTATATTCCCACCAAGGGCTTTTTGTTGCCCCGAAATACGGAATTCAGGTGGGATTCGCCCACCGGAAAACCCGGAAAGTGGATATTCCAAATATACGATCTCAAGACGGATTCGCTGATCTGGCAGGAAGAAACCCGCCATACCGACCATACATTTGACCTGTCCAAGCCTATTTTCAAACCGCTGCAGCGCTATTATTGGAAAGTGAGTCCGAAAGCAAACCCGGCTGAGACGATCACCAAACAAGAATTCGTAGTGGCGCCTGCCGACTTAGACAAAGAAGCGATACTCAATGTAGCCCAAGAACGCGATTACATGCAGGCGGGCCCGTATGCCAAGGCATTGTGGGAGGCCTACGCCATGGAAACCGCCGGAATGATCTACGAAGCCGATCGGCGCTATCGCGAGCTGATGGCTAAAACACCGCCATATCCTATTGCCGAATTGGTGCGCAATACGCTGTTGATGCGGCATGGTTCGGGGGGAGGCAAGAAGTAGGGACTTTTAGACTGAGCAGTTGTTTTGCGGATATAGCTACATTTTAAGTGCATTTGTAGAAAAACATTGACGAGTAGTCGGGTATAGCATTTCTTTGCTACAACGTTTTTTGTATTCTTATTAAAACCCGACTTGTTATGGAAAAAATATCAGTGCCCGCTGTCTTGGCTCAGCTAAGGCGGCTCCCAGTTTTTGTATTCACTGCGAACAAGCCACATTTCATTTTGATGCTTTTTGCGCTGGCCTTGGTTGCCGGCGCCTGCAAAAAGGAACTCGACCTCGAAACTGACGCAGTATACGGGGTACGTCAATTTCTGCAATCAAAAAACTGCGATACCAAATGCGGAGAGGTTGCGGATTGCGAGGGGGTTGAAGTAAAGATAAAAGGCAAAATCATTGTAGATTCAGCGGTACGCGATGCGCTGACCTTCCGCCTAAGCGACGAAAACCACCGCAACTGCGACCTCGAAGTCAGGGTAGATTCATTGATCGCCACCGATGTATTTGACAGGCTGATACTTGCGGGCAATACGCATGCCCAGGTTCAGGGCATCGTGGAGGGCTACGACCAGCCCGGCAATCTCAAGTGCAAACGAGGTTTTGTGCTGCGCCTGGAGGATGAGAAAGACCTCCTTGTAGAGTGAGAGAAAGAGGGAGGGTGAGAGGGTGGGAGACATGAATCCCACTCTCTCTCTCTCTCTCTCAAAGTCTCACTCTCCCTTTCCCTGTCCCGGGCCAGGCCCTCTGCGGCGGTTGTCGGGGCGGCGTTTTTTTCTGCGTTCTTCGCCTCCGGGCTGAGCCTCGTTGCGGGGCCCTTGCTGTGGTGGCCTTGCCGGATTAGCGGGGCGGCGCGACGAAGATTGCTGCCTGGATTCTGAAGATGGCCTGGCCTGAAAATCGGGAGGCAGGGGCATGCGGCGGATCTTCATGCCGATAGTTTGTTCGATGCGGTCGAAGCGGCGGCGGTCCTTGCGGTTCACCAGCGTAATTGCGATACCGGAGGCGTCGGCGCGGGCGGTACGGCCGATGCGGTGTACGTAGTCTTCGCCATCGCTGGGCACATCGTAGTTGAGCACCAGGTCGATACCTTTCACGTCGATACCGCGGGAGAGCACATCGGTAGCTACCACAATAGGCAGGGCGCCGCTACGGAAAGCGCGGAGTCTTTCCTCTCGTTCGTTTTGATCGAGATCGGATTGGATATCGCTCACCTTCATACCCCGGCGGGCGAGATTGCCGGCCAGTTCGCGCACCTTAATTTTGGTGCTGGCGAAAATCAGCACGCGTTCGAGGCGTTTTTTATCCTGGAGGAGGTGGGCGGTTAGGGCCACCTTTTGTTCGTCTTCCACCTCATATGCCACCTGCATAATATTCTCGGCAGGTTTCGATACCGAGATACTAACCTCCACAGGGTTATTCAGCATTTCCCGGGCAAAACGCCGGATCTGCTGGGGCATTGTGGCCGAGAACAGCAGTGTTTGGCGTTTGCGGGGCAGCATATTCACGATCTTCATAATATCGGGGGCGAAGCCCATATCGAGCATGCGGTCGGCTTCATCGAGAACCAGGTGGCGCAGCTTGTCGAAATTGACATAGCCCAGGTCGAGGTGGGCTATGAGCCGCCCGGGAGAAGCAACGATCACCGAGGCGCCCTGTTTGAGGGCTTTGCGTTCCTGTTCCATCGAGTGGCCGTCGCGGCCGCCGTAGACGGGGATAGCGCGTACATCGGTGAAATAAGAAAACCCTTCGAGTTGTTGGTCTACCTGCATCACCAGTTCGCGGGTAGGTTCCAGGATGAGCGTATCGATCACATCGGAGGGGGCGGTGCTGAGTTCGTGCAGGATAGGCAGCAGGAAGGCGGCAGTTTTGCCGGTGCCTGTTTGTGCGCAGGCGAGGATATCGCGACCGTTGAGAATGTGCGGGATAGTTTGCTCCTGAATGGGCGTGGGCGTATTAAAGCCCATCGCGTCGAGCCCTTCCATGATGGAGGGGTGTAGTCCAAAATCTGAAAAATCCAAAGTGTTTCGCTTTATTTGTATTGCCGGGTGCCTGTTTTGGGACGACTGCTGTTTGCTAAAAAGCGCCGGCGCCAGGTAAAGGGCGCGCTGCGGGCAGCGGCAATTTGTAAATCAAATGCTTATACGATGCAAATATCGGAAAAAAAAGGGAATGATGCAGGGGAAAAAAGAGGGGATAGGGCCAAAGGATATTTGTAAGTTGGATCCAACATGGAATCAGGCCACATAGGGGTGCCCGAGCTAAGATGTTAAATGTGATTGAATATTGTTAATAGCAATTTGAATAAAGTTAGGGTTGTTAAACAAGGATTTCTTTCTATCGCTCCATGCTTCCAATTCTCTGGTAATGGCGTCTTGTGTATTAACTTTTTTTTCGGTAATAATGTAATCAATGGTTGAAAGTAATTCCAAACCAAAAGAAGAATAAAAACCTGCCAGAAATTCTTTGGTTTTTTCTACTGTAGTTTTGTATAATTCGTTTTCTGGTTTATTTAAAAACTCAATGACTTCTTTTTCAGCATCTGGAATTAAACCTAACTCTTCAAATGGTTTTTTATCTTTCGAACTATAGCCCATTAAATAGCTGCCATTGAGATAATACAAAACGTGTTTTACCTTACCCGAGTAAGGCCCATAAAAATTGGGTTGAAACTCCAGTTTAAAAGCATCTTTTGCCCCAAAGCGTTGCAAGAAATAAGCAATTTTTTCAGATGCAAACTCAGAGACAAATTCTCCATTGCGAACCAATTCAAACAATACAGACAATAGCATGGCCCTTGCAGGCGTAAGTTTGACCCTCTCTTTTTTCATTAACTCCTGAATGGCTGGATTGGGTTCGTATATATATATGTCACAATCTACATCTGCCAGATACTCCTCCAATATACGTTTTACCTTGTTCCAATCTAAACCGCCGTTGCCCGAACCTAATGGCGGTATAGCGATGGATTTGATGTTTTTCTCTTTAATGATTTTCGCTAATTCAACTAGGCCATCTTCAATGTATTTGTATTCAGAAGGCAAACGCCAGGTGGTTTTCGTTGGAAAATTGACGATTATTTTATTGCCTGTTAGCAAGGTTTCTTCTTCTGTCACAAACAGTCTGCCCACCTGAACTTCTTTGTTTTCACATGCTTTGACATACAATTTATAGTTGCGGGGGAACATGTTTTTGAATTGCAGGGCTATGCCTTTACCCATAACACCAACTGTGTTTACCGTATTTACTAATGCTTCCGCCTGGCTTTCCAATAGGTTGCCTGTTTTGTAGTGTATCATAATTTTAAAAATAATAATCTGGTAAAATGCGAACCTTTTCGACATCTGCGCCTAAACCAATTACCCTGTTTTTTGCGTTTTCGTTTGAAACGGCAAAACCTAAAATGGCATGAGCAGCAATATCACCCAATACCAAAAATTCCGCTTCTTTTTTTCGCTTCAAATCCAAATCAGTATCAATCTTCCAATACTTTGCTCCCACGGCATTCCAGTCGATAAGATTTTCAAGCTCGTTAATGTTGGCTTTGGTGTATTGCTTGCTAAACTTCTCTACGGCATGTCCATCGGTAAACACAAAGTCTAAGTCAAGGTCTAACATTTTCTTAACTGAACTAACGCAATAGACAATGTTTTCAGCAGGCACGGAAGCCACCATATTAAAACCTTTTTGTATTACATATAGCATTGGAGTTCTCACCGAAAAGTAAAACGGAATGTATTCACCCAAATGCCTGCCATTGTTTAATAAAAAATTACTTCGTCTGGTTATCAGGCTGCTATCGCCAATAGGAACAAAACGAGGATTGGCATTTGCTGATGTTGAATGCGTGATACCATATTGAAGAATATGGGAAATATTTTCAATATGGGTTATTCTATACAAATAGATTTTATTCAAATCAAGCATTTGCCAAATTTACAAATTTCTTTAGTTTTGAACAGCACTTTTTGGGGAAGCTATAGCTCGTACCACCCAGTTTTAGGCATGAGCCAAGCTTGGGTGCGAGCTTAAATACTGCTAAGCCGGAAAAATTATACACAACTTGTCCCGTACCAACAGGTCGGGATGATTTGACGGCGCACGGTATAACCAATCATCACGAATTCAACAATCATGAGAAAAGACAGTTCCCAATTCCCGTTTATTTTTATTCTTCTTATCCTCTCCTCCTGCTCCTTCCCCCGCAAGGCCACTACTACCCCCAAAACGCTGCCCGACGGCATGTACCTCGTATTGGCAGAATACCAAAAGGCTCCTGCAACCACCGACCAGGGCGTGGTGATACCCTTAAACCACGACTTCCTGCTGGAACCCGATAGCGAAGACCCTCATTTTCTGGCGGTTGACTCCGTCGATTTCGTGGCGCTTCAGCTCGCTTCGGCGCCCGAGCAATCGGAGCAGCCCAACCAGCGGGTCAATTTATTGTTGGCGTTAAATTCGATGGCCAAAGACCAGCTTGCCGCTTTTACCGCCAAAAACCTCAACAAGCCGGTAGCCATAGTAATCGGCGGGCAGGCTGTCACTAAACACAAGGTCAAGTCGGTGATCGACGGGGGCAAACTGCAGATAAGCTGGTGCACGAAGTTCGCCTGCGAAAAACTATTGGTGGAGTTGCAGGACAATGTCGGGCAGTGAAAAAACTATCGTTTCAGCAATTTGAACCCGATTTCGCGCCCTTGCCCCTGAAACATAGCCAGGTTGATCCAGAAAAAGGCGAATTGCTCCATGAGTTCGAAGCGATTATTGCCGCCCACGTCGTAACATTCGGCAAAGCCGGCGTCGAGAGCCAGCTGGCGCGCGCGCTGTTTTCCTTTTTCCGAATCGCCGGCCATAAACATATCGATCGAGGTATCGCCGTAAGTGGGATTCAGCATGTTGTTGAACCCCGTTGTGTTGAAACATTTCACCACATCGCGGGTCTGCGTATGGGCCAAAATGGCATCGGCTGTATTGCTGAAACCCTGCGGGCCTCGCCCCATCACGACATTCATCGCATCAATGATCACTTTGCCGGTGGTGTTGCCCAGCGATTGGGCTACTTCTGCGGCGGCCGTGGCCGGGGTGGCTATCAAAATGACTTCGGCCTGCCTGACGGCTTCTTCGATAGGAAATACACTTGTATGGGGGTTATCCAGCAGGGCCTCTCCCTTAAAATGAGTGGTATCTTTTACACCCAATAAAATGGTATGTCCTTTTGCGGCCCATTTGGTGGCCAGGGCGCCACCCACATTTCCAGTCCCGATAATGGCTATGTTCATAAAAAGTAAGATTACACGGTTGCTTAATGGTTTTTTTAGTCACAAAAATGCACACAATTACTAACCCCGGACTGTCACTTACCCATTTGTACGATACGCACTTTTTGGTAAGCCGTTAATAACTGACAACCGATAACCGACAACAGCCTTCACGCTCCATCGTGAAAACAAAATCCTACCCCGTGAATATTTTCTATGCGCAGGCGGGGGTCGTGGCGCAGGTATTTGCGCAGACGCGAGATAAAAACATCGAGGCTGCGGCCGAGGAAATAGTCGTCTTCACCCCAAAGTTGTTCGAGGATGGCTGAGCGTTTGAGTACCTGATTTTTATGAGAAAGGAAAAAGCGCAGCAGTTCGGCTTCGCGTTGGGTGAGGCGGTTAGTTTCGTCGGCGGTAGAAAGCGTGAGGTTATCAAAATCGAATTGGTAATTGCCCAGTTTTGTCAGCGCGGGCGGAGAAGTAGGCGTAACCCTGCTTCGGCGCAGGAATATCTCGATTTTGAGAATAAGTTCTTCGATACTAAAAGGTTTGGTAATATAATCGTCGGCGCCGAGTTTGAGGCCAAAGATTTTGTCGTCTTTGAGCGACTTGGCCGTGAGGAACAAAATGGGAATATGCTGGTCGGTTTTACGGATTTCCTGGGCCAGCGTAAAACCATCAATTTCGGGGAGCATCACATCCAGGATGCACAAATCGAAACGGCCGTTGTGGATAGCTTCCAGCGCTTTTTTGCCATCGGCGCAATGCGTAACGGAGTAGCCGTGCAATTCGAGGTGGTCGCGGGTTACAAAGCTAAGGCTGACATCGTCTTCTACGTAGAGTATTTGGGCTTTCATGACAATCGGATATTTCGGGTTGGGCTCAGTGCAGCTTTACTGCGGGTGAAGGAATCGTGTTATCATCTTTTGTAGCTGGTTTGGTAAGAGGTTTTAATAATGGCATGAGTATAGCCACTGTAGTGCCTTTACCTGGTTCGCTCGTGAGTTTTATCTTCCAGTTGTGAGCGTCGCATACATTTTTTACATAATACAAACCCAATCCGAAGCCCTTTACATTGTGAACGTTGCCGGTGGGCACGCGGTAAAATTTGTCGAAAATGCTGGACTGATATTCTTTAGGGATACCGATACCTTTGTCGCTCACAACGAGTTGTGCCGTTTGTGCCGAGAGGGATACATGCAAGGCGATATCCGGCGTTTGCCGGCAGTATTTCACCGCGTTGTCGAGCAGGTTGTGGATAATATTGGTCAGATGCAGCTTATCGGCGCGAACCATTGCGTTAGCCGGCGGGCATTCGAGGTGGAGTTTGCCGCCTGCTTCTTCTACATAAACGGCGATTCCCTGGGCTACTTCGCGCACCAGCGTGCAGAGGTCTACTTCTTCCAGTTTCAGTTCGTAGTTGCTGCGTTCTATGCGGGCCAGTTGCAGCACCTTTTCCACCTGGTTGTTGAGACGTTGGTTTTGCTCATTGATGAGATTGGCATACTGAAACAAGCGAGGATTGGCTTGAATATCGGGATTTGATAAAAAAGTATCTGCGGCTATTTTGATAGTAGAAATGGGTGTTTTGAATTCGTGGGTCATATTGTTGATAAAATCCTTTTGCATTTCCGACAGGCGTTTTTGGCGCAAAATGACAAACATCGAATAAGCGAAAAAAACCATCGTAACGAGCAGGATGGCGGAAAAGAAGATAGAAAGTTGCATTTTACCAAACAGGTAACCCGATCGCGAGGGGAATTTCACGCCGAAGTAGTACGTAAACTCGTTGTCTTTGGGCAAATCGCCCAGGTTAAGGTCGTGTTTCTCTATGGGGTCATAGCGTACGAAGTTGCCGTAAATCATCTCATTGGTATAGCAGTCGAAAACGGCGTATTCAAAGTCAATGTTCAGCGCCATCTTCTCAAACTCTCTTTGCAGGAAATACTCGAGGTGTTCCTCGTCGATCTCGTTTTCAATATTGACAATATAATAATTGGTGGTGCGGCGTTTCACCACATCGCGCGCCGGCAGGGTGCCGTTGTTGAGATCGGCCATTGACTTGGCCACGTTGTAGAGGGCGAGGTTAACTTTTTTATTAAATTCTTCCTCATTAATATTCCAGGTGCTCACCACCCAATACGACTGCATGGCGATTATGCCGGAGAGTGCCACAACGCCGAGCAAAAGAACCCGTAGTATGGTGCTGTTCTTCATATCACGCAAATTAATTCTTAAATGAGCGCCAAAAGACGGATTAACAAGGTATTAACAAAAAAATCTTATTTTTGCCTCGCAAACAGGGCTTCTTTGAAAAAGACACTACTCCTTTACGGCTTGCTTTTGTTGTCGTTATTGCCTGTGAGGGCGCAGACCGGCGACAATCCATTTGAGCTCACTCATCGGCTGGGGGCTTCTGCTATCCCACAAGCCGGACCTTCTGCTGTGGCCGGAGAGAATCCTTTTGACCTCATTGCACCAACCCTAGACCGACCCAAGGTTAGGGCGAAGGCTGCAGCCGCCCAAGCCGAGCGGAAACGATGGGTGCCCAAAAAACTCGGCAAGGACAGCGGGTTTGTTTTTACAGCAGAAATCATAGGACTGCTTTATCTTACGCTGCTTATCACGCTGATGCGCAGTATTTTCCAAAAATCCAGCCGGGCTATTTTTAGCGAAAACATGCTCAACCAGCTTTACCGCGAGCGCACCGGCGGTTTGTTGACGCCTTTCCTTACGGCCTATACCCTGTTTTTTTACAACGGGGGCTTATTCCTCTTTTTGTTGTTGCGGCATTACCAGGTTCCCTACTACTACGGCTACTGGGTCACGCTTCTTATGTGTATTGCCGCCGTTGCTATTGCCTTTTTGCTCAAGCACCTGGTATTGGCCATATTGGGGGCCATATACCCCATTTCGAAGGAGACAAGCATGTATAGCTTTGCGGTTATGGTTTTCGCCATCGTACTGGGGCTATTACTCACGCCGCTTAATCTCGCCATCGCTTATGTGCCTAATGGCGCCGATATCTTTATTTATATTTCATTTTGCGTAACGGGTGTAATTTATTTGTTACGAACGTTCAGAGCGCTCTCAATTGCCAATAAATTCTTAATCTATTATAAATTCCACTTTTTGTTGTATATTTGCGCCATCGAAATAGCGCCCGTTTTGGTATTGATCAGGTTGATTACGATGGTGCAGGATTACATTTAAGACGGGTTAATATAAACTTTACTTGAATGACAGTGAATGGTATAGCGCAGACGGAGACCTTTAAAAAGGTGAAAACTATCCTGATTTCGCAACCCAAACCCGAAAGATCCCCTTACTACGAGCTTGAAAAGAAATATGGCCTGCAGATTGACTGGCGACCCTTTACCCATGTAGAAGGAGTATCTGCCAAAGAGTTTCGCAAACAGCGCATTCGCCCCGACGAATATACGGCTGTCCTATTTACCAGTAAAAATTCGATTGACCATTTCTTCCGCCTATGCGAAGAGATGCGCATTCGTATGTCGCAAGACACTAAGTATTTCTGTCTTACAGAAACTATCGCCAATTATTTGCAAAAGTTTATAGTGTATCGCAAACGCAAAGTCTTTGCAGGTACTCGTAGCATCGAAGACCTGGCGCCGGCGCTCAAAAAACACAAGAACAACGAAAAAATTCTGCTGCCCTGTTCTAACCTGGGTGCTATAGAGGTTTCTCAATACCTCGATGAGAATAACTTCAACTGGCAGGAAGCACTGATGTTCCGCACGGAGAGCAGCGACCTTTCCGATCTCAGCGATGTGACTTACGATATGCTGGTATTTTTCAGCCCGCAGGGTATTCAGTCGCTTTTCGACAATTTTCCCGACTTTAAGCAAAATGATACCCGCATCGCTGTGTTCGGCAATACTACGTGCAAAGCAGTAGAGGAACACGGCCTTACCATTAACATAAAAGCTCCAATACGTGAAGCGCCTTCTATGCAAATGGCCATGGAGCTGTATTTGCAGAAGTCGAATAAGGAGTGATTTCGATTTCGGATTTTCGATTTCGGATTGCGGATTTTGCTGTAAATAATCCGCAATCCGCAATCCGCAATCCGCAATCCGCAATTCAACTATGGATACCTTCATCAATTATTTGCAGGAGCGCCTGGCCCAGCCCTTGCCGGGTCGAGAAGCGCAATTCCGGATGGCGCATCTCGATCGCCGCTATCTGCCCCCAGCACCACCCGATGCCAGACTAGCCGGTGTGCTGGCCCTTTTTTATCCGAAAAATGAAGATTGGCACATTGTGTTTATCGAGCGAAGAATGGCAAGTCATGCCAAAGATCGCCATGGTGGGCAGATCAGCTTTCCCGGAGGGAAATTTGAAGAAGGCGACGGCCACCTCCAACAAACAGCCCTGCGCGAAGCACACGAGGAGGTGGGCATTGACCATGCCACGGTAAACATATTAGGCCGGCTCACGGAACTCTATATTCCGATTAGCAATTTTCTGGTAAATCCATTCGTCGGATATGTCGACTATACGCCCCAATTTTCTCCACAAGCAGAAGAGGTGAATGGGATTCTCGAAGTGCCGTTTTCTGTCTTTCGCCAACCTGATGCCCGCCAAAAAACTGAGGTACTGCTGGGCAATCAGCTCAAAATCAGCGATGTGCCGTATTTCGATGTGATGGGAAAAGTGCTGTGGGGCGCCACGGCGATGATGATGAGCGAATTGATGGAGGTGGTTGGGGAGTAAATCAACCTACTTACCCTAACTGCTCCCGCAAAATTCCCAGCAACGCCTCCGGCTGATCCGCATGCACCCAATGCCCGGCGTTAGGTACCGTGGCCAACGTAGCCTGGGGGAACAAGCGGTAAATCTCCTCCTTGTCCTCATCGAGAATGTAGGGCGAGCGCTCGCCGCGGATGAAAAGGGTGGCCCCCCCGAAGGGATGGGCGCCGGTGACGGCGGCTAAGATGTCGGGATAATGACGGTAAAGGGCTTTCAGATTCATTTTCCATTCGAAGCGGCCATCGGTGTCGCGCGAAAGGTTTTTGAGCAGAAATTGGAGCGTGCCCTGCTCGGGGATGCGTCGTTTGAGCAGTACTTCGGCCTGTTGCCGGCTATCGATGGCCTGCAAGTCGAGGGAGGTCAGAGCGGAAAAGATCTCTTCGTGACCGCCGGGGTAGGCTTTGGGGGCTATGTCGACTACGACGAGCTTGTCGACCATATCGCCGTGTTCGAGGGCAAACTGCATGGCGGTTTTGCCGCCCATGGAGTGGCCGATGAGGTGGGCTTTGTATATCCAGTGCGACTCCATAAAATGGCGTAAATCATCGGCCAACAGGGCAAAGTTGATATCGTCGGTGTGGGGCGAGCGGCCGTGGTTGCGCTGGTCGATAATGTATACCGTGAAGTGGTCGGCCAGTTGGCGGGCTATAGTCTGCCAGTTGTCGAGGGTGCCGAAGAGGCCGTGTAGGATGATAACAGGGAAACCCTGGCCGAAAGTCTTGTAATTGAGCTCGAGCATGACATATCAAACACTTTTGTCGGCTGTTCGTTTATGTAGAAAGGCGGATTATCGCGGAGTGGCAATATTTTGCTACTTTTGCGCGCCAATTTACGCTAGTGCAATAGCCTATGTTTCCAATTTATGATGTCATAGTAGTCGGCGCCGGCCATGCCGGATGTGAGGCGGCGGTAGCTGCGGCCAACCTGGGCTCGAAGGTGTTGCTGGCTACGATGAATATGCAGACGATCGCCCAGATGTCGTGTAACCCCGCTATGGGCGGGGTGGCCAAAGGACAGATCGTGCGCGAGATCGACGCGCTGGGTGGCTATTCGGGCATTGTAACCGACCATACGATGGTGCAGTTTCGCATGCTCAACCGCTCGAAAGGCCCGGCGATGTGGAGCCCGCGCGCGCAAAGCGACCGCATGCTCTTTGCCCGCAAGTGGCGACAGATGCTGGAAGCCCACCCCCATATCGATTTCTGGCAGGAGATGGTGAACGGGCTGGTGGTGAAAGACGGCGTGGTTTGCGGCGTGCGCACGGGTATGGGGCTCGAAATACCAGGCAAAGCCGTGGTGCTTACTAACGGTACTTTTCTGAACGGCATTATCCATATCGGCGAGAAACAATTTGGCGGCGGGCGCGCCGGCGAAAGCGCCGCACGCGGCATCACCGAGCAACTCGTGGAGTTGGGCTTCGAGGCAGGCCGCATGAAGACCGGTACGCCTCCCCGTGTGGATGGACGCTCGCTGGATTACAGCCGCATGGAAGTGCAACCTGGCGACGAGAATCCCGGCAAGTTTTCATATACCGATACGCCTGCCCTGAAGCAGCAATTGCCCTGTCATATTACGTATACCAACGAGGAGGTGCACGATATTCTGCGCACCGGCTTCGACTATTCGCCCATGTTCAGCGGCAGGATACAGGGCCTGGGGCCCCGCTATTGCCCCAGTATCGAAGATAAAATCGATCGTTTTGCCGACAAAGACCGGCACCAGTTGTTTGTGGAACCCGAAGGCTGGGATACCTGTGAGATCTACGTCAACGGCTTTTCATCATCTTTGCCCGAAGACGTACAATATAATGCCCTGCGTAAAGTGCCGGGTTTTGAGCACGTGAAAATGTTCCGACCCGGTTACGCCATCGAATACGATTATTTTCCGCCTACCCAGCTCAAACTGACGTTGGAGACCCACCTGGTAAAAAACCTGTTTTTCGCGGGACAAATCAACGGTACGACGGGATACGAAGAGGCAGCCTGCCAGGGGTTGATGGCCGGCATCAACGCGCACCAGGCGGTGGTTGACAAAGAGCCATTTGTGCTCAACCGCTCACAAGCGTATATTGGGGTGTTGATCGACGACCTGGTCAACAAAGGCACCAAAGAGCCCTACCGCATGTTCACATCGCGGGCAGAATACCGTATCCTACTTCGGCAGGACAACGCCGATTTGCGCCTCACGCCGTTGGCTCAACAGTTGGGCGTGCGCGGCGCCGACGAGCGCATGGAACGCGTAGCGGCCAAGCTCGAAGCCTCCAGGCAAATCAAGCGCTTTTTTGAAGATACGAGCATAGGCCCCGACGATATCAATAGATTTCTACGGGAGAAAGACTCTGCGGAGATCAGGCAAAAAGTGAAATTGCACACCATATTGCTCCGTCCACATATCAATACGGAAGATTTGCGCCAGGCTCTACCGGTGGTCGATGCGTTTCTTCGGGCCTACCCTGATGAGTTTATCGAGTTGGCCGAGATCAACCTCAAATACGAGGGCTATATTTTGAAAGAGCAGGAACTGGTTGATAAAATGACGCGGTTGGAGGAGGTGAAATTGCGGGAAGATTTCGACTACAAGCAGGTTAGTTCTTTGTCGATTGAGGCCCGCGAGAAGCTGGCGAGGATGAAACCGCGCACTATTGGTCAGGCCAGTCGTATCAGTGGGGTTACGCCTGCCGATATTTCCGTTTTGCTAGTGCATTTGGGGCGTTGAATTTTGGATAAGTTGGGTATATTTGGTTCCGCAGGAATAAACACATTGGATGAGCTACATCGACCTCCTCATTAGTGGCATATTGGCCTTCATCATGCTGAGTGTGGGGTTGTCGCTCACATGGAAAAACTTCGTAGTCGTTTTTGCCAAACCCAAAGGGTACTTCGGTGGGCTTGCGTTGCAACTGCTGGTATTGCCCACCGTGGCATACACCATCGCCACATTGGCCAATCTTCCTCCGGCGATCAAAGTGGGTATCATGATCCTGTCCTCTTGTCCGGGGGGAACCACTTCCAATTTTATCACCTATTTACTCAATGCCAACGCGGCATTGGCCATCTTGCTCACCGTGAGCAATAGCTTTATCGCTTTGTTTTCGGTACCCATCATCGTGAATTTCGGATTAGAGACATTCATGGGAGGGCATACTGATATAGCCCTTTCTTTTTGGTCTACTATCAGGGAAATCTCGACAATCATCATCATCCCCGTTTTTATCGGGGTATTGATTAAGCGCTACTATCCATTGTTTGCGGTTAAAGTGCAGGTTCCGCTGAAATGGATTACGGTGATCTTGCTGGCTGTTGTTTTCTTTGTTAAATTATTTGCCGGGGAGGCGCAAGGCGGCACCGGCATCACGCTCAAGGAGATATTGACCCTTTTTCCTTATCTGGCCATCGGCAACGCTATTAATCTGACGGCTGGTTATTTCATGGCCTATTTTCTGGGATTGCCTACCAATGATAGGCTCACGTTAGGTGTGGAAGTGGGCATTCAAAACACCTCGTTGGCCTTTCTGATTGCCAGCAAATGGCTCAACAACGAAGACATGCTGAAGCCGGCCTTGGTATACGCCATGTTTACGTTTTTCACTGCCATGATTTACGGGTTGGTACTCAAACCCAACGAGGGCAAATTATTCTGGCAGCGCATGAGCAATTTGTACAATAACCTCTCCAAACATTGATAATTTCGGATTTCGGATTTCGGATTTCGGATTTCGGATTTCGGATTGATCCCAGTTAAATCCGAAATCCGAAATCCGCATTCCGCAATCGTTAAAAGTCGTATTGATTGAGCCCCAGATCCTGAATCGTGGCGATCAATTTTTCAGCGTATTGCGCGTCGGTGGCGTACCCCGCTTTTTTGAGCCCATGAGCCCAGTTCCTGTAATCTTTGCGACCCAGTTCATACAGCGGTTTGTACCTGTCTTTTTGAAGCAAAATACTATGTGCGCGATAGCTTTCCCAGGGGCTTTGGTATTTGCGGAAAAAATCTTTGTGAGAATCGTCGGTATAATTTGAGCAGTGACCTTTGGGGCACCTACGCGAAAAACACTTGATGCCGAAGTGATTGTTATTATTGGAAGCCAATTTGCTTTCACCCACGTTGCTTTCCAGCAATCCCTGGGCCAAGGTGATGCTGGCGGGAATACCGAATTTCAGCATTTCGGTTTGAGCTACTTTGTGAAATCGCTCCACATATGCGAGTTGTTTTTGTCGTTTGAGTGCTCGTTCGCTGCCATCTGCGGCGTTAAAATTCATATTGGAAAAAGTATTGGCCAGGTTGTCGTCGGCAGGTTTATGTTTGGCCGGTTGCTTGCGTGGCTTTGGTGGTGCAGGTGCAGGCGTATTCAGCAGCAGCGAAGTATTCATCGGTTTGGCTTCCACTTCAGCCTCAGCAGGGGCGACGGTGGAAATAGCTTCTTGCAAAAAGGCCGTACCGGTGTTTAGATTGACGTCGATGCTGATATCTCTTTGGCTGACGACGATAGCCGCGAACCCCAGCAACGCCACTTTGGGCCAATTTTGGCTAATTTTCTGCTGAGCCTTTTGTCTCAACTCGCGCAATAGCTCTTCTACAGGCCTGTTTTTAAAAGGGATCATCGGTAAATTCATCGCGTATGGATTTGAATACGACACAAATTAAAACAATAAGTTTTTAATAAACAAATTAAATTAAAACATTTAATTTTAAAAGAACACTTTTTCCCTAATCCTGTCCAACTAGGGCCGCGAAAAGTTGGTATTGTGATGCCGCTCGTTCTACTTTTGCAAAAAATTGGTTTACAATGAAGAAAGTTGTTTTGTTAGCTTTAGTTATTACCCTGTCGGGCTTGACCGGCTTTGCACAGAAATACGGTCATGTCAATTTCGGTACGTTGGTATCCATGCTACCCGAAACCAAAGTAGCCGATACGGCATTGCTGGTATACCAACAGCAACTCATGGCTAAAGGAGAGGAGATGGCCAAGGCCTTTCAGGCGGGTTATGCAGCATTTGTGACTGATGTGCAGTCGGGTAATTTAACCCCGGTTCAGCAACAGGAGCGTCAGGAGAAGCTGCAAGGCGAGCAGCAAGCTATCCTGAAATACGAAGAGGAGATGCAGCAGATGGCTGCTAAAAAGCGGGAAGAGTTACTGAATCCGATTGTGGAGAAAGCGCAGAAAGCAATAGAAGAAATTGCCAAAGCAAACGGGTATGTGATGATTTTTGATACCAGCATATTCAATTCCGTTTTGTTTGCACAAGAAACGGATGACATCATGCCGCTGCTCAAGGCTAAGTTGGGTATAAAAGAGGAGGAGCCTGCAAAGGATTAGGGGAGCTTACCTTTTCGCACTTTTTGAATATAGCGGTTTAATATTTCGCTGTTAAAAACAGCTACTACGCTGCCATTTCTGTCCGATACAGGCAAGAACTCAAAGTCTGTACCGGACAGCATTTGCGCGGCCTGGTGCAAATTGTCTTCGGTAATAAGGCACGGAGGATGCAAGAGCGCTGTGTTCCCCACAAGTGTACTCCACCGATCTTTCTCCTTTTCAGCGGTCGCTGGCAATGAGGTACTATCGAGCATGCCTGCGAAATTTTGCCATTCATCAAAGACCAAGAGATATTCGTCTTTGGCGCCATACCTAAACATTTCTTCAGCTTCAGCTACGGTATGGGTGGTGTATATTTTTCCAAATGAACGCCGGGCGGCATCGCCCACGGTATGGGTTTTAAGCAAATGGTCTTCGCGTATCATCTTTAATTCGAAAGCGGCGCTAAAGAAGATAAAGGCGGCTGCGAGCGCCATCAGCCAGTTGAAAGAGGGAATGCTGAGGGCTACCAGTACAATGGCTATGGCCTGTCCGGTGCGAACGGCTATGGTAGTGGCCTGGAGCCGTGACCAATGCGTGGCAAGCAGCGCGCGAAAAATGCGACCACCATCCATAGGAAACGCCGGGATTAAGTTAAAGAGGGCCACCAGCACATTGAGCGCCACCAGGCCAACAAGTAAGTATCCAACCCGGGAGGCATCGTGAATAAAATAATTGCCTTTGGGGTAAAGCCAATAACCGAGAATAGTTTCAAGGTTGTTGCCCGGCATCAGCAGGATAACCGGCAGCAACACAAAGGCCAAAGCCAGATTGGCCAACGGGCCTGCGGCGGCCACCCACATTTCCTGCCGTGGCTTGTCAGGTAGCTGGTCGAGCATGGCTAGTCCACCGATGGGCAATAGCAGGATCTTCTGCGTATTTACGCCGTATCGACGGGCCGTCAGTGCGTGTCCCATCTCATGCAGCAATACGCATAAAAACAGGGCGGTAACAGAAGCCAGCGTCCAGCCCATGTCTACCCAGTTAATGGTTCCTCCAAAAGAATAATGGGTAGAAACCAGCCAAAACGCTAGCAGGAGAAAAGTCCAGTGTAGCCTGACCGGTATCCCAAAAAGCCGGGCAATTAACAAGGAAGTTCCCATGCCTTAGTGGCTTTCAACTGCGCCGCCCAACACGGGCAGGTATAATTCGCCGTTGAGAATGCCCCGGGAAATCACGATGCGCTGTATTTCAGAAGTTCCTTCGTAGATCTGCGTGATTTTGGCATCTCGCATCAGCCTTTCTACGTGGTATTCTTTCACAAAGCCATAGCCTCCGTGTATTTGCACTGCTTCTACGGTATGCTTCATGGCTACCTCCGAGGCGTACAATTTGGCCATGGCGCTTGCACTGGCATAATCCATACCCTGGTCTTTCATCCAGGCTGCGCGGTATACCATGAGCTTGGCCGCTTCTATTTCGGTGGCCATATCCGCCAGTTTGAAGGCGATAGCCTGATGTTGGCTGATTGGTTTGCCAAAGGCGGTGCGCTCTTTGGAGTAGGCTACGGCCAGTTCGTAGGCGCCGCCGGCGATGCCGAGAGCTTGTGCAGCGATGCCGATGCGGCCGCCGGCGAGGGTTTTCATGGCAAATTTAAAGCCGAAGCCGTCGTCGCCGATGCGGTTGGCTTTGGGCACCTTCACATCGGTATACATGATGGTATGCGTATCGGAACCGCGGATACCCAGCTTGTCTTCTTTTTTTCCTACGCTTACGCCGGGCCAGTCGGTTTCTACGATTAGTGCGTTGATACCGTGGTGGCCTTTTTCGGGGTGGGTTTGTGCCATCACAAGGTGAACTTTGGAAGTACCGCCGTTGGTGATCCAGTTTTTGGTGCCGTTGAGCAGGTAGTAGTCACCCATGTCAACCGCTGTAGTACGCTGGCTGGTAGCATCGCTGCCGGCTTCGGGTTCAGAGAGGCAGAATGCGCCGATCCATTCTCCTGTAGTGAGTTTGGGGAGGTATTTCTGTTTTTGCTCGGCGTTGCCGTAGGTTTCGAGTCCCCAGCATACAAGCGAATTGTTGACCGACATAATAACCGAGCAGGAACTATCTACTTTAGATATTTCTTCCATGGCCAGCACGTAGGATAGGGTATCCATACCACCCCCGCCGTATTCAGGGGAGGCCATCATGCCCAGGAAGCCGAGTTCGGCCATTTGGCGCACTTCGTCTTTGGGGTAAGTCATGTGGGTGTCTCTTTCGATCACGCCGGGTTTGAGTACTCTTTGTGCGAAATCTCTTGCCGCTTCTTTTACGGCCAGTTGTTCTTCGGTTAGGTCGAATATCATGACGAGTAGTTTTTTGTTGTTAAACCCAAATATACAGAGAGGGTTCACGCGACTATTGGCCGCCTAGCGAAATTACGCTAATTGGGTTGAAATGGCAAAGGATAAGGTCGGATAATACTTTTTTGATGGTTATTTACCCTTAGACACCACATCGCGGGCCGAGTCGATTTTGGGTTTCCAGTATTTGTCGGCATAAATATCGTCGATCACCACGCCGCGGGAGGTGCTGTGGATTACTTTGAGACTTTTGTGGTTGGCTGAAACTACCATGGCTACGTGGAAGATCTCCTGGCCTTTGGATCGACGGAAGAAGACGAGGTCGCCGGGTTTTACCTTGTCGGGATCAACCCGTTTCCCCTGGGAGGCCTGGCCGCTGGAACTGGCGGCCAGCGCAATGTCGAATTTTTTGAACACATAAGAAGTGAAACCGGAGCAATCAAACCCGGATTTTGGCGATTTGCCGGCAGCGCGGTAGTCGGCGCCGAGGTGGGTCTGGGCATAATCGAGGATACGTTGCCGCAAGCGAGATTCTGAGCCGGCGCTGCTGCTATCGGCGGGTATATTAGCCGGGGTGGTTGCTTCTCTGATAAAGGTACACTGGCTTACAGAAAAGCAGAACAAGGCAACAAGCAGGCCGTTTCGGGATCGGTGTAAAATCCGGAATAGTTTGGGAATGTTCATGGTTGATCTCTGTTGTCGGTTATCTGTTGTCGGTTGTCGGTTTGCGTAGAGACGCAAAATTTTGCGTCTGTACTATTGCATAGGATTGGCAAACGGTGAAAGTTTGCCCTACAAGATTTCCTCCATGAGCGTCCGGAAGGCCACGTATTTATTGGCGTAGCGTTGGGCGTGTTCGGCCTGGAGGCGAGGTGAATGTTCGTCGCGGTAGCGCAAAAAGGCATCGAGGCTCGGAGAAAAATACTGGATGGCGTAAGTAACGCCCTCGGGGTCTTCGTCGCCCATAATGCGAAACATCTTATAGCCGGTAAAGAGTCCGGTAGCCAGCACATCGGGGATGTGGGTGTTTTTCATCCAATGCACCCATTCCTGGTGGGCGTCCGTCGTAATTTTCACCGTGACATTATAGAGAATCATAACGAAGATCAGATGCGTTTTATTTGAGCGCCCAGGGCATTGAGTCGTTCGTCGATGCGCTGGTAGCCGCGATCAATTTGGTGAATATTGTGGATAACGCTTTTGCCTTTGGCCGACATAGCGGCGATGAGCAGGGCTACGCCTGCGCGAATATCGGGCGAAGTCATTTCGATACCGCGCAGTTGGAACCGACGGTTGAGGCCTATCACGGTGGCGCGATGTGGGTCGCAAAGAATAATTTGCGCGCCCATGTCGATCAGTTTATCTACAAAAAACAAGCGGCTTTCGAACATCTTCTGGTGGATGAGCACGCTGCCGTTGGCTTGCGTGGCTACTACCAGCACGATACTCATGAGGTCGGGCGTAAAGCCGGGCCAGGGAGCATCGTAAATCGTAAGGATCGAGCCGTCGATAAAAGTCTGGATATGGTATTCTTCCTGGCTGGGGATATAGATATCGTCGCCGCGGATTTCCATGGCGATGCCCAGTTTTTCGAACATGTGGGGAATGATGCCCAGTTCGGCCACTTGAACGTCCTTGATAGTAAGTTCCGATTGGGTCATAGCGGCCATACCGATAAAGCTGCCCACCTCGATCATATCGGGCAGCAGTCGGTGGTTTGTGCCGCCGAGTTGGCTTACCCCTTCGATTGTGAGCAGGTTGGAGCCGATGCCTGAGATGCGGGCGCCCATACGAACGAGCATGCGGCAAAGTTGCTGTACGTAGGGTTCACAGGCGGCGTTGTATATCTGGGTGGTTCCTTTAGCTAGCACGGCGGCCATAATCACGTTGGCGGTACCGGTAACGGAGATCTCCTCCATCAGCATATACTTGCCCTTGAGTTCGGAGGCGTCGAGATAATAGCGGTTATTGGCTTCATCGTAGACGAACCTGGCGCCCAGTTGTTCAAAGCCGAGGAGGTGGGTATCGAGGCGTCTACGGCCGATCTTATCGCCGCCGGGTTTGGCCAGGAATGCTTTGCCGAAGCGCCCCAGCATAGGACCGATAAGTGTCACGGAACCCCTGATGCGGCTGGCATTTTTCTGGTAATCGTCTGATTGAGCGTAATCGAGGTCGATTGATTTGGCCTGAAAAGAAAAAGTGTCGGGATTGACTTGTGCTACCTCTACGCCGAGGCCTTGGAGTAATTCGATGAGCAGTCGTACATCCCGGATATCGGGGATATTGGAAATAGTAACCTTTTCTTCGGTTAGGAGAACGGCGCAGATAACTTGCAGCGCTTCGTTTTTGGCGCCTTGCGGCGTAATGGCGCCGCTCAGGCGAAGGCCGCCGGTAACTTCAAAGGCATCGGAGATCATTGCCGGTGTATTTTTTTTGCGGTGACAGGGTGAACGGTGAACGTTCACCCTACTTCTTGCGGCGACCGCCGTTATTCATATTCTTATTTCTGTTGCGGTCGCGGTCGCCCTGGTTATTGCGTTGATTGGGGTAAGAGGGGCCGCCGCTGCGTGATTTATTCATATTATTGGGGCGTTGCTGTTGTTGTTGTTTGCTTCTATTTGGACCGCCGCCCAGGTTGTCGAGTGAAGCATCTTCGTGCATCGTGATCACCCCGTTTGACAGGGCGGCCAGGTCGCCTTTGATCACCTCATCGCTTACGTAGAGTTCCCGGTTCCAGGTTTTGTAGGCCAATTTCATATAAGCGCCGATAACAGCCACAAAGGCATCGCGTTTACGGCCGGGGGGCATGCTCATCGCTTTGGCGACGAGTCGTTGAACGTTAGTGCCGTAATGGCGGAATCTGGTTTCCGATTGGGGATAAGGGATGATATCCGGTTTCTTGTGTGCGTCTTCCGGACTGGGTTTATAGCCGAATGGCGGAGTCACGTCGAGGTCGAAGTCGGCGATAATAAAAACGTGCTTCCACAGCTTTTCCTTAAAATCTTCGGCACTTCGGTTTTGGGGGTGCATTTGCATCATCAGATCCACTACTTTTTCCACGAATGCCTGTCGAAAACGGTCATCCTGGATAGTTTTTGCGTGATGGATCAGGTTTTGCACATTCCGGCCATATTCCGGGATGATGAGTTCTTCTAGTGAAGAATTATAATCCATATTTATTGCCATAGGGCAGTGCGTTTTTGATATTATTCTACGGTTACTGATTTGGCCAGATTTCGGGGTTGGTCTACGTTGCATCCGCGCATCACAGCGATGTGGTACGAGAGGAGTTGCAGGGGTATCACCGAAAGCAGGGGAGTAAGGGGTTCTTCTGTGTCGGGGATTTCGATCGTATAATCCGCAATTTTGCTGATCACTTCGTCTCCTTCGGTTACCACGGCGATCACCAGGCCTTTGCGCGCTTTCACTTCCTGAATATTGCTGACGATTTTATCGTAGGCGCTTCTATTGGTGGCGATGACCACTACGGGCATTTGATCGTCGATAAGGGCGATGGGGCCGTGTTTCATTTCTGCTGCGGGATAACCTTCCGCATGGATGTAAGAGATCTCCTTTAATTTCAAAGCCCCTTCAAGTGCGACCGGGAAATTATAGCCGCGGCCCAAATATAGCGCATTAGGTCGATCTTTGATCTCGCCGGCAATATATTTTACCATAGCATTGCTTTCGAGAACCTTTTGCACCTTGGCGGGAATGTTGGCTAATTCGCGCACCAATTGCTGGTAATAGGAATTAGAAATCGTGCCGCGCTTGTGGGCAAGCACCAGGGCCATCATTGTGAGCAGCGTTACCTGGCCGGTAAAGGCCTTTGTAGAAGCTACGCCGATTTCGGGGCCGGCGTGGATATACGAGCCTGCATCGGTATAGCGCGCGATAGAAGATCCTACCACATTTACAATTCCGTAAATTAGTGCGCCCTTTTCCTTAGCTAGTTCGAGGGCCGCGAGGGTATCAGCGGTTTCACCCGACTGAGAAATGGCAATGACTACGTCTTTTTCGGTAATAATCGGGTTGCGATAGCGCAATTCTGATGCGTATTCTACCTCAACAGGAATGCGCGCCAGGTCTTCAAAGAGGTATTCACCGATGAGACCTGCGTGCCAGGAAGTACCGCAGCCGGCAATAATAAAGCGATTGGCGTTAATAATGCGGTTGATATATTCTTCGAGACCGCCGAGGCGTACCCAGCCTTCATCGGCGTTGAGGCGGCCGCGCATACAGTCGGCAATTGTCGTGTGTTGCTCGTGGATTTCCTTGAGCATAAAATAGTCGTAGCCGCCTTTCTCCAGCATTTCGATTTTGAGGTCGAGTTCGTGGATGAAAGGGGTCTGCTTTTCGTTGTCAATCGTTTTTATCTGCAAATCGCCATAACGGGGCACCATAGCGATTTCCTCGTCGTTGAGATACACCACTTTTTTGGTGTGTTCAATAATAGGTGTTGCGTCAGAGGCGATGAAATATTCGCCTTCGCCGATGCCAATGACGAGGGGGCTAGCTTTGCGGGCAGCCACCAATTTGTTGGGGTCGGTATTGTCAATAAGGACAATGGCGTAAGCGCCTACTACTCTGGTGAGGGCTATACGGACGGCTTCTTCGAGGGGTAGGTTGCCGCGTTTTTGAATTTCCTCGATCAGGTGAACGAGTACCTCTGTATCGGTTTCGCTCTCAAATACATGGCCTTCCTTTTCGAGGGCAGCTTTCAGGAGGGCATAATTTTCGATAATGCCATTATGTACGATAGAGAGTCGGTGATTGCCCGAGGTATGGGGGTGTGCGTTAATATCATCGGGGGCGCCGTGGGTAGCCCAGCGGGTATGACCGATGCCGATATTGCCTTCGTGAGACAGTTCTTTTGCGTAATCGATGAGTTCGCCAACCTTGCCTTTTTTCTTGTAAATGTGGGTGCCGCCGTTAAGCAAGGCTACTCCTGCACTGTCATAGCCTCGGTATTCAAGGCGTTGCAGGCCTTTGATCAATATGGGGTAGGCTTGTTTTTCGCCTATATAAGCCACAATTCCACACATGGTCGTACGGTTTAAAATGGAATTATAATTTGGTATAAGTAACCTTTAGCTGCAGGGGATAAGTAGCGTGACCTGCACCGCAAAGGGTTACGCGGTCGGTGCGACGGGCGCCAAATCGCACTACCAGATATATTTCGTTAATTTCTTCCCCTTTGATCATTTGCTGGAAGTGAGAAGTCAGATTCATCTTATATTGGGAAGGCTGTCCGTTGACGCCTTTTTCCAGCACGCCGCCAAAAATTTCGTTAAGGCCGTTTATGGCGAGGCCAAGTCTCACGTCGTCGATTTCTTTCAGCTTGCCGTTGCTATCGCGGGTAAAAAGCAGCAGTTGATCGGCGGGCGTAAATATAGTTGCATTGTCGCCATCCAGATAAGTCACTGTTGCGATCAATTCCGCTTTGTTAATAATCGCATTATCGAGGTTTTCAACGTAGGGCAGGGTGATTTTGGTATATATTCCCCTCATCCCCTGTACGAAAGTATATTCATCTCCCAGTAAGGCGTCGTTTAGATAGGGTTCAACGGGGGCGCCGCTATAGTCGTGTTCGTAACGGGCGGTAGTCACGCCGTAGTTGTTAAAGGCAAAAACGTACTGTTCTTTTTTGGCGTTTTTGGTATAAAAAACGTGGATGCCGCTGAATGCCGATAGCACATTAAAACTGAGCATACCGGTATTTTGGGTAGTGGGCTTCAGATGCAGGCCTTTAAAAACGCTAAGAAAAGTACTGTCGTTTTTATAAATAGTAGAATCATATTGCAGCAGTCGCTGTCCCAATTCAGGACTGAGGGTAATGCGCAAGTGGGGAATAACCTTTACTGTGTCAGCAATGTTGGCTTCGTAATTAATAATTTCGAGACTGTCGTATTTGGGCACGAATTCCCGGCTGCCCAATGAAATGGGTTTGGTGACAAAACTGTCATCCGAAGTATAAGTCTCGTCTTCGTTGAGCGACTCGTCTAATTCCAGTACCTCCATGCCAAACGTTTGGTTCACATCGCCATAATACCCGGAAGAATCATACACAAGCACCAACACGATAGAATCGAGCGTGGCGCCGGTAAAATCAAAGCTTTCGTATCCTCCCGACAAGGTGCGTTGCAGCCTGGCCTGGGTGTACACAGAAGCTGTGGATTTTCCCAATATGGGGTCGGTAATTTGACCAAATAAATAACTTGACAGCAAGGTTGTCGGAGAATACGTGGTAAGCGTATCGCCGATAAAACTGGAAGTTTCCATACTGATCGTATCTGTAAATTCAACGCCGATCTGGTCGCCTTCCAACAAATCCGAGCCTACATCGGTAGGATCTATACATGCAGAGATAGATAACAACAAGACGGTTGCGACAGCGCATGCCGCAGCGCTAATGCTTTTCATGCTTAAGCTTGAATTATTTATACAAGGTGAAAGCGTCGTGTCACTAGAAAAGGTTGAATCAATGTTTTGGCACTTCTTCTTCCAGCAGGGAATTATAAAATTCGAGAAATGCGGGCATTTGCTCCTCTCCTTTAGCTGACAACACGGGTTTATCTGTTTTGGCAAGTACTTCTTGCAGGTTTTCTGCCAGGGGTTCTTCACCTACCACCAAGGCATCGGCATATGCGATAGCGCCGTGATGCAGCACCACGCCGCTGCCGTTTTGGTAATGGCCGAGGTCTTCGGGGGTAAGGTTATTAATAGATGCTTTTGCTGCAAAATTTTCACCGAAATCGTAAGTAGTGGTTCCGTCATACAACGAATAAACTACCTTGGCGCGTTGGAACAAGGGCTCTGTTTTGTATGCCGTTTTCAAATAAAGCGGGATGAGGCTGGTCATCCAGCCATGGCAATGTACGATATCGGGCGGCCAGCCGAATTTTTTCACAGTTTCGATTACGCCTTTGCAAAAGAAGACCATCCGATCGGCATTGTCTTCGTAAGATTGCCCGTCTTCATCCTGAAAAACTGCCTTGCGCTTGAAAAAATCGTCATTATCCAGAAAATAGACCTGCATCCTTGCCTCAGGCAAAGAAGCCACCTTGATGATCAGGGGGTAGTCGTCGTCATCAACAATAATATTCATCCCGGAAAGGCGAACGACCTCGTGCAAACGGTGGCGACGTTCGTTAATGACGCCGAATCTGGGCATCAAAACGCGAATCTCCATTCCATTTTCCTGGATATATTGTGGCAATTTCCGGGCAATTTCTGCTATAAGTGATTGCTCGGTATAAGGCAGCATCTCCTGGGTTACAATCAGCACTTTCTTTTTACTCATATCCCATTTTTTTACAATAAGCAGGGCGCTTAGCCTTCAATGAACAAAAACGCAAAGATAGTAAAAATCAAGGACTTTTAACTTTTTTGACTATACAATATCCTTGAAGACGTCACAAACCATATTCAGACCGACTACTTTTGCGCACTTTCATTTCAAATAATTGTAAAACGCCTAACTTTACTTGTAAGTTTACGCGCTGACATACCACCTACGCGCTAAGTATGTATCTATTTGCCAGGGTTGAACAATTACAGCGGCGCCTTAGGCTATTAAAAAGCCAGGGACGCACAATCGGTTTTGTGCCCACCATGGGGGCATTACACGAGGGTCACCTTTCTTTGTTGCAGCGATGCCACTCCGATGGATGTGTGGCCGTTTGCAGCATTTTTGTAAATCCCACTCAGTTTAACGAGGCTTCCGATCTGGAGAAATATCCGCGTACTCCAGCTAATGACGTTGAGATGTTGCTCAAGGTTGGTTGCGAGATATTATTTATGCCGCCGGTGGCTGAAATATACGACCAGGGTATGGGTATGCAGGTCGACCTGCCTCTCGGGCATCTTGAAACCGCAATGGAAGGACGGTTCAGACCCGGCCATTTTGCTGGAGTAGTTCAGGTAGTCAAACGCCTGCTCGACATTGTAGAACCGGAAGCGCTATACATGGGGCAGAAAGATTATCAGCAGGTAGCCATTATACGGCATCTCATCCGCACGCTGCAGTTGCCTGTAAATCTGGTGATGGGGGCCACCGTGAGAGAATCAGACGGTTTGGCCATGAGTTCTCGGAATGTTAGGCTTTCGCCTGCGCAAAGACAAATAGCACCGCAGATATATCAGACCCTGCTACAGGCTAAGGCAATGGCAGCGCACACGTTGCCGGCGGAAATAAGCCAAATAGGCATGCGCCAACTCGAGCGCCTGGGCTTTCGCCCCGAGTACTTTGAGATCGTCGACGCCGATACGCTGGAGACGGTGACCGAATACCACTCTGCGCGCCAAATGGTGGCTTGTGTGGCAGCATGGCTGGGCGAAGTAAGGCTTATCGACAATCTCTTGCTTTCCGATTAAGATGTGGTCAACTTTATTCGGCGACTCATTGTTCATGTTGTGATTATATTTGCAGTCGCTATGATGATACAACGCTTTAAATCGAAGATACACAGAGCTACTATTACAGAAGCCAACCTACACTATGTGGGCAGCATCACGATTGACGAAGAACTGATGGATGCTGCCAACTTCATAGAAGGCGAGCGCGTACAAGTAGTGAACAACAACAACGGCGAACGGCTGGAAACTTACATCATCAAAGGTGAGCGTGGTTCCGGCGTGATCTGCCTCAACGGCGCCGCTGCCCGGCGCGCGCAGGTAGGCGATGTGGTGATTATCATTTCTTATGCCTGGATGGAAATAGAAGAGGCCAAAAAATTTGTGCCCAGTGTCGTATTTCTCGATGAGAAAAACCGCATGATCAAACCCTAATCCGTCTTTTCTCAAATAGCAGCGTTTTGAAACAGGTTCTAATCAATGTAGTCAAATTTCTATTCTTTCTGGGGCTCGGCGTGTTAATCCTGTATTTGGTTTACCAAAATCAGGATGCGGCATACAGGGAAGATTGCGCATTAAAGGGCGTGCCCGCTTCCGAGTGTAGCTTGTTGCAAAAAGTAATCAACGACTTTGGCCAGGTCAATTACTGGTGGATTCTGGCCGTGTTGGGCGTCTATTCGATCAGTAACCTGAGCCGGGCGATACGTTGGAATATGCTGCTCAGAGCACTGGGGTACAAACCCAAGTTGATCAATGCTTTTATCACTATCATTATCGGTTATTTTGCCAACCTGGGCTTGCCTCGCATGGGCGAAGTAGTGCGGGCGGGCGTCATGGCCCGCTACGAGCGTATGGCCATTGAAAAAGTAATGGGTACCATCGTGGTCGACCGTGTGATAGATGTGATCAGTATTTTATTCATCACGGCGCTGGCTTTTTTGCTGCAATTTGAAACGATCTGGGCTTTTGTAGACGAGCAGGTTTCGCTCACCGAACGCTTCGGCGGGGTGGGCAATCTGTTGATCGTACTCTCTGTCTCTTTTGCCGCTTTTGCCGCCTTGATCTATATTTTTCGCAAACAACTCATGCGCACGCCACTATTCCGGAAAATAGCCGCAATTGCAGGCGGTTTCTGGGAGGGCATTCAAACCGTGCGTCAACTCGACAGGCCCTGGTGGTTTGTAATACATAGCATCAATGTGTGGCTCATGTTTTTTGCCATGACCTACCTGCTTTTCTGGGCTTTCCCTCCCACGGCAGGTTTGCCGGTGATAGCCGTGCTTGTCGTCTTTGTATTTGGCACCTGGGGGGTAGTCATCCCATCGCCCGGCGGTATGGGGACGTATCATTTTCTCGCCCAATTAGCGCTGAGTATTTATGGGGTGAGCGGAGACGACGGCTTTTCGTGGGCCAATATTTCGTTTTTCTCGGTACAGATAGGAAGTAATATTGTCGGGGGGCTTTTGGGGTTCATTATTTTGCCCATTATCAATAGGCACACCCATTCTTCCGCTTCTGTTTCAACAACATAGGTTATGTCGTCAATAGCGCACATACAGGCCAAAATTCAGGATTGGTCGCAGGCCCGCCAAAGTGTGGATAACTGGAAAGCCAAGGGGGAGCGCGTGGTTTTCACCAATGGTTGTTTCGATATACTACACTATGGTCACGTGTTTTACCTGGCGCAGGCCCGCGATTTGGGTCTGCGATTGGTGATCGGGCTCAATTCGACCGATTCGGTGAGAAGGCTCAAAGGCCCCCAACGGCCTATTAATGACCAGGCTACCCGCCAGCTTTTGCTCGCTGCGCTCGAATGCGTGGACGCAGTAGTCGTTTTTGAAGAAGATACCCCGCTTGCGCTCATCGAACACCTGATGCCCGATGTCTTGGTCAAGGGAGGCGATTGGACGCCCGACCAGATCGTGGGCGCCCCTGCCGTGTTGGCCAACGGCGGCCAGGTGTTGAGTTTGCCTTATATTGCAGGGTATTCAACTACCGCTATCGAACAAAAAATTAAATCAAATTGAGTATGCCGGCCACAACTATCCGCGCGCTTACAAGTTATCTGGACTCGATAGCGCCGCCCGTTTACCAGGAAAGTTACGACAATGTGGGCCTCCTGGTAGGCAATCCGGACGACGAGGTCAAGGGCATATTGATTTGCCTCGATTCTACCGAAGCAGTTGTGGAAGAAGCCCTGGCCAAAGGCTGCAATATAGTGGTCGCTCACCATCCTATTATTTTTAAAGGCCTGAAACGCCTTACCGGCCACAATTACGTGGAACGCACCGTATTAAAAGCGATCAAAAACGACGTGGCTATTTACGCCATCCACACCAACCTCGACAATATGTACCACCGGGGCGTTAACGCTAAAATTGCCGAGATGTTGGGGTTGACAGGCACACGGCTATTGGCGCCAAAACAACATCAACCAGTTGTCGATGAGGCCGGCCCCGCCATCGGCGCCGGCATGATCGGGCAGTTGCCCCAGCCCATGCAGGAAGAAGCCTTCCTCCAATATCTCAAAAAAGTGATGAAAGCCGGATGCGTAAAACATACGGCTCTGCGTGGCAAATCCATCCATACCGTGGCGGTTTGCGGCGGCTCCGGAGGTTTTCTGCTTCCCGACGCCATTGCCCGGCAGGCAGATGTTTTTGTGACGAGCGACATGAAATACCACGAATTTTTTGATGCCGACGGCAAAATCGTGATTGCAGATATCGGACACTTTGAAAGTGAACAGTTTACCATTGAGTTGCTCAGTGAAATTATTTCAGAAAAATTTGCTAACTTTGCCGTCCATTGCGCCGAAGTAATCACTAATCCGGTGCAATATCTTTAAAATCAACACTTTAACAATAAATCCGACATATAATGGCTGCAGAACTGACCGTAGCTGAAAAACTCAAGCAGCTCTATGAGCTCCAAATGATCGACTCCCAAATTAATAAAATTGAAATCCTGAAAGGCGAGTTACCCGTAGAAGTCGAAGATTTGTCAGACGAAATCCAGGGTTTGGATACCCGCGTGAAGCGTCTGCAAAACCAGGTCAAAGAACAGGAACAAGAAGCTATCAAGCAGCAAGCGAACATAACCGAGGCGGAAAACCTCATTCAGCGCTATCAACGCCAGCTCGACAACGTAAAAAATAACCGCGAATTCGAAGCCCTTACCAAGGAATTGGACATGCAGCGGCTCGAAATTCAGTTGTCGGAAAAGAAAATCCGCAGTATAAAAACGGAGATCCAGACCCGCGAAGAAGCCCTTGCTATCGCCGAAGAACGCATGGCGGTGAAACTGAAAGAACTCGAAGCCAAAAAGGTCGAGTTGGATAAGATCATCGAGAAGACCGAAAAAGAAGAGCAGCGTCTGCGCGATTTGTCGAAAAAAGTATGCGCCAATGTGGAGGAACGCCTGGTGAAAGGATACGATAAGATTCGTCATTCTTATCGCAACGGCCTGGCTGTGGTTACCATTGAACGCAATGCCTGTGGAGGTTGCTTTAACAAGATCACCCCACAGTTGCAACTTGAAATAGCCCAGCGCAAGAAGATTATTGCCTGTGAACACTGCGGCCGCATTCTCGTAGACGACCAATTGGTATCGGAAGTAGCCGGTCTGAACCTGGAAACTTCCTCTATGATGGAAATAGACGAATAGGGGTCGGGTACATTTAAGTTAAAGTACCGCTTTTTATGCCCAGATTATATAATCTTGTCAACAACGACGAGCTCAAGCGTCATTTGCTTGAAAGTGCGGATCCACGTATCACGCTTTCGTTTTACAAATACCACCACATTTCCGATCCGAATAGTTTTCGCGATCAGTTGTATTTGCGCTGGAACAAGCTCTCCGTATATGGCCGTATTTACATAGCCACAGAGGGCATCAACGGCCAGATTTCCATTCCCGAAGCACAGTTTGAGGCTTTCAAGGCCGACATGTACGCTATTCCTTTTCTGGACGGGGTCAGGCTCAATATTGCTATCGATGACGACGGCAAGTCGTTTTATAAGCTAAAAATCAAGGTGCGGCAAAAAATCGTGGCCGACGGCCTTGACGACACCAGTTTTGATGTGACCCAACGCGGCAAACACCTCAGTGCGCGCGAATACAATGCACTCACCGACAATCCCGATACGATAGTAGTGGATATGCGCAATCACTACGAAAGCGAAGTAGGTTATTTTGACGGCGCTATCCGCCCTCAGGTCGATACTTTTCGCGAAGCGCTTCCGTTGGTTGAAGAAATGCTGGCGGATAAAAAAGAAGCCCCGGTCATTATGTATTGCACGGGCGGCATTCGCTGTGAAAAGGCCAGTGCGTATTACCTGCACAAAGGATTCAAAAATGTGTTTATGGTAGACGGCGGCATCATCGAATACGCCCGCCAATGCCAGAAGAAAGGACTCCCCAATAAATTTATCGGCCTGAATTTTGTATTTGACGAGCGCCTGGGCGAGCGGGTGAGCAATGACATTGTGGCCAAATGCCACCAATGCGGCCAAGCCTGCGATACGCACATCAACTGCGCCAACGACGCCTGCCATTTGTTATTCATCCAATGCGAGGCCTGTAGCGCAGTCTACGAACATTGCTGCTCGACTAAATGCCGCGATTTTAAACGCCTGCCGGAAGAAGAACGTCAAAAACTGAAACCCGTAACGGAGTTTAACGGCTCCCGGTTTACGAAAGGCCGCTACAAGGCGTACCGGGAAGGAGAAGGCCTCGTCATGCAATAAAAGCACTTCTTTCCATGAGCATGCATATCCCTTCGCTGTATATTGCGCCGAGCCCCCTGGCGGGAAGGGGTGTGTTCACTTCGGCGCCTATCGAACCCGATGATGTCATCGAAATATGCCCGGTGATCGTACTGCCCGAAAACGACGTGCCGCTTATTCACCAGACTTATTTGCACGACTATTATTTTTTGTGGGACAACAACCAATGCGCGATAGCCCTCGGCTATGGCTCCTTGTACAACCATTCGCCATTACCCAATGCAGAGTATTACATGGACTACGACAACCAGGCCATCAGCGTATACTGCATAAGGCCCATCCAGCCCGGCGAAGAGATTACCATCAGTTACACCGACGAGGGCGACGAGCGCACCAAGCTATGGTTTGATGTGCAGGAGTAACCCGCAGCCGGCCTACCTGTTTTCTCCCAATTGCTTATCGTTTTCAGGCTGTGCTTTCTCTTTTGAAATCCGGGTATAAGTCTCCAGGCCACAGCGCAAAAAGGCTTCGTAGGCCTTGTCATCGGGCATATAACCCACCGGGGTATTGAGCAGTTGGCCTTCTGGCGACAACAATACGTAGTAGGGTTGAGAGTTTGTTTGAAAAAATTCTGTTTGGAAGTGGGCCCATTTATGGCCGTAGTTGCGCAATTTCCTCGTGCCGCCCGTCGCTTTTTGCACCACCACCTGCTCATCTGCCGGCAGTTCGATTTTCTCGTCTACATATAACGAGATGAGTACAAAGTCATTTTTGAGGTGGTTATAAACGCCGGGTTCGGGCCAGACGTGTTCTTCCATCTTGCGGCAATTCTGGCAGGCGTGGCCGGTAAAGTCGATCATGATCGGTTTGTTGACTTCCCTGGCGTAGGCCAGGCCTTCCTCCAAATCCTTGAAGCAATTGAGATTTTGGGGGCAATCGCAGGGCTTCAGCCAGCTATAGCATACGGGGGGCGCCAGGCCGCTCAGCAATTTGAGGGGGCGGAAAGAACCCGCTTTTTCGTCGTACATAAAACCGGTGGCCAGGTAAATAGCAAAAGCGAAAGAGGCCAATCCCAGCAATTTGCGGGGCATGCCGATCTTAACGCCTTTATCGTCGTGCGGAAACCTGATCAGGCCGAAGAGATAGGCCGCCAGTCCGGCCGCCGTGAGAATCCACAAGGCCAGGAAGGGTTCTATTTTCAATAAGCCCCAGTGCTTGACCAGGTCGGCATTTGACAAAAATTTGAAAGCCAATGCGATCTCCACAAAGCCGAGTACCACTTTTACCGTATTAAGCCAGCCGCCCGAGCGGGGCAGCGATTGCATCCAGCCCGGGAAGGCGGCAAACAAGGCAAATGGCAATGCCAATGCCAGGCCGAAACCCGACATGCCGGTGGTAAGCTGCCAGGCGCCGCCGTCGGAACTAAGCGCTCCCGCCAATAGCGACCCCAGGATTGGGCCTGTACAAGAAAACGACACCAACGCCAGGGTAAGCGCCATGAAGAAAATACCTACAATACCGCCAACCCCTTCCGCATTGCTGGCCTTATTCTGCCAGCTTTCGGGCAATGTAATCTCGTAATAACCGAAAAATGAAAAAGCAAAAACGATGAATATGGCGAAAAACGACAGGTTGAGCCAAACATTAGTGGAGATATCGTTGAGGATATCGGGATTGATCGTGTCAATAAGGTGGAAAGGAATGCTAAGCAGGAAATACACCAGGAAGATGAAAAATCCGTACATCGAAGCATTCATCAAGCCTTTGCGGCGGTTGCCGCTGCTTTTGGTGAAAAAGCTCACCGTGAGCGGTATCATAGGGAATACGCAGGGGGTAAGCAGGGCGATGAGGCCGCCGATAAAGCCGAGTAAGAAAATATTCCAGTAGCCTTTCTTTTCTGTAGAATCCACGGGCACGTCGCTGCATTGGCCGGCGGGCGCCGATAAGTCGGGTTTGGCTATGCCGTATTGCGCATCGACGTCTGCAACTACCTGACCGGAAAGGTCGGGACCGGCTTCGTCGCCGATAAGGGCCAAGTTCTGAGCGGGTACCACGCGGAAAGGCACCTCTGCCGAGGGCAGGCATTGTTTATCGTCGCAGGTCATAAACATCCACTGTCCCTGGATGGGCTGGTTGGGGTCGGTCACCTTGATGCGCTGGGTAAACACCACGGGGCTTTCTATAAATTTGATCACTTCCACGCCTCCGAATAGCGGATCGGGGCCCTGCTTTTTCTTGCCTTCTTCTTTTACTTTGTCAATGAGGGCATAGTGGCTGCCGGGGTCAAAAATAAAGACGGTGGGTTCGGGGCCGTCGGCGCTGGTGTGCTGAGAATAAATTGCCCAGCCTTTCTCCATTTGAGCGGTAAAGACGAGGTCGTATACCCCGGGTTCAGCGGCTTTGAGCGCTATTTGCCATTGTACGGGGTTTTTTATGCCGCTTGGATTTGTCTTAGCTCCTGTCAGGTCGTTGAACAATGGAGTAGGTTCGGGGAGGGTTTCCTGGGTTTGGGCGGTTTTATCAGGCGTGGTTTCGGCGGGTTTGGCGTTTGTTTTTTTTGTTTCCAGGGCAAAAGAAAAAGCCTCTTCTGCCGGGGGCAGGCAGCGCTCGTCGTCGCAGGTCATAAATTCCAAATAGCCTGTAATAGGTTGTGAAAAATCACTGACCTTGACACGTTGGATAAATGAAACGGGGCTTTTTGTGAATTTGATGACAATGACGCCGTCGAACAAGGGGTCGGGGCCTTCTTTTTTGGCGCCTTTTTCTTTCACATCGCCGACGCGCTGGTAGTGACTGCCTTTATCAAAATAAAAGGCGGTGGGCACCGGGCCGTCGGGGGAGGTGTGTTGTGAATATATCGTCCAGCCGGGCTCCATGGTGGCAGAAAAAACCAGATCGAATTCTGTATCGTTGACCTGTTTGTAGGAGGTGCTCCATTTTACAGGGTTGAGAATTTGGGCTTGTACCAGGCCGACTATCAGGAGGGCAGAAAGCAGGGCTAAATATCTCTTTGCCATTTTGCGAGAGAGTTTGGGTAAATCTGAGTGGAATTATTCCAAAATGATGGCGAAAGGCGCCGTCGTAGGCGGCAGACACATATTGTCATCACAAGTCATAAACATTACTTCACCGTCTATTTGTTTTACACCTGGGGTTATTTTAATTCTTTGGATAAACTTAACCTGTTGGCTATACTTAACCAGGTTCATATCAAAAATAGGGTCGTGGCCTTCTTTTTTGTGGCCGTCTTCGGTGGCTTTGCCTACCAGTTCGATAGCCGGGGTTGACAATTCGATGGAAGTGGCCACCGGGCCGTCTGCCGATTCGAGGAATTGCGAATAAATAAACCAGCCTTTTTGCAGATTAGCGGTGAGCACCAGGTCGTATTCGTTGTCGGCTATTTTGTTGGCCGTAAAGTTCCATTTGACCGGTTCTATCTTTTGGGCGGGTAAAGCGCTTACTGCCAGAAAGGAAAGGATACCCAACAGAAAGTATTTCATAACAAATTGATTTGAACGCTTTGAGCGCACAAAGTTAAGGTGCAATGCCTTACGCGGCGATTATAGGCCGGCGATTAATAAAAGATTAACACATGGGGGGTAAATTATAAGGTAACAGCAGATGCCTGCAGCAGCGACTCAAAAAGCACTTTGCCATCGGTATTGCCGAGGGCGCCTTCTGAGCAGCGTTCGGGGTGGGGCATCATGCCGAATACGTTGCGTTGGGCATTGCAGATGCCGGCAATGTGATCGAGGGCGCCATTGGGGTTAGCCGCTTCGGTTACTTCACCTTGCGGAGTGCAGTAGCGAAACAATACCTGGTCATTGTCGATGAGTTGGCGCAGGGTAGCTTCATCGGTATGGTAGCGGCCTTCGGCGTGGGCTATGGGTATTTTGAGCACCTGCCCGGGAGTGGTATGGCTGGTGATGGGCGAATGGGTCGTTTCTACGCGCAGGAACACATTTTTACAGATGAACTGCTGGTTTTGATTGCGCAATAATACGCCGGGCAATAATCCGGATTCGCACAAAATCTGAAAACCATTGCAAATACCCCATACATAGCCGCCACTATTCGCAAAGTCGATTACGGCTTGCATGATAGGCGAAAAGCGGGCGATAGCGCCGGCCCGCAGGTAGTCGCCATATGAAAATCCGCCGGGCAGCACAATACAATCGCCGGTATCAAAGCCGGCCAGGGATTTGTCCTTGTGCCAGAGCTTGGTGACTTCTTGTTGCATGACCTGACCGATGACGTGCATCATGTCATCGTCACAATTTGAACCTGGAAAAACTACGACGCCGAATTTCATAACTTCAGAGGATAACGTTTCTGACTTAATTTCGCCACAAAAGTAGAGAATTAAGCCGGGTTATTCGGTAAATATCAGGGACCGGTATTGATAAACCAACACGATAGCGACGGCTACCAGATGCACAGCCTCGGCAATCCTGGGTTTGAGCATGGTGAAATTGAAAGAAATCAGCACACTCAGTGGCACAGCAAGTATCAGCAAATGGGCTACATCGATCTGCTGCTGCACCAATAAGGAGAGTGCGGCGATCAGCAAGGCCCAGAAGAGCAGATTGATCTTTTTTTGAACCTGTATTTGCGTTTTTAATAAATAATTGCCGGAATTAAAAAGCGCTACCAGCAGTAACCCGCCCATGACGGCCCATCCGATATATGCACCCCAGTAATAGGCGGTATCAAAAGAAAAATAGTCGAACTGTGCCACAAATTGGCGCTGTATAAATTCGCTTAATTCGCCATTCCAAAAATAATACACACCAAGCAGCAAATAGGGAACAAATAACCCGCTGAACAGGATAAGGCGCTCACGGATATTAAACGAGCGCATAATATTGAGTCCGGCAACTCCCAGGAAAATAAATACGATATGTGAAAAATACACCAGGCTGGCAATAGCAACCCAAAAGCCGATATTAAAAATGCGATCGGCACAGGAGGGTACCTTGTACGTTGTCATCGCAATCCAGACCGCAATGATCAAAAAAGTATTGGCCAGCAAAGGCGCCGACATCGGTATAAACTCGGGCAAGCTCGAAGTAATTAAAATATATACCAAACCGGGGAAAAGGTTGACTTCGCGGGCCAGCCTGTGTTCGGCTACCATTACGTTAATAGCTATAGCGTGAATCAACAAAATCGGTATGGATAAAATATGAAACCATTGGTGATCGGCCAGCCTGGCAATCCCCATAAAATCGCCTGCAATGCCAAAGTGACCGGAAGTATTGGGCATTTCAATAAAAAAAACAGGCGAGCGGAGCGCTGCAGCGTAAAACACCAGCAGCAAGCCGAATAACATCTGATTGGTGCGGAATAATCTTAACACGTTGATTGGTTTCGGTCTTTATGGGTCAAATTTAACAAGAATAAACGTCGCATGAAGAAAAATTCCTATTTTAGCGGAACTAAGCCTCAAACGCGACTGTTCTAATCGCAATAGAACAGCTTATCCGCCTAATAACCCGATTAAGAATACTCCCTGAATTTTTCGCAAAGCCATCGTCATTTCCCAAAAACGGAGTTGGCGCAGCCGTATGAAAGTGTTTTTTCTTGTATAAGCCATTAATCAATCAAACTATATGACTCCAGGAATCGCTTTATCCACCGACAAGTCGACGTTGTTTTACATCGGCAGCAATGGAAACAAAACCGATATCGATTTGCTGAACGGCAATGCAGCTAAAGTAAGCCTCAGCGGAGGTAATGTATCGGCCATCCAGGTTACTTCGGTGCCCAGCGGCGGCACAGATACCGAAATCCCACTCGCTCAGCACCTGCAGGTTGGGTACGACAATTCAAAAGGCAAAGTTTATATCGTAGGCACGGATGACTTAGAACTCGGGATTTCCGTCCGGGTACACACTATCGATTTATCACGAAATAACGCGTACATAGAGAATGATGGCACCAACCTGGTGATAACCGAAGGCTAATCGGGTTTTTCGAGGTAAATCTGGCGAATGCTTTTGTCTTGTAACAGGCTGTCTAACCAGGCCAGGTGCTCGGATACGCCTGAAGTAATTTTTACGGAATCATCGGAAAATGGCAATAGATATTGCTTCATGGCAGCTATTGCCTCCTTTCGCTTTTTTCCGCCGGTGTACATGATTCTCTTGTGGAATCCGAGCAGGGTCATTTCATAACTGTCTTCCGCCAATTGATAACCTTTAAACAGCCGGTTCACACGCCTGAACCGGCTCTCTAAAGGGTCGCTGTGCTCGTCTTCATCGGGATGGGATGTTAGTTTATTGACTGAGAGTTCAAATACACAGATCAGCCCCAATAGCTCGGCTTGATATATAACATCGCGTCGTTCGCCGGTACTATCGTATCGCCTGAGCCTGTTAAATACAAGCAATGCTTCACCATATTTGCCGTTTACAAAATAGGCAACGCCATAGTTAAAAACTACGGAAATACGCATTCTGGGGTTAAGTAACGCCCCATATTTTTTATATCCGGCTTCTATTTCTTTTGCTTTTTGGTAAGCCTCGTCCATTTTTTTATTATTCATACACCAGAACAATTCCAGGCGATTGACAAAACGAAATTCCGCCAACTCCTGGTGGGGAAGCATCGCCACCCGCTTTTTGAGTTTATCCCGCAGGCTGATAAACCCCGTATTGTCTTTGTTTTTCACCAGATTAGATAGTGCATTAGCCGCACTTAGCATATAGCGAAACGGGCTTTCAGCAATCAGTTGAGGGTGATCTTCCCACCATTGTGCCAATAATTGTGTGCAAACACTACTCCTTTTGGGGTCATTCTGTGCATTTGCCAAATTGGCAAAAGCGCCCAGGAGTCGATACCCGCTCAAATTGGGCAGGCTATCAAGCTGGTTGAGCAAGGGCTCGGCCTGCCGGAGCTTATTCATGAGATCTTCGTGTTCAGTGGCGCCGTTTTTTTTATCGGCAAAAGCGCCTGCTAAATCGTAAAGGTCCTGATAGTACAGTTCTTCTTTCAGCAATTGGAACCGGGTTTCTTTTTCTACAATTAATGGGGATAGTATGGTTTTTAGCGCTTTGATGTTATTAACCTGCGAATACATCAGTGTCCGCTGTTCGCGATTGATCTCGAGCAAAGCCAGGCTATTTTCCGTTTCAATAGCTTTTTCGCGGGCTTTGTCCAAGGCCTGTTGCGACAAATCAATCAGACCCCGCTCCATCAATATTTTCGCATTGATAAGCAACTCTTTAATTTGCAGAGAAGGATAATACCCTGCGTTCATTCCCCGGAGGAAAAGCATCAAGCGTTCTTGCAAATAGAGCCGTTCTACCGGTAAGCGAGCCATCACCTTCTTCAATTGCCGGGGGTCGGCGATAGCTTTTTTCAATTTTTTGTGAAAAACGACCTCGTCGTATTCATTCATGGCCGCCAGGATTTGAAAAATTACCAGCCCAATAGGCAGTTGACCACTTTTGCTGTGCAAACCCGAACTGAATTCCGCTGAGAATCGCCGCCTCTCCGAGGCCGTCATGATGCTGATGAGACGGGTTAGTCCAAAAAATTTATTCTTCATTTTAAATTAATATTTTAGATAATCCAAATTTATATTAATTTGTTTATAATCAAAATAATATCAGTGTGTTGTTGTAAATAACAATTTGTATGCTGATTTATAATTTGATATACCTTTGCAGGCACTCCGGAAATATTGGCTGTATCTTTATCTTAACAATAACAAAAAGTGATGCCAGCACGATAAAGGCTCGGTTGATCCCCAATGATCCAAATTTAATTATTTTTTCAAATTTCAAATTTATTTATAATACCCTGAAAAGCCTTTTTTTGAAGAAGATAAATAAATAACAATTTTTATACTAGTTAATAAATTTAAAACTCGTGTCATATAGCAGCATTTCGTAGTACTTATTTTTGTTAAACCAAACGAAAAATACACCTCAAAATGAATGAGATCGCTTTGGCGGGATCGAACCATGGAAACCACACACTAAACCCCAATTTTGTTCTTATGTGGCTGTCTAGGCCCCTTGTGGAGACCTTGAAAAAAACCGCCCTCAAAACTACAAAGGGAAGACTACTAAATGGGGACTATTGCTTATAACGGCAATCTACCGACACACAACCCCTTCAGGCGCCGCTACGGCGCCTTTTTTTTGTTTCAACTGATCCTTTCCCCTACCTTTGCCGCACAATATATCAGACATGCCGTACGCCGGGTTCATTCAGGAAGTCAAGGCCATCGCGCAACGCGCAGGGGAGGCCATCATGGAAATTTACAATAACGAGGCTGACTGGCAGGTGACGCTGAAAAGCGACGACTCGCCGCTCACCCAGGCCGACCTGCGCGCAAACACGGTCATCCAGCAAGGATTGTCGGCGCTCACGCCCGAGTGGCCCATCATTTCGGAAGAAACCGCCTGGGCCGATTATGCTGCCAGAAGCGCGTATACCCATTGGTGGCTGGTGGATCCGCTCGACGGCACTAAGGAATTTATTAAGCGCCATGGCGATTTTACGGTAAATATTGCCCTGATAGAGGGCCATAAGCCTGTGTTGAGCGTGATGTATGCCCCGGCTATCGATCAGTTGTACTGGGCAGTGCGTGGGCAAGGAAGTTTTACCCTGGCAGGCGGCGCCGAGCAACGGCTGGAGGCAGCCGAATTCGACCCGCAGCAAGCAGGCTTGCGGATTGTGTGTAGCAGGTCGCACCTCAATCCTGCCACGCAAGCCTATATTAATCTGTTTGAAAACCCGCAGACGGTACCGGTAGGCAGCGCCCTGAAATTGTCGATACTGGCTAAAGGAGAGGCCCATATCTACCCTCGTCTCGGGCCTATCCACGAATGGGATATCGCCGCCGGGCACCTCATTCTCGAAGAGGCAGGCGGTAGTCTGTTTCAAGCAGATACCGGCGCTCCTCTGCGCTATAATACCGAATTGCTGAAGCTGCCGCCGTTTATCGCTGTGGGCCGCGCGCTTGGGCCCGTTCCCCTCAACGCCTCGCTATGAAATACCCTGTAAGCGTCATCATTCCCGCCCACAACGAATCGGCGCACATTGCCGCTGCGCTCGGGTCGGTGTCGTGGGCGGCTGAGCATATCGTGGTAGATTCCTTCAGCAGCGACGATACAAAGGCTATTGCCGAAAAGCTGGGCGCCAAGGTATGGCAACGCGCCTATACCGGTCCTGCCGATCAGAAGAACTGGGCCATCCCGCAGGCTGCGTATCAGTGGGTGATACTGCTGGATGCCGACGAGCGGGTTACCCCTGCGCTGGCCGAAGAAATACAGCATTGGCTCACGCAAACGGATATTCCCTATGACGCTTTCTGGATAGGTCGCCAGAATTATTTCATGGGAAAAAAAATCAACTACAGCGGCTGGCAAAACGACGCGGTAGTACGCCTGATCAGGCGGGATGTATGCCGCTACGACGACAAGCAGGTGCACGAAGAAATCAAAACGCAGGGAATAAGGGTAAGCAAGCTGCGCCACCGGCTCGACCATTTTACGTACAAAAACCTTGATCACTTTCTGGAAAAAATGCAGCGATACGCCCGTTGGTCGGCGCTTGATCACGCGGAAAAAACGGGAAAAATTACCGCCTACCACTTATTGCTCAAGCCGGGGTTCCGGTTTATCAAGCATTTTGTGTTGCAGCGCGGTTTTCTCGACGGCCTCACCGGGCTTATAGTGAGTGCGATCATGGCCTGGGGGGTATTCCTTCGATATGTCTATCTGTTGGAGCAAAGGCATAGCGAAAGGCGCGGCTAAAACATCTCCGTCTGTCCGTTTTTACCCAGGTTAAATTCTATACTATCGCCGGCGTGCAGCTTGTCGGGCAGTTCTTCCGTCTCCGTTTCCGTCTCCGGTGTGCTGCTTTCTTCTTCGGGAGCGGTTTCGATCAACTTGATGCCCGAAATTTTCTGATCCACCAGCTTATTGCCCATCGCTTTCCAGCCTTTCACGTCGATAAAATCGGCCAGTTCGAGTTCGTATTCGGTTTTATCGGTTTTTGTTTTCACCGTATAGCGGATGCAAGGCTCGGGTTTAATCGTAGCGAACACCAACTTGCTATCCTTGTGTTCCGACAGGTAATTGAATCGCTGATTGGTAGAAGTGGTCTCTATGCGGAAACGCTTGACCATCGTCCAGCCTTTGGCGCCTTCATAGTGGACGGCGTTGACCACCATATCGGCGTGGAATTTGCCCAGCTCCAGCAAGTCAGCCGGGTCGAAGCGTTTGGCCAGGTCGAGGTCGATCACTTCATAGGAGCCGTCTTTATAGAGTGCCAATAATTGATCACCCGTATTAAAGGAGCCGAGCAGTGTGCCGCGCCCATCGGTATTGAGGCGGCCGATACTTTCGTCGATCCACACCTGGATAGCGCCGAGTGTAGAGCGGCCGGCTTCTTTCATCACAATTTTGCGTACCGGGTAGCGGGAGAGGATATTGCCCTGCGATTGTCGGCCTTTGATAGCCAGATCCTCGAAGCCAAAATCGAACACCTTGATTTTTGCCTTGCTGCCCTGGCTGAGGTGGATAGTGACTATTTCGGCCTCTCCGTTGGGGTTGGCGCTAAAATAGAGCACCTTCGAGCCTTTGGTGCCCAGGGTGAGGTCGTACTCTTTGTCGCGGGTAATTGCGCTCACATTAAAGCGCTTCACCATCGAGCGGCCGGTTTTGCCGTCGAGGTAGGCCATATTGTAGGTAGTGCGCTCGTCGGCTTTTTTCCACACGGCCACGTGGATAATATCTTTGCCGACAAACACCTTTTCGGCGATGCGGGACACCTGGAACTTGCCGTCGCGGCGGAACACGATGATATCGTCGATATCGGAGCAGTCGGTGACAAACTCGTCTTTTTTGAGGCCCCAGCCGATAAAACCTTCTTCGCGGTTCACAAACAGCTTGGCGTTGTTTGCCACTACTTCGGTAGCCTGGATGGCGTCGAAGGTGGTTATCGTCGTTTTGCGTTCGCGGCCTTTGCCGTATTTTTCCAATAGGCGTTCAAAATAGGCGATCGCAAAATCGGTGAGATTAGCCAGGTTGTGATCTACCTGGGCCAGTTCGTTTTTGAGGTCGGCGATTTGTTCGTCGGCTTTGAAGCTATTAAATTTTGAAATGCGCTTGATCTTGATTTCGGTCAGCCGCACGATATCGTCTTCTGTAATATCGCGGAGCAGGCGAAGGCGGGTATCGTCGGGTTTGGCTTTCTGGCCGGGTACGATCACGTATTTGCGCAAACCGGTATCGATCGTTTCGATGACAGACTCCCAGGTCTCGCATTCTTCGATATCGCGGTAAATCCTTTTTTCAATAAAAATCTTCTCAAGGCTGGCGAAGTGGAGTTTTTCCTCCAGTTCGTGCTTGAGGATTTCGAGTTCGAGGCGGAGCAATTCCTTGGCATGGAAAGTGCAAATATCCAGGATTTCCTCCACGCTCATGAAGTGGGGTTTATCCTCTATAATCACACAGGCATTGGGGGAAATAGACACCTCGCACATCGTAAAAGCATAGAGGGCATCGACCGTGACATCGGGAGACACGCCGGGCGCCAGTTCGATGACCACTTCTACATCCTGTGCGGTATTATCGGTAACCTTTTTTATTTTAATCTTGCCCTTGTCGCTGGCTTTGATGATGCTTTCAATGAGCGCGCCGGTAGTGACGCCATAGGGCAATTCGCGAACGATAAGCGTTTTTTTATCAGATTGTTCGATTTTGGCCCGCACCTTGATGCGGCCGCCGCGGCGACCGCCGTTGTAATCGGTCACGTCGGCCATGCCGCCGGTTTGGAAGTCGGGGTATAACTTCACCTTTTTGCCCTGCAGCACTTTGATAGTAGCCTTGATAAGTTCCACGAAATTGTGGGGCAGGATTTTGGTAGAAAGCCCTACTGCAATGCCATCGGCGCCCTGTGCCAGCAGCAGTGGGAACTTCATAGGCAGGGAGATGGGTTCTCTTTTGCGGCCGTCGTAAGAGAGTTGCCAGTTGGTGGTTTGGGGGTTGAAGGCTACTTCGAGGGCAAACTTAGTGAGGCGGGCTTCGATATAGCGGGAAGCTGCGGCGCCGTCGCCGGTGCGCACGTCGCCCCAGTTGCCCTGGCAATCGATGAGCAGGTCTTTTTGACCCAGGTTGACGAGTGCTTCGCCGATAGCGGCATCGCCGTGAGGGTGGAACTGCATCGTCTGGCCGATAATATTGGCCACCTTGTGATAGCGGCCGTCGTCCATCTCGCGCATTGCGTGCAGGATGCGGCGTTGAACGGGTTTGAGGCCGTCATCGATGGCGGGCACGGCTCTTTCCAGGATGACATAAGAGGCGTAGTCGAGGAAATAGTCTTTGTACATTCCCTGCAGGGTCACCATGGCGTCTTGTCCATTGCCATTTTGCCCATTCTGTTCAATTTGCTCGTTGTCTCGTTTTGCCATGGTGCAGTTAGTCTAAACTGTGGTTTTACCGGCAACAAATGTAAGCAATTTTTTAAAACAAAATGTGTTATTTTCGAGAAAAATGCGGGGGGGTGACGTCCTGGGAGTGTCCCGGGAGGTGACGGCCTGGGATGCTCTCAGGGGGTGACGGCCTGGGAGCATCCCGGATGGTGACGGCGTTGGAAACAGCCGGACTACTTCATCGGCAGCGCCTTATTCACCGTCTCAACCACGATTTCCTGGGCTACGGTAAATTCCGAACTCAGTTTAATATCCCTGCTCGAAGCGCCAATTTTGGCCGTGTATTTTCCTGGTTCGGCTACCCAGGCGGAGCGGATTTCGTCAAAAGAGGCCAATGCGCGGGCATCCAGCTCGAAAGTCAAAGTTTGGGAGTCGCCGGGTTGGAGCAGGTTGGTTTTGGCAAAGCCCTTCAATTCCGACATCGGTTTTTCCATCGTTTTGCCCGGAGCTGAAAGGTACAGTTGCACCACTTCTTTGCCGGCGGCTGATCCTGTATTTTTTACCGTTACGCTTACCGCCAGGTTGCTTGTAAAGTTGGAGCTACTCAGCGTGAGATTGCTATATGCAAAGCTGGTATACGACAGGCCGTAACCGAATTCATAAGCCGGTTTGATCTGTTTTTTATCAAAAGCCCGATAGCCGACGAAAACGCCTTCGGGGTACTCAATTTCGGCGGGGCGTACTTTTTGGAAGCCCATATCGATCGCCTCGCCGTATTCCATGCCAGGGAAGCCGATGGCGGCAGGGTCGTCTTCGTATTTCACCAAAAACGAAGTAGGCAATTTACCTGAGGGGTTAACTTTGCCGCTCAGGATGTCGGCAATTGCATTTCCGGCTTCCTGGCCCGGCAGCCAGGCCAGCAGGATGCCATCGACCATGTCGCGCCACGAAGCGGTTTCGATGACCCCGCCCACATTGAGTACGACGATCACTTTTTTGCCTTTTTTGTGAAAGGCATCGGATACCGTTTTGATGAGATTTTTCTCTGCTGCTGTCAGGTAGTAATCATCGGTTGTTTTGCGGTCGCCGCCTTCGCCGGCAATCCTGCCGAGGGTGATGATAGCTACTTTTGAGCCTGCCAAAGCATTTTTAAGTAATTGCTTATCAATTGCCATTTCCGGAATGACAGGCGGCGGCATAAACATGGCGATAAAACCTTCCCGTTTCGGTTGCTTTGCTTTTTCGGCTGCGAGGTATTGTTCGTAAGTTTTCTGCAGTGGGATATCCAACGTGAATCCCGCATTTTGAAGGCCCTCGGGAAGCGTGACGGTATATGCTTCATTGACATCGCCGCTACCGGTGCCGCCCGATACTAATGCAAAAGAGTAGTTGCCAAAAACGGCAATACTTTGAGGTTTCAAGGGCAAGGTTTGATTGTTATTTTTGAGCAGTACCATACCCCCGGTGGCGGCCTGCCGGGCCACAGCCGCGTGTTCTTTCAAATTGGGCTTGTTGGAATATTTATACTTTTGAAATGCGGGCGTTTTTTTAATAATATTCAACATACAATTCACATTTTCATCCAGCAGCTTTTCGTCCAGTTCCTTGTTTTTTGATGCTTTCAGAATGGCTTCCAGTTGCTTGATCGTGCCGGGCATGATCAGGTCGTTGCCAGCCTTTACTTGTTCGACGGGCTCTTTACCGCCAAACCAGTCGGTCATCACAAAACCCTGAAAACCCCAATCTTGCCGCAATATTTTTTTCAACAGGTCGGCGCTTTCAGAAGTATAGACGCCGTTGATTTTGTTGTATGAACTCATTACCGTCCAGGGTTGGGCTTCTTTTACCGCGATTTCAAATCCCCGCAAATAGATTTCCCTGAGCGCTCTTTCGCTCACTTTTACATTGATCGTATTGCGGTTGGTTTCGTGGTTGTTGGCTGCAAAGTGTTTGATTGAAGTGCCCACGCCGTTTGATTGGATGCCTTTGACCATGGCGGCTGCCATTTTACCGGTAAGGAGAGGATCCTCCGAATAATATTCAAAATTACGGCCGCCGAGGGGGTTGCGGTGTATGTTCATACCGGGGGCAAGGAGAATATCAACTCCGTATTCTTTCACTTCGTTGCCCATGGCCTGCCCTGTTGTGTATACCAGTTCCGTATCCCAAGAGGCTGCGAGCATAGTGGCTATAGGAAAAGCAGTGGCGTAATAGGTTTGACTATCGGCTGGGCGCCGGGGCGCAATGCGCAAACCCGCCGGGCCGTCGGCTACTACCATTGTAGGTATTCCCAGGTCTTCAAACATTGCCGTAGTGCCGGCTGCGCCGGGTACTTGATCCTGTGTGCTGCCTACTACCGGCCCTTGGGCGCCGCCACCCTGAGCCAGGGCAGGCATGCCGGGAATCTTCATGCCCATACCGACCAGCAGGCGGGCTTTTTGCTCCAGATTCATCGCGTTGATGACCTCCTGGTTGGTGTTTTTGTCCAACTGCGGCTTGTCCTGGGCGATAGCCTGGAAAGACAGGGCAACGAGCAGGCAAAGCGATAAGCAAACTTTATTCATTTTTCGCATTGTTTTGTGAATGATAGGCTTACGTAGTGCAAGGATAATAAATATTGGGCTGATTAGCCCATAAAATCAAGTCTTATTTCGATATGTTCACCGTTCTTTTCTTGTCAATATGGACAAAGTGGAAGCCATGCAGAAGTCGATGCTGAAGATAGCAGGGATGTGGTTGCCAATCGGAGAAACATATGCGGGGGGATTACGCCCCAGGCCGTCACCTCCCGGGTCATTCCGTAGCCGTCACCACCGTGGTTGCTCCGTAGCCGTCACCTCCCGGGTCATTCCGTGGCCGTCACCCCAACCTGACCTGAACCTTCGACACGATCAACTCCAGCGCTTCTTTTACCACTGCCGTATCCTGATGCCGCAGGATGATAAAACCTTCGCCTTCGTAGGTGGGGGCTTTGTCCTGGCCAATCTTGGGGATTTTTACATCCGTAAACAGGTGGCCGATTTCGCGGTTGACGGCGTCGAGGCCGGATACGGATATCACTTTTCCCTGGCCCTGTCCGCGCAGATAGGCCGCACCTACGGCGTACCGGCGGGTGGGCGGGGTAAATTCGCCAAAGATCATAAGCCGGACCCAGGCCGTAATCGAGTCGAAATCGTTGGCGCGGGAGATGAGGGTGGTAAACTGGGCGCCTGGCGGTCGGGCGGCTACTTCAGAAATCGCTATGGAGCCGTCTTTGCGCCTGAACCACTCCATGTGGCTCATGGCCGTTTGCATGCCCAGCACATCGAGGGTGCGAAAAGCGGCGGCCCGGATGTCGTCGAATTCGGGGGCCTCTACTTCGCGGGGGAGCACTACTTGCCATTGTATCCAGGGTTCCTGCAATACTTTGAGGGGAGTGGGGTAATAATTTGAAATGGAATAAAAAAGGTGCTGCCCGGCTCTCGAATAGGCATCAAATGAATGTTCGGTGCCGGTAATAAATTCTTCGAGCAGCAGGGGTTTTTCCGGTGATGGCGGGCCCTGAGACAGCACGGCTGCCAGTTCGTCGATGGAGTTAACTTTAAATGTAGACTGAGAGGCCGCGCCATCGGGTGGTTTGACTACCAAGGGCAAGCCGGCTTCTTCGGCAAAGTGCAGCGCTTCGGCTACGTCGGCGGCCAGGCTGTGTTTGGCGCAGGGCAGACCGGCGGCGCGCAGCAAATCTTTCATGCGCGACTTATCGCGAAAGTTGAGCATCGTCTCCACGTTCATACCTTCGATGCCCAGTTCTTCGCGCACCTGGGCTACGGGCACCTGCACCTGCTCAACGGCCCCAATGATGCGGTGTATGTCGCCTTGTCGTTCTTTCATCCCTTTTGCAGCCGGAAGCAACTGCGCTATATCAAACACGCTTTCTACACGCTGAAAGGAGACAATCCTGTACTGCAGCGCAGAGCTGAGCCATTCGATAGGCTCCTGGCTGATGAGGCCAAGCCTGGCATCGGGCAAAGCGGCCAGCTTTTCAATAAAGCGCAGCGCGTTTTCCGTATAATTAGGCGCTACATAGACGACGAATACCATAGTCAATCAGGTTATAGACCGCTTACAATCCCATCGTGTACATCCAGGCTTCTGCCATCATGAAATTGCCTGCAATAGAAGGGTGTACGCCATCGGGGCACCAATATTCGACTGGAGCGCCAACTAATGCTTCATTGAAAATGGTTTGGAAGGGGATTATGATAGCTTTATAATCGTCGGCGAAGGCTTTTAATGCATCCTGATAGGGTCGGAGGCCTACCGCTGTTTCTGCATCTATAGCCGTGCCGCCTTTTACATAAAAAGGTTCGCCTAAAACGAGTTGTACGTCGGGTAGCGCCTTTTTCGTGCGATCAAGGAGCGCGCGAAGATCTTTGACGTAAGTATCAACCGTGCCCGTATATCCATGCGTTAGGGTGTGCCAGAAGTCGTTAACGCCAATCATGATGCTGAGCAGAGAAGGCTGCAACTGGAGGCAATCTTTATCCCAACGTTCGGCCAATTGAAATACCTTATTGCCGCTTACGCCGCGGTTGTAGAACTGGTATTGCTTGTCGGGATTGCGGGCTAGCATAGAAGCGGCTATCATATAAGCGTAGCCGTTGCCGAGCCCCCAGGCGTCGTTGGCTTTCAAGGCTTCGCGGTTGCGGCCGGCGTCGGTGATCGAATCGCCCTGAAAGAGGATAGTCGCATTGTCGGCAATAGGTTGGCCCAGTTTTTTGTGCGGATTGGCGGCCTGTACCAACAGGGGCAATTCGGTAGCGAAAAATGCTGCAAGTGCGGTGTTTTTGATAAATTGTCTGCGTTCCATATTTGTTACTTGTGTTCGTACCAATCGCTTTCCTGGCTATTTTCCTGGCTTTTTCCGTTATTAGCCCGGAGGACGATAAAGATTTGTGCAAATATCAGCACCGGCAAGATAATCATGCTGATGCCAACGAGCCAAGCGGCGGGGTATAAAAATAGCAAAATTACCAGCAACATGAGTGCTGCGAAAATCCATGAGCTGAGTGAAAAGTAGTGCATAAGGTTTGTTTTATGCGGTCAAGCCAAAATACGGAATTTTTTCTAAATTCGTCCATTATGCCCTGGACGCAACTCATACAATTGGCTTTGCTGGGCGCCGAGCGGGCGCAACCGGGCCCCGAACTGTCGGCTGAGCTGGCGGCGCGTGGCGTGGATATGTCGGCGCCGCTGCCGCAGGTTATCCTCGAAGGGGCGGTATTATGGCGACAGATCAGCCGGGTGGGTTTTCCTGCGCCGACGTATGCCTATGCCTTGCCTGCCGGGTTCGATGCGGCAGCCGAGCGCTCTTGTCCGCCGCAGGCCGCCCGCACGCTTGGACGCATCCTGGAAGGCAGCTACGCTCCCGCCCTCGAAGAATGGCTGCTCTTGCTTGCCCGGCATAATTACCACCTGCCACCGGAGTGCCTGCCAATTTTGTTTGACCGCTGTGTGACCCAACCGGCTTTGTGGCTGCAGGTGCGGGCGGTGATGGGACCCCGAGGCGAGTGGCTGGCGCCGCAAAACCTCGCCTGGCGGCCGGTTTTCGGCAATCCCGATGCAAAATGCTGGGAGACGGCCCCGACCCGCGCCGAACGGCAGGCCGTGCTCGTCTATTTGCGGCAAAACGAGCCCGATCAAGCCCGGCAATTGCTCGAATCATCCTGGAAATCGGAATCGCCTGTCGACCGCCATATCTTTTTGAAAACACTGGAAACGGGGTTGTCTTCCGCCGACGAGCCCTTCCTGGAGTCTTGCCTCGATGACAGCCGCAAAGAGACCCGGCAGACCGCCGCCCTATTGCTGGCCTCGCTGCCCGATTCGGCACTGTCGCAGCGGCTTTGGGAAACCGGCAAAAACTGGTTGGTCTTCTCGTCGACCGGCAAGGCTCAATTCAACATACCGGCCAAGTTGCCCGAGGATATGCAGCGCGACGGTATCGGACTTGTAAACGGCAAGGGAATGGATGGGCTGTTGCAATTGCTTGCCCGGGTGCCGCCATCGCGCTGGGAGGCACAATTTGGGCTTTCGCCGGAAACAATCTACACCCGGTTATCTCCCCAGGTAACTGATGAACCCTTGGGCGAGGCGATCCAGGAAGCTGTATGTAGCCACCGCGATACCCGCTGGGCTACGGCTATTTTATCCTGTTGGCTGAAAGACAATACTGCGTATTTCAAAATGACTGCCATCAAAAGCCGGTTGCTGCAACTGGTCCCCCATGCCGATTTCAGCAAACTCGCATTCGAGGCCGTGCAGGAATCGGGGGCGCCGTTGCCGGAGCGCTCAGCGATTTATCCAGTGTTAACCCAGCCGGGTCGGTTTTGGGATGATAAATTGACGATAGCGGTGATTACCGGTTTTCAGCAGGTTATTGCTTCTTCAAAAAGCTACGGCTGGCATCTATGGCACTACAAGCAGCTATTGGAATCGGCGGCATATGCCTGTCGGCCCTCGCTCTATGACGCCCTTCAAAAGGGCTGGCCGTATAGTTCGCCGGTGTGGCGTAGTTGGGAAAGCGAGGTGGAGCAGTTGTTTCGGGTTGTGGATTTTCGGAGGAGGATGCGGGAGGAGTTGGGGTAGTGAATTTTTTTATTTATGAAGTGAGTGAATATTCACTAACATGTTGTATCTTTACCACAAATAGAGAAAACCTACAAGACGGGGTTGTCATTAAATATCAAAAATTAAAAAATGAAAGGTAAAAACAACATCGCGATCGGCTTCCTCACCATGGGTTTCTTCATGGCATACGGGTTTCTGCTGATTTATCTTCGGGACTTTGCCCCCGACAAAGAGGCTTGGGTGAACAGTTACTCCATCGGAAAGCACTTCGAGTCCCGATTAGCGCACGTACACGGCAACTTGTTTGCTTTTCTCAATATCCTGATTGGCTACCTATTGATGCGCTTTCAGTCGCAATTATCTCACGTGAAGACCATTTCGTGGATGGCACTCACGGGTCTTTTGATGCCGATTGGCATATTGTCGGAAGTTTATTTTGGATTGCCGCCTGCACTTGTGCTAATCGGCGCCATTGCCATGACCGTTTCGGTGATTTGGCTGGGTCTATCTTTTTTGCGCATTAAAACACAAGCTTAAAATGACATTGGCAACCATCTCAGAAAGGCAGTTTGAAATCATTGAAGCGGCGGGCAAAATCCTCTCTTCCTCGGGCGTGAGCGGCTTGACCATCAAAAACCTGGCTCAGGAAATGAAATTTTCAGAAAGTGCCATTTATCGCCATTTCGCGAGTAAAGAAGAAATTGTAGTTGCCATGCTGGAATATTTGGCGGGAAACATGGACCAACGCCTGAGCAAGGTCATTTCCGGCACAAGAAATCCGAAAGAGAATCTGGAAGCCATCTTCCTGGATCAGTTTGCATTTTTTTCTAAAAACCCACATTTCGTTGTCGCCGTTTTTTCGGAGGGGTTGATGGAAGCAAGCCAGAAAATCAATGATGCTATCTTTCGCATCATGCAGGTAAAAATAAAGCATTTAATGCCTGTCATCATGCAAGGACAACAGCAGGGATATTTTACCAATGCAATCACCACCGAAGAGTTGGTACACATTATCATGGGCAGTTTCCGCTTGCAAATGTTCAAATGGCGTATTGCCAATTTTCAACTTGACATCGGACGGCAAGGGAAGAACATGCTGGATGCCATTTTAACTCTAATTAAAAATTAATTTCAATTATGAAAAAGATCCTGTTTTTTATCGCATTGCCATTATTGATGGCGAGTTGTGCCACAAAAAGAGATGCCACCATCGGCAATTTTCAAAACTTAACTACTCGAAACATGACGAACATCAGTTCCAAGCACGAAGCCACCAAGGCCGTCTCTGCAAAACTGCTTTTCAAAGGACAGGAAGGCATAGTAAACGCCCTGCAAATCCAAAAGGACGGGTTGCTTGAAAAACACGTCACCAAAGTACCTGCGCTCTTGGTCTGTGTGGCTGGCGAAGTAGTTTTTGAAAACGAGAAGGGCTTTCGGCAAACACTTACCAACGGCGATTATATCAACATCGAGCCCATGGTAGAGCATTGGGTAAAGGGTATTCAGGACAGCCAGCTCTTGCTCATCAAGTAAAAAAATTGCCCAATGAAGTCAGTGAATATTCACATACTTGGATTTATCTTGTGGTTTGTGCTTATCGGGTTGGATCTCAACGCCTTGCAAGCGCAGAGCGCGACCTTGCAGCAATGCATTGAAACGGCCTTGCTCAACAACAAAAACCTTCAAGTCGGCAGGAACAACCTCAACCTCAGCCAACTCAAGCAGGAGGAGGCGAGGTCGAATCTGTTGCCAAAAGCGACGGCCTCGGCAGACTATAAGTTTTTTACGAATTTGCCCTACCAGCTTCTACCCTTGTCGGTGTTCAACGGCCCTGAAGGGCAGTACAAAGAGGCGCAATTCGGTGTGCCGCACAACCTTGGTATAAACATCCAGTTGGCGATGCCGCTTTACAATCCGCAACTTAAACTGGGCGTCAGAGCTGCCGGAATCGCCGGTGAACTCAGCTTATTGCAAGTAGAAAAAAGCGAGGAGCAGGTCATTTTCGAGGTAACGAACTTGTATTACAATGCACAGATCTTGCAGCATCAGATAATATTTGTGGATAGCAACCTCGTCAATACTAACCAATTGATCGCCACGATGCACTTACTTCGAGAGCAAGGATTGGCCAAAGGCACAGATATTGGCAAAATCGAATTGCAACGGGCGCAACTGCAATCTCAGCGTTCGCAATTGGACGGCAAATTAGGGCAGATACTCAACGGTTTAAAGTTTTTCATGGGCATGGATTTGGATGCGCCCCTATCCGTGCCAAAGGAAATTGCCCAGGGCGATAATAGCGAATTTCCCGTATCGCCATCAGTAGATGCCCGCATGGTGCAGGTACAAAATCGCCTTTTATCCAACGAATTGGACCTGCTGAAAAAATCAAAATTGCCAACTGTTTCTGTGTTTGCCAATTACGGTTTGACGGGTTTTGGTTATTTTAAACAGCCCGACCCTTTCTTTAAAACGTTTCCCATCGGCTTCATTGGCGCTCAGGCAACCTATCCGATTTGGAATAAAACGACCCGATTTAAAATCGCACAAAAAGAAGTAGAGATAACGAGTAATCGCTTGCAATCCGAGCAGATCCGGTTGCAAAACGACCTACTAATTGCCAATGCGATTTTGCAAAAAAATACCGCTAAAGGAAATATCCCCACAGCGCAGCAGCAAATAACCCTGGCGACATCGGTTTATCAGCAAACACTTATTCAGCAAACACAAGGCACGGCGACTATCACCGATGTTTTATTGGCGGATAACGCTTTACGGGAAGCGCAAACCAATTATCTCAATACCCTGATCGAATTTCTGAAAGCCGATTTGGAATTGAAAAAAGCATCTGGTTCAATCAAAAATTAAATAATGAAAAAGATATTGTCCTACTTGATACCTGCCGTCATTTTGATCGGCATTTTCGGTGGCATCGCTTATAAACTAAAAAAGAACAAGGCGATTGTCGAAGATCGGGTATATCATTACAGCCCCTCAGAATTGCCCACACATAAGAGTGATACCAATCTTGTTGCGGAGTCTTCAACCGACGGCCTTTTATTTACAGGTACTTTTGAGCCGTATCGGGAAACAAAAATTAGCGCTGAAACGCAGGGCAAAATCAACCAAATTACAGTAGATGCGGGCAGTGTTGTGACCAAAGGGCAAACCCTTGTGCGGTTGGATAACGCGCTATTGCAACTGCAGATGAAGGCGGTAGATATACAAATCGAGGGTTTGACTGCGGATGTAAACCGTTATTCCATTTTGGCGAAAGCCGATGCGGTGCAGGGCGTACAGTTGGAAAAAGCCCAAATGGGTTTGAAATCCGCACAGGTACAAAGGGCGACCATTCAGGAGCAAATCAATAAAACCGCAATCCATACACCTTTTAGCGGGGTTGTTTATAGTAAGTTGAGTGAGGTTGGCGGCTTTGCGGCGCCAGGGGTTCCACTGTTGCATATCCTCGATATTGGGCAGTTAAGATTCACAATAAATGTACCTGAAGGCGATTTGAAATATTTTAAACTTGGGCAGACCCATGAGATTATTGCCGATGCTTTTCCTCATAAAAAACTCAAGGGTAAAGTAAGCCTGATTGCAAGCAAGGCGAACGTGGGCAATAGTTTTCCTGTACAACTCACCGTCAATAATTTTTCAGATAATACGCTGCGGGCGGGTATGTTTGGAAAGATTGACATCGCCAATAAAAACTAATCTGGTATGAATATCACGACAATAGCTATCAATCGCCCTTCGCTAATCATAGTATTATTCAGCGTGTTTGCGCTGCTAGGGGTTATCGGATACAAGAATTTGAGTTACGAGCTGATGCCCGATTTTAACCAACCCGTCGTCGTTATTCGCACGGGCTATCCTGGGGCAGCGCCCGATGAAGTAGAAACGTCAGTTTCCCGAAAAATCGAAGATGCCCTGTCCAATTTGGAAGGCGTAGATTATTTGGTCACCAAATCTCTGCCCAATGCCTCGGTCATTATTGCCAACCTGAATTACGGCACCGACCTCGACCAGGCCATGCAGGATGCTCAACGCTATATTGACAATATCCGAAAAGATTTGCCTGCCGATATTTTAAGCCCTGTGATGAGCAAGGTATCGCCCAACGACTTGCCCATTATGTCCATTAGTGCAACGAGCAATTTGCCTGCTACTGTTTTTTATCAAAAAATGAAGGACGAGTATTTGCCGCAAATCCAGCAATTGAAAGGCGTGGCTGAAATTACGTTTTTGGGAGGCGAGGAGCGGGAAATACAGGTAAAAGTCGATCAGGAAAAACTCAAATACTATCGGGTTTCTATGCTGCAAGTGGTGGATGCCATAAACCGTGCGGGATTGGACTTGCCTGCAGGCAACGTGCAGACCGATACGGAAACCAACTCGGTGCGCTTGGTTGGCAAGTTCAATACGCTCAGCCACTTGCGCAACGTTCAGATTGCCATGCCTTTGCCCAATAACCCGGTTTACTTGAAAGATGTAGCGGAAGTAGTGGACGGTATTCGGGAGGTGACCTCGGTGAGCCGTTACAACGGCAAAAAAGGCATAGGGCTTTTACTCAAAAAACAAGGAGATGCCAATGCGGTAAACGTCTCGAGAGCAGTGCGCAGCAGGTTTGAGAAAATAGAAAAGCAAAACGCAAAGAACGGAATACAATTCGTGATTGCCGACGACAGCACCGACAATACCATTGCCGCCGTTGACAGCGTAGTGGTAGATTTGATTTTGGCAGTCATCCTCGTTTCTTTGGTAATGCTCCTTTTTTTGCGCAGTTTTAGAAACTCGCTTATCGTTCTGGTGGCGATTCCGACTTCTTTGGTCACGGCATTTGCGGTAATGTGGGTACTCAATTACACCCTCAATTTGATGACGCTCTTGGCTATGTCCTTGATTATCGGAATCCTCGTAGATGATGCGGTAGTTGTGTTAGAAAACATCCAACGCCACTTGGACATGGGCAAGGAAAAACGCAAAGCCGCTTTTGACGGGCGTATGGAAATCGGTTTTTCCGCATTATCTATCACGCTGGTGGACGTGGTGGTGTTTTTGCCAATTTTGTTTTTGCAGGTATTTGTGGCTGATATGCTGAAGCAGTTTTCGGTGGTGGTCATCACTTCCACGCTGACTAGCTTGTTAGTCGGTTTTACGCTTACGCCCTGGCTGGCTTCCCGCATCGGTAAAAAAGAAGACCTGCAGCCGACCAATCTTTTCAATCGCTTTTTGATTGGGTTTGAGAAAATATTGGACCGTTTTATCGAGTGGTATGGCAGTCAGCTGAGTTGGGTATTAAATCACAAACTCATTTTTTCGGGCATTGTGCTCCTGCTTTTTGCCATGACATTGGGCGTTATGAAACAAGGCATCATCGGCAAAGAATTGATTTCCACGGGTGATCAGGGTAAGTTTCGCTTTGCTTTGGAATTTGAAAAAAATACCTCCATTCAGCACAACGATGCTGTGTCAGTAGCAATTGAAAAACATATTTTGGCGCAAGCCGAAGTGAAAACCCTGTTCAGCAACGTGGGCGGGCCGAGTACGGGTATAGGAAGCCTGGGCGTGGGCGTGCCTTACAAAACGGAATTTACCGTCCAATTGAAAGACAAAAAAGAGCTCGATAATTTACGCACGGAAGACTTTATGCTGCGCCTGCGGCAGGATTTACAAAAACAATATCCCGACATCCGTTTTTCTATGGCTCCACTAGGTTTGGTGCCCCGTTCTGCGCCTGTGGAAATGACCTTAAGTAGCAGCGATTTGACACAAGTCATGGAAACAGGTAAAATGCTAAAAGAAGTGGTGCAGGGTATCCCTGGGGCAGACAACGTGCAATTGTCGGTAGAGGAAGGCAGTCCTGAATACCAGGTTTTGCCCGACAAAGATCGCATGCAACGGCTTGGTTTGAACACCGCTTACACGGGGCAAAACCTGCGCGTAGCCTTTACGGGCAACGATGATGCCACCCTTACGGAAGACGGTACCGAATACCCGATACGTATTTGGTTGGCTGATTTTGACCGCCGAAACTACGACGACGTGAACCGTCTGCATATCATTAATCCGATGGGGTTGCCCGTACAAGTGGCACAATTTGCGAAAGTAGTCAAAGACCGCACCCCCTCGCTTTTGGAGCGCAAAGACCGACAACCGGCTATCACGCTAACCGCTGATGCATTAGGCAGACCTTCGGGAACGGTTGCGGACGAAGTAGTGGCGTATTTAAAAAACAATCCCTTGCCCGAAGGAATGAGTTTAACCTGGGGTAGCGACATCAAGCGGCAAAACGATAGTTTCGGCGCATTGGGCGGCGTTTTGGCGATTTCATTTCTATTGATCTACCTGATTATGGTCGCCTTGTACGATAGTTTTATTTATCCTTTTGTGGCACTTTTTTCCATACCCGTAGCAGCGATAGGAGCATTCTTAGCCCTGAATTTATCCCTGAGCAATTTAAGTTTGTTTGCCCTTTTGGGTTTGATTATGCTCATGGGCTTGGTAACTAAAAATGCCATTTTGATAGTCGACTTCACCAACCAACTCAAAGCCGAAGGGCTGCATTATCGGGAGGCATTGATACAAGCAGGAAAGGAACGCATGCGCCCCATATTGATGACGACATTTTCTATGGCTATCGGGATGTTGCCGATTGCCATGGCAAGCGGCACAGCCAGTGAGTGGAAAAATGGACTGGCCTGGGTCATCATCGGCGGTTTGCTTTCTTCTCTCATATTGACGGTGTATTTGGTGCCGATGATGTATTATCTGGTAGATAGGGTGAAGGAGAGGGGGTAAAGTCGCCCCCTCGGTTTTACTTCCCCGCCAGCGCCTCCACAAACTGCCTTAATACCTTGTCAGCGCGGCGCTTGCCCCAGCCCATCACCGGGTTTTGCCAGAAATTATAGGTAGCCTCCGTTCTCCCGGTTTTTGCATTGATCACCTCGATGTCGAGATTGGCGTAGGCTGTTTTGGTAAACGAAGCGGCTTGGGCGACCTGGTAGCGGATAATGTAATCGGCTTCCTTGTTTTCAAAAATTTGCATCGATACCAGCCGAAAGTTGTCGACCTGGTAAGTGGAGTCAAAAGTAGTGACCGTAGACATCCCGACCGGCACGTTGCCGCTGACGCGGTTGTCGGCAATGACGGTAAATCCTTTGAGGGCCAGTTGGTGTTCCAGTTTGCCCAGCACGAGGTCGTTGGTGTTGACCGTTACTACTTTGAACGTGCCTTTTGGATTAAAATCATCCGTTTTGTGAAACGACTGCCGGGAAATACTAATACATGATGTGGCGAGTAATGCCATGCTTGCGGCCAGGATAATTTCGAATTGCGTTTTCATACTGCTTCTTTTTGATGCTATGTTGAATAGGAATATCACACCTAAAACTACTAGCAATGCATAGCAGAAAGTGTTATGAATAGGTTAATCCGGCTGGATTGACGCGTTAATCCTGTTTAAGAAATGCAATCCCCTGGCCTTAACAATTGTTAAAGCCGAAGCGCTTATTACGCAAACGGCGGATCCAACTGGGGTTGTTTCCAATTGTATACCATCCAGATATAAAAGCAATCGATGGCAAAAACTACGGGGCCGCAAACGTGCTCAAAATGGGTGCCCGGCGGTATCATATTCCAGAACGCGATAGTAATAATACCGCTTCCCAGCATTTTCAGCCAGGCCACTGATTTGAGGAATGTACCGGATTGGTACTGCCGCATATACAAGCCGATATAGAGTATAGAAATAAAGAGGTTGAGAATATAGGCGGAATTGACCCCCAGGGGGTGATCGTAACCCGAGATGACAAAAGAGTAGATCAGCGCGATCCACAGCGCAGTCAGGCTAAATAAAATGGGTTTATAATTTTTGCGAATGTATGGATTTTGGATTTGTTTGTGCCCATACATGACTACATGGGCAAAGATAAAGCAGTCGAAAATAAACCAGGCGCGATAAAGAATAATATAAAGCGCACCCAGATCAATTCTGTCGGCAAATATCCAGGCCCATAGCCCCTCCCAGGCGATGTTACCGGCGGCCACAAAATAGGGCATTTCAACATACTTGTGTTTGCGGATATTGATGATCATGAAAAAATACAGAACGACCCACATGGCGCCGCCTATGGCGCACATGGCTAACTGGGCAACGGTGTATTTATCGGTGTTGAAGTAGTAGGTCCAATCCATAATACCGGGATTTAGTGAGATGAAATATCAGGGTCTTCAGAATATTGAATATTCGTTTGTAATTGGTGGTTGATATTTTGTTGGTAAATTGAGGTGGGTTTGTCTGCTGGATTTTTTTCAAGGATAGTATTAAAAAGCGCCAGCGCTTCGCGGTACTTTTGTTTTTCATAATTTGCTACAGCCATTTCAAAATTCGCAATTGATTCTTTTTTGAGTTTTAAAACAGCGGGGTCGTCGCTATCAAATACTTCGTAAACAGTGGTGACGCTAGATTTTCCCCTATATCTTTTCTGACTAAGTTTTCTGATTGCATATTGTGAAGGGTTTTTGAGGTTGTCGTAGGTTTCTTTGGTAATAATAAATGGCGCTCCTGAAATTTTTGTATCTTTTTCTACCCTTGAAGCCAGGTTTACCACATCAGAAATAACCGTACTGTTCATACGGTCTTCCCCTCCCACCGTACCTAGCATCAGGCTGCCGGTGTTGAGGCCGATTCCAATCTGAAGGGGTTCGAGCCGGCGTTTGTTGGCATACAAGAGATCGCTATATGCCTTTAATTCGCGCAACATAGCAATGCCGCACTGAATAGCGTCATCGGCATTGGTAGGGAAAAGCGCCATAATCTCATCGCCGATATATTTATCAATAAAGCCATGATATTTTCGAATGATAGGCTCCATCCTGCTCAAATACTCATTGATAAATTCAAAATTTTCGGCGGGGTTCAACTTTTCCGACATGCCGGTGAAATTCCGGATATCGGCAAACAACACCGTCATATTCATTTGCACCTGGTCGCCGAGTTTGACGTCTATTATGCTATCTTTTCCGAGCATTTTGAGAAATTCCTTGGGAACAAACCGCTCGTACGAACTGGTCAGTTTTTTCAGGTCGGAATACAGTTTTGCGTTATCGATCGAAACGGCAATCTGAGACGAAATATAGTTGAGCAGTTGTACGCGGTCGGTCTTGAAGCTACCGGCCATTACGTTATTTTCCAGGTAAACTAATCCGGTAAGCTCCCCGTTTTTGATTAATGGTGTACAAAGGATTGACCTGGGTGAATTTATTTTAATATAAGGAGATTTTGAAAATTGTTCGTTTTGCGTAGCCTCTTCGATGATAACGGTCTCTCTTGTTCGCATGACGTATTGGCAAATATTCGTAGGAACAATAGAGGTCTCATTGGCAATTTCCGTTTCATCCAATAGCACACTGTGGATCATTCTTACTTCTTCATTTTTTTGCTGTTCCGCCTCAATAAACCACCGGTTATTATTTTTCATAATCAAAACAGCTTTCTCGGCGCCTGCATTTTCGATAAAAAGCGTCATCAGTTTCTTGATCAGCTTATTAAAATCAATTTCTCCGGAAATAAGCTGTGAAAGTTTGATGAGACTTTCCTGGTCGAGGGAGGTATGCCTGGCAGATCCAATACCTGTAATCGTACCCGGCGTACTTTTCAGATTGGATGAAATAAACTCTGCGAGCGACTCGGCGCCCCATGCGTTAAATCCATGTGCGACTTCGATCAAGTAATATTCCGCGATCCTGGCATGTCCGATTGCCTGATTGAGTGCTGCGCACAAATAATTGCCCAATGCAGCTTCGTGGACATAATTGCGGGCTTTGGCTACCTCTATGGCCTTATCATACCATTTTTGCGCCTCGTTATACTGGCCATTGACTTTAGCCGCTTCTGCCTTTAGTAAAAAATCCCAATGTTGAAAATTAGAAGGGCAATTCAAGGCCAGTTTTTCAATTTGCTTTGATATTCGGTTTATCAGTTTTCTTATGCGACTCTTCTCCTTCGGTGGGGCTGTAAAAAATAGTCTACCGTATAAAACAGCCTGCAAATAATTAAAATAGGGACCCAACACGGTTCCCAGCGTTACATTCAATACATCCAGCACTTCTCGTTCACAGGCCCTGGCGCGATCATATCTTTCAAAGAGGATATGATTATACATTTGAAAAATTCTCGAATAAACCCGAATAGATTTATGCTCGGTCAGCATTAATTTTTCTTCCAATTCCGCGGCACTAATTTCTATTCCCTTTATACTTGTTAGCGGTTTATCCGGGCCGTCTTTAAGTTCCTGAATTACACTAAGGCCTGCCAGCAGAATCAAATGAAAATTATCGGTTTTTATTTGCGCCGTGAAATACAAATTGTCGAGCACAATTTGCCGCAATTCATTCAATCGCTTGCCCTGAATAAAATTCAAGAAAAAGAAATACATAGTTGACGGTGCGGCATCAGTATGGACGCCCACTTCCATGGCCAGATCAACAGATGTTTGAAATTCTTCGAGCGCTTCTTTAAAGGGAAGTTTTGCATAAGCAGTCATGGCGAGGCCAAAATGGGCCATCGACATGGCCGCCTTGTTTCCCAGGTAGTGCGAAGAAGCAACGGCAATTCTATTGTAAGTTAAAGGCGCCTGTTGATTATTAAATCCGATCGACAAAATGCCCCCATAAGTACTATACCCGCCAATAGAAAAATCGTGTTTGCCTTTTTTTAGGGTAAGCTGGAGTAATTTCATTCCCAAAACAGCCATCAATTCTTCGCTACGGTCGTAGGCAAATGTCAGGGATTTATAGATTAAAGCCATGGCCATTCGGGATGCGGGGTCCTTCATTTCAGGAAGGTGAATCAATTCTTCTTCGGTTTTGCCTTTTATCAAAAAATAGGACTTGATCAGTTCGATAAATACGATTAAGGGGCTGGATTTTGGGGAAAATTTCAAGCCCAGCAAATTCAAGCCTTTTAGTCCGATATCGAGGATGTTATCGATTTTTGACAGGTGCTGGTATTGAATCATTTTCCGATAATGCAGCTCTGCTTTTTTTACATTATCCGGTATTCTGGTGAGCAAGGAATCAAAATATAGTTCAGCTTCTTCAAACCGGTTGGTTTGGTAGGCACAATCCAAGAATTCCAGGCCTAACTCGAGTGCCAAATCTCCATCGTCTTTCCAGATATTTTCACCGACGAGTTGTTGGGCTATTGACAAATAATTATAAGCGGCATCATAGGCAATGATTTTTTTTGCAGCCTGGCTTGCATTAAAATTTAGCCGGGCTAACCATTTGGCCTGCTGGTAATCAGAAACGAGATCTATGCCAAAATTCAGGTGAAAAACCAACTGAAAAATCTGGTCGTCGATTTGGTCGGATTTCAGGGAGGCGAATAATAGTTTTCCAATATCAAAATGCGTTTGTTGTCGCTCGTTTTCGGGTATCAGCGAATAAAAAACCTGCTGTACCTTGTCGTGCGCAAACTGATATTCCACATCCATCCCTTCCCGTACCCAATGAATCTGGTTGACATTTTTATAAAACACATACCCTTCATTAATCGCAAGATCAAGCATATCGCTAATTGCATTAATGTCTGCTTTTCTTACGGTAGAAAGGGTTTTCAGCATAAAGCTATTGCCGATACAGGCGGCGCTTTTTAGAGTTTCAATAACCGCTTCGGGCATTACCGCAATTTTGTCTACCAGCAATTCCACTACATTACTGCTGATAAACATGGAGCGAATGCGCGGCAGATCCCATTCCCATACTGGTTTTTTTTCTTCGAGGGACTTATCCCAACTGAATTTTAACAATCCTTCTTCATACAGGGTGTTGATAAATTGATAAGTAAAATAGGGATTGCCCTGGGTTTTGTGGAAGACTTCTTCGGCAAGTTTTGAGGTGAGCGCCGGTTCAGCGCTTAAGGTGTCGGAGATCAATTCGTTGATTAGGCCGGTATCTAAATTGCCGAGTTCTGTGGTAGACAGGTATACTCCCGACCGCTCAATCTCTTCCAGTTTCATGATCAAGGGATTGGTCTGTTCTAATTCATCAGATCGGAAGGCGCCTATCAGTAACAAATATTTGCAATCGGCATCGGTAATCAGGTTTTTTAATAAATTGAGGGAGGCATTATCGGCCCATTGGAGGTCGTCCAGAAAAATGGTTATCGGGTGTTCCTCCGTTGATATAGATTTAAAAAACCGGTTGAGCAGGTCGTTGAGCCTGTTTTGTGTTTCTGTAATGCCCAATTCCTCGGCGGAGGGTAGTTCATGGATAATAAATTGAAGATTGGGAATAAGGCCGGTCAAAACGCCGGTGCTATTGCCCAGCGTCTTGGTCAGCAGGGTTCTCCATTTATGAATTTCCGCCTCATCGGTTGTGAGTAGCTGGTTAATGAAATCTTTAAAAATTTCTATCCATGCAGAGTAGGGGATATTTTTCGCGAACTGGTCAAATTTCCCTTGTAGAAAAAAGCCCTTATTTTCGGTAATCGGCTTGCGCACTTCTTGTACGATAGCGGATTTACCCGTTCCGCTTTCCCCTGAAATAATAACTGCCCTGCGGTCTCCTTTGTGTGTTAAGCGCAAATTATCCAGCAGCATTATATTTGCCGGCTCTCTGCCGTATAGTTTCTGTGGTATTTGCAGTTTACCGGAGAAGTCTTTTTCACCAAGGATAAAAGTATATTCTAATCCGCTATCCCAGTTTTTTATAACGCGATCAAGATCGTATTTCAAACCCAAAGCCGACTGATACCTGTCCTCTGCATTTTTTGCCAGGAGTTTTAAGATAATTTCAGAGAGTATCTTGGGAATGGCATGATTGATTTTATGAGGTTCAACCGGAAGCCGGGCGAGGTGTGCGTAAATCAATTCCAGAGAATCATTGCTGTTGAAAGGTCGGCTTCCTGTAAGTATTTCATAAAGCGTTATGCCCAGTGAATAAAAATCGGTTCTATGGTCCAGCGCTCTGTTGGTTCGGCCGGTTTGCTCGGGCGAGATATAGGGTAAAATACTGCGAAGTTTCTCCGCACTAATTCGGCCTGAAGCTTTTATACTGAACCTGGTCATCAAACTCGCGTCAATGATGGTGGGTTCTTTGGTGACGGGGTGAATAATGATATTAGTGCTGCAAAGGCTGCTGTGTATCCAGCCGGCATGGTGCAATTGACCGAGGGTTTGACACAATTTTGAAACAATCTCCAGTAAAGTCAGAATATTTTCTGGTGTAGCAGCCGCAAATTCCCGTAAATTTTGGCCCTCCACATATTCCAGCTCGAGAAAATAATTCCCTTCGCCTTCGTTAAATCTGATGGCCTTTCGCAGGCCGGGAATGTCTAATTGCCGGGTAGTAATAAATTCATTTTTGAGCTGGGCGACCAAATCGTCGCTTGGGAAAGGAGCATTTAATTGTTTTAGGATAACAGGCTTGTTACCCTGGCCGGTTTGCTTCAGGTAAATAAGGTGAACCGGGTTTTCTCTTAGTAGTATGTTTTTACTTTCAGCCATCAGGATCGCTTATGGGTGATTGTTTTCACTTCTGACTGAATAATCCCGGGTGTAAAATAATTTTTCGTTTCTTGAAGAAATTTTCGAATAATGAGATCGAGTATTTTAGGGTTATATTTAATAGCAAAGCGCCCGATAAATCCAACGTTATGCTTTAACCATTCCACCAGAAGCAAAACCATTCTGGTCATAAAAAATGCGGCATTTACGAACACATTGCGCGATTTGCGAATCCCTACCATTTCACTTAATTCGGAACCTAATAAAAAATACATCATATTAGCCGGAAGAAACCGCAGGATCTTCAGAGGCATCAAGCTTTGCATAAATTCAAGGCATGCCTGGGTGAGCTCTTTTCCAGATTGCGAGGCGCCTTTTTGCTGATCGAGGATTGCATGGCCCAATAGGGCGCCTTCCTCGTAGTCTTTGGCCATCAGGTTCTCTTCTATACCGACGAGGTGCGCGGCAACCCGCCATACGTGAAAATAAGCCGCTTTTTCTTCCTTCGACACTTTTATGCCCAGCGACTCTAAACCTTCCACTACAAACACGGAGAAAGACAGCATCGTACCTGCATAATCTTCCTGATTAATTGGAGCGCCATATTTTTTAGCATCCCAATTGTTGCCTTCCAAAAAAAAGCGGATAAATGCATGCAACGTTCTAACCTTTACGGCTGATCTAAGGCCTACTCCATGGTTGACGAGACCATCTTTTGACAGCACGTTGAGGACAAATTTGGAAGTCTGCATGAGTCGCCGGGTAAAGGGGCGCAGGTTGCCACTGTGGTCTGTCATCCGCCCCGTTGCGTGAACCACTTCGGCGCCCCGCCAGCAGCAGTAAGTGGCGGGCAAAGCTTTCATCATCAATACCATACTGATTTCGAAGCTGTGCAAGGCGAAAAAATCTTCGCCTTTTTTGATGAGTTCGGGGTCGGCCCAAGAGGGAAGCTTTGATGCCGTGGTGAGGTATTGGCGCGAGAGTTCATCCAACTGATCCTCTTCAAGCCAGACGTACTCGTTGAGCAGGAATTGCATGATGAGGTAGAGTTCTTTTTCTGATTTTGTCCGCGCTAATTCGGCCACAAAATTATCGGCAAATGGGTCCTTAATCTTGCGGGCTTCCAGAAGAGACTGTTCTGACCAATTGAGGGTCCTGTGTTGTTCATCTTTGTGTGTTAAGTTGTTTGGAGAGCGCAGAACAAAAAAATAAAGCACTAAGATAATTATTTTTGGATGGTTAAGGTATTCAAGATAAATTTGTTTTTTTATTTATTTGCAAATTAAAATTTTAATTTTATCATTAAATTAAAATTTTATATAACAGAAAAACGACATGCAACATATATAGTGGGATTGGGCTTTGCAATCAGAGACTGCTAAATACCCCACGCGTTATCAATTGTTAAAAAACTGCGCTACGTTAAGATCATCTTGTACCTTTAGCACAAACAGATTGTAAGTCATAAAACCCTTTCAGATGCGACTTTTGTTATTCGTTTTCGTGTGCGTGAGCCTCCCCCTTTTGTCGTTTGCGCAGCAGCAACAAAGATACCAGAGCCTAAAAGAAGCCCTCCAGAGCGGCGGCGCATTGTCGGGCCGCAACGGCCCTGCCAGCGTCAACTGGATCGACGGTGGCGCCCGTTTTTCATTTATCCCTTCGGGAACTTCGGGTGTTATTAAGACCTACGACCCCGCGACAGACAAAGAAGAGACGGCATTTACTGCCGAGGGGTTGAAGTTTCCCGGTTCTGACAAAGCATTTGCCTACAACCAGTTCAACTGGTCGGCTGATTTTAAATACCTGATGTTTCGCACCAATTTCAGGCCGGTATGGCGCAACTCGGGCGAAGCGGATTATTATCTGTACGGGTTGGGCGACAAGCAACTGCAACTGGTAGCCAAAGACGCCCGCACCGCCCAGCTATCGCCCAACGGGCAGTTGGCAGCCTACGAGCGCGGCGGCAACCTCTATATCTACGACCTGGCCAAGAAAAAAGAGCAGCAACTCACCAAAGACGCCCAGACCAATTTCTACAACGGCCGGTTCGGCTGGGTGTACGAAGAAGAATTCGGCCTGGTACAGGCCTGGGACTGGTCGCCCGACAGCCGATATATCGCCTTCTGGCAAACCGACGAACGCCAGATACCTATTTACCAGATGACTGATTTTACCGGCTCGCATGCCGAATATTCCAAGATCCCTTATCCTCGCGTGGGCGACCCCGCGCCGCCCGTGCGCATCGGCATCATCGACCTGAAATCGCGAAAAACAAAATGGGTGAATGTCGACCTGGCCGGCGGGTATATTCCCCGCATTTACTGGACCTCCAAACCCGGTCAACTGGCGGTGATGCACCTCAACCGCAAGCAAAACCACATGAGCCTGTATTTTGCCGACGCCGCTACCGGCGCCGCGCGTAAAATCATGGAAGAAAAAGACGAAGACGGCTGGATCGACGTATTCGATTTCTTTGCAGGCATTTTGCACTATTGCTCCTTTCCGAAAGACAGCGAAGAATTTTACTGGATTTCGGGCCGCGACGGCTATAACCACCTATACCGTTACAACTACAGCGGGCAGTTGGTCAATCAGGTCACCAAAGGCAATTGGGAAGTGGTGCGCGTGGAAAACGTGGATACGAAAAAGGGGATCGTCTACTACACCTCTACCGAGGCTTCTCCGCTCGAAAGACAACTATATGCTATAAGTACCGACGGCAGCGGCAAGCGCCGCCTCAGCGAGGCTGAAGGCCGCCACCGCATCAATATGTCGCCCAACGGCATGTACTACATCGACAACCACTCGAGCGTAAACCGCCATAAACAGGTAGAGTTGCGCGCCACCGACGGCAGACTGATAAAAGTATTAGAAGCCAACGAAAATACGGATAAATTCCTGCAAACCAACGCCTACGTGCCCCGCGAATTGATGCAAATCACCACCAGCGACGGGCAGGCCATTGATATCTACCTCGTCAAACCGCTCGATTTCGACGCGCAAAAAAAATACCCGCTGGTGATGTCGATTTACGGCGGCCCCGGCGCGCAATCGGTATACAACGAATTTGGCGCCAGCGCCTGGGACCAATACCTCGCGCAGCAGGGTTATGTGGTGGTGAGCGTAAACAACCGCGGCAGCGGCGGCTACGGCCAGAAATTTATGGAAGTGGTGTATGAAAAATTGGGGGTTTATGAAAGTCTGGACTTTGCAGAAACCGCCAAATACCTCGCCGGTAAATTCCCGTGGATCGACAATACGCGAATGGCCATCCAGGGGCACAGCTATGGTGGGTACACTTCGAGTTATACCATGCTAACCCACCCGGGGGTGTTTCTGGTAGGTATCGTAGCGGCGCCGGTAACCGACCAGCGGCTTTACGACAATATATACGCCGAACGCTATATGGGGTTATTGCCTGAAAACGACGAAAAATACAAAAACTCGGCGCCTACCACCTTTGCCAAAAATCTGGAGGGCAAGATGTTGCTGGTGCATTCGCTCATGGACGACAACGTGCACGTAGCCAATACCTTCCAGTTGCTGCGCGCCCTGCTCGACGCCGGCAAAGACGTCGACCTGCGTATTTATCCCCCGGGCGACCATAGCGTGGCGTATGATTTTCAGAGCTACGTACTCCTTCAAAAGACGTACTTCGATTATTTGGAGACGCATTTGAAGGGCAATTAAGTTGGAAACGGTCAAAAATCGGTGGCGTATAGCCTCCCGGCAGCGGGGCTTTTGGGCAGTAAGCGGAGTTGCGATGGCGGTATTACTCAGCACCGCCTCGCAGATGCCTGCCTTTTTTGCCTATCTGGAAGCACGTCCCGGAGCCTTGCTCTACGATCCTATTTTGAATGCCTTGCCTTCCGTAGATTTGTCGGGGCCGATATTTGTATTGATTTATGCGCCGGTAGTTTACGCCATAGTCAGGTCTTTGCTGACGCCTACGGTACTTATCCATTTTCTTACAGGTTATGTTCTCCTGTTGCTCACGCGGATATTCACCTTGTGGATCACGCCGCTTGACCCGCCACTGGCCCTGGTCCCGCTTGTCGACCCGCTAGGGTTAGTATTATACGGCGGTATTCCGGTTACCAGAGATCTGTTTTTTTCGGGGCATACGGCTACGGCTTTTCTCATATACCAATGCCTGCCCTCAAAGATCGAAAAAAGGGTTTCCGGGGCGGTGGTTGTGTTGATGGTCATTGGCTTGCTTTTGCAGCATATCCATTACGCGGTAGATATTGTAGCAGCCATACCTTTCGCCTACCTTTGTGCAAAAGCCACGGCAAAGCTTATCCCTTTGGCCGGCGGGCAAAACGAAAATCCATGACGGTAACTATCCGGCAAGTAAACACGCGCAGCGATCTGCGCACCTATATTTATCTACCTGAACACATCCACAAAAACCATAGCAATTGGCTTCCTCCGATCTATATGGACGAATGGATCTACTACAATCCTAAAAAAAACAAAGCTTTCTCCTTTTGCGATACCTGTTTGTGGCTGGCTTACAAAGCCGGCAAGCCGGCAGGTCGCATCATGGGCATCATCAACCGCACCTACAACGAACTCAAAGGCGAAAAAACCGTGCGTTTTGAGCATTTCGATTGCTACGACGATACCGAAGTAGCCCATGCCCTGCTGCATACCGTAGAAGAATGGGGTAAAAGCAAAGGTATGATCGAAATAGTAGGCCCCTTTGGTTTTTCTGATAAAGACCCCGAGGGCTTGCAGATTGAGGGTTTTGACAAATTGCCCATACTCGTCACGCCCTGTAATTTGCCTTACTTGCCGGTATTGTTAGAGGCAGCCGGCTACGAAAAAAAAATAGACTGTCTGGATTTTATTATTGATGTCAGGTCGGGCGTCACCGATTTATATGCGCGCATATACGAACGCGTGAAGCGAAACGCCAATTTTCAACTCAAAGAATTCAGGAAAACCAGTGAGCTCAAGCCCTACATCGGCCCCGTTTTTTACCTCATCAACGAAACCTACAAAGACATCTACGGTTTTCAACCTTTAGACGACCGCGAGATCAAAGAAATGGTAGATCGTTACCTGATGTTGCTCGACCCGCGTTTTGTGAAAGTGGTATTGGATGAAAACGGAAAGCTCATCGCATTTATCGTCGGCCTGCCAAATATGACCAAAGGCATCCAAAAAGCCCGGGGGCAGTTATTCCCCTTGGGCTTGTATTATATTTGGCGTGCAGCCAAAAAAACTAAACAACTCGATCTGATGTTGGGCGCTATTGACGAACGCTATCGAGGCCGCGGCATCGACATGCTCATGGGCTGGAAAATGATCGAAAGCGCACGACAAGCAGGCATCGAAACCCTGGAAACACACTTAGTGTTAGAAACAAATACGCGTATGCTGGCCGAATACGAGAAGATGGGGGCGAGGTTGCATAAGCGGTTTAGGGTATATAGGAAGAGAGTGGGAGACTAGGCGAGAGGGCGATCCTAAGCTTAGTGGTACTTCGTGCCCTTTGAGTCTTTGTGGTAAAAAATCGGGCTCAATAACCGTCTAACAAGTAAAAAAAATGACAATGAAATCAATCTTTATTGTAGTGCTGAGCATAATTATGGTAGCCTGTGCCGGCACAAAAAAACAAGGCATGACAATCGCTTCGCCCGTCAACAAGGAAGTAATGTCGCACGAAAACGAACCTATCCTGCTGGGGCGCATCAACAGAGAAGGCCTTACGCGGGGTACTTACGCCAACTGGTTCAATACCGAATACAACAATTACCGCGTTGACGAAAAAGCACTGGAGCCTGTAAAGAGCAAACTCAAAGGGCTGACCGTGCTGGTATTCATGGGCACCTGGTGCGAAGACAGCCAGCGCGAAGTGCCGCGCTTATTCAAAATAGCGGATTACCTGGGCTTTAAAGACAAAAACATACAAATCGTAAGCCTCGACAATCACCCCGATCGCTACAAGCAGGGCCCGAACCGCGAAGAGCAGGGTTACAATATCCAGCTGGTGCCGACTATCATATTCCAGCGCGATGGCAAAGAGCTGGGCCGGATAGTAGAATATACCCAGGTATCGTTTGAAGCCGATATGGCCGCTATTTTGGCAAAATAGGACTAACTGCCGGCGGCGCCACGATCAGGTGGAAATTGTCTTTAAACAACTTGATAGCGATAGCCAGCAGGATGATACCGAATATCTTGCGCAGCACACTCGTGCCGCCTTCGCCGAGGAGTTTCCCCAGCCTGTCGGATGATCGCAATACCAGGTACACAAAGAGGATATTGAGCACCACCCCTATCTGAATATTCACTACCTGGTATTTGGCTTTCAGTGAAATAATCGTAGTCAGGGCGCCGGCCCCGGCAATCAGCGGAAACGCCACCGGCACTATCGAGCCCGAATTGGTCGCCTCGCTGTCGCGAAAAATGCGGATGCCGAGTATCATCTCCATGCCGATGAGGAATAGCACAATCGAGCCTGCCACTGCAAACGACTGCACATCGATGCCAAACAGCCGGATGAGCGCTTCGCCGCCATACAGGAAGATGGTCATGAGCACCAAAGCTGCCAGCGAAGCTTTGCCGGATTCGATCTGTATGCCCCTTTTTTTGAGGTCGATCAGAATGGGCAGCGAGCCCACGATGTCGATCACCGAAAACAAGATCAGCGATACGGAGATGAGTTCTTTAAAGTTGACCATCAGCGAAGGAATATGGTATGCAGATTAAACATTTTGAATACGGCTATAGTCACCACCGCTATCAATACGCGGTGTGCCCAGATATTGGCTTTAGAACTTGTGGTAGCAAAGCGGGCCGTAAAATAACCGCCGGCGGTTTGTCCGATGGCCATCAGGGCGCCCAGCTTCCAGTCTATTTGTCCATTCCATGCAAAGATCAGGATAGCCAGGAAGGTATACAAGCCCACTACGGCCGATTTTACTGCATTGCTGTCGGTGAGGCTATAGCGGGCGCCGAGCACCATAGCAGCCAGGAAGAAGATGCCCATGCCCATCTGGATAAAGCCGCCGTAAAAGCCAAGGGCCAGAAAAACAGGGATGGTTATCCAGGGTGAGAATTGCCGGGTAGTGTCGGTTTCGTGCAACCACCTTTCGGGTTTGACCAGCATCACTACCAGCATCACTACCAGCAGGTACCGAAAGACTTCCTTAAACTGCTCGCTGCTTACAATGGTCGCCACCCAGATACCCACCAATGCCCCCAGGGTAGTGATGGCGATCCCCTTACCGCTTTGCGACAAATTCAGCCGGCCGCTGCGATAAAATACATAGGTGCTGGCCGCGCTCTGGGTAAAAATGCCGATGCGGTTGGTGCCGTTGGCCATATTGCCCGGCAGGCCCAGCAATTCCGTGAGGATCGTCAGCGTTATCGCCGAGCCGTTGCCCGCCAGGGTGTTGATGGCTCCGGCCAGGGCGCTGCCGGCAATGGCTATGAGGTAGTGGTACCATTCCATGTTCTCTGTTCTCTGTTCTCTGTTCTCTGTTCTCTGTTCTCTGTTCTCTGTTCTCTGTTCTCTGTTCTCTGTTCTCTGTTCTCTGTTCTCTGTTAAGTAGAGAACCGACAACCGACAACATCACCGGGCGAATAATACGGCCTTCTCGATTTCCTTGCTAAGCGTAGTCAACACCTCTGCGAGAATATCGATTTGCGGTTGCACCTGATCCCATTGGCGTTGTTCGATAGCTTCGCGAACGGCGGGCAGCGTTTTTACGCCGTAGCCGGAATATTGGCCGGGGGCGTAGATATGGTGCTTAAACCAGGGCCGTCCGGGCAGGCCGTGCGAGCGGGTGAGGGCGCGCTCCATATTTTTGAGGAGTTGGTTGAGGACGGCGGCTTTTTCCTTGGACATCTTGCTGTTGGACAGAGCCTTTTCGTAGGCGTTAGCCTGGTCTTTTAGGCGCGCCATGGCGTTTTGTAGCGGGGCAAAATTGAAATAGGGTACCTCGTCTTTTGGCGCCGGCACGATAAAAGTCAGGGTGGGGTCGGCGGCGTATTTGTAGTGGCCTTCGCGGATGAGGCGGTTTTGTTTTTGCGTTTGCTCGCGCATGTTGTCGGCCATCTTCATGAGGTCTTCGACGTAGCCGCCGATCGTTTGCGCGCTGTTTTGAAACTCCAGGGGCAGGTATTCTGCGTTGGCGAGGCGCAGGGTAGTTCTGCCGGCGACTTTCACCAGCGCCACGCCGTAGTGGAAGCCGGGGTCTTTGAAACGGGTGAAGTGGTCATACGAGTCGTATATCGTGTGGTATTCACCGCCGTCATCTTCGCCGCCAAAGCCCAGATTAAAAGCGGCGATGCCCAGGTGTTGGATAAATGGCGTATAGTCTGAGCCCGAGCCCAAGGCGCCCAGTTTGAAAGATTTGGGTTCGGCTTTGCCGTCCACGAGATAGCGGGATTTGATGCGGTCGAAAATCGAAACACCTGTTTGGGGGTCGGTGACGGCGCGGGTGATCTGGTCGAAAAATTTCTCAAAGGTATGCGACCCCGAGGCGAACAAATAGCCGCGGCCGTTGCCATCGGTGTTGATATAGGCCACGGCTTTTTGGGTCAATTCGGCGGCGTGGTGTTCCGCCCATTCTGTAGAGCCGAGCAAGCCGGGTTCTTCGGCGTCCCAGCCGCAGTAGACGATCGTGCGTTTTGGGCGCCAGCCGGTTTTCGCCAGTTCGCCTACGGCATGCGCTTCTTCCATCACGGCCACCATGCCGCTGATGGGGTCGCTGGCGCCGTTTACCCAGGCGTCGTGGTGGTTGCCGCGGATGACCCATTCGTCGGGGTATTCGCTGCCTTTCATCATGGCGATCACATTATAGATGGGGGTCAGTTTCCAATCGAATTCGAGTTTCAGGTGCACCCTGGCAGACCCGGGGCCGATGTGGTAGGTGATGGGCAGGGCGCCGCGCCACGATTCGGGGGCGACGGGGCCGGACAGGGCGGCGAGCAGTGGCTTTGCGTCGCCGTAGGAGATGGGCAATACGGGAATTGTCATGAGCGTGGTTGCGTCGGCCCTTTCGAGGCGTTTGGCGTCTTTTGTGGCGCCGATGCCAGGGGTGAGCGGATCGCCGGGGTAGATAGGCATGTCGAGTACCGAGCCGCGTTGCACGCCCTGGTCGTTTTTGAAGGCGCCTTTTGGGTAGACGTCGCCGTGGAAGTAGCCGTCTCCTTCGGGGTCGGAATAGATCAGGCAGCCGATGGCGCCTTTTTCGGCGGCGACTTTGGGTTTGATGCCGCGCCAGGAGCCGCCGTATTTGGCGATCACGATTTTGCCTTTTACGTCGATGCCCAATTTCTCTAATTCCTCATAATCGGCAGGCACGCCGTAGTTGACGAAGACGAGTTCCGCCGTCACGTCGCCATCCGCAGAGAAGCAGTTGTAGGTGGGCAGTTGCTCTTTGGTTTGGCCAGAGGTGGCGTCTTCTTTGAAGGGTGGCTCTTGCAGTACTGCCGTGTATTTGGTGGGGGAAACCAATTCGAGTTTGCGCACTTTGGGCGTGGGGAACAACACGAAATATTCCTCCAGCCGGGTTTCGTAACCCCAACTGCGGAATTGGGCTTCCATGAACTTGGCATTTTCAAGTCCGTAGGCCGAACCTGGGTGGTGCGGCCGGGCAGCCAGGCGTTTCATCCATTGGTCCTGGTTGGTGGCAGTGATATGACTGTCGAATTGTTGCTCCAATTTAATTTGCGCTTGGGAAGCTGCCTCTGAATAGCCCATCAGGGGAGTAGATTGGGCCAAAATAGTGGATGACAGCAGACAGCAAAGCAGGAAAAGAGGCGGGGTGATAGGCGTTTTTTTCATACAGCAATTAAATTTTTATGCGAATGGATGGCCTGGATTTCCAGTGCGGGCAATTTAGGTAATTCGTAAAAAATAGTTGGGACATTAGCCATTTAATAATTTGGGAAGTTGCGATATTTCAAACGAATTAGTCAACGCTAATCTAAATATCCCACCTTTTATTAACCAATTGAAAACAACCATGAAATACAATCCTTCTATTCACCACCGCGTCTCTACCCGTTTAAAAGGATACGATTATTCCCGCCCGGGAGCCTATTTTGTCACAGCCTGCACGTATAAACGCAAGTGCATATTCGGCGAAATAAAACAGGGCCAGATGGTATTGAATGAATTTGGGTTAATAGCCCAGGATCAATGGTTTAAATTACCAGAACGATTCCCCCATATCGAATTGGGCGAATTTATCGTAATGCCGAATCACATCCACGGTATCATCATCATCCATCCATCCCCGCCATCCCCGGTAGGGGCGAGGTTCACCCTCGCCCCGGAAACGGGGTTCACCCCCGCCCCGGACCCCGGTAGGGCGACCGCGAGGGTCGCCCCAACGGTCGCGAGGGTCGCCCCAACGGTCGCGAGGGTCGCCCCGACGACGACCGTCGCCCCGACGGCGACCGCCGCGAAGATCGGAGAGATTATCGGCGCCTATAAATCATTGGTATCGAACGAAATATTAAAAATATTCAAATCAAAAAACCAGCGAATGGGGAAAATATGGCAACGCAATTATCACGACCGGATTATCCGGGATAAAGCATCGATGAATAGAGTTGGAAATTATATAAAAAACAACCCCGCGAAATGGAAGGAAGATAAATTGCGAAAGCGATAAAATAAACTCCTGTCATACCGCCTCTGTGACGCGCTCGGCTATGGCCAGCAGCAGCGCGCGGGCCTCGCGCAGGTTTTCGACGTTGTCTTTGACCAGGATCAGATTTCTGGGCGATTGCTTAAGGCTGATGCCGAATTTGGAACCTTCGGTAGTGATAAATTGGAGGACGTTTTGGAAATACCTGCTTTCGTAATAGGCCGATTGCGGATTTTCCACAAAATAGCAACGCAGTTTATTTTCTTTTAGCACCAGTCGTTCGAAGCCCAGCGATTTGGCAATCCAGCGCAGGCGAAGACCGTCGAATAATTCGATGACTTCCCCGGGTAGGCGGCCAAAGCGGTCGCGAAGCATTTCTTCGAATTTTTCGAGCGCCTCCTCGCTCTCTATGGCGTCGAGCTCGGTGTAAAGGCTGAGGCGCTCCTGGGTATTGCTCACGTATTCGGTGGGGATGAGCATCTCCACGTCGGTGTCGATCTGTACGTCGCGCACAAAGCGGTTTTCTTTTTCGAGTTCTTCTTTGAAGACGTCTTTGAAATCCTGCTCTTTGAGCTCCTGGATGGCTTCTTCCAATATTTTCTGGTAAGTTTCGTAGCCGATCTCGGCAATAAAACCGCTTTGCTCGCCGCCGAGCAGGTTGCCGGCGCCGCGCAGGTCGAGGTCGCGCATGGCTATTTCAAAGCCGCTGCCCAGGTCTGAAAATTCTTCGATAATGCGCAGGCGCTTTCGGGCGTCGGGAGTGAGTACCGATAGCGGCGGACTAAACAAGTAGCAGAAAGCCCGTTTGTTGGAGCGCCCTACCCGGCCGCGTAGCTGGTGCAGGTCGCTGAGTCCGAACTGATGCGCATTACTGATCAAAATAGTATTGGCATTGGGGATATCGAGGCCTGTTTCGATGATATTGGTGCACACCAACACTTCGTGGCGCTTGTCGATGAAGTCGATGAGCGTTTTTTCGAGTTTTTCAGCTTCCATCTGTCCGTGCGCCACGGCCACGTCTACGTCGGGGCAAAGGCGTTGCACCAAAGCTGCGGCATCTGCCAGGTTTTGAATGCGGTTGTGCACAAAAAACACCTGTCCACCGCGGTTGACTTCATAATAGATGGCATCTTTGATGATAGCCTCGCTAAATACGCGCACCTCGGTGTGGATGGGTTGGCGATTTGGCGGCGGCGTGCGCATAATCGACAGGTCGCGGGCAGCCATCAGGGAGAACTGCAGCGTACGCGGAATGGGGGTGGCCGTCAGCGTGAGCGTATCGACGTTGACTTTGAGGTTGCGCAGTTTTTCTTTGGAGGCTACGCCGAATTTTTGCTCTTCATCGACGATCAGCAGTCCCAGGTCTTTGAATTGCACCTCTTTGTTGAGTAATGCATGCGTGCCGATGACGATCTCTATTTTGCCTTCTTTGAGATTTTTAAAAATCTCGTTGCGCGCTTTTGTGGTGCGAAACCGGTTGAGGTAGTCGATTTTGATGCCAAATTCGCCTAAGCGCTCGGAAAAGGTACGATAATGCTGCAGGGCCAGAATAGTGGTCGGCACCAAAACAGCTACCTGTTTGCCATCGCATACCGCCTTGAATGCCGCCCGGATAGCCACCTCGGTTTTGCCGAAGCCCACGTCGCCGCAGATGAGGCGATCCATGGGATAGCTTTTCATCATGTCGGCTTTGACGTCGTTAGTGGCTTTGAGCTGATCGGGAGTGTCTTCGTAAATAAAGGAGGCTTCGAGTTCGTTTTGCAGGTAGCCATCGGGCGCAAAAGCATAACCTTCAGCAGCTTTGCGTTTGGCATATAGTTTGATGAGCTCGCCGGCGATGTCTTTGAGTTTCTTTTTGGTGGCGCGTTTGAGGTTTTTCCAGGCTTCTGAGCCAAGCTTGCTCAGTTGGGGCTCTGAGCCGTCTTTGCCGACGAATTTGGAGATCTTGTGCAGCGAGTTGATGCTCACGTACAGCAGGTCGTTATTTTTATATACCAACCGCACGCATTCCTGCACGTGGCCGTTGATATCCATTTTCTGCAAACCCGAAAAGCGGCCTATCCCGTGGTCGATGTGGGTCACGTAGTCGCCCTGCTGCAGGTCGCGCAGCATCTTGAGGTTGACGGCCTGGTCGCGGGTAAAACCCTGGCGTAGTTTGTAGCGGTGAAAGCGCTCGAAGACCTGGTGGTCGGTGTAGCAGGCCACCTTCAGGTCGAGGTCGACAAAACCTTCGTGGATGGCAGTGACTACGGGGTGAAAGTGCACGCCGGCATGGAGGTCGGAGAAGATGGCGTAAAAACGCTCTACCTGTTTGGGGTTGTCGGTAAAAATATAATTGACCATCTGCTGCGCCTCGTTATCGCGCAGGTTGTTGATGAGTAGTTCGAAATTTTTATTAAAACTGGGCTGCGGCCGGGCGGCGTAAACGACCTTCTCTTTTAGCTGTAGCGGCTGCGGACTATCGCTGAAGCATACTACGGCGTGGCGTTGCACGTCTTCCATTACCTCACCCGGGCGAATAAAGGCGCGATCGCGAAAGATTTCGGCCAATTCCGATTTGTCAAGTATAGTTATGCTTTTCGCAAATTCGGCAGCTTTTTCCACGCACAGTTGAAGGCGGTCGAGCAGGGCTTGAAAATCGCTGGCCCACACAACCGTATCGGGCGCCAACACCTGGAAAAGCGATACCTTATCATCTACAGAAAATTGGGTGTTGATATTAGGCACCACCGATACCCGGGCGATATTGCGAAGCGAAAGCTGGGTAAGCGGGTCGAATACGCGGATGCTTTCTACGTCTTCGTCAAATAACTCGACGCGGTAGGGGTATTCATTGCCGTATGAGAATATGTCGACGATGCCGCCGCGTACAGAAAACTGGCCGGGTTCGTATACAAACTCTTCGCGCCGAAATCCGTATTCTACCAGTACTTCTATAAGATATTCCACGTCCAGTTTTTCTTTGATGTGGATATCTATGCGGGTTTTTTCGAGGGCCTGTGGCGCTACTACCTTTTCGAACAAAGCCTCGGGGTAAGTCACTATTATTTCGCCGACAGCTCCCGAAGAGGTTATTTTATTGATTGTTTCGGTGCGCTGCAATACGTTGGCGGTATCAAGGGATTCGAAATACTGTGGGCGTTTGAAGGAGTCGGGGAAAAAGAGTACCGGCTTTTTGTCGAGCAGCCCCGCCAACGAATTTTGCATGTAGGCGGCCTCTTCTTTGTCGGAGGCAATGACCAGAAAATATCGCGGTTGTGCCAGGTAAGTTCCGGCCAGGACAAAGCAATCCAACGCGCCTACCGTTCCCTGCAATTGCAGGCGGGCGGGCGAAGCGGCATTAAGTGCAGCAAGGATTTGCTGCGTGCGTTTGTCCTCGCGGTATAAGGCAAGGAGTTGTTCCAAATTACTTACCATTCGTCCAAAACAACCTCGTCAAAAAAGAGGTTGACAAAGATACGCCTATTTTTTATGGGTTTTCTTTAATAAAATCATAGGTGGTGTATTCTACAAAGTCGTTGACGCTAAGCGTAAAAGAGGTAACTTTTCCATTTTCGACATAAAATGGAAACACTTTAACCCCCATAGTCGGATCGCTGTAAGTGCACAAAAACCGGATACCGCCAAGCGGTTCGAGTGTAGCGCTGAGCTTGGGATGGTATTCAAAACTCGCCTTCAAGACTCCGTTTTGCCGCGCAATATTTACATAGCCATAAGCTTCGTGTTGATAGCGGCCCGTAAAGGATTTGAGCGGCAGGGCGGGTTGAAGGTTCATATTGACGGTATCACGCCAAAGCTTGTGCTGTTCGGCTTTAACTTTTTCATCTTCCTGTGCGTAGGGCATATAAAACTGGCTGGAATTGCGGTAAGGCAGGTTGAGCTGTTGGTCGATGAGTTGCCATTTTAGGGCTTCGTAAAAAATATTGGCGTCGGTATTTGTCAGCACGATTACGCCCAAATTTTCTTCGGGGACAAGGGTTACGCTGGTCACAAAGCCGTTGATGCCGCCGGTATGCGAAATGATCTCCCGGCCTTCGTAGTCCTCCAACTGCCAACCCAAACCATACGTGCGGTAATGCATGCGCCGACCCGGATAATTGGCGCGGCCCACTAAAGAATGCGGCCTGCGCGTTTGGCGTATGACATCCTGCGGTATCACGTTTTTGCCCTGGTAATTACCGTTGTCCAACTGGGCCAATACCCAGTGACTGAGGTCGTTGACAGATGAAGCTATGCTGCCCGCCGGCGCCAGGTTGTCAATATTGGGCAGTGGCAGTATTTCCAATTTGCCGTCTACTTTTGTATGCGGATAGGCTTTATTGGTTGCTTTTGGGAATTCGGCATTCAGGGCCAGTGAGCGGTTCATTTCGAGTGGACCGAATATCCTTTCGCGAAGCAATTCGGCCCAGGTCTTGCCGCTGATCTCTTTAATACACTCACCGGCGATAGCATAACCCAGATTGGTATACCCCCACCTGCTCCTAAAGCTATATTGAGGCGTGAGCAGGCCAAATTTTTCAATGCACTGGCGGGTAGTCATCGAAGAGGTCCAGTACATGAAATCACCCTGAAATGTTTGCATGCCTATGCGATGGGTGAGGATATCGGTGAGATTTAGTTCGCGGGTCACCCAAGGGTCTTTCATGGCAAACCAGGGCAGCCATTTTTGCACCTTGTCGTCGAGTGCGCATTTGTTTTCGTGGGCCAGCATGGCCATCAAAGTGCCGGTAAAAGCCTTGGAATTGGAGGCAACCAGGAAAAGCGTGTGTTCATCTACTTTTTCCGGCTTGCCGAGTTGGTTTATACCATAACCTTTGGCTAATATTACTTTACCGTCTTTTACCACACATACGGCCGTGCCGGGTATATCCCAGGCGGCCATTTCGCGGGCCATGTAATTGTCAAGGCTATCGCGAATGAAAGTTTCCAGATTTTGCGCGAAAGCGCCAAAAGCCGGCAACAAAAAAAGGATCAGGATTGCAGTGTTTTTTTTCATAATCGGAAATATTTGGAAAAGACTAATGGACTATTAGCGCAAAGGATCCCAAAGTCTCACAGTCCCAAAGTCTCACTCCTTGTTCGCCAATTGCCCGCAGGCGGCATCGATATCGCGGCCCCGGCTGCGGCGCACGGTCACCATCACGCCGTGACTGCGCAGATAACGCGCAAATTCATCGATGCGGTGCTCCGATGCTTTGTGGAAAGGCGCCCCGTCGATGGGGTTGTATTCGATGATATTGACTTTCACGGGGAAGTGCTTGCACAGTCGCAGCAGGTTGGCGGCGTCGGCAAGGCTGTCGTTAAAATCCTGGAACGCTATGTATTCGTAGCTGATCGGATTTTTGGTTTTATTATAAAAATAGCGGAGCGATTCTACCAGGGCCGCCAGGTTATTCTGCTCGTTGATGGGCATAATCTCGTTGCGCTTGGTATCGTCGGCGGCGTGCAGCGAAAGCGCCAGTTTGATTTGCGCGTTGTCGTCGGCCAGCTTTTTGATCATTTTGGCAATGCCTGCCGTACTTACGGTGATGCGTTTGGCCGACATGCCAAGGCCCTCCGGCGAGGTGATGCGCTCGATGCCCTGCATAACGTTGCTATACGCCAAAAGCGGCTCGCCCATGCCCATGAATACGATGTTGGTGAGGGGGTGCCCATAGGTCTCGAGCGATTGGCGGTTAACGAGTAATACCTGATCATAAATCTCCGCCGGGTCGAGATTGCGCACGCGCTTCATGCGGCCGGTAGCGCAGAAGGTGCAGGTAAGACTACAACCCACCTGGCAGGATACGCACACGGTATAGCGATTGTCGTCGGGCACGGGAATGAGCACCGACTCGATGAGGTGCCCGTCGTGGAGCCTGAACCGGGTTTTGATGGTGCCGTCTGTGCTGTGCTGCACTTTGTCTACTACGATTGGGTTGATAGCAAAATGCGTTTCGAGCGTCTGCCGCAGGTTTTTGGGTAGGTTGGTCATTTCCTCAAACGAAAAAGCGCCTTTTTTCCACAGCCACTCGTACACTTGTTTCGCCCGGAAGCGGGGTTCTCCCTGAGCGGTGAAAAAAGCCTCGATCTCCTGAAGTGATTGTTGGCGTATGTCTATTTTGACCGGTGATGCCACCATATTGGATACTGCAAATTTGTAATGAGAACGATGTATGGGCTTTGGGAGTTCAAAGATACACCAAAAAGGGGACTGTGCTGATGTGCTGATGTGTTGATGTGCTGATGTGCTGATTTTTGCAAAATAAAGATACGAGCAGTTCCCCTCTTCGTAAAGTCTTACAGTCGTAAAGTCTTACAGTCGCCTACAGCGGCTGCGTCTGCTCTGCCAGCCAGTGTTGTTCTTCTGCCGTCAGCAGGGGCGACAGCGCCTTCCACACCTCGGCGTGATATTCGTTGAGCCAGATCATTTCTTCCTTGGTCAGGATATTTTCTGCTATCAGGCGCCGGTCGATAGGGAACAAAGAAATCGTGCGAAAGCGCAGGAAGGCCCCGAATTCGGTGGTGTCGGCGCGTTCGCATACCACGAGGTTTTCGGTGCGAATGCCGTATTGGCCGGTGCGGTACAAGCCGGGTTCATTCGAGGTGAGCATGCCGGGTTCGATGACCGTACTCCCGCGGCCTACACTGGGGGCAAAACCTTGGGGCGGCTCGTGTACGTTGAGGAAAAAGCCCACGCCGTGGCCCGTGCCGTGGCCGTAGTTGAGGCCGTAGCGCCACAAAGGCTGACGGGCATACGTGTCGATCTGGATGCCGTTGGCGCCTTCCGGAAATTGGGCCATAGCCAGGTTGATATGTCCTTTTAGCACCAGTGTAAAATCGAGTTGTTGCTGCGGCGTGGGGTCGCTCAGCGCTATGGTGCGGGTAATATCGGTGGTGCCCTGTAGGTATTGTCCGCCCGAATCGAGGAGCAGGATGCCCTCGGGGTGCACAACCGCGCTGTGATCCGGATCGGGATGGTAATGCACGATAGCGCCGTTGGCATTATACCCTACGATAGCCGCAAAACTTTCGCCGACGTAGTCGCTTTGCTCGCTTCGGAAGGCAATGAGTTGCTGGGCTAAACCTGCCTCTGTTACCTCTGCCTCAGCTTTCAACCGGGCTTCCAGCCAGCGGAATAATCTCAGCAGCGCCACGCCGTCTTTGCGCATGGCGGTATGCAGGTGGCCGATCTCTACCTCGTTTTTAATGGCTTTGAAGCGGCGCGGCGGCATGTCCATCATCACCAGGGCCGACTCGGGCACGGCATTAAACAGCCGTATGCTGGTGACAGAGGGGTCAATGCCTATTTTTTTGCCTTCCGGCAATTGCTGCAAAAACGACTCGATCGATTCGTAAGGCTTGAGCAATACGCCGTCGACACCCAGCCGGGTGCGCAGCAGGTCGGAGACTTTTTCTTTTTGTATAAATAAATGGGAAGCTTCGCGGCCTACCACCAAATAGCTGATACAAACGGGGTTAAAAGCCACATCGCTGCCGCGCAGATTGAGCGTCCAGGCGATGTCGTCGAGGGTGGGTACCAACAGATAATCGACACCTTTGAGTGCAAGCTGGTCAGTGATGAGATCCAGTTTTTCCCGGCGGATTTTCCCGGCGTAGGCCTCGTCAAATTCGTAGGCTTCATCGGCGGGCAGGGCGGGGCGATTTTTCCATATTTCGCTCACCAGATCGTGCTGGTGGTTGATTTCCAGCTGACTTTCGTAAAATGTTTTGGCCATTTGCCGCACCTGGTTAGCTGTGAACAAGGCGCCGTCGAAGCCTACCGTGCTGCCGGCAGGCAAGTTGGCGCATAGCCATTCGAGGTGTTCGGGAGCGTGGGCCACCACCTGTTTGTGCAATTCTACGCCCGTATTAGCCAATTCTTGTTCGGCTTGCAGGAAATACCGCGAGTCGGTCCACAAGCCGGCATGATCAGCTGTGACTACCAAAATACCCGCCGAACCCGTAAAGCCGGAGAGCCAGGCGCGGGCGAGCCAATAGTCGGCCATGTATTCGCTTTGGTGGGGGTCGCTGCTGGGCGCCATGTAGGCGTCGAGGCCCAGGCGCTTCATGGCGGCGCGCAAGGCACTGAGGCGACCGGGTATGTCGTTTTGCATAGGTGTGATATTTGCTGTATACCGCACGCAGTCAAGTTATCCCGACCTGTTGGTACGGGACAAGTTGTGCATAACTTTTCCGGCTTTGCGGTATTATCCTTCGCGCCCTAGCCCGAGTCATGCCCAAAACATGGCGGCGCGAAGTATATATGTGCTTGCAAGTTGCAGTTTTTTTTTGAAAAACAGCAATTTCGCTACATATGCTGTTTGCTGGTATACTTTTCTTGATTAGTGATAGCAACAAAAGTAGACTCTATCAAGCACTTAAGCTAAAACCAACCATTCAGTGACAAACTTCCTTTTTATCTGCAACTTGAATTAATTATAAACTGGGTTTGCATAAAGAATTTTTTGAATAGTATCGTCATCGTTAAAGATAAATAATACCTGTAATGCCGGCCCCATTTTAATGGATCCAATATTAGCCGCTGTATCTAAAAATTTGACGATTAAATAATTTGAGATTATTGGAGAAAATGTTAATTTAATTTTTGCTTGAACTTTTACATCGAATGGAATCAATAATCTTTGGTTATCTAATAATTTTTGATATTCTATTTGGTACCTGTCTCTGTCTTCTATTAATTTTTTATCAATATTAATATCACTATAAACTAGTTGGTGTTGAAAAAAATATATAGGCAAAAGTTCAATTTTGGGTTCAATAGTGTACTGAAGGGAACACTTTTTTCTTTTTGACAAATAATAAAACTTTTCTTTTAATTTAATCTGCACAATAGGCGCATTGTTTAGATATGCCAGAGCCAAAAAATATTTATCACCCCCATTTGGTTGGGAGTGTAATAGAAAAGGCATCAATATTAGGCATACAAATAAATTAGATTTTCTTTTCATGCTAAATTCTAATTTCGAGATACAACAATAAAACCAGAGGTTGGCCCCATCGTGGTTTTCATCGCTGAAGGCTAAGCGGGTGTTGCCTAAGTGGTCGCGCATCAAGCCCAATACCCAAAATTGGTCTGCCACTTCTCATCTGTTGTAAAATCCATTGTCGGTTATAAGTCATCATTTGACTCGTGACTTGGTCAGCAGTCCCCGTAAATTTTGGCATGTTATTCAAAATCACGGATCCAAGGCGTTTAGCAGCTTCCATGCTAACACGCTTCATCCCTTCTCCTATAATTGTCTGTCCCCCCTTAGCGGCAACTATCGCTTCTGCTTAGCAACTATTCTACTAATGGTAAAGAAACCTTCAATAACTCAACAAACCATAACAACTCATTTTTTACATTACGTCCATTCTCTTTTTTATATCTATTATCACTAACCCACCTATTGATTTCTGAAATACTCAACAAATCTTTAAAAGCAAATTTGCCTTTTGAAGTATAAATTATCATTTCAATGTTCCAATCAGATGGCCCGAAAAGAAATTCTACTCTTGTATTATTTTTCTTTCTATACTCGATATAGTAGGCTAGCCCCTTTTCAAAAAAGGAATGTCTTTTGAAAAGTAATGCAAGAAGCACTATTTCAATTTCATTCAGTGCTTTCAAAAAATCTTCGGTTAATTTATCTTTTATGGCCATAATCCTCTATTATTTAATAGGTTTCTTTCAGCCCCTAAGAAGGTCTGCCCTACGGTTCTATTTGGGTTTAATAAAGTTGGTGCTAGTTGTGAATTTGGTCTAAACCAAGAGGCATCTTTAATAGTGTATCCATCTCTAAGTGCTTTTCTTAGAACTGACATATTTTGATAATAATTTGCCTTCGGGTTACCTAGATTTGGAAGGGCGCAAGCCATTTTGTCGCATCTGAGAAACATCAATATCATGAAAGTCTAATGCTTATTGGCTCCCATAACTTTGCATCCTGCCGATTAGACGCAGTATCGTACTGCGCGCAAGCGTCCCGGAGGGATGCTATCTTTGTAGAAAAACAGGGAGAAAACCAATATGCGTTCCGGAGGAACGGTATCTAAGATTCTACGAAGATATCGTTCCTCTGGAACGGCTACGGTGTGGGCGTGGTGATTCTTGTCGAGATTTTGGGCGACAATTTGGTTTGCGCCCGTCCACCAAGACCATAAATTGACCCAATTGAGGCCCATCCACCCGAGAAAAGCCATAGTTTTTCCCTGAATATCCGGTCTTTTTCTATACTATCCTGTGTGTAAACATAACGGTCAAAATCTGCACTATGTGCTTGGTTTCAATAATTCATGGCATTATCATAAGACCAGCCTTGGAAGCCGTACCTATTCTGCCACTGGTCATACGTGCCGTTAAAACCATAACGTATGTAGCTTTGATCGTAGTTATTTCCGTCCCTTTTCGCACTTACTGTTACTAAATCCACAACATTACCGCCATCGTAGGTATCAGGCCCAATCTGTCGGAGCGTATCTGCTCCTAAATAATCAGATAAGGTTGTCGGGTTGTTGGAAAAACCAACATACAGACTTTCATTAAACTTGTCGATGGGATCCACCTGCCACCATCTCCCAATTGCCGGGTCATAAGAACGGAAAACGGCCATGTCTATATTGATTTCCAGTTCTTCTACCCGCTCAATCCCATTAAACAAATATTTATTCTCCGGCCCAATCCCGCCATACCAGGGGCCTTCATGGTTCAACCCAAATGGATAATAGTGATTTTCCTGAACAACTTCCTACTCATTCTCGGGGGTATTTGGATTGTCGTAGGTATCAATGGCCCCATCGTGGTTTTCATCGCTGAAGGCTAAGCGGGTGTTGCCTAAGTGATCTTTTAGCCAGTACTCGGCCCGGTAGTGGGTCAGGCTCACGCCGTACTGGTCGTATACAGCCGACAGGCGGCCTTCGGGACCGTACACGGCCTCCAGCTTGCCGTCTTTGTATTCGATGCCCTGGCAGTAATCCCGGGTTTCTCCCGCTCCCTGTTTTCTCCACTTGCGACCCATGGCGTCGTAGGTGAAGCTGAGCGTGCCGCCGCCACCGGCCCCACTTTTGACGATTTGGCTAGGCAAGTTAAGAAAGTTATAGGTGATTGTTAAATCTTTATGCGGGTCGATGCGCATATTGCCGTTGTCGTCATACAGGTAGGCGCCCGCACCCGGTTTGGGTTTGAAGCCTTTGTCTCTGCCCGGCAGGGGCGCCGAGTCGGCTACATTTGTCAAGTGGGCGATCTGGCTGTCGTAGGTATAACTGAGCTGGTCGATGATGCCCCACTCGCAATCGGGGCCGCCCACTACACCGTAGCGGTTCAGGGTCAACAGGTTGCCGATGGCGTCGTAGGAATAACCGTAGCCTTTGTAGGTGTTGGTGAGCAGTTCCTGGTAGCTCAGGGTACCGTTGGCGGGGTTTTCTTCCAGGTAAATATCCCCGTATTCGGCGTTGGTGAGGCGGTTGAGTGCGTCGTAGGCGTATTGATAGAATTTGACGTTGTGGTGGGTGACTTTCCACCTGGCCTTTTTGATGTTGCCGTTGGGCTCGTAGCTAAAGTCCATGGCAAACAGCGGGTCGCGTTTGACGATGACTACCGACAAGGTCTGTTCCGGACCGGTGAGTACCAGTTCGTCTCTTATAATATAAGGCCCCAGCAGTTGCTGCAGGAGTTCGTAGCCCAGGACATAGACGGTGGAGCCGTCGCAGAGCTGCACCAGGTACAGCGTGTCAGGGTACGCCAAATCCTGGACGTCCAGGTTAGCCATCTGGTTCATGATCAGGGCCAGGGAGGAGTCCTGCTGCTGTTGCTCATAAGGCGTACAACCCAGCGGTTCGAGGTTGCATTCTTCTTCGTTGTTGGTTTCTTCTTTTGGCACAATGTCTTTGAGCGTGCTTTGCAGGCGTTCGCTGAGCAATTGCCCCAGGGTCAGGGTAGCCTTGCTGCCGTCGTTTCTCAGCACCTCGAAGGTCTGGGCGCTGCTGCCGATCTGCACCCGGTCAAGCCGGGAATAGGGGCCTTGCAGGATGGGTAGCTCGGATTTCATTGACATAACTGAAATTGATCCAGTGGTGGCCGTCGTGCGATTCTATACGCGTCAGGTACCAGGTTGTCGACGACAAAGTCTCGTCGTTGGTATAACCCAGGTCGGAGGGGTCCGACCAAACGTTTTCCGTGGCGCCGCCGCCGCCGAAAAAATACTTAGTCCCGTCGGGTGCGGTGATCTTCCAGCTATCGAAATTGCCGGAAGTATAATTCAGTACCTCGATTTTCAAATCCTGATCAGGCAGCATTTGAATACCCCTGGAAGCGTCAAAAAGAAATTTTCCGGAATAGCCGTTGAAATTGAACGTGAAAATATCCGGCTCGGTATCCGCACTGCCTTGGGCTGCATCCAAATAGTGGGCAAAGCAGGAATTGGCATCTAAATTAACGAGCGTATCATGTGTGTTGGGGTTAGTGACACAAGAAGGATCGTTATATTTGGCCGCCATGCCGAAGTCGTCGTACCAGCCGCTTCCGCAGGCGTCAGAGTAGCAAAAAAGTTGTGCGCTGCCCTCATCCGGCGCACCTGCCACCATCCGCGTAATCATCCCGCCGGCGTCAAGGCTCCAGCCCAGGCCTGCCCAGGAGGCCACTTCATCCACCCGGACACCCGAACTGTGGTAATTCAGCGATATATTCAGCGAAAGCGGCCCCTCGGTAATTGATTCAATGGGAATAGAAATATTAGGCACACCGGTATGATGGCTGACGGGAATGTCTACGTATTTTCCCAGCGATGCCGGTGTGGGTGCGGGCATCGCCACTTCTTTGTATAACTGATTGGCAGGTTGGGAAAAGAGTATGAATGGAAAAATAGCTAGGATAACTAGCCGCAATAAAATTCTTAGGTAATAAGATTTCATTCGTTTTGATATTGGGTTAATAAATGAATTTATATGTCTACTATAAAGAAAGATTATGCTATTATTTTGAAAACGGTCAAAATACAGTATTATTATTTATCGCCACGTTCCTAAAGTATTTTTTTTCTACATGAGCAAGAATGTCTTAAGAACCACAAAATCCAGATTTCAGGAAAATGTGCAGTCGAATAGCAGGTTCATACAAGGAAAAGTATAAGTGGGTAGAATAGCAAAAACGAATTATAAAAATTTGGCATACATTTTGATATGAATAACTTGACCGGCCCCGATATTAACCTTAACTTGCAGAAAAAAACGCTAAACCGGGTTTGTGAACAGTGAACTGACAACCTTTTTTTTACCACAGAGTTAAACGGAGTAAAACGCAGTGACACAGAGTTTTGTTAATAAAAACCCCCAAAAACCTACAACTTAGAACTTACAACGGTTAACCGACAACGGACAACCGATAACAGAGAACAGAGAACAGCGCAATGCTAAAGCAGACCATAAGCCAGAAAATGCTCCAAAAGTTGTCGCCGCAACAGATTCAACTCATGAAACTGTTGCAGGTGCCCACGGCTTTATTGGAGCAGCGCATCAAGGAGGAGATGGAGGTCAACCCGGCTTTGGAAGAAGCTGAAGGCGAAATAGATGAGGATTACCCCGATTTCGAACCGGAGGCAGAAAGCAACTTTTCAGAAGACGGCGAAGATAGCCCCGAAGGCCGCGAAGAAGAAGACATCTATCGCGAAGACCCCTTCGATCTCGGGGATTACCTCAATGAATACATCGAAGACGAAGAACCCGGCTACAAAGTAAAAATCGACAGCTACTCGGGCGAAGAAGACAAACAATTGCCTGTCGCCGTAGAAAATACCTTCCACGATTCCCTCGAGCAGCAACTCGGCATGCTCGCGCTCAAAGACGAAAAAGAGCACATAATCGCGCTGCAACTCATCGGCAGTATCGACGACGACGGCTACCTCCGCCGGGAGGTAAATGCTATCATCGACGACCTGATGTTTTTGCAAAATACCTTTGTGAGCAAGGAAGAAGTAACGGCGGTGCTCAAAAAAATCCAGCGTTTCGACCCGCCGGGCATCGGCGCCCGCGACCTCCAGGAATGCCTTTGCATCCAGTTGGACAGCAAGCTGGAACAAGCCGACCCGCTCGACGATGAGCACCTGGCCGCACTCCGCCTGGCGCGCACGATCATGCAGGATTATTTTGAAGAGTTTACCAAAAAACACTACGATAAACTCATCCGCCAACTCAATATAACGGAAGAAGACCTCAAAGCGGCCATAGACGAGATCATACGGCTCAACCCCAAACCCGCCAGCGGTTATTCGGGCGGGCACAATGACCAGGCTACGCAATACGTGGTACCCGATTTTATCATTACCAATACCGACGGCGAACTGGAGCTCGCCCTCAATTCCCGCAACGCCCCCGATTTGCGCGTCAGCGATCAATACCGCGATATGTTGCGCTCATACAAAGCCAACCTGCGCGGGCGATCGGCCACGCGTACTGAAAAAGAGGCCGTTTTGTTTATCAAGCAAAAAATCGACTCGGCCAAGTGGTTTATCGATGCCATCAAGCAAAGGCAGGATACTCTTTTTCGCACCATGTACGCCATCATGCAGTACCAATACGACTATTTTCTCAGCGGCGACTCAAAGAAACTCCGCCCCATGATATTGCAGGATATTGCCGACATCACCGGGCTCGATATCTCCACGATTTCACGGGTGACTAGCAGCAAGTTTGTGCAAACCGAGTTCGGCACCCGCCGCCTCAAAGATTTTTTTTCCGAATCGCTTCAAACCGAAGAAGGCGACGAAGTCTCCACACTGGAAGTCAAAAAAATCCTTCGCGACCTGATAGACGCCGAAAACAAGCGCAAACCCCTCTCCGACGAACAACTCACCGAAGCCCTGCAAACCAAGGGCTATCACATTGCCCGCCGCACGGTAGCCAAATACCGTGAGCAGATGAATATGCCGGTGGCGAGGCTGCGGAAGGGGCTCTAGATGGTTGTCGCTTGTGGGTTATCCGTTGTCGGTTTCACAGTTGAACCCACAACCCACAACTGACATTGAACCTTCCCTCTCCTCAAACGTTTTTCTGCAAAACAACCACAAGTTATGACTCATTTGAAAGAAGGCGACAAGGCGCCTGCATTTAGCGGCTTAAACGAAAATGGCGAGACCGTATCGCTGTCGGATTTTCAAGGCAAAAAGCTGATTTTATTTTTTTACCCAAAAGACGATACCTCCGGCTGTACTGCAGAGGCCTGCAATTTGCGCGACAACTATGCCGTGCTGAAAAAACAGGGCTTTGAATTGCTGGGCGTGAGTCCTGATAGCGCAAAAAAACACCAGAATTTCAAAACCAAATACGAACTGCCTTTCCCGCTTATAGCCGATACGGAACAGGTTGTGCTGAAGGCCTATGGTGTTTGGGGCCCCAAGCAAATGTACGGCAGGACTTACGAGGGCGTGTATCGCACTACGTTTGTCATTGATGAAAAAGGGGTGATCGCTAAGGTGTTTGCCAAAGTAGATACCGGCGCGCATACCCAGCAGATTCTCGATGCGGTTGGGTAATATAAGTCCCTTTTTATACTTTTGATGCGCATCAAATGATAGCGACTTCTGCATGCGCCCTTCTCGTGTTATAGGATTTTTTGAGGGTAAAGCTCACGGCCCCCTATTGGTATGCCTGGGTGGTATTCACGGCAATGAGGTTTCCGGCATCAAAGCCATAGAGACCGTACTCAGTCTGCTGGAGCGCGAAGCCGAGATCAACCCCGGTTTCGTATTCCGGGGCTCGGTACTGGGCCTGCGCGGTAATCTACAAGCTATCCACGCAGGCAACCGCTATCAGGAAAAAGACCTCAACCGCATTTGGACAACAGCCCACATACAACGCATCAAAGCTGCGCCTATGGACGCCCTTCAGGCCGAAGACCTGGAATTGCGCGAGCTGATCGAAATTATTGAACACAATTTGGCTATCAAAAAGCCCGAGCGGCTGTACCTGCTCGATTTACACACCACCAGCGCAGGTGGGGGTATTTTTACAGTGGCCACCGACAACCCTGAGAGCATCCGGATAGGCGTAGCCCTGCATGCCCCGGTTATCATAGGGTTATTGGCTGGATTGGAAGGCACCACACTTCATTATTTTACCGACGAAAACACGGGTATTCCCACCACGGGTGTATCCTTCGAATCGGGCCAGCACGATGACCCCTTGTCTGTCAACCGCGCTATCGCCGCACTTATCAATTGCCTGCAAATCGTCGGCTGCATCCCGGATGGCACCGTAGAAAACCGCTACGACGAAATATTGCACCGTTACAGCGAAGGGTTGCCCAAGGTAGCCGAACTGATTACCAGCCACCGCGTGCGCCCCGGCGATCAATTCCAGATGCGCCCGGGCTACGCCAATTTTCAGCCTATCCGGCAAGGCGAGGTGCTTGCGCACGATGCCCGCGGCCCTATCACCGCCATCGCCGATGGACTTATCCTGATGCCGCTGTACCAGTCGCAGGGGAGTGATGGGTTTTTTATTGTGAGAGCTGTGGAGGAGGGTGAGAGGGTGGGCAGGGCTAACGCATCATAGAATTTGTTTATACATAACGCATTAAAAAAATCAAATTGGTGGGTCTGAAAACTAAAAATTACATGTCTAACTGAATTTGGTCACTTCATTGTTCACGACTGAATAATGATTTAACAAGCGATTATGTATTTGAAAAAATCACGATGCGTTAGCCCCGGGGAGGGAGAGAGGGAGAGAAGAATGGGTGTATAAGCCCTACCGTACCGGCTGCCACGGAAAACCCGCAGTTGTTTTCAATTCTTCAGCGATGGCTTCCATCTCGGGTTTGGTGTTGGGTAGGCTCGTCTACCCTTTATCCTGATAGGTAGTTATATAGAAGAAAATAGCGTAATCTTTGCCGCTTCCACCACGGGCAGGGTTCTGGGCGTAAACATTTCCCAGAAGCAAGTAAAGTAAGAAAAAAAGAAAAGACTTGTTCTTGTTGCTGGATTAGATAGTCAAAAAACAGCCCTAAAAGTAAAAAACACCTATCAAATATATCGGATAGCGATGGCGAACTTTTACTTTTGTTGCTAACAAACCTCAATCAAAATGAAAAAGACCCTAGTTTTCTGCTTGTTTTCCTTTTTTAGCACCCCACTTCTTTTCTCACAAGGCTACCTCGGCGACGACCTCGCCTTTTTCCAGAAAAAAGCCAGCCTCTACCAAGAATGGCTCGAATCCAAAGGCATGGGCAAGTCCCTGAAAATGGACAAGGTAGAGCTGAAAAAGAACGGCAACGAGTTGGAGCTTTTCCTATCCGTCCGTACCCACGACCCCGACTCGGCGGCTGCCATCTGGACTGCTTTAGTCGCAGATTTCAAAAAGCAGAATCCCGATGAAGAACTGGTGTCCGCCCTGTTCCACACCTTTGTGCGCCTCATGGAGATACCACCTGTCCAAGGAAACGTGCAGGTCTATTTCCCCAATAAAAACAGTGCGGGCTACAACCCTTGCTTTTACGTCTGGATATGGGAAGTGGACAACAAGGTGAAAGAAGAAAGTCGGGTGAACAACTGCAAGGCGCAAGGCCTTTCAATAACGGTCGAGAAACCAGTGGTCAAGGCAGTCAGCACAAAGACTGCCACTTCTATCAGCAACAAGGAGCAAGCAAGGGTGGTCTTCGACAAGGTTCTGAAATACGCCCGCCAGCGATATGAGGTCAAGAAATGCGAGGAGCGCAATCCAAGGGTAGAAGAAGATGAGACCACTGATTATACCCTCACTTTTGTCGTCACCGACCTGTGCAAGGAGGTATTGAAAGAGGAGGAGAAATCGCTCTGGTGCGATTTCGTTTCACGTTGGTGGGGGCCTTGTAACGACATGCGTCGGGAACGCTTGGAGTTCACTTTCAATTACATCGCCACAGATACGGGTTATACGCTCACAGGCTCGCTCACTGGGAAATTTGGCTCTGGGGTCTATGTACCCCGCAAGAGCGGCTACATGGACATGGAACCCGACTTTGAGGAGGACTTCTTGAAGCCTTATGTAAAGCAGTTCCAAAAAGACTTGAAGAAATATCTCGAAAAATAACTGCTGCAATGAACCATACCAAATCATCCATCCGGGAATTGCTTGGGGCAGGGCAGTTGGATGCCGCCAACGCAGCCGCTTTGGAATATGCCGAGTATTGTGGCCTGGCAGACATCAGCAACGGCCTATTGGCGTTGCAGTCACGGGTGAGCGTCCATCAAGCCAATAAACAGGCTGGCACTGTTTCCTACGAGGATTTCACCGTCAATTTTGCTAGACTGGCCAACGACCTCACCGCTTGGGTGGACTGCCTTCCCAATACGCCAAAGCCGGCAGGGCCTCGCAAGAAATTCCTCACTGAGGCGAATTTCAAGACGCGGGTGGCCATTCTGCTGCTGCTCATCAAGGTCGTCGTACTCGGCTGGCTCTATTACCACTGGAGCACGGGCGGTTTCACCGCTGACCAGTTCCAAGGCACGGCCACCATCCTCGTGCCTGTTTTTGCAGCCCTGCTTGCCGTTATCTTGGAAGACTACATGCACCAGCACAAGAACGGGCAACAGCGCCCAAGGTATGCCTCCGGGCCGTTAATTGCCGTTGTGTATTGGCTGTTCCCACTGTACGCATTGGCGCTCGCAGTGCTGATTGCGCTTAAGGCCAAAGGCTCCATATCGTTTAGCGCCATGAACACTTGGTTGGCAGTGGTAGAGAGTGGGCTGGGGGGTTACGTGGGGAAGGTGGTGCATGGGCTTTTTAAGAAAAACGAATAGGCTATTATTATTCAATAATCCTCAACTCAAATTGGAAATAGCTATGATATATACCGCTGAATTAAATATTGTGCCTCCAAATGCTCTTAGGGGTGCTTTCCCAAAAAATGAACTCTCTTTTCATGCACAGGGTAAGGCAACTTCTGCCCGGAAGCCAATTGCACAAAGAATTTGGCAATTGAACGCAATAAATCTATTCAACTATTTGACAATTACTGTAATAGCTTTATTGTTGGCAACACAACGGCTTTATTCACAAGGACATCAAGGCGCAGTACGCCAGATTGCCGCCAACTCAAGTGGTACAAAACTAGCGACCATTGGCGCTGACAAGACAATAAAAATATGGAACGTACCTACCTTGTCTGTCATTAAAACGATTGGCCCTTTTAATGCCAAACTAAACAATATCGTGTTCAGTCCTGATAACGAATGGGTTGCTGCTTGTGGTGAAAATGGATTTGCCCGTATTTGGAAACTCTCGGATGGTACAGAGACGAAATTGAAAGTTGACCCATTCACAAATATGAATACGATTGTTTTTAGTCCCAGTAGTAACAAAATAGCAGTGGGTGGTGCATACAGTACTTGGTATCTATTCAGCATCATGGGAGAGAAGGAGTATGCCACTGGCCCTTCCCATGATATTTCAAAAGCTATAAAGGTTTATCAAACAGCTGCTTTCAACCCTGATGGAAAAACATTGGCTTTCGGAACATCCAAAGCGGTAGGGCTAAGTGAGATTAGGTCGGTAGTGGTTTTCGATTTGACCAATTTTACGGAAATCGCCAGCCTTCCAGCTTTTAATGATGACCAAATAGATGCACTTTGCTACTCCACTGACGGCCAGTTCTTGGCAGCGGGCAGTAGCTATGCACAGCACTTGATGATATGGGAGGTCAAAGACCGCCGGTTAATTTGCATAGTGCCGGGCCATATTTTGAACCCGCTCGAAGTTTATTATATCCCAATAGTTAGGGAAGGAGTTTCCGCCACCCACTACTTCCAATGGGAGCCTCGGAATAGGCGATTAACTGCAGCCACCAATAAGCCGGGCAACTTTATAGGGGTTACAGCTTGGTCTGCGGGCGACAGCTGGGCCGGGAATCTTTGCGACGAAATCTCTATATTGACAGATTTTGGGCGAAATTATAGCGAGAACAGGGAAAACAGGCTACTAACAAAAGTAAATGGCAATATTATCCTTGGGGATGAAAATGGTGTTTTAACGAAGGTAAATAAAACCGATAGTAAAAATGGAGTAACCACCATCAAACTGAACTCTTATTACGAAATCTCTGATTTGGCTTTTAGCCCGAATGGAAATTTTTTGGCTTGTGTTACCAAAGGTGATGGATATGTCAAGGTAATTGACGCTATTAACAAAAAAAACTTCTTCGACTTCTATAGCCAATTTCGGAATTATGGCAAGGCGTGTTTCAGCCAAGACAATAAGTTGCTTGCCGCCACTGCCATTGCGGGTACTGGAACCGGGATAATTGTTTGGGAAGTGGCAAACAAACAGGAGCAAATCAGGATGTTCGAATTTGGCCAGAACTTCTCTATTGATGGGACTTCCATTTTTTTCAGTGATGACAACCGCTTTTTGGTTGCAAACGACAAAGAAAAAATTGTTGGCGTCTGGGAAGTCGCTAATGGCAAGAAAAACCAAGCCCTAATGGACAAACTCCAGAAAATGGGGTATGCGGGCTTTGCCCCAAACGGAAAATATGCCATCAAATATGATGGAGAAGAGCAAATTTCCTTTTGGGACTGGAAAAAGGAAATTTTATTGAAATCAATTAAAACACTTGGACTCCAGAAATCAACATATCCCGTTTTTAGCTCCAACGGAAAATATTTAAGGTTTTACACCAAGACAGATGTAGCAGCAAATGCACATAACTTAAACCTTGAGTCTTGGGAGGTGGATGAGTATCCCACTCAGAATCCAACCATTCCAGAAGGATTGGGGCATGATGGCTATTTTAGCACCGATGTTTCAGGGAATTCCGTTGCAGTGTGGTCCCGCAAACGCAAGGAAACTTCGGTCTCCATGCCTAAGGAAATAGGCGCAATTGATAACAGCCCTATCCGTAACTCCTTTGCAATAGGTTGTCAAGGGCAAATTGACTTGGTTGACATTGACAACCTCGGTATCGAGCACAACTTTATGGGTGAAATAAAAAAACTGGTGTTCAGCCCCGATAGCAAGTACCTGGCAATCATTGGTGAGGACAGGGCCGTTCATTTTTGGAATACAAACACCTTCGAAAAAACAACCTCTTTGAGGAGTTACCAAGGCTCAATAATTGATGTTGGGTTTACGATGGACGGCAAATGGGTCTATGCAAGATATAAGACTGAAAAAATTAGCGACACCCCATTGTCTGAAAATGAAAAATTAAGGGTTTGGGAGCTGAATGGTTGGAAAGAATTGAGTGAACCTCCCAAAGCCGTGATTGACTTACTGTCCGCTAATGCGCCTCAAGATGCTGGGAAGTGGCAGGCAGTTGTGAAAAGTTCAAACGCAACTGCATTCAAGGAGAGTGCGAAGGGTGATTTTTTAGCGACCTCGCATGAGGATGGAACCATCAGGATTTGGAATTCTAAGACAACCAAGGAAGTATTCTCCTATAAAGGAGACCAATTGGCTACCCAGCTTGGATTTAGTCCCGACGGGCGTTTTCTGGCAACTGGAGGCAAGGGGAAATCGGTTCAAATATGGGCGCTAAACCAACCTGACCCAATGCTCAGGCTATTCAGTTTCAGGGAAGGCAATGAATGGATTTCCATCTCAACTGTAGGAGATTATTTATCAAGTCAAAACGGTGTTTCGTATGTGCAAGACGACCTTCCGGTAAAATTGGGTTCAAAAGGCTTGCAGCAGGAAGCCTTCAAGTTGCAAAGAGCAAACTTCAACAATCAAGCCTACCTCGACGATTTCCCTAAAATGGTATTGCTCCAGCCCATACCAAAAGTTTCCAGCACTGAAAGGTTGGAGCTTCAAATGAAAGTCTTTTCCAACTCCAGCATAAACAATGATTTCATTGTGTTGCTAAACAAGGAAAGAATCCCATGCAACCTTGATATCAAGCTCGAATGTAACTGCCCGATAACTTTGAGAGATGGTGACAACAGCATAAATATCAGCGTCAGCAACCTCGCTGGCAAGTCCAACTTGCTGGACACTACTATTTGGTACTCCCCTGATTTTGAAAGCCGTGCCCTGCTAATTTACACTACCGATTACCAGGACGCTTCTAAATGGGAGCCGTTGCCTACACTCCACGATGATATCCAAAAATTGAAGACAGTTCTTGAAGTAGACTATGGGTACCAGGTCGAGCTATTGCATAATCCAAACATTTCCTTGCTTACGGAAAAACTACAGTCTTATAAGAGCGAAAAATTCGGAATTAACGACCACCTACTGATTCTTATGGCAGGTCATGGTGTTAACGACGATGGCATAGGCTTTTTTGTGCTAAATGAATCTAAAGGTGATTTGGACAATAGCCACACGCCCTATTTTAGGTACAGCGCATTTATTCATGATAATGTCGCCAAGATAAAGTGCAACCATACCCTGCTGTTGCTGGACGTGCCGTATGCCGAATCTACATTGGGAGGAAATGTGATTTCTGATGGGATTGACCCTTCGACCTTAGTTTCCACGGATTATAGTATCTCAATAGCCAAAGCCTTGAAGCAAAGACCATTTTGCAGCTTTTTGGGAGAAGCCAAAGTCCAAAATGTCGCCGTGAATAAATCCACCCTGTTACAGGATTTCACAAACGCTCTGGTTCGGTCTTCCAAAGACCAAAAGCCGTTTGTCGGTTTCGGAGAAGTTGTTTCATACCTTGCCAAACATGGCAGTAATAGGCATTTATATACTGGCCATATTCAAAAGCAAGGTACAGAAGCCAACTACTTGTTCATGTTTAATAAAAACACAGAAAAAAAATGAACTTCCACATCTCACGCCACATATTTTATAACCTTATTTTCTGCTTTGTTTCACTCTTATTTGCCTCATCTGCCAAAATAAGCGCACAGCCCTATAAACTTCTTGTCACTCCCAACAGCATGATTATTCCTTCCATGGATATCAGCCCAGATGGAGATAAACTGGCCGTATCATGGAACAGCACCCATCTTGAACTTTGGGACTTGCCTTCAGGTAAGTTACTGAAATCTTGGAAAGCCCAAGAAAAACAGATAGGGCTTGTAGCTTTCCAGCCCGACGGTAAAAACTTGGTAACTGTACCAAAGTTTTCAAGCAAGTCCTCCGACTCGCTGACCTTTTGGAGCTTGATTGATTTCAAACCTACCATAAAGCTCGGAATGGACTCAATTGGGCCTGTCCCGAACAGCCTTTTTTTCTCGCCCGACCAGCGTTACTTGATTCATTGCACTTCTTTTGGCATGAATAACGTGATTGACTGGGATTTAACAACAAAAAAGAAAGTTCCCTTGCAAACTCCTTTCGGGAGGAATGACTGTTTATGCGCCCTTATAGAAGGTAAGGGGTTTAGGGTCGCTGGAAGCCGAGTTTCGTTTGACATGGATTACACAAACGGCGAAGCTATTGAGCAATACCCAGATGTGAAACTGAGTATGATTGGCCGCATGAATAGCCAATGTATTTCCAGTAATGGAAAATACTATGCCTCCCCTGAGAGAATCGATGGGATGGCAAGCAACGACAAAACAACTTGGATTGGAATAAAGGAGGTAGTTACGGGCAAAACCATTAAAAAATTGCCAAGCAATACCAGCGAAAGCCCATCCTTAACATTTTCACCAGATGGCAATTTGTTGGCAGTAGGTGACTTAAATGGGGAAACATCGGTATGGGATATAGCCTTAGAGAAAATCCTGTACAGCGTGAAACATCCACTTGCAGGCAACATCGTTGGGATACGATTCTCTAGTGACCAAAAAACGCTAATTACATTAGGTGGAAACAAACTCATCAATGTTTGGACCCCAGACGATAACACACCAGCACTTAGTCTATATGCTTTTGGCGGCGGTTATGCAACATTAGCAAGCAATGGAAAGTACAGTGCGGATGCAAAAGGCTTAAAGCTATTGGAAAAAAAATCAGGTACAGACTATACCCCGCTGACAAATTTTGATAATAACCTGAAACCTGAACTCCTTGATATAAAATCCCTTCGCAAAACCTTCGCTGACTTGAATAAACACCCCGATGCCCCCTACATCGAATGGTTGTCAACACTGCAGCCTAACACTAATGAACCTTTCGCTACCATCAAAGCGACTGTAAAAGGTAAAATCGAGCTTTCGGGTATAAAAACCTTATTGAACAATATTGAAGTTGAATCCAAAGGAATATTAAATGGCGGTCAGTTTGAAATATCCTTGCCCCTAAAAAAAGGCATGAACACTATTTACTTAGAGTTTTCCAACGAGTTTGGATTGACGAGGTCACGTAATTTGACAATTGAATATAGTCCGGATTTGGCCGTCAAATATCAGGCATTGCTTTTCGCTGTTGAAGATTACGCAAGTGGTAAAATACCCAACAGCATAGATGGTGCAAGTGCTTTGGCCAAAATCCTTACAGAAAACTACGGTTTTGAAGTAACTTTAATCAAAAATCCATCTGCTTTCGAAGTAAAATCCCTACTGAGAAAATATCGCAAAAAAATATATGGTACTAATGACCACCTATTGGTGTATTTCACGGGCCACGGCTTCCTAAGCTCAAAGGATAGTACTGGGTACATCGTCCTAAAAGATGGAAACACAACAGATGATGTCGAACCCACTGATTCCACTATTATCAGTCATACCATCATAGGCGAAGAATTGTTGGCAAGCAAGTGTAACCATGTCTTGTTGATATTGGACGCTTGCCACAGTAGCTATTTTGGAGATGCAAAATTTTTGTCAAGACCCGAACGCCATCCTGGAAAAGAAAGAACCTATGAGGAATACGTTTCAGACTTACTACGGAATACGCCTGGTTATTTCTACATCACAGCAGGGTTTGGCAGGGTATCTTCGGGTGATAGCAGTGAAAAGGCTTCTCCTTTTACAAAACTATTGCTTGACAATTTGAAAAATGATAGTTTCCAAGAAGATGGTATTGTTTTGCTTGATGAAATCTTTGGCGGAATGCAAAAATCAAAAATAAACCCCTCACCAAGGCTGGGTTTTTTTGGTAACAAATGCAACCTTGATGCTGAATTCTTCTTTACTGTCAAAACTTTGGGCAAATGAGAAAAATCTTCAACCTGCTATTGTGGTTTGACTCACAGCCTATTCTTGTGAAGAATTTATCACCCAATCCCCTGCCCGTACTGGCACCGACCATGCCATCTTCTTATTGACAATTGGCCCAACTTCCCCGCCATCAGCATCCGTCCCAACGAAAATGCTGAATAACACCCTCTCAGTGCTGCAGACCTTTGTTGAATGGCAAGGAGGGGCAGAAAAAATAGATGGACTAGCTGTTGCCCTGTCGCTTCGCATGTTTATTTATACCCAGACCCTGAAATAATGACCCAAGGCCGGTTAGTCAGAGTAATACACGCAGCTCCTCACCCCACAACCGACAACTGACAACCCACAACCCACAACCCACAACAACCTAATCCGTCTTCTCCCCATCATTCATGCGCAGCATTTCGAGGAAATCGCGGGCTTGCACGATATTGAGGCGGGTAGCGGCTTTGCGGGTGGGACATTGCTCCAGTTGGGCGGCTTTGGCGGCATCGGCTTCCAGTTTCGTGGACACGCCGGTGATCATATTCATAATCCATTCGGGCTTGCGGCGTTTGGTAATGCCGGCAAAACCGGAGGCTTTGATGCGGTCGCCGGTAAGGGCGTGGCAAGAAGCGCAGGATTGGTCGTAGACCGTTTTGCCGTGGGCCACCATCGCGCGGCGCACAGGAAACGTAAGGTTTACGCCTCTGATGAGAATAGGTTCTTTGCCCTCATTGTGCGCTTGCGGCTTGAGATTTTTGATCTTCTCTTTCGCCTCTTCGGGAATATTTAATTTCGACACATCGGTGGGGTTGGGCTGAGGAGGGGGCGTAGACTGTGGGCCGCGGGCGAGGTCATTGCCTTGCCCGGGCTGAGCTTCCGTTGCCGGCGCCTCTTCCACGCGTTGTTCTTTTTCCTGGGTGTCGCTTGCGCAGGCCGTCAATAGAGCGGCCAATAAAAAAGCCATTGCATATTTCATCGCTATCATCCGTTTAGGCTGCCAAATTTAGGGATAAATCAATTGCCCAGGTATTCTTCCACAAAATACATATTGATAGCCCCGCTGTCGTTTTCGGTAAATTGGCCCTGGTAAGCGCAGCGGAATTGGTTTTTGACCAATAGGTAAGTCGTTTCCGAAATATTGACCTTGCCCACCTCACCGTAGGTTTCCATGCGCGAGGCGATATTCACGGTGTCCCCCCAGATGTCGTAGGCGAATTTTTTAATACCCACAATACCCGCCACTAAGGGCCCGGTATGGATGCCTATGCGGGCTTCGAAAAACGGCTTGTGCTGCAATTTTTTTTCGATAGCGATATGGGCCATGAAACGCTGAATATCAAGCGCAGCATGGATCATCTGTACCGCTTCGTGGGCATCGCCGCTGCCGATACCGCCCACACAGAGGTAGGCATCGCCCACAGTTTTTATCTTCTCCAGGCCGTGTTTGTCGATGATTTCGTCGAAGGCGCGAAAACAGAAATCGATTTCATCAACGAGTTCTTCGGGTTCAAGTCGTTCGGCAATACGCGAAAAGCCCTTGAAATCGGAGAACATCACCGTCACCATCTCGTGTCTTTTTGCTTTTGCCAAGCCAAACGTCTTCAGTTCTTCGGCGATTTCTACGGGCAGGATATTGAGCAGCAATTCTTCCGATTTGTGTTTTTCAATTTCCAATTCGGCGGTGCGCGCTTTCACGAGTTGTTCGAGCTCGGATTCGTGTTTTTGGATGGTATAAATACGATAGCGCAATACCCCCCACACGGCGCCGACAGCCAGCAATCCGCACAACAATTGAAACCACCAGGTGCGGTAATACGCCTCGCGGATCACGATGCGGATGGCCAGTTCGTTTTTATTCCACTCGTCGCGGCCGGTGCGGGCTTTAACCCGGAAGGTATACGTGCCCGCCGGAATATTGGTATAACGCACGGTATTGATGGACGAAGGCGGCGACCAGTCCTTTTCATAATTTTCCAGCATATAGCTGAATTGGTTTTGCAGGGGGTGTTGATAATCTGCCATTGCAAAGCTAAAGGCGAACATTTGGTCGCGGTGGCTTAATTCCAGCATGTCGTTGTTGCCGATACCGTAATTGCGCAAGAGCAGGCTGTCGCCGCTAAAAACCGAGAAATTGGTGAGCAACAGAGGCGATTCTATCTGCACTTTTTTGCGCTGGGTAAACCTGTCGCTGGGATAAAAGGCATTCACCCCGTTGAGCCCCCCGAAATACATACGGCCATCGCGCGATTTGAAAAAAGAGATGCGGTTAAATTCGTTGGCCGACAGGCCGTCGTGGGCGTAAAAATTAGCGCAATTTTCTTTTTTGAGATGAAACCGGCACAGTCCGTTGTCGGTGCTCACCCACAAGCAGGAATCGCCTTCCGACAGGATGCCGTTGATGAAGTTGTTGGGGAGGCCGTTTTCGGTGGTATACACTTTTATCTTTCTGGTAGCCAGGTTCATTTTGTGCAAACCATCGGCAGTACCGATCCAGAGGTTGCCGGCAGCGTCTTCGTAAACGGCGTTGATCTGTTTGTGCCGCAGCAGCCCCTTGCCTTCTCCCAGGCGTTTGATGCGGCCTTTTTTGGGGTCAATTTGCCACAAGCCGTTATTGAGGGTGCCCACCCAGATAAAATCGCCCGTTTTACCCTGGTACAAGTAGCTGATACGCCCGTCGAGGCTATCCCATTTGCCCTGGTAGTCTTCGAAACGCGTCAGTTTTTTTGTGGCCGGCTGGTAATTGAACAGGGAATATTCATACCCGAACCACATGAGGCCTTTGGTATCAACCATTACGGCCCCCAGGTCAATGTTGGGCATACGAAACAAGGTATCGACCTGCAGCGTGCGCAAGTCGATACGCCAACCGTTGCCGGTCCACAAAGCATTATCGTGGTAAAGCAGCCCGAATGGATAGTTGAAATAGTCGTTGGAAGGGAAAAGCGGACGCAGCGAGTTGATTCGCGGGTCGAGTACGTGAATGGAGTTGTAATACGAAATATAAATGCGCCCTTGTTCGTCTTCGGTTATGCCGCGGGTGCTGCAATACACGTTGCTGCAGTATTCGCTGCCTCCGCTGAGGTAATGGGAAAAGAGGTTGTTGGACTGCACGATTTTGATAGCCCCAAAATCGGAGGCGACCCAGACTACCCCCGAGCGGTCTTTAAAAATTTGCCGATAGGTACAGATATTTTTGACAATTTGCCGGATGGGGTCGTCGTAATCCACCATTTGTCCGCTGAGGGCATCGTAATACCACAGCATGCCGGCGCCGCCCACCCAAAGATGTCCTTCGGGTTCTACAAATAGCGCATTGGCCTGGATATTGCCCGGTAGTCGTTTGTTGATGGGATGCGGCAGTGGTTTTTCGGCGCCTTCAGCCAGGGTATACACGTGGCCGTTGCCCAGTAGGATCCAGAGTGCGCCATTTATTTCCTGAAGCTGCACGATACGCGATAAAGTACGGTCCTTCCCGCGCAGGGGCAGCTCTATTTTACTTTCGAGGCGACCGTCGGGCTGAATTTTCCACAGCTCATTTTCAAAGGCGCCCACGTACAGTGAATTTCCCATGCGGGCAAAAGGTCGCCGCGCGTAAGCGCCGTCCAATTCCAGCATGGCCTGCAGGTCGCCTCCGGGATTTACTTTCAGCAGCGTATTGCCGGCTGATTTTTCGTTGTAGACCGCGCTCCACACGGAGCCGTCGAGATCCTGGAACAGGCTGTGGGGCACCATCGCTTCGCGTCGCAACGCTGTTTCCGTTCTCAGCCGAATGCGATGAAAGCGGCCTTCGGCCGGATTAAATACTGTCAGAAAATCGGGGTTGGCCAGCCACAGGTTATTGTCGCCGTCTACGATCATATCGGTAATGGCATCGAGTGGGATCATGTGTTGCGACGAGCGGCTGTGGTATTGCAAAAACTCGTAGCCGTCGAAGCGGTTGAGCCCGTTTATTGTGGCGATCCAGATAAAACCCAGGGCGTCCTGCTGGATTTTGAAGACGTTGCGGTGACTGAGGCCGTCTTCAAATTCGTAGACTTTGATCTGGTACTGGTCGTTTTGGGCGGCAGCGATGCCGGTAAGTAGACACACCAATAGCCATGTTAACGCATATTTTGCGACAACTAAAAAAAGGATATTTGGCTTGGTGTGCGTTTTTTTCATATACCCCATTGCATCAATCCTTCTTTTTGATCTCTGGATTGAATAACGTGCTTATTGAGATTTCTACTTTGCGGAGTTTCATGGTAGCAGGGTCGTAAGCGACTGAAGGCGCGTTGGGGTCTTCGGGGCCGTTGACCGCGCTCTGGGGGTTGTTAACGGGTTGTTTGGTAATTATTAAACTGCCATTTTGAATGTATTTGCGCAATTCTCTTTTGTTGTAATTGGTTATGGCGTTTTCGATGGTCTCTACCCTGTTTTCGGCAATACGCCGGGCTACGGATTCCCTACCTTCGGAAATATCGCTATAACCCGCCAGGGAGATTTCTATCTGGATGCCTTGTGACAGCTCGTCTGAAAGGGTTTTTAATAAGTTATTGAAGTCGTTATAACCTCTTTGTAGGTCATCTCTGAAAAAGCGACTCAGCAATTCGCCCCTGTTGGCTTGTGAGGCGTTGAGTTTATCGCGATAGCTGAGATAATCCTTTTGTTTGATTGAAAAATAATTGTATTCGGATTCGTAATCGCTTCTGGCTGCTTTTTCCGGCGATCGGTGGTCAAAATAAAGGGTGAGGGGGGGGTATTGCCGAGGGATGTTTTGAGCTGCCTGAGCCATCGTCAGGTTAAGGTTATATTCTGGCTGATCGAGGACAAAGTTGGCTGAGCCTGGTTCAAAACCCGCTTTATCAGCTGTAATTGTATAATTTCCGGCAGGCACACTCATAAACTCAGCCCTGTTGCTTTCTCTGCCTGTATTTTTTTGGGCAATTTGTTCTAATTGGCCCCCCTCTGCTTGTTTGAATAACACTAAATTTACATTGTATTCCGGTTGGTTGTTTTCCCTGTAAACAGTAACGGTAAGTTTTGACATTATTGGTTCCGGCAGTATCGGCTCCTGCCTGATGGGGGTGAGGCCTACCACAATCCTTCCCGTCAGCCAATCCTTACTGGAAACCCGCGCCGAATAAGGCCGGTAGTCCCGTACTTCTACAAATAGCATAAGATCGGGAGGGGATTTTTCAGCGGTTTCTATGCGAAAATCGCTATTGCGCATGATTAGCGCGGACTGCCGGCGGGTTTCATTGGCGAGGGTGTATTCTACCCTGGCATCAGCGAATCTTATGGGTTGTTTTGTGGTTTCATCTTGCAAAGTGATGTTGAGGTTTAGCCGCTGAGACTTAGGTGTCGAAATATTGTTGGGGGCTATTTTTTCTTCCTGCCAGGTTTGCGCATGCGCTATCACCCGCTGAGCCACAGCCGTGCGAGTTGCAGGCGTGATAAGCCGAATCCGCAGGCTGTCGGTTTGAATATTCCCGCTTTGACGCTGAGGCCTTGTGGGCAGCTTCTTGATCTGATCACTGGTGATCACGTCGGTTTGAATATTATCACTTGGTTGCTGTGGCCTTCGCAAAACAAGCGTATCGGTACCTTGTCCCGGGCGGATCGTAATAGCAGCAATATTAAATCCGCGCGGCACAGCGCCGTTTGCATCCAGTGGAGCCAGGTCGAGGCGCAGGTCGCGATATTGGCTGGGATCGTAGTAGTAATCCACGACTACCGGCAGTTCGCCATTGCGACCTTCGAGGATTCGCACATCGAGGATCCGCGAAGTTTTGATGCCGAGCAGGGTTTCCAGGTTGGGGGCATAGCGCAGGTTTTCAAAAAAGCTACTATCTGTGCGGTTTAAGAGCAGATTGTAATAGGCTGCCGCCGAATCGCGCCGGTCGAGGTAATAATGAATGAGGCCGACGCCGTGCAACGCTTCCAGGTTGACTTCAGCTAATTCATTGGTATAATTGGCGGGAGGCCGGGTAGCTTGCCTGAACAATTGTTGTACGCCCGGCAGCGCCGCTATATCTAGCGAGTCTTCGAGAAAAGCCTGGTATTGCTGCTGGGCGGCATCGTAATATACTTTGTTCCAATTTTCGTAGGCCAACGCGTAGGGGGCTTTTCTAATAGCTACTGCTTTGCGGAATAGTGATACGGCAGAAGTGTCCTTGGTTTCATCCCATTGCTGCACGCCCATGTTGTTGTACACAACCGCGCTGTCGATTTTGAGGGTTTCTTTTACAAAAAATGCATGACGTAGACTGTCGGGGTCGGTTGCACACTCGCCAAAGACGGAAGCGCAGAGGGCATCGGTACCCGAAAGGCCGCGCATGAGGGCGAGGAGAATCAGGAATAACGCCAATAACCCCGAAGCCCACCAAAAATCGGAGGTAAAGAAGGGGCGCTTTTGGGCGAGGGGGGGAGGGGGCGAATCGGCGATGTTTTTGGATAGAAAGGTTTGTAAATCTTCTCCAGCGCTTCGTTTCATGGGGTAGTCACCGCCTTTCGTCGTCATGGCACCGGTGTAACTCGTATGCCGCCCGACTACCTGGTTGAGTTCGGCTTCCTGCTTTTTGTTGAGGATGCCCTTTTCGAGCATATAGCGGATGGCATCCTGGTAAGCTTTGTCGTCGGGATTGATGGCAAATTGCTGGATGGCCAGGTTGCTTTGGGCTTCGAGGTTGGCATGGCCGTTGCGGGTATTGTCGATTACGGCCTGCAGTTCTTCCTTCACAGCCTGGCGGGCCAGCTTTTCTGCTTCAGGGTCGAGGTCTTCGAGCATTTCTTCGCGCAGGCGTGGGTCGAGGCGGCCGGTCTGCATCCAGGGTATCCGGGACAGACGCAGCAGGTTGTCGTAGGAGACGACGATGCCTTTCGGCGCCAGGGCTTTCCCTATGGCCAGGGTGATTTCCCAGGTGGGCGTAGGATACACGGCCAGCGCCCGCAGCCAGGTGAGCAGTTGGGGGTATCCTTCGAGGTACTCCTCATGGTCTTGCAAAGTACGCCAGCGGCGGTAGTTGAGATCGCCTTCCTGGCGGCGATTTTGTTGTATGGATTCCCACTGGGTGTATACCAGGGGCAGGTCTTCTGTTTCGAGGCCGGCTTCTACGTAAGTGGCTGCGTCGCCCAGGCCGCGTATGTCGGCGGGGAAGAGGGCAAAAAATTGATAGAGGATGCCTTCGCGGAAGGTCCACGATCGCGGCGGCAGGGGCGTAAGCAGCAGGCGATGCCGCCAGGGCCGAAACCCCGCCTCGTAGTCGGCACGCAACCGGGGGCGCTCGGTGGCGTAAGGATCGAGCAGGGCGTGGGCGTTGCCCATTACCACGAGTCGGTGTTCGGGGTATAGCCGGTGCAATACGTCGAGCGAGACGCCGGTGGGATACGCTTGATTCCAAAACCGGTGAAAATCGGTATCGTAATAAAATATGTCGAGATGGACGTCCTGCGAGCGCAGCTGGCCGGCCAGGTACTGAAACAAGCGGGTTTGGTGGCTGAGGTGCGTCTGTTCATCTACCAGCATCAAATAATCGGTGGGCCGGGTATTATAGCGGAAGCGAAATTCGGGGAAACCGCCTTTGTTAATAGTGGCTTTTACAGTGGCCGGCACGTCTACAAGCCGTACCAGTCCTTCCTGCCGTAGGCGCAAAGCGTCGGCCAGCCGGTATTGTTCGCGGGAGGGGCGGATATGGCCGTCCTGGTTGCGCCAGGGTATAAAATACGGTGCGCGGTCGGTTGATTCCAATTTGGGCGCCTGAGGCGGTGGGGGCGGTTTCGGGGTTTCGCGCAAAGCCCATTTTACCCAAAAAAACAGCAAGGTGAGGGCTAGTAACGCCATTGCTATCCAGGCGCCCCAGCTAAATACGGCGGTTGCGCTGTAAGTGTCTTCGTAGAGCGGAAATTCGGGTAGGTAGGCCTTTTCGCGGCCTATATCAACCGATTTGGAGAAGGCCGATTCGCACCAACCTGCGGCTGTGGTGTCGCGAACGGTGAGCGTGGCGGTGTAGCGTATGTTTTTGTCATAGCGGTGTTTGGCGGAAATGCCCTTGCCTTTATTTCCATCGCCAAAATCCCACTCATAGCTATAGCCTTTGCGGTCAACGGCTTCGGCTTTAAAGGCGATCAGTTGTGCGTCGCTTTTGTCTTTCTGGATAACGATATCTTTGATTTCAGGCGGCGAGGCACAATACAGGCGTACAAACAAATCGGCGTCCAATGTATCCTGCCCGTTATGTGGGTAGGCAAATAACCGGATCGTTTTATCATAACTGCCTGAAAGCGTATTCCATACAAACGTCCAATGGCGGGAAGTGTCGCGGCGTTCAATGGGATTTACCGCGTTTGTGCTATCCTGTACATGCCATTCCAGTCGATAGTTCAGCGGATCTGCATTTTCAAAATGGGAAGTAAACGAAAACGTATCGCCCACGGCCACGCCGCTTTCCTGACTGATAAACAATATGCCTTCAACTGCGGCGCTTTTTATTTTTATTTTATAAATTAAATACCCCATCCAGAGGGCTGCCAGTGCCCCCAATAATAACCATATGGCGGGGGGAATATACTTCCACCAGCGTTTGCGCGGTGGCATGGGCAGGGGCGCCTGCATATCATTCCACCACAAGTCAAAAATCTCGTAAAAACGTGCTTGTTCAGCGGCGCTTTTGGTGAGCACGGGCGCCAGCAGGAATTTGAGGCGAGCGGGTTCTTTCAGGAATTCTTTAGCGGGACCGTTGAGTACTTCCCATACTCGCAACCGCTCTGCGGGGGTAATTTGAAACCCCGAGAGTTCGAGTCGCTGGATGAGGCGCTCTACCGGAAGGTTGATATGTGGCGCAGGCTGGTCCGTGGCTTTCCGTTTTACATCATGGCCCGGATAGCTTCCAGGTCTTCTTTTGTTTTTACCAAAATGGACAGATTATCCCGCAAATGCTTTTGCTGGGCGGCGGCATCGAGTTCAAAGATTTTTTCCATTTCCAGTATGCGCAGCCAGGAGATCAACTCGGCGGTAGCCGGCGGTTTTCGCACGGCGCGTTGGCGAACGATCGTAAACTTCTCGATAAGTTCGTTGAGCAGTTGGTCGGCGTACTGGGTAGCGCCGCCGAGTTGGGCCTTGGCGATTTCCAGCAATTGCGGGGGGCTGGGGAAGGGGATATGGTAAAACACGCAGCGTCGCAAAAAGGCGTCGGGCAGGTTTTTCTCTGAGTTGCTGGTCAGGATAACCACGATACGCTGTTCGGGGCCGCGGCTCACGCGGTAGTTGTCTTGTTCTTTTATAAAAAATTCGAGGTTTTCGATCTCGTTGAGCAGGTCGTTGGGGAAATCGCGGGGGGCTTTGTCGATTTCATCGATAAGCACTACCGAGCTTTGGGCTTTGTCTTCCAGCGGCGTTTTGAATTTGCTTCGATCCAACGCGCCTGGGTTGGTTAGTGCGATTGCTTTGCCGAGGGCTTGCAATTCAATAAAATCGGCAGTCTGCGGCGTACCTTGGCCCACGTCGCGTTTGATATTGGCGGCCTGGAAATGCCCCAGGGCGTCGTAGAGGTAAAAAAGGTCGCGGGAGGAAGAAGACGTCTTGGTGTAAAACTCCAGCGGCCGCGCCGAAAAGGCGTATTTGCCCTTGTCTTTTGCGAGTTCGTGGGCCACCTTGAAAGCCAGCTTGGTTTTGCCGGTGCCGGGTTCGCCGGTGAGCAAAAGGGGTTGGTTGAGTGCAATAGCCACCTCGACGGCGTTGCGCAAGCCCTCATCCATGATGTATCGCTCAGGGTCGAAGGGGATAGTAAGGTTGGGAAGTATCCTGATCTTCATCGGATATAGCGTTTGTTGTAATCGTCAATTATCTTGAGGAGCGACATTTCTACGTCCTCCATATAAAATTCCTGTTGGTCTCTAAAGTGTTCGTCCATCAGCGCTTTCCGGTCGCGGGTGGTGGGGGCTATTTTTTTATATTTTTCAAACCAGCGGCCTATATCGCGCATGGCCACCATGTCGAGTTCGGGTAAAGCCTGGATGATGTCGGTGCGTTGCACGAGAGCTTCTACCTGGGATTTCACCTCTTCGTCACCCTCGTCGTATTCTAAGGCAAAAAAGAAGAGAAAAGTGGGAGAATTGGCCGGCAAATCCACTTGGCAAAAGTTTTTAATAAACCAGCCCGCGGCTTCGGGCGTAAGCTGGGGATCCCAGTCAAATTGGCTGATATGCAGGTTGACGCTCACAAAATCGCGGGCGGTAAGCCCCTGCAATTTCGGACTGCGTTCGGCGGCATAGTACAGGTTGCGATCCAATAGCGGCTCGTGTTCGTTGACGGGGATGCCCAATGCGGCAAAGAGGCTTTTGAGGATGTTTTTTTTGTAAATATCGAGGTCGTTACTGAACTCGAAGGTGAATTCGAATTGCAACGATTTACAGTTGGAGCTGAATTCGGGGTTGAGGTAGTCGAGCAGGCGCCCTTCGAGGTCGTAGGCGATGCGTTTGAACATGCCTTCGTGCGATTGTCGTTCGTCGCCGTAAAGGTAGTAGAAGTGCGCTTTTTTACCGGCGGCGGCTCCAAAGATGCGGCCAAAGGAATCGCTTTGATCCACGCGGTCGCAGGTATGGCAGTGATAATCATGCAGGGCGTCACCTGTCGAAGGGGCGGGGCCGTCGGCCGCCGCGCGTATTTCGCCGATAAAAACCAATACGCCCTGGTTGATACGCTGTAGCGTCACGGCGTATTCTTCGCGGGTGAGCAGGCCTTTGAAGTAATCTGATTTAGAAGTGTTGAGGCGCGCCAGTTGGAGGTCTATCTCCGTCAATTTATCCGGGGCGTGCGACAGTACCCATAGCTTGAGTGCTTCGAGGGCAATGTCGGTTTGTCCATCGGTCAATTGTTGGCTGATATCGCTCAAAGAAGGTGCGGGCATAGACTATGGGCGGTGGCTTTTACGGTTTTAACTTGTAAATTTAACAATATATTGGGCGGAATAGTGCGATTATGGATAAAACAAGGCGGTTTTTTGTATTTTTAGTTGGTAAATTTATTTTATTCCAAAAAAAATAATCCGATGGCCCACATTACCCGACCTGAAGAAGGGGAATTCAATCCCTATTACAGCACGTATATTGATAAAGTAAAGGGCAGCGACATCCTGATGACGCTCGAAGTACAGCTGGAGAGTACGACGGAATTTATCCGCCGCTTCGACTACGACAAACAAGACTACCGCTACGCGGAAAATAAGTGGACACCGAAAGAAGTATTTCTCCATATTCTCGATGCTGAGCGCGTTTTTGCCTACCGCGCCCTGCGTGTGGCACGCGGCGACGAGACTCCCCTCCCCGGCTTTGATCAGGATCAATATGTACCCGAGTCGAATGCCGGCAGTCGCAGCCTCGAAAGCATCGCCGAAGAATACGAAGCAGTGCGCAACGCCACGTTGCAGCTATTGTGCTATCTCACCAGCGACCAACTACAACGCCGTGGCATCGCCAATAACAGTCCCATTAGTGCGCGGGCGCTGGCCTATATTATTGCCGGCCATGAGATTCACCACTTGGGGGTGCTGAGGGAAAGGTATCTGGGCAGGTAGGCGGAGGGGCGACTTTGCGACTGTACGACAATCTTGGGTTTTACATTCAATGCCGTCACCCCCCTGGCGTATACCCGTGCCGTCACCACCTGAGGTGCATCAATGCCGTCACCACCCGAGCGGAAAAACATAGCCGTCACCTCCCGGGGTGCTCCGGAGCAGTCACTTCAAAAGCGTAAGACTGCCGGTTGCCAGCAATTCCACGCCGTTGCAGACATGGCTTATGCGGTATAGCAGAACGCCGGGATTAATGGGTTGGCCGTCGTAAGTGCCGTCCCATTTGGCGAAGGGGTCGGTGGTATAGAATACGCGGTTGCCCCAGCGGTCGAAGATCTCGAACGAGCGGAGTTCCTGCAGGGCGAAGGGGTTGCTGATGCCGTATTCATCGTTGAGGTCGTCGCCATTGGGGGTAAAGGCGCGAGGAAGGTACACCACGTCGCAGACAAGTGTATTGGGGTCTACTACCGTCACGCGCAGCGAATCGCTGGCCACGCATGTGGATACGCTATCGCTTAGGCGGATGGTATAGGTAAAGACGCCTGCCTGAGAAGGGGTGATGACCGGTTCTGGTATATTCGATGGGTTTACATCGCCTGCCGGTGTCCATTCGTATAGTGTAGCGCAGGAATTATTGAGTCTGATTTGAATAGGGCTACCGAGGAATATCAGCGTATCGCGGTTGTCGATCATATCCGGGGAGAGTTGGAGGCCTTCTATTTCGGCTTCTTTGAGTGCCCGGTTATAGATACGCAATTCGTCGATGAGGCCGTCGAAGGGCACTTCGTTGCCGCCGATGCAATTGCTGCTGCCGATGGTGAAGTTGCCGTCGTTGAGGATATTTACGCGGGAGGCTGTGCCGAGGTCGCCGGCAAACTGGCCGTTGACATACATTTTCAGGCGCAGGTTGTCGCGTACCAGCGCCACGTGTTGCCAGCAGGAGGTATTGTCGATGGTGTGCACCAGCGATACACCCTTGAGCGGGTCTTGTATCATTGCGGCGTTGAGGGTGCGGGTCTGGGGCACGTAGCGGATATAGAAGATATTTTCATCGCCGCAGTCGGCACTGCGTTTCGACATCAGGTACTGGGTGCCGTTGATGCCTACCGGTTTGAAATAGAAGCTGATAGAGATATCTTCGGTGTCAAATTCCTTATTGATATTGTCGGAGCCGAGTACTACCAGCGCATCATCTCCGCCATCAAGGCGCAGAGCCTGGCCGCTCACGCCGCATACGTACGAGGGATCGCCGATTTCAACGCCGGTATTGGCGGAGTTGCCGGTGTCGTCCTGCGGGCCGATATTAAACGAATAATATGCTACAAGGCCTATATTGGTTTGCGCCTGAAGGCGAAAGGAAAACAGGGCAATAGATAAAAAGAAAATACAGAAGATGCGCATTTGCGGTTATGTTTTAATGAAATTGGCGTGGATGGCCCGGTTGGGGAGTGTGAGAGGGTGAGAGAGTGGGAGGGAGGGATGATTTATGGTCACACCCTCTCACTCTCCCACTCTCTCCCCCTCTTTCCCAGTGACTACAACGCCAAAAGCGTGGCATTCATTTTTTGCCGGTGCAAATTTATAAGAATTGAGTGAACTGTGAAGCGTTCACTTAAAAAGGCCTTCCAGCCCGGGAGGAATCATATTCTGTATCATATTCTGGCTTTCGGCGGCTTCTTTTTCGGCGGCGAGGGCCAGTGCGCGGTTGACGGCCACAGTGACGAAGTCTTCTACCTGCTCTTGGTCATCCCAATCGAGCAGGGCTTTGTCGAATTTGATGTTGAGGATTTCGCGGGCGGCATTGGCGGTCACTTTCACGGCGCCATCTCCGGCTTCGGCTTCAATGGTAATAGCCGCCAGCTTTTCATGCATGGCTTTTTGCTGTTCTTTTGCTTGCGATAAAAGGTCTCCGAACATGTTGTAAGAGTTTATGAGGGTTTATGAGGGTTTATGCGACTGAAAGCGAACGAAGTGAGTCCCGATTAAAAGTCGGGGGAGTCCCGTACTGACCAAAGGGAAGTCGGGCATCTCCAAGTCGCCTCCTCGCTCAGTCTCCAACTCCTTGTATTTCGCCGGGCAAAAAGCGGGAGGCGTAGCAATCCTGTTGGGCGTTTTCTACTGGGTAGCGGCTATACAACGCCCAAACGGCTTCTTCGGGGAGGGCGTAATCGTAAATGCGCAATTCATCCAGTACGCCTTTGAAGCGCTCTGCGCGGCCGCCGCGGAGGCAAGGACTGTTGGAAAATGACAACAGGGTCTCGTTGCTAATATCAACGCCGCTGCATCGAAATCCCCTCTTTTGGGGTACGCCGTTGATATACGTCTTGGCTTCAAAGCCTTCGCGGGTTAGCGCAAAATGCATCCACCGGGTGCTATCGAGCTCGGGTGAAATTTCGTCGTAGTATTTGGCGGGGTTTTCGTAAAGCCTCGTATCTACTATCCTGTCGCTTTGATCGAGTAGGAGGTCGAGGTGGCTGTATTCATCGCAAAGTTCGCGTTTGGAGAGCATACTTTGGGCGAAAGCCGATTGTTTTTCGGTTTTAAAATAAAAACTGACGGTAAAATCAGTAGTGCCGAAATAGCGGTTGACAAGTCCCTCGAACTCGATAAAATCGTTGATGCCGTCAAAGAGGAGTCCGTCGTCTTCGATGCCGCACCAGCATTGAATATCTCCGTACATGGCGCCATTAGAGCCCTTGCCGCTGTCGTCGCGCGCGTCGCATTGGTTGAAGGAATAGTAGGCTACGAGGCCTTCTTCCTGCATGTGGGAGGAAGGGGGCCAAAGCCGGCAGCGCGCAAAGCGGGAAAAAAACAACAAGGGCAAATCGGCGCATGAGCAGGTAGATTTGTCCAAAGATAGGCAGTCTTGCGGTAGAAGTCAAGAAATCCCGCTATACCGTTCCACAAAAGCCTTCATTTCGTCCACCATTTCAGGGGAGCCCATGGCGATCGTGGCGCGCTGGTGCAGGTCGTTGACCTCCAGGTCGAGTACGCGCTCCAGTTGGGTGGTGATAGCTTTGCCGCCGGCTTGCTCAACGATAAAGCTGAGCGGATTGCATTCGTATACCAGTCGCAATTTGCCCTGCGGGTATTTGCGGGTATTGGGATACAAAAAGATACCGCCCTGCAAGAGGATGCGGTGGATATCAGACACCATAGAGCCGATATAGCGCAGGCGCAGGTTCATATCGGAGCACTGGTCGATATAGCGGCGCATGTCTACGTCGAATTTGAGATAATACCCCTGGTTGACCGAATAATAGTTGCCGCGCTGGGGGATTTGAATATCGCGGTGCGACAGGCAAAATTCGCCGATCGTGGGGTCGAGGGTGAATGCATTTACGCCGCGGCCGGTACTGTACACCAATAGCGTAGAAGTACCGTAAAGCACGTATCCTGCGGCCACCAGTTGCGAGCCTTTTTGCAGGAAATCGGCCAGCGTACAAGCGTCGCCGGTATCGCTGATGCGGCGGTAGATGCCGAAGATCGTTCCCACCGATACATTCACATCGATATTCGAAGAGCCGTCGAGCGGATCGAAGACCACCACGTATTTCGAGGGTTTGTCGTTGACGGTAGGGAAAGTGATGATCTCCTCTATTTCCTCTGAGGCCACGCCGGCGCATTCGCCGCTATTTTTGAGGCATTCGATCAGCTTTTCGTTGGCGTAGAGATCGAGTTTCTGCACGGCATCGCCGCTGGCGTTTTCCACTTCCGCCGTGCCGAGGATATTGAGCAGGCCGGCTTTGTTGACTTCGCGGTTGACAATCTTGGCTGCTACGCCGATATCGCGAAGCAATCCGGTGAGCTCGCCGGAAGCAAAGGGGAAGTCCTTTTGCCGGCGAATAATGAATTCATCGAGCGTTATAATCCGGTTCATGGCTGGTTAGGTATATAAAACGCTATAAAGGTAATAGGTTTTTGCAACGCCTGCCGGAGTTGAGAGGCAAATATTCTATTCATGCAACCATTATATGGGCTTGCGGGTTATATGGGTTTATGTTTTTACGCTAAATTGGCCTTGTGAAGCACCTTGCCTACCTGAACCGCTATTTCTGGAAATACCGCTGGCATCTGCTGGGCGGTATCGTTTTTGTATTTATTTCCAACTATTTCCGCGTTTTGCAGCCGCAGATGATCCGCGAAGCGCTCGACCTGGTAGTAGAGAATATCGGTTTGCACCAATTGTACAAAGGCGGCGCCCTGCAGAGCGAGTTATACCGGTCGCTGGGAAAAATATTATTGTATTTCGGCATACTGGTATTGATCCAGGCGCTGATCATGGGCATTTTTATGTATTTCATGCGGCAGACCATCATCGTAATGTCGCGGCTGGTGGAATACGATTTGCGCAAAGAAGTTTTTGCCCACTACGAACGCTTGTCCACTTCATTTTACAGAAGAAACAATACCGGCGACATGATGTCCCGCATTACGGAGGATGTCTCCAAAGTGCGCATGTACATCGGCCCCGCAGTTTTGTACGGCATCAACCTGATCTCCTTGTTTGTGATGGTCATATACGCCATGCTCAGCGTAAGCCCCAAACTCACGTTGTATTGCCTGGCGCCGCTACCTCTGTTGTCGATATCCATTTATTACGTGAGCGACCTCATCAACAAACGCAGCGAGATTATACAGCAGCAACTGGCGCGTCTCAACAGCATAGCACAGGAGGTGTATTCCGGCATTCGCGTGGTGAAGTCGTACGTACAGGAAAAACCGATGGCGCAGCATTTTACCAAAGAAAGCGAAGACTACAAGGTCAAGTCGCTCAAACTGGCTAAAGTCGACGCCTATTTTTACCCGCTCATGCTGCTCATGGTCGGCGCCAGCACGCTGCTCACCGTATATATGGGTGGCTTGCAGGTCATCAAGGGCGAAGTGACGCCCGGCAACATCGCCGAGTTTGTCATTTACGTCAACATGCTCACCTGGCCGGTGACGGCTATCGGGTGGATTGCTTCGATCATGCAACAGGCGGCGGCTTCGCAAAAGCGCATCAACGAATTTCTGCATACCGAATCTGATATCGTCAATCCGGTCGCCGCGCAAGCGGCTGCTCCGTTTGAAGGCCAGGTTGTTTTCGACGACGTCACGTTCGTATACCCTGATACCGGTATCCAAGCCCTCGAAAAGGTGAGCTTCAGCCTGCAACCTGGCCAGAAGATGGCCATTATCGGCCGTACGGGCTCAGGGAAAAGCACCCTGGCCGAATTGCTGGTGCGCATGTACGACGTCACGTCGGGCGCCATCCGTATCGACGGCGTGGATATCCGCGAGCACAACCTCGACAACCTGCGCAGCCGCATCGGTTATGTGCCGCAGGACGTATTCCTTTTCTCCGATACTGTCGCGGGCAATATCGCCTTTGGCAAACCCGGCGCGCAGGAGGAAGAAGTGAAGGCTTTCGCCAAATATGCCGCCGTTTATCAGGACGTGATGGAGCTTCCGCAGGGATTCGAGACCATCGTCGGCGAGCGGGGCGTTACGCTGTCGGGAGGCCAGAAACAACGCGTATCCATAGCCCGGGCGCTTATCAAAAAACCCGACATCGTCATCCTCGACGACTGCTTATCAGCGGTAGATACCAACACCGAAAAGCAGATACTGGGGTATTTTACCGAAGCGCTGTCGGATAAAACCGCCATCATCATCACCCACCGCATATACTCGCTGTTGCAATTCGACAAGATCATCGTGCTCGACCACGGTCGCATTGCCGAAACAGGTACCCACGAAGAATTACTTGCCCGGAAGGGTTATTACGCCGAGATGTTTGAAAAACAATCGCTCGAAGAGAACGAGCAGGCGGTCTGAATCTTTTCTGCGCATTGTTTTGATATTTTAGGCAAATCTTTACATTTGTAAAGTAATGTCATTATTTCACTAAATATCAAAAACGTGGATAACGATAGGGGCCAAAGGAGATTTGAGAGTGTGTATTCAAAAAAAGTTCGCGCCGGAAAAAGAAGAACCTACTTTTTTGATGTACGCCGAACCAAGGGGGACGACTTCTATCTCACGCTTACCGAGAGTACCAAAAAATTTAACGGTGACGGCTATGAGCGCCACAAGATCTTTTTATACAAAGAAGACTTCAACCGCTTCCTTGGCAGTCTCGAAGAAGTGGTCAATTATATCAAAACCGAATTGATGCCCAATTACGACTACGACGAATTCAACCGCCGCCATGACGAATATGACGACGAGGAGGATATGGGCGAATTCGAAGATACCCGCCGCAATACCAGAAACGACGAAGAAATGACCTGGTAATTATAGCGCGCCGCGCAATTTTTTCCATAAAAAAGATGCAGGGTTTACTACTTATGGTGGTAAACCCTGCACTGCTAATAACCTTAGGTGAAAAAAAATGTCCGCATCATGCGGAATAAGTTCATGGGGTTTTTATTTTGGTTTTTCGGTGTTGGAACTATAAGACACCACTTGTGAACCTACCCCCTACGCTGTTGAAAATATCCTTTTACAAATCCTTTACATCGTTTTACACCCGAAAAACGGCTTGATCCCGGCTCGCCTATACCTTTGGCGTATTGTTTCACCAATCAAGCAAAGTCATGAATATCCAAATCCTCGCTGTTTTGCTCGTTATTCAATCTTTTATCGCCTGCCAGCCAGCCCCGGACGATATCCGTGTGTCCGCAGCAAGCATCGGTTTTCAATCCACAGACAGCAGTAAACAAGACTCGGAAAGATCACTGTTACCAGCAGCTAATATCGTTTATCAATCTGTAGATAACGGGCAGACGTGGCAGGACGTTAGCGCAGGACTGCCCGGTGACGTGCAGCCTGAGAGTATTTTTACCGGCGCCAACGAAATCTTTTTAGGTACTCAAAACGGGTTGTACCGCAGCAGCAACACCTCCACAACCCCGATATGGAGACAAGCGCTTTTCCTGTATGGAAGAATCACTGCTATTTTTCCCGGTCGTACAGGGCTATATGCATGTAGTTATGAACAAGGTCTTTTTCATAACATAACAGGTACTGACATATGGATGCCCCTGACCAATACCTTGAAAGATAAGACGGTACGTACGGTTTTAGAAACCGCGGACGGCGCCCTTTTCGTCGGCTGCGACAGCGGCATTTTCAAATCCACCAATAACGGGCAAACCTGGAAACAGGTCTTTGAAGAAGGTATTGTCCTGAACATCGTTGAAATGGGCGGCGTGTTGATCGGCGGCAGCGTAAATGGCGTGTTGCGCTCGACCGACGGAGGCGAGCACTGGAATTACGCACTCAACGAAAATATCCTGGCCAAAAAAACAGGGCTAATCGGGAATCAATTCGTCACCATCCTCGGCACCACTGACGCCACAAAGCTCATTCCGGAGGGCGTCACCCACCGGCTGCGCGCTTCCGACGACGGCGGCAAGACCTGGCATCGGTTGGAGCGAGCCCTTTTTCCGGTCCAGGGTGCATACGACATGGACGAGCGCCTTTCGCAGGTAAAGGATCTCTACGACATCATACAGGCGGGCGAATACCTGTTTTGCAGCTTCGACGCCGGCATCTTCCGTTCATCCGACCAGGGCAAGACATGGGAACCGGTATTTCCTACCAACGGCCAGGTGTCGTTTAATTTTGCCGTTTCGGGTCAAGTCATTTATGCCGTACAGAAAAGTGCGGGTTGTTGAAAATATAGCCTTTTTTAGCTGGTTCGGGTTATTCAGGCTCCTGTTGCTTGGATAACTCGACCGTTTCGCCGTATTTTGTCATGTATCCATTTTGCAATATCTTTATACCTCATTTAGGATGGAAAGATAGGGGTGTACGAAGGATTAATATAGTGAAAAAAGTTGGAAAGCTGCGAATTCAAGGATCCCTTTTTTTTAGGTATGCCCTTAAGACTTTTTTGAGCC
>JABWBR010000071.1 GCA_013360405.1 Saprospiraceae bacterium
CTTGATCAACTACATACTGGTAATTATGTGGTACAATGGATAGCGCAAGGAAGGATTGTAGCGACCCAGGTATTTGTGAAAGGGTAATACTATACAGTGTGCACTCAAAAACTGGTAATCATTAAATAATCGAAAAGCCGCTTCCTGCAAATGTGGGAAGCGGCTTTTTTAATCTTCATGCTAATGAAAGGGCTAATCATATTTGTATTAATTATTTCGTCCTTCATATCCCTTTGGGCTCAACCTACTTTTAACGTTCGAACAAGATTGGGTTTTCCGGCAGCTACTTTCTCCGGCGTCATTGCTACAGATAGCTGTTATTTCGTTACCGGCATTGTCGCCGACACAGTGCCACCGTACCGCACAGGCGCCTTATTCGCTAAATTCGATCTGGAAGGAAATCCGACGCTGGTGAAAACGCTTTCTTCAACTACTCATACTTATGAAACCTGGCTTCCAACCCTTCTGGAAGCGCCGGACGGCCTTTGGGTATCCGGCTATGCATTACTGCCTGAAATGAGGGGTATTCTTATACACTACAATTTCAACGGAGATACGCTGGAAACTTTTCCTTTTTTTAATTATTATTATCCTGCAAAAACATTTATTTCTCCTAAGGGAATGGCAATTTCAGCCGATAAATTTGTGATAGCCAGTGATATTGAATCTATTGGTCTTAGGGCAAATATTTCTCTGGTCTGCATGGATAAAAGCGGAGTTATTTCGTGGAATAACAGCTTGGGTGGAAATTTGCGCGAAGTGGCTGGGAGCATCATTCCAACTATTAACAATAATTACTTAGTTGGGGGTCGAAAAACAAACTCCGGAATTGTATTTCAAAATTTTACCAGTCAAACCTGGCTATTTGAAGTAGATACCACAGGACAAATAATTTGGCAATACTTTTCTCCTTCTGATCAATTACTGGAGGCAGCGTATGGCTTGTATCAGGAACCCGATGGAAGCATCGTGGTGGCAACTGCCAAAGGTTGGGAAGATCCCACAAATCCCCACTATCATGCGCTAAGATGGCACAACTACATATTTAAACTGGACGCAGACAGGCAGTTCGACTGGGGCTGGGAGCTATATAGTCCTTTTTTTACCACCCAGACCGATTTTAACAAACTTATTGCCTGTACCGACGGCAGCGGCTACGTAGCAGCAGGGCTTTCCGGCATAGGCACTACGCCTACCAACGGCATATATTGGGGCCGCGTAAGCAAAGTATCCCCTCAGGGCGACAGCATCTGGGATCGCCATTACGCCTTTCCCATCGGCACCGATTTCCCTTTTCACGAATTGTACGACATCAAAGAAACGCCCGACGGTGGGTTTATCCTCTGCGGTCAGTCTGTTAACAACTACGCCGACTCCTTTCCCCAGCAGAGCTGGTTGCTCAAGCTGGATGCACAAGGCTGTCTTGTGCCCGGCTGCGGCTTGGTGCCGTTAGAAGAACCCGCTTCCCAAGAGCCTCCCGCCATGCTCCTGTACCCCAACCCGGCATCCGATTGGCTCAGTGTGCACCTCGGCGAGGCCGGCGCCGAAGGGCAGTTGCGCATAGTAGATATGCAGGGGCGCCTTGTGCTCAATTTTGAAGCGCCGTTGGGTAATACGACTTATGTGTTACCCTTGACTGGGTTACCACCTGGCATTTACACCCTGCAATGGCTAAGCGCGGGCAGGTTGGTGAGGGCAGAACAGTTGGTGGTTGCACACAAGTGAGATGAAACAAAACAGGATATCTTCCCGTACTTTTTCATATCTTTGGAAATCAATATTTTGGTAGGTTTTCGGCAGGTTTTCACAAACTATTGAATTTTGGCAAATTAAGAGCCTGGTTTTTTATCGAACTATTGATATAGTTGGCTTTATAACGCAATTAATTTTCTTTTTTTCGCAAATTTTCCGTTCTTTTGCGGCATCTTTTTAAGAAAACCCAGGATAACAAGAAGTTCTTTTACAACATCGTTCTTATCCTAACGTTAGACATTTGAAAAATTCGGAGGCCAGATTTAATGAAACTATTTAGTCTTTTCAAGCAGGAACTCGCGATAGATCTGGGAACTGCCAACACGCTTATCATACAAGACGACAAAGTCGTTGTAGACGAACCCTCCATCGTTGCTATCGATCGCCGTACCAACGAAACTATTGCCGTGGGCAAAAAGGCCATGCAAATGCATGAGAAAACCCACGATAATATCATGACCGTCCGGCCGCTAAAGGATGGCGTTATTGCCGACTATCAGGCCGCTGAGCGCATGATAGAGGGCATGATCAAGATGGTGGGCAACCGCCGCCGTTTCTTCTCGCATATGAAGATGGTGATCTGCATCCCCTCCGGCATTACCGAAGTGGAAAAACGCGCTGTTTTTGACTCTGCCGACCATATGGACTCCAAGGAAACTTACCTCATCCACGAACCCATGGCAGCCGCCCTGGGCATCGGCCTGGATGTGGAAGAACCTATCGGCCATATGATCATCGATATCGGTGGCGGTACTACCGAAATTGCGGTAATCGCACTTTCAGGCATCGTTTGCGACCAGTCTATCCGCATTGCCGGTGATGAATTCACCACCGACATCATTAGCTATATGAAGCGCCAGCATAATATCCTGATAGGCGAACGCACCGCCGAGCAGATCAAGATACATGTTGGCTCCGCGCTCCATGAGCTCGAAAACCCGCCAGAGGATTATGCCGTGAACGGTCGCGACCTGATGACGGGTATTCCTAAGCAAATCAAAGTGTCGTACGCCGAGGTGGCTCACGCCCTCGATAAGTCTATTTCAAAAGTAGAAGACGCTATTCTCAAGGCATTGGAAATGACGCCCCCCGAATTGGCTTCAGATATCAAAGAAACAGGCCTTTATCTTACCGGCGGAGGAGCTTTGCTCAGAGGGCTCGACAAGCGCATAGCTCAGAAAACCAAGCTTAGTGTGCAGGTTGCCGACGACCCCTTGCGCGCAGTGGTCAGAGGTACAGGCATCGCGCTGAAAAATTCGGAACGCTTTACTTTCCTCATCGACAGAAAAAGCGTCTGATAGCCAATAAAAGGCAATGGGTGGACTCCTTCAGTTATTTATACGGTACGGAGGTATTTTGTTATTCTTTCTATTGGAAGGAATATGCTTCTACCTTATTGTCCAATTTAACCAAAAGCAGCACCAAATCTATCTCAGCACGTCCAACTACTTCGTAGGCAAGGCGCTCGACCGGTATAACAACACCATAAGCTATTTTTCGCTATACAAACAAATGGAAGCATTGCACGCCGAAAATGCCCTCCTGCGCGATTCACTCGACAATACCTACTACATGTCGAGTATGCGCAAGGATACTTTCCCCGGCGATTCGCTGATCCAGGCATACAGGCATATCCCCGCCAATGTGATCAGCAAAAGCATGTTTGGTGGTAATAGCAATTCCATTACACTCGATCGGGGTGGCATGCACGGCGTCAAACCAGGCCAGGGAGTTGTCGTTAAAGATGGCGTTGTGGGTATTGTGGTGGATACTACCCGGCATTTCTCCAGGGTCATGACCATTTACCACCGGGCCTGCCGCATCAGTGCGTCCATTCCCAAAATCAACCAACACGGATCCCTTGTTTATAAGGGAGATAGCCTCACGGTGATGTCGCTCGATGCCATCCCTACTCACGCAGATGTAAAGACGGGATACATTGTCGAAACCAGCGGCTTTTCACACAAATTTCCAAAAGGCATTAAAATCGGCGCCGTTACATTAGCTCAAAAAGGGAGCGATAATAATTACAATATCAGGGTCAAACTAGCTACAGATATTACTTCCGTGCAACAGGTGTATATCATCGATCGATTGATGGGGGACGAATGGGAACAATTGGAACAGAGAGAAAATGAACAGTAGCATCATAGTCATTTCGGCAATACGGTTTGTGATCCTGTTGCTGTTTCAGGTCTTCATCCTCAAAAGCATTTCGCTGGGATGGCAGGGCAATATCTATATGCACATCATTGTCTTTCCACTGTTTATTTTCCTGCTGCCTATCCGCACACCCCGCGCGGTTGTTATGTTACTCGCTTTTGTACTCGGCCTGGCTGTCGACATTTTTTACGACTCCCCCGGCTTGCATGCCAGCGCCGCCGTATTTTCTGCGTTCGTTCGTCCAATGGTAATCAAATTGTTAGAACCCCGCGAAGGCTATAATGTAAACTATAGCCCTACAAAAGCGCGACTGGGCTTCAGTTGGTTTTGGCGATATGCCGCAATTATGCTATTATTGCACTTGGTCTTTTATTTTTCTATGCTGGAGTTTTCGCCGGTCTTTATCGCCGATATCCTGCTCAAAACGATTTTCAGCTTTATAGCGTCGTATGCTTTTATGCTAATGATCGTTTTTGTTTTTAATCCGCTTGACTAGCACAACCGCATTTATAAATGAGCGTAGCCGCCAATATAAGGGAAAGACAAATGGTCATCAGGGGCGTTTTTATCGCCGCTGCCCTTGCATTGATATTCAAGGCTATGCATTTGCAACTGATCGATACTTCTTTCAAAGATAAGGCCGACATTGCCGCTATTGGCAGGTATGTTAAATACCCCGCTCGTGGCACTATTTACGATAGAAACGGCAATTTGCTGGTGTATAACAACCCGATGTACGACCTCATGGTCACTTACAACCAGCTCGACCCCCAAATGGATACGACCCGCTTTTGTACACTCACGGGTATGACCAAAGAAGAATTTACCACTGCCCTTGCAAAAGACTGGAAGAGTGGGCGGTTCTCTAAGTCAGTACCTTTTGTATTTAAAAGCAAAATCTCAGCCGACGATTTTGCCCGCTTTGAAGAAAGTCTTTACGAATTTCCCGGCTTCTTTGTGCAATTGCGCAACGCAAGGGGCTATCCGCACAAATTCGGCGCCCACGTACTGGGCTACATCAGAGAGGTTAATAAACGCGAAATAGAACGATCCGGCGACGAATACGCCCCCGGCGATTATATCGGGGCCAGCGGCCTCGAAAAGGAATACGAGGCTTATATCAAGGGCGAAAAAGGCGTGCAACTGATCCTTAAAGATAACCTCGGCCGTCAGGTGGGTTCTTTTAACGACGGGAAAAGCGATACGCCTCCCGTGGCCGGTAAAGACCTGATTACTACGCTTGATCTAGACCTGCAGGCATATGGCGAAACGCTCATGGTGAATAAAATTGGTAGCATCGTAGCTATCGAGCCCCAAACCGGCGAAATCCTCGCCATGGTGAGCGCTCCCTATTATGATCCCAACTTGCTCACGATCGACAACCAGAACAGGAGCAAGTCTTTTACTCAACTTAACAGCGACCCGCTGAAGCCTATGCTCGATCGCTCGATCCTGGCACAATATCCGCCGGGGTCTATTTTTAAAACGGTCGTCGCGCTGGTAGGCATGCAAGAAGGCACCCTTTCTCCCGACCGGGGCGTTTCTTGTGGCGGCGCTTATGTGTTTAACGGACAAAGGCTCACCGGTTGTCACTCTCACCCCGGCTGCCATAATGTCGAAGCTTCTATCCAGTATTCCTGTAATGCCTATTATGTCACCGTTTTCCGGGAATTAATCGACCGCTACGGCTATACCAACCCCCAAAAAGGCCTTGACGTACTGAATACTTACCTCGACCGCTTCGGCCTGGGCTCTGCCCTCGGCGTGGATGTGCCTGGAGAACGCAACGGTTACTACCCTACATCCAAATATTATAACGATATCTACAAACGCGAACAGGGCCGCTGGAAATCTATCTGGGTGCGGTCACTGGGCATCGGCCAGGGCGAATTGCTGGTTACCAACCTCCAATTGGCTAACCTCGCCGCTATTATTGCCAACCGGGGTTATTATTACACGCCCCACCTGGTGAAAGAACTGCGCGATCTTCATGGAAACGTAGAACGCATCGCTGAGTTCAAGGAAAAACACGAAGTGGGTATCGAAAACCGGTATTTTACGCCCGTAGTCGATGGCATGGAGAAAGTGGTCATTTCGGGTACTGCCCGCTCGGCTTTTATTCCCGATATTCCCATTTGCGGTAAAACCGGTACCGCCGAAAACAACCAGGGCTCCGGAAAGGACCACTCCGTTTTCTTCGCTTTTGCGCCCAAAGATAACCCCAAGATCGCTATAGCCGTTTATGTGGAAAACAGCGGCTGGGGCGGGTCTTATGCCGCGCCCATCGCCAGCCTGATGATCGAAAAATACCTTACGGGCACGATTCGCAAGGAAAGAGAGTTCCTCCAAAAGCGCATGCTGGATGCCAACCTCATCCCGGCTAGCAAACCTTAGCCCATACAACTATGATTATTTCCGCTATCGTGGCCGTAGCCAAAAACGGCGTTATCGGCCACAATAACCAAATTCCCTGGTACCTGCCCGCCGACCTGAAGTATTTCAAACGCACTACGTTGGGCCACCACCTGATTATGGGTCGCAACTGCTTTGAATCTATCGGCAAACCCCTGCCTCAACGCACCAATATCGTCGTATCCCGCGACCCCTTTTTTGCAGCTTCGGGTTGCCTCGTTGCCCATTCCGTCAAGGAAGCACTCGATATCGCGCGCCAAAATGGCGAGTCAGAGGTTTTTATCATCGGCGGTGGCCAGATTTATCAGCAGAGTATGCCGTATTGGGATAAGATTTACCTTACGGAAGTGGAGCTTATCGCCGAAGGCGATGTATTTTTTCCTGATTTAGATAACTCGGAATGGCGCCTGGTAAGTGCAGAAAAACACGACGCCGACGAAAAAAATGAGTTTAACTATACTTTTAATGTGCTCGAACGTTTGCGGTAGCTGATAAAAAACTCGGCGACCAAAAATAGCAACGCCAGTCCCACAAAATATTGGAAGTAACTTTCGTATTCGCTAAATGCCCTCGCTTCGTATTCCCTTTTTTCAATTCGGTCGATGCGCTCGGTCAACGCGGCCATCACAGCATCTGTGCCTGCCGACAAGTCAAAATAGGCGCCGCCGCCCTTTTCCGCCACTTCTTTTAATGTAGCCGGTTCAAGCCTGCTGCGCACGGGATTGCCGGTCTGATCGCGCAGATAATCTTCTCCTGTGACCCGCTGTATCGGTATGAATTCTCCATCAGAGGTGCCCACGCCTATTGTAAAGATGATGATGCCGTCATCTTTTGCCTGGGAAGCCATATCACCTGCTGCCCCCACATGATCTTCCCCGTCGGAAAGGATTACTAATGCCTTGTGCCGCTCATTGTCTTCGGGAAACGCTTTTTGCGCCAGGTCAATGGCTTCGCCAATAGCCGTGCCTTGCGAGGCTACCATATCGGTACTTGCGCTGTTGAGAAATAATTGGGCAAACGAATAGTCTGTAGTCAACGGTACCTGCAATTGGGCGTTACAAGCAAAAGCAACGACGCCCACCTGTTCTCCTTTCAGCCGTTCCAGCAGTTCACCGGCAAAAAGCTGCGCCCTGGCCAGCCTGCTAGGCTGCAGGTCTTGTGCCAGCATGCTGCGCGATAGGTCGATGGCCAGGAATATGTCGATGCCCCTGCGTTTTACTTTTTCCCGTTTTACGCCCCACTGGGGGTTGGCCAGCGCAATGGTAAGCAAGGCCGTCGCAAATAGCAATAACCCAACCTTGGCAAATACCCGAAATTGCGAGATGCCCGGCATCAATCTGCCCACGAGCTCCGGGTTGCCAAAACGCGCTATAGCCCTGCGCTTCCACCTCAGCGCCCACAAAAAAACAAGCGCTACAACGGGCAAAGCCAGAAGTAAATAAAAGTAGTCGGTATGTTCGAATCTAAACAAGCGATCTGTTTTTATAAAATTACGTGGGGGAAACGTTTACCGTTTCCCTACGGTATATTTCGCAACCACCCGTAGCGCAACAACAATTCGAGCAATATGCATATAAAGGCCCCCAATACAAAGGCATAAAACTCCTCGCTATAACGCCGGAACGACGTTACGTCCATCTCCGTTTTTTCCAGCCGGTCAATTTCGCTGTAAATTTGGACGAGGTCTTCTGCCGTCGTGGCCCGGTAGTACTTGCCACCGGTGAGGTCGGCCACTTTGCGCAGCAATTCTTCGTCAATTTCCACCCTGGCCACCCCGTACATATACTCACCGTCGCTGCGCCGGCTCACCGGTGTGAGCGCTTCGCCCGTGGTGCCTATGCCGATGGTGTATACTTTTACCCCAAATTCGCGGGCTACCTGGGCAGCCAGTTCGGGCGACTGATAGCCGGCGTTGTTCACACCGTCGGTGAGCAGTATGGCCGTTTTACTTTTGGCTTTTTCGTCTTTTAAGCGATTCACCGCTGTTGCCAGGCCCATGCCTATGGCTGTGCCGTCTTCGAGCAGGCCACATTCCAGGTTTACCAAATATTCTTTTACCACACGATGGTCGGTCGTCAGCGGACATTGGGTATACGCTTCGCCGGCAAATACCGCCAATCCGATGCGGTCGTATGGTCTTTTATCCACGAAATCGGCAGCTACTGTTTTGCTGACCTCGAGCCTGTTGGGTTCAAAGTCGCGGGCCAACATGCTGCTCGACAAGTCCATTACCAGCATAATATCGATGCCCTCGGCTTTTACATTTTCCAGTTTCAGCGTCTTCTGGGGGCGGGCCAGCGCAATGACCAACAACACAAAAGCTAGTCCTCTTAGCAAAGGCAGCCAGGCGATGAGGTGGCTGCGCAGGGTATCGTAATTTCCGGCAGTCTGCAGGCTGGATAAACGCATGGCGACGTTTTGCCGCTTGCGCTGCCGTACATACCACCTGGCAAATAAGGGCAACAGCAATAGCAACAACAGAAAGTAAGGATGTAAAAACCGAATATGATCGATAAAAAGCAACATCATGGTTTTGTTGTATCGCCATCTTCAGGCGTGGTCAGGGGTTGGGTGGCCAGCACAAATTGGCGTACGTTTTCCCAATGCCGGTCGTGCGCGTCTTCTTCCGGCGTCGCTTTGGCAAATTTAACCAAATCGGCCGCATACAACAAGCGGGTAGTGGCCGCCTTCTTTTCTTCATCTACGGGTAGCAGGCCAAGGCTATCCACGATTTCGTCGCTCGTTGACTCAAGGGCTTTTAGCTGAAAACGGTGTTCCAGGTATTCGCGAATGATATAGGTGAGCCGGCTGTAATACACTTTGAGTTCTCCTTTTTGCCACAATGCCTCGGCGCGCAACTCGTCGAGTTTTTGAAAGGCTATTTCGTGAGGGGGCAATTTGGGGACGGCACGTTTGTATATTTCCAGCTCTTTGCGCGGTTTTCTAAACACAAAATATAATAGAATGCCCAAAGCAAGTAAACCAAGGCCCAAAGCCATAAATGGCGTCCAATCGCTCAGGTTTTGGGGTTCCGCTATGATATGTTTTATAGGCTGCAGCTGAGTAGAGTCATTTGCGATAGGCACTGTTTTAACTTCCAGCACCAGACTATCAGTATAGACCGAATCGGCCTGACCATCGACGGCGCTGCTGAACAACAAGGCCGGAATGGTATACATGCCCGCCTCAAACGAGGTAATCACCACCTCCTGGTCTATTTGCCCCGGCGTGGCGCTTACCGGAGGGGTGACTTTTAGTACTTCAATCCCTTTTACCGTATCCAGCACGGAAAAGTCGAATCCGCGCGCCTGGTTTTTGCTGGGAAAACCGGCGTGCAACTTCAACGTCACCTGGTCGCCGATGAGTATGGAGGCGCTATTAAGTTCGGCCTTAGCACTGGATTGTGCCGCAGCCGATTGCAGAAAAAAGGCAACCAGGCAGCCCACCATCCATTTTACTATGCTGCACTGCTTCATGGCCGTATCCGTTTTTGAAAAAATTTCAACAGCGCATTGACATACGATTCATTGGTGCTGATGGAGAGTATGTCGGCGCCCGTTTTAAGAAAAACGCTGCGGCAATAGGCGCTGAATTCGAGATAATTCCGGGCGTACTGCTTGCGCACCTTGGCCGATGATGTATCTATCCAGCGCCATTCGCCGGTTTCGGCGTCTTCGGCGTAGATCAGGCCGACATCGGGCAGTTCGCGCTCGCGGGGGTCGGTCAATTGTACGCCTACGAGGTCGTGCCGCTGACTGGCGATGCGAAGAGGCACTTCGTACGATTTGGTCATGAAGTCGGACAGCAAAAAGCAAATGCTCCGCTTCTTGATCGCATTATTAAAATACTCCAGCGCCACAGCGATATTGGTACCCGATCCTTTCGGTTCAAAGTCGATCAATTCCCGGATAATGCGCAGGATATGCTGTTTTCCTTTTTTGGGTGGGATAAATTGCTCGATCCGGTCGGAAAAAAATAGCACGCCGACTTTGTCGTTATTGTTGATAGCTGAAAAAGCAATGACTGCACAGATTTCCGCCAGGATTTCCTGCTTTACCTGGCTGACCGCGCCAAACGACAAGGAGCGGCTCATATCAACCAGCAGCATCACCGTGAGCTCGCGTTCTTCCTCAAAGATCTTCACGTAGGGCTCCCCCGTGCGGGCGGTCACGTTCCAGTCGATATTGCGCACATCGTCGCCGTACTGGTAGCTGCGCACCTCGCTAAACGACATACCCCTGCCCTTAAACGCGCTGTGGTATTCGCCTGAAAACAGGTGTTTACTCAGCCCGCGCGTTTTGATTTCGATTTTTCTGACCTTCTTGAGCAGTTCGCTGGTCTCCATCTCCGGTATATACGTTAGGGCACTTCTACCACATTCAATATTTTGTCGATAATATCCTCACAAGTCACGTTTTCGGCTTCCGCCTCGTAGGTGAGGCCGATGCGGTGGCGCAGCACGTCGTGGCATATCTGGCGCACATCCTCGGGAATCACGTAGCCGCGACGCTTCAGAAAGGCCTGCGCTTTGGCCGCCAGGGCCAGGTTGATGCTGGCGCGCGGCGAACCGCCGTATTGGATCAACGGCTGCAGGTTCCGCAGTTGGTAATCTGCCGGATTACGGGTCGCAAACACGATATCGATAATATAGCGCTCGATCTTTTCGTCCATATACACCTTGCGCACCGACTCGCGGGCTTTGATAATATCAGCGGGATGCACCACGGGCGAAACCAGGCCGTAGTCGTCGCCGCCCAGGTTGCGGCGAATGATCTCGCGTTCTTCGTCTTTGCTGGGGTAGCCAATTTTCACCTTCAGCATAAAGCGGTCCACCTGCGCTTCGGGCAGTGGGTAGGTACCTTCCTGCTCTATAGGGTTTTGGGTGGCGAGTACCAGGAAGGGCTCCTGCAGCAAGAATGTCTCGTTGCCGATCGTCACCTGACGCTCCTGCATTGCCTCCAGCAGGGCGCTCTGTACTTTGGCCGGGGCGCGGTTGATCTCGTCTGCCAGAATAAAATTGGCAAAGATGGGCCCCTTTCTTACAGAGAACTCATTTTGGCTGGGGTTGAATATCATTGTGCCGATGATATCGGCGGGCAGCAGGTCGGGGGTAAATTGGATGCGGCTAAAATTGGCATGTATCGACTTAGCCAGCGTTTTGATAGCCAGCGTCTTAGCCAATCCGGGCAGGCCTTCCAGCAGCACGTGCCCTTTGGTGAGCAGTCCGATCATTAGCCGATCGATCATGTATTGCTGTCCCACGATCACCTTTGCGGTTTCCGCGTTCAGTCGCTCCACAAAAGCGCTATCGATATAAATCTGTTGATTGAGGAGTTCTATGTCTATTGAATGCATACGCAGTACGGGTTGTAAAATGGTCTTTCAAGCTATTGAACGCCAAAACATTAATAATTGGGTTTGCAAATTTCAAAAATTTTTATTTGTTGGCGTGGTTTTTTTTGGAGGATTCAGAGAGGAACTTGATGGCTGGAGATAGGAGAGATAGGAGAGATAGGAGAGATAGGAGAGTGGGAGAGTGGGAGAGTGTGGAAAAACCATTATGGGTGTAATTTATTCTTCCCGCTTTTCCTCACTATCAAGGTCATTATTTACTTCTTTAATAAGATGTGTTAATTCGCTGTCCGATATATTCTCCAGCTCAGGTTTGTCATAAATAGTAAGTAAAAAGACCGTTATTTCATGTTCTATGATGCTTTCTGTAACAAGTATTTCTAATTCAACTACATGCGTAATAATTCTCATTCCTCCACTTTTGCCCTTGCCCTTACTTTTAACTGCCAAGCGGATCTTATACGTATTCTCTTGAATAAGCGTGCCCATTCGGGGATTTGCCTGTAAATCGGTTTGCAATTGGGCTAACTCGTTTTTAAGCGAGACATATTTTTTCAATAACTTTTTTGCATCCCTTTTGAATTCCTCAATAGCAATAATTTTACAATTCATTTAAAAATTCATTTAGGGGTGTGCCTTGTTTTTCTCCACTCTGGATTTGGCGAACTTCGCGAAAAGCATTTTTAAGTTTACTTTTTAGCAATAGTATACTCTCCATTCGCTTAAACTCAGCAACAAAGTTCTCCCACTCTTGTATACTCAGCTGGACGAACATTCTTTGCCCCTGGCTGTCAATGACGTAGTTTGCTTTGGGAATGGTCATAAATTTTTTGTTTATGGTAATAACAATTTTGTACCGTCGCCGGTTTGACATTTGAAAGGCGCACAAGTCAACAACAAAGATAGGGATTGGAATAGAAGGACACAAGGGAGAGGGTATACTTCACGCCGTCATATAATAGGCATAACTTTTCCGGCTTAGCTTCTATCTTATGGGGGAGCGCCTAATTTCAGGCTAAGCCAAAATATGGCGCCAACAAGTATAAAATCCTATTCCGAGTCGGAACGGTTACTACTTGGCAAGTCGCTAACTAAAAAACCGGCCAAAAACACGGATACTGGATTCCCTATAACAGACAGGATCAGGTGGAATACCAGGAAACGTTTGATAATGGGAAGGTTTTGAAGAAAAAGTAGTATTTTTAATCTTTAGGTTTCTCTTCGCGAATTATGACTTCGTCAAGAAATTAAGCTTAGCTGTAACATGAAATCCGAAGAAATATATCAAAAGCTGAAAGAACAATACTCGGATCAGGAAATAGCCGATTCGATGATTATTTCCGCAGACCTGACTGAGAAAGAAAAGCAAACACTGGCGGAGGAAATGAAGGCAATCAGGATGCAGAAATTGCGGGAAATGACGGAAGAAGACCGAATTCTATCCGATGTCATGAGATTGAGGTTTCAAATAGAATCCTATATTGCGGAAAACGGGTTTTCTTTCCAGCAGACCTTCGGAAAATACCTGGAGGAATATGTCAGGATACTAAAAAAAACGAGAAGAGAAATTGCTGACGACCTGTCGGTTCACTACACGAAACTAAGCAGGATAATCAATGATAAGGAAGAACCGAATGTAGAATTGACTTACCGGCTAGAAAGGCACTCCGGCAATCTAATAAGCGCAAAACACTGGTGGAAATTGATAGTAAAAAAACAAGAATTCATCATTTCTCAAGATGAAGAAACCAGAAAAGAGGAACAACAAAAAGTAAAAAATCCACTGAGAGCATGATAGAAAAGACAATGCCACGCACTACACTATTTATTCTTGCTTTATTGATAACCCCGGCCCTCCAAGCCCAGCCCAGCGCCTCCGACGCCATCCAAAGCCTGAAAAACGGCGCCCTGGTGATGCGCCTGCCAACCTACACCAAAAAAATTGCCGCATTAGAAGACATCATAGCCCGCAACAGCGATGAAGCCTCCGTGCGCCGGGCACACACCCTGCTGGAGCAAACAGTAACGGAGACCAAAGAGGAGAACCTCCGCATCATCCGTTCATTTCGCGAGTTCTACGATTTTTCTGCTGTGTATTTTATGTACGACACCTCCCTGACTGCGCTGTCCAAAGGCGTGCGAAAAGGGATCTTCTTACAAGACGACCTGAGCCCCAACCCCACTTTGTCGTTGCAATCTGACCAATTTATAATAGCCCAGATCGGCTATACAGATCCCGCCACCACAGCCCGCGCCGAAGCGCTCATTCTCACCGACCTGTCACTGAAGCGCATCGAAGCGCCCTTCCCCTCCGCTATACGCTACAATACCCTCAGCGAGCTGTTTGGACTGAAAGACGCCGCCCGTGAAAAACAGATCAAGTTGCTAAATAAGCGGTTGAAGCAGATCGAGGTAAGAGCTCCCCGCGAATGATTCACCCCCTCGCCAAGTCGCCCCCTCTCCCTTACTTCATCACCCCCGGCAAATTATCAGCCGTAGTCAACTTTCCGCGTTGGTGGAGGGTGTACTGAAAACCGGGCAGGATGGCGGCAGCGCCCGTGGCGCCAGTTTTGTCGATCGCGACGAAGCCCACCTGGATTTCTTCTTTTCTAACTTCCGGGTATTTGTCGATGATGCGCTGGATGGCGGCTTCACAAGCCTCCTGGGGCGACTTGCCCTGGCGCATGAATTCTACGATGAGAAAAGAGCCGAGGGTTTTGAGCACCAGTTCGCCGAGTCCGGTGCCCACGGCGCCACCCACTTCGTTATCTACAAATAACCCCGCGCCGATGATGGGCGAATCGCCTACGCGGCCATGCATTTTGTAGGCCATTCCGCTTGTGGTGCAGGCGCCGGAGATGTTGCCGTCTTTGTCAATGGCCAGCAGGCCAATGGTATCGTGGCGCTCTATGTTGACTACCGGCTTGTATTGTTCGGTTTCTAACCACTTTTTCCAGGCCGCCTCGGCTTCGGGCGTGAGTAGCTTGATTCGCTCGAAGCCGTTTTCGAGGGCAAATTGGAGGGCGCCGTCGCCACTCAAAATGACGTGGGGCGTCGCTTCCATTACTTTGCGCGCTACTGATACAGGATGTTTGATATCCTGGAGAAAGGTCACGCTGCCTGCACGGCCCTGGTGGTCCATGATGCAGGCATCGAGGGTGACAAAGCCGTCGCGGTCGGGCAATCCGCCGTACCCCACGGTCATATTCTTAGGGTCGGCTTCTTCTACGCGGGCGCCGGCTTCCACGGCATCGAGGGCGCTGCCTGTCTGCTGAAGGGTCTCCGCAGCTTTAGTCACCGCCGCCTCTGTTTTCCATGTGGCGATCACGGCAGGCAGGTCAGCTGGGTCGGCTTTTTTGCGGCTCTTATTTCCTACTGATCCGGAGTCTGTATTGCATCCCGATAATCCTCCTCCTATTACTAAGGAAGAAATGAAAGCCTGGGTAAAAAAGCGGCGGCGAGTGGGCATGTTATGAGGGTTGATGAGGGTTGATGAGGGTGGATGAGGGTTTATGAGGGTTTATGAGGGTGTATAATTTACTTTCATAAACCCTCATAAACCTTCATAAACCTTTAGCAATTTACTTCGCAAAAGTCAATTTGCTAGTCATAGCCGTTACCAGGCATACGGTCACATTTTTTTCGCCGCTCCAGGTATCCGGGCTGGTCACGTATTTGCCGTCCTGATAGGTATGAACAGTATACGGTTTTTCGGCAACTTGCGTAATCAGGTTAAACCATCCATTCGTCCTGTCTTCAGATACGTTTACAGGAAAGACGACCTGTCCGAAATCGGCAAGGATAGTGAACGTGCCGTCTGCCTGAGGGCTCAGTACAAGGGAGCGGCACATGCCGTCTTTGCAGAATTTGGGGCCGGTAAGTGCCACCACGAACTCCATACCTTTATCACTATTGAGGTCGATGATATTGTAGGCATACTTTGAATCGTCGCCTTTTGCGTCTTTAGCAAATACGCGCAGAAAAGCGGCAAGCTGCGGATTATCAGCCACTGGCGCTTCAGCCATTGCCCTGCCAATCAAACGAGGCGAGCTTTCATCAAATTTCTTGGGGTCGGCGGGTTCGTACTGCGGCCCTTCCGGATCGGTGCTGTTTGTGCTGGAACTAACCGATACGCCGGTGGAATCCGTACCGCTGCCGGTAGTAGTATCGGCGCCGGCATCGCCGGCGTCTCTTTTACAACCAACAAATAAAACTCCCGAAAGAAGGAGCATAAAAAGGATGTTGCGTTTCATGGATTTATAGTTTATAAATGTTAGACAATGAGGTTTTTAAAAAAGAAGCGTGAAGTTATGCTTTCTGCCCTGAATTGGGAATATTTATTAGCCCAAAATTAGCGAAAGACCTCCATCTACCTCATAATTGACGGCCAAGGTTAAGCGTTTAAATAAAACACTCAAACCATTTTTGTCCTATTTTTGCAGTAAACAGATCATCTCTAATCGAATAAAAAATTGTGGCTGAATGAAAAAGTTAGTGTTGTTGTGGATTCTTTTTGCTTTTGCGGCTCTCCGCCTTTCGGCGCAATGCGACCTGGCGATCGACGTGGTGGACGATTTCGACAGTACCCGCCTGATAAGCGCCAAAGCCGTGAATATCGGCTATATGATCCCCAGTAAGTTTGAAACGCTGGATGGGCCGAAATTGGTAGAAGAAGGCAAGTTGCTGTTTAGTTATACTGAAAATGATAGCATTAACTGCTTTTTTATCACGCTAGCAATAACTGAATACAACTACGAGTATATCGACGTGGGGTTCAACGTACTGCTCAAGCTGTCCAACGGTGAAGTGATCGGTTTATATAATGTGCCGGATAGCGGCACTTTCGACAAAAAAACCAATATGCGACTGTATCAGCATACCTGCGTGGCATCACTCGACCTGTTTAGCAAACTCGTTTTTTATAATATCGAAAAAATCCGGATCGAATATAAAAAACAACGCCGCACACTCACTTTATCGGAGAAGCAACAAGCCGAGGTCAAAAAGGCTATACAATGTGTGGGAGAAAGACTGGACATGTTTCCAATAAAACCGTAGAGACTGATGATCAGCTGTCTCTACTCTTGCACGTATACCCGCCGCACGCGGGGCGATATGCCGGTAAGCACCTCGTAGGGTATGGTTTGCATAGCCGTTGCCAGTTCTTCAACTTTGGGTTCTTGTCCAAAAATAACGACTTCATCGCCTTCCTGAGCCTGGGGAATGTCGGTCACATCCACCATGCACATATCCATGCATACCCCGCCTACGATGGGTGCCCGCCTGCCGCATATCAACACACTAAAACGCTTATGGCCGGATAGCCGCGATAACCCGTCGGCATAACCTATACTAATGGTAGCAATGCGGGTAGGCGCCGATATGATTCCCCTCCGGCCATAACCCACCGTTTCACCGGGCGCCAGCGTTTTTATCTGGGAAATCGAAGCTTTTAACGTAAGTACCGTCTTGAGTCGGACCTGCATCTCCGGGTTAGCATCAATGCCGTACAAGCCGATACCCACCCGCACCATGTCCATCTGGTAATCGGCAAACCGGGAGATCCCGCTGGTATTCAAAATGTGGCGCAGCGGTTTGTATCCTATGCTATCGCAAAGCCATTGGTAATACGACTCGAAAGTGTTGATCTGAGATAACGTAAAAGCGTCGTGTTCGGGCGCTTCGCTGGCGGCCAGGTGAGAAAACATGGATTGGACGCGCAAGTGTGGATTGGACTGCAACAGCGCGGCTAATTCTTCGAAATGCGCAGGCTCGAATCCGAGACGGTGCATGCCGGTGTCGAATTTGACGTGAATGGGGAGCGGCGTCTCACGCTCTGGTACATAACGGGCTAGTTGCTTCAATTGCCCGAGACTATATACTTCCGGCTCCAGGTTGTACCGCAACAGGCTGTCGAAGGCTTCTTCTTCCGGGTTCAGCACCATTATCGGCAGTTGTATGCCGCCCTGGCGAAGTTCGGCGCCTTCGTCGGTATAGGCTACAGTGAGATAATCCACTTTATGAAATTCGAGCAGGCGCGCCACCTCTACGCTACCGCTGCCGTAAGCCGCCGCTTTCACCATAGCCATCAGCCTGGTGCCGGGGCGCAACAAGCGGTGATAGGCGTTGAGGTTGTGGGCCATGGCGTTGAGGTCTACCTCGAGCGTAGTGCGGTGTACTTTGCGCGAAAGGCGGGCTGCAATGCGCTCAAAAGCAAATTTTCTGGCGCCTTTGAGCAAAATAAACTCCTGCCGGAATGATAGCGTATCCATCGCCTCTATGAATTCTTCGGTGGAGGCAAAAAAGGAAGCTTCGATTTGGGGCGGTATAAACAATTTGACGTGGGCAACCAGGTAACCTATGCCGATAAACCGGTTTACTTTTTGCGCTTTGAGCAATTGCGCTACCTCGGCATATAACTGGGCGGGGTCTTGTCCACTCTGTAAGATATCGCTCAGAATAAGCGTCCGCTTTTGCTTACCGCTTTGCTGCGCCAAAAATTGCAATGCAATAGCCAGCGAGGTCAAATCGGAATTATAACTATCATTTATAAGCGTGGCGCCGTTGATGCCTTCTTTTAGCTCCAGACGCATAGCCACAGACTCCAATTGGCGCATGCGCGCTTCTATGACGGGCTGCGGAATTCCCAACCACAACATAACGGCCCAGCAATGAATAGCGTTTTCAATGGAGGCGGGATCGGTAAAGGGGATGGCGATGCGCACCGATTGCCCGCCATAATCGCCTTCTATCCGGGCTTCGTGTTTATCGCCGGTGTTGATCTGCACGATGCGAAGGTCGGCATCCTGCTGGCGCGACCAGGAAAACGTGCGTTTTTTCAACTCCTGCATATACCGGTCTACCCGTTCGTTATCCCGGCAATACACTATGGCCTCAGCGTATTGGAAAAGATCGAGTTTTTGAACGAGCTTTTCCTCGATGGAGGCAAATCCCTCGCTATGCGCTTCCCCAATATTAGTAAACACACCGAGGCTGCAGCGAATAATGGGCGCCAGTTTTTTCATTTCGCCTACCCGCGAAATACCCGCTTCGAAGATGCCCAACTGGTGTTCTTCTCCGATCTGCCACACCGACAAGGGTACGCCCATCTGCGAATTATAACTACGCGGACTGCGCACTATGCGGTAGGATTCGTGCAGCAATTGGTACAACCATTCTTTAACGATGGTTTTGCCGTTGCTACCCGTGATGCCGATGACCGGCAGATCAAATTGGTTGCGATGGTGGGTAGCCAGCAATTGTAGGGCTTTCAGGGTATCAGCCACCCGTAAGATGGCTGCCCCGGAATAGGCTTCGGGGTTAACTTCTTCCGAAACGACAAAACAGCGCACGCCGGCAGCGTATAATTCAGCCAAAAACCGGTGCCCATTATGCCGCTGACCGCTTAGCGCAAAAAATACCGCACTATCGGGAAACATCACATGGCGACTGTCGGTGAGCAGGTGGGTAATCTTACCTCCCGCCGGGGCTGTCTGCAACACCTCCGCGCTTAGTATTTGGGCGATAGTTTCGGTTGTATAATTCATAAATCAAAGCCGATATCGCGACGATAGTATTTGCCTTCAAATTGGATCTGCTGCGCCTTTCTGTTGCTTTTTGCAAGGGCATCCTGGAAAGTTTCTCCATAAGAGGTGATAGCCAGTACCCTGCCACCGTTAGAAACCAGTTCGCCGGCATCATTCAGCCGGGTGCCCGAGTGAAATACCAGGCTTTCCCCTTCACCGTCAAGCCCGGAAATGGGTTTGCCCTTTTCGTAATCGCCCGGATAACCCCCGGAAACGAGAATTACCGTTGCTGCAGCACGCGGATCTTCTTCGATGACTACCGCTGAAAGCCGCCCATCCGCAAGTGCGTGAAACAACGCAAGCAGGTCGTTTTGCAAGCGAGGCAAAACAGCTTCCGTTTCGGGGTCGCCAAGACGGCAATTGTATTCAATAACGTACGGGGTGCCTTCCACAAGTATCAAACCTACAAAAATGAACCCTTCGTAAGCAAATCCCCGCTTACCTATCCCCTCGATGGTGGGTTTGATAATCCGCTCTTCTACTTTTGCCATCAACGAGGCATCGACAAAAGGCACCGGCGACACGGCGCCCATGCCTCCTGTATTTAATCCGGTATCGCCCTCGCCTATTCGCTTGTAATCTTTGGCCACCGGCAGAATTTTGTAGTCTTTACCGTCGGTAAGCACAAACACCGAAAACTCGATGCCTTTCAGAAATTGTTCTACAACCACCCTGCTGCCTGCACTTCCGAATTTTCCGCCCAACATGGCGTTGAATTCTGTCAATGCTTCTTCTATTGTCGGACAAATGAGCACGCCTTTCCCGGCTGCCAGTCCGTCGGCTTTAAGTACGATCGGCGGCGTTTGGCGGCTGATATAGTCGACGCCTTCTGCCAGGTTATCTACCGTAAATTCGCAATAAGCTGCGGTAGGAATGCCGAATTCCTGCATAAATGCCTTGGCAAAAGCTTTGCTTCCCTCCAACATGGCGCCCTGCCGGGAAGGGCCTATTACCGGAATATGCCCCAGCGAGGAGTGGTTTTTAAAATAATCATAAATGCCGTTGACCAGGGGTTCTTCGGGTCCGACAACGATCATATCGATGTGTTCGCGGCCTACTAATTGCGCGACAGCTTCGAAGTCGTTGGGATTTACTGCCACATTTGTGCCCAGCGAGGCCGTGCCTGCATTGCCGGGAGCAATAAAAAGTGAAGAGCAAAGGGGACTTTGGCTTATTTTCCAGGCCAGGGCGTGTTCCCGGCCGCCGCTTCCAAGCAACAGGATATTCATATGTATATTTTGACGGCAAAGGTAGCCGTTCTAAAGCTAACTTCTTCGATAGAAGTCACTATCTTGACCAAAGATTCCTGTATGTATGAAAGCGACCAGTTCATTCCAAATATTCTTTGGGGTATTTCCCGTTTTGCTGATTTTGTCGGCATGTGGCAATAGATCTTCCCAAAATGCGCCCTCAGCGGTATTAACAGGCAGCGGCTTTTCCATCAGTAAAGAGCCCTACGGAGAAATCAACGACACCACCATCTGGCTTTATAAGCTGGCCAATGCCAACGGCATGGAAGTGCATATTACCAATTACGGGGGCGCTATTACCCATTTGATCGTGCCCGACCGCAAGGGCGAGGCTGGCGACGTAGCGCTGGGTTTCGATTCTTTGGGTGGATATCTCCAATCCGGTAACCCCTACTTTGGTTGTCTGGTGGGCCGTTATGCCAATCGCATTGGCAAAGGACGTATTATTTTAAATAAAAAAACCTACCAGCTACCCCTCAACAATAACGGCCATACCCTGCACGGAGGAGTGAGGGGTTTTGATAAAGTGATATGGGAAGGACAGGAAATGATTTCCGATTCTTCCGCCGCCCTTCGATTGCACTACCTCAGCAAGGACGGCGAGCAGGGATTTCCCGGCAATCTGGATGTGACGGTGACATACGCCCTCCATAAACGCAACGATCTGACGATTACGTATAAAGCCAATACCGACCAACCCACGCCCGTCAACCTCACCAATCATACCTATTTCAATCTTAGCGCGGGCGAAAATCCTACCATCAAAGACCACGTGCTGATGATCAATGCCATTCGATTTACAGGCGTTGACAAATGGCTGATCCCCACCGGCGAACAACTCAAAGTCAAAAACGGCCCTATGGATTTTTCCTCTCCTAAGCCGATAGGCCGCGACCTCGATCAGGTGGCCGGCGGTTATGACCACAATTACGTGTTGCGAAAACCTTACAAGGAATTTAGTCTGGTTGCTACGCTATATGACCCTGGCAGCGGGCGATTAATGGAGATGTATACAACCGAACCGGGCGTGCAGTTTTATTCGGGCAATTTTCTGGATGGAAGCCTCCAGGGCAAAAACAGGCAAACTTATGTGAAACACGGCGGTTTGTGCCTTGAAGCGCAGCATTTTCCCGACAGTCCCAACCAGCCGTCATTTCCCTCTACGATATTGCGCCCCAAGCGCACATATCACCAGCTCACGATGTACCGGTTTATGACAAAATAGCCCGATTTTAGCTGCCTTTCACCCAGGAAGTACCTTCTTTGCTATCCTTGAGCTGAATCTGAAGATCTTTCAGCGCATCGCGTATCTGGTCGGAAGTGCCCCAGTCCTTGCGTTCGCGGGCTTCTTTGCGGATATTGATGATTAATTGCATCAAGCCGTCCACCGTTTGGCCGTCCTGCCCGCCGTCGTGTTCGTCGAGTAAGCCGAAGATATCGAAGATAAAGTGTTGGAACACCTCCTTCAACCGCTGCAAAGTGGCTGCCGAAACCCGGTCGGCGGGCAGGTGGCCGTCTTTGATGCCGTTGATGGTGGCTACGAGTTCAAACAAGCGCGACAAAGCTTTCGGCGTATTGAAGTCGTCGTTCATATCTTCGAATGCCTGGTCTATCAACCCGTTTATCTCCTGGTCGAGCTGAGCAGCTTCAGCATTGGCAGGCGCCTGTAATTGCTGCAGCGCTTTGTAGGCGTCCATCAAGCGGCGATAGCCTTTTTCGGCGGCCAGCAGAGCTGCATCAGTGAGATCAAGGGTACTGCGGTAGTGGCATTGCAGCATAAAAAAGCGCATCGTCATGGGCGAATACGCCTTGCTGAATATCTCGTTTTGCCCGGTAAAAAGCTCCAGCGGCAAAATCGAATTCGATTTGCCGGTAATGGGGTCGGGCGTTTTCGACATTTTACGACCGTTCAGCAATAACATATTGCCGTGCATCCAATAGCGCACGGGCATACTGCCGCAGGCGCCGTAGTTTTGCGCAATTTCGTTTTCGTGGTGCGGAAACTGAAGGTCCATGCCGCCGCCGTGTATGTCAAACTGCGCGCCGAGGTATTTGGTGCTCATCGCCGAGCACTCGAGGTGCCAGCCCGGGAAACCGACCGACCAGGGCGAAGGCCAGCGCATGAGGTGGCGTTCGTCGGCTTTGATCCAAATGGCAAAGTCGGAAGGATGGTTTTTCTCGTCCTGCTTTTTGAGCGCCTCCCTGGTTTCGGTAAACAACTCTTCTATCTGTTTGCCCGACAATTTGCCGTATACGCCGTATTCTTTCACAAATTTTGGCGTATCGAAGTACACCGAGCCGTTTTTTATATACCCAAACCCATTTTCCAGGATCTTACTCACCATCTCGATCTGTTCGATGATATGTCCGGTAGCGGTGGGCTCGATATTGGGCGGAAGCGCATTGAGCAAATGCATGATATCGCGAAAACCCAGGGTGTACTTGTGTACGATTTCCATAGGTTCGAGCTGCTCCAGGCGCGCCTTTTTGGAAATCTTATCCTCTGCGTCGCTGTCGATATCGCCTTCGAGGTGGCCCACGTCGGTGATATTCCTTACGTAACGAACCTTATAGCCTAAATAAGTCAGGTAGCGATACACAATATCGAACGACACAAAAGTACGGCAATTGCCGAGGTGGACATCGCTGTAAACGGTAGGGCCGCATACGTACAAACCTACGTGTCCTTCGTGAAGCGGCTCAAATTTTTCGCGTTCTCTGGTAAAGCTATTGTATATGTACAGTTCGTTGTTCATCACCTCGTGGGTTTGGATCGTTCATAGGTTAACGGCTTTTTTCCTGAATTAGTTTCAGCCGCTATAATTGCGCGCAAAAATAACAAGCTCTGCTTTGTGTGGTTGCATTTTATCCTGGCTTTTTCCTATTGATTAAACTCATTGGGCCAAACCGGGCATTATTTTGTATTTTTAGGGCTACCAAACACAGCAATAATTTAATTCGAATGGGCATGTTTCCACTATGGGAGGGGGTCAAACTAGGGCTGATGCTGAGTTGTTTGGTAGGGCCTCTGTTTTTTGCGCTGGTCCAGTCGGGCGCCGAATTCGGCGTCAGAGGCGGTACGCTGGTAGGCCTGGGCATTTGGATCAGCGATATCCTGTTTATCATTGCCGTATACCTCGGACTTGCCCAAATCAAACAAATTGCCAATTCGCCGGCCTTTACGCTTTACCTTGGCGTAGGCGGCAGTATAACGCTGGCAGCTTTCGGACTGGGCGCGCTGCTGTCAAAACCACCCCTGCTTTCGGAAGACACCCTGCACATTTCAAAACCAGCTAACCTGCATTTCACCCTCTGGGGCAAAGGTTTTCTGATCAATACGGTGAATCCTTTTACTTTTTTCTTCTGGATCGGCGTATCAGGCATTTCTATAGTAGAAAACAACCTGGATACGCGGGAGGCCGTCCTGTTTTTTGGCGGGATTATGGGGACCATTATGTGTACCGACCTTTTAAAAGTACTTGGGGCCAAAAAAATCAGCCGCCACTTCCGCCCCGTTCACTTTTTGTGGCTGCGTCGCTTGTCGGGCGCCTCGCTGATCATTTTTGGCGTTGTGATGATAATTCGGGTTTTATTAATGACATAAAAGAATCTTTTTCTCATGCTATACGAACAAATTCAGGAAGCAGTAGCCTATCTGCGCACAAAAACGCAACTGCAACCCCATACGGGTATCATTTTGGGCACGGGACTGGGCAACCTCACCGACGAAATTCAGGTGGAAACGGAAATCCCCTATCAGGATATCCCGCACTTCCCGGTATCCACGGTGCAAAGCCACAAAGGCAAGCTGGTTTTCGGGCATCTCGGAAAAACGCCTGTAGTGGTGATGGCCGGGCGCTTTCACTACTACGAAGGTTATACGATGCAACAGATTACTTTCCCCGTGCGGGTAATGAAGTTTCTGGGCATCCAACAGTTGTTTATTTCCAACGCAGCAGGCGGCACCAACCCCCATATCCACGCCGGCGACCTTGTTTTTGTGCGCGACCATATCAACAAGCACCCCGACAATCCGCTCCGGGGCCCCAACGACGAGCGCCTCGGCCCCCGCTTTCCGGACATGTCACAGGCTTACGACCGTGAGTTGATTGCACGGGCGCTCACTTTGGCCAAAAAACACGGCATCAGGGCCCACCAAGGGGTTTACGTAGCACTGCCCGGCCCCAACCTGGAGACGCCGGCCGAATACGAATTCCTGCACCGCATCGGCGGCGATATGGTGGGCATGTCAACGGTACCCGAAGTGCTGGTAGCCCGCCACATGGATATTCGCCTTTTTGTGGTGTCGGTGATCACCAACCAGTGTTATCCGCTGGAACACATCAAAGAAACCTCGGTAGAAGACGTGATCAATGTGGCGGCAAGCGCCGAGCCCAAGATGAGCCTGATTATGAAGGAGTTGCTAGCAGCTGTTCCAGGAAGTGGCGTTTGATGCCGTATGCTTGTTTGATGGCTTCCACTTTGGCCAGCGCTTCGGGCTGCGGTTTGGCCCTCAAACCGGTGATCATGAGGTTTTTGCTGGTGTGCTCGGTAGAGATAAACTCAAATACCTTGGTGGCGTAGCCGTTGGCTTCCATCAATAAAGCGCGCAGTCCGTCGGTGATCAACTCAGCTTGTCTTTCTTCCAGTATGCCGTGTTTGAGGATGGCCTGCATATCGCCGTGGCCGTGCATTTCTTTGCGTATTTGTTTGTGACAGCAAGGCGCTACCACGATTATGGCCGAGTCGGAGAGGATGCCCTTGGCGATAGCCTCGTCGGTGGCCGTATCGCAGGCATGCAGGGCGATCAGCATGTCGATATGGCCTGGTTGGTAATCACGAATGTCCTGTGCGGCAAAACGGAGGTGCTCAAAACCGCATTTTGAAGCGATATCGTTACACAAATCCACCAGCGCGGGGCGCAGTTCGATGCCCGTCATTTCTATATCCAGCCCCAATTTTCGGGTAAGGTAGTCGTACAAGGCGAAAGTAAGATAACCCTTGCCGGAGCCCATATCCACGATATGCGCTTTGGGGGGCAGGGCTTGTTGCGCCAGCAGGTTATCGATAATTTCGATGTATTTATTAATCTGCTTGAATTTCTTCTGCCCTTCTTTTTTAATCGTACCGTCTGCATTTGCCACGCCGAGCAAGTGCAGATAATTAGCCGTATCAGCGGTAATCAGCCGTTTTTTGGCCTTGTCGTGGCCGACATTCGGGGTGGAAGCATGGCTGGGCGTGGCAGTGCGCAGGCTAGGTTCTCTTTTTTTATTATATTGAATAAAATAATCCTTTTCGGTCGTATACAAATCGCCCTGCAGGAAATCCTTGCCTAACCAATCGCTTACCGTTTTGACAGCTTCTGCGGGCAGGTAATTTTTGGTCTCGTCGCGGCGGGCATAGCGAAGCGTAAAAGACATGTGGGGTTGCCCTTTGATTTCTACCAGCCGGGCATAGACATTGTGAAATTCACTACTTTTTGAGGCCGGTTTGCTCAAAGTCAGTTTAACAAAAGTGCCTTTTGCGGCGCTTTCGCTGAGTTGGTTCAAAAAAGACTGTTTTTGTTCTGGCATGTTATTGCAGGGAATCTTTGGCGGCCTGCTCAAATTCCTTCATGATCTCTTCTATTGTTTTGCCGCTTTTCAGATAGTCGAGCAACTGCTTGGCGTCGTCGTTGAGTTCGTGTTGCGGGTATTTGTCGATAAAAGCCTGGTAGCTCTCCACGGCTTTGTCTTTGTCGGCTAAGTCGTTATCGTAAGTAAAAGCGATAAGGAAGAGTGATTCGGGCGCTTTGGCATAAGCGGGGTACTTATCTGCCACCCGGCGCCAAAGCTCGATCGCCTGCGGGTGTTTGCCAATAGCCTTCGAAACTTCTGCAGCTTGAAACAGCAGACGCGCAGAGGCTGTATCTTCGGGAAAACGATCGGCATAATCCCGGCTTTTTTCAATGAGTTGGCCGGCTGTCACCGTATCGAGCGGGAAAGTAGTGGCTGTAGCCAATTGTTGGCGTAGTCCTTCAATTTCTGCTTTTGATTTATCGGCGTTGGGACCGCAAGCTGCAAAGAGGAGGAGCGCAATGCCTATTCCAAGTAATTGCTTCATGGTGTTTTTTACGGCAAAATTAGTGCATAATCGAGAATAAACCTGTTATCGGGCGGGACTGTTTTCAAGTTCTGTTTCAACAGCTACATCGCTCAGCGCCGGCGAAGGCCGAAGGCACATCATTTCGAGGTCGCCGGCGGTGCCGTTGAATACGTTGAGGTCCACGTTGCCATTTACGCCTTTGAGCTGGCCGCGGTTGCCGTATTGCCAAAACTGCCACTCCCGGCCGCAAGCCATCCGGGGTTCGCGGGTATTGTAGCGGGCAATCCACACGGGGTATTCCTCAAAATGACCGGCGAGATAGCGGTTGTAAAATTTCAGGTTGGTATAAATGACGGGTTTGATGCCATAGCGAGCTTCCACAAAAGCCAGCCAGGTGCGCATGCGGCTAATCAGGGCAAACTTGGATACGCCGTCCATGACTTCCACATCCAGTACGGGGGGTAAATCGCCGTAATCCAGTTCGACAAGGCGGGCAAAATTGCGCGCTTGTTCCACAGGAGCTATCGTAGGGCGGAAAAAGTGATAGGCGCCTCGTTTTAACCCCACTCTTTTCATTTCCGCCCAGTTGTGGCAGTACAAAGAGTCGTTGAGCGTAGCGCCTTCGGTAGCTTTGACAAAGGCAAACGTGATAGCTTCGCTCGCCACGGAATCCCAATTAACGTACGACTGGTGGTGTGACACATCAATGCCCTGCACCTCATAATTTGGCATTCGGGAAGTTTCCTGCCGGCAACCCGCCACAAACGCCGCCACACTAATTACCACCAGCAAGTGTTTCATGGTACTGGATACATGTTTCGTGTATGTTCTTTAATGCTATGGGAATTAAACATTATTACAAATTTGCAAAAAAAGATGTTCAAAATCGCTTTATCTGTTGAGTTTAATACTATTATAACGTCATTTGAATGACGAATCTGACCTTTACTTCTCACAATCGCAGTATTGAGGGCTTAATTTTACCGGTTCTCGCAGCTTTTGAACCGCTTCCTGCAATATCTATAACGTTGCTTTCTAAAAAAGGATGCATTTTATCTTTCTCTACGCCAAATTTTTAGCATGACCGAGCTCAGGTTCGAAAGATAATACCACTAAGTCAGAAAAGTCATGGTCGAGACGTGGCGACGTGCACTACACATTGCCAGATCGAAATTATGCAAAGAATACTCTATTCGAGGTATTGACTTTAAAGATAAACAGCACTAATTTTGTAGTGTGTTTTGTTAAAAGACAAAACAAGCACATGATTTGTAATTTTCAATATTAAAATTTAAAAACAACAAATAGACACATCAATTATTC
>JABWBR010000005.1 GCA_013360405.1 Saprospiraceae bacterium
TGTTCATTTTTACCTGGTCAACGACGATAACGGCGCCCCGCCGGTAGATGCGCCCCTGGATTATATCATTTACGAGATATTTGAAATGGTGGAGGAAACCAATATTTACTATACAAATGGGATGAAGTTTTTTGTATGTGATATAACAACCGATGCAATAAACAGTACATGGTTGCAGAATACTCAGGCGGGGGTTGCCAATTTATATAATGCAGCGCATTATGCAGAGGCGGTGAATGTTTATATAGTGAAGAAGCTGGACAAAGGCGCGCTTGGCACGGCGTCGGTCATTGGACAAGAATACGCTGCCGTGGCATTGGTGGGTGTTGGATCTGCTATTAATCTTGCCCATGAATTGGGGCATAATTTTGCGCTCGAACATACACAGCGTTCGGGCATCGCGTATCTTCCTGATAATTCTTGTAATCCAAATCCATTATGGAGCGTAGTATGTGAAAATTGTAACAGTTGCGCGGGTATGACTTGCCCATTGTGTACAGGAGATTATATTTCTGATACGCCTGTTGATCCAGGACCTGGATATATTGAGCCGACCGTTTATAATCCAAATTATTATACTTTATGTCCAGACCCAGGAACTAATCCATGTATTGTAATAGAAAATGGAGTTCCATTGCCTTATGAATACTACCCTGATCGTACCAATTTAATGTCATATTATGCATTTCGAGATCATTTTACCTCAATGCAGCTCAATGTATTACTTGCATCGCTGCTCACTCACCCCAATCGCGCTTTTCTACTGGATACTGAGCTGCCAGAATGCAGCAATATCACACAGCCCGATGTATTTTATGTGGCGCAAAAAGGAAAAGTAAACAGGGTGAGACAGACTTCATCCAGCTATGAATTTGATCCAATGGATGAAGTTCGCATTAACGTATTTGAAGAAAGCAGCAGTCAGAATTGCGTAAAAGTAAGTAGCACTGCGGGAGAGTATGCAGTTACGGAGTGTACCGGACAATTCAGTGAAGATGAGGACTATGCTATTGGACAATTCTTACCGGGGAATACATCGGGTATATTTGAACATAATAACGGAGTTACGACCTTTGATGTTCTGACTATTAGAAGGCATGTTCTTGCCACAGAGGAATTGGAAAGACCTTATAGATGGATTGCTGCTGATGTAAACAATAGCGGCTCTATCACGACTCAGGACCTGCTTATTATGAGAAAGGTCATATTGGGTATAGGCAGTTTTCAACAAGTACCCTCCTGGCGTTTTTTACCCGAATATGTGCTCCATCCCCAATTTATGTTTGAGCCTTATTTTGAGAATAATCCCTTCACTGCAATATGGTATTCGTCAGGGGGAAACAGGACGTACTTGGCTTCTCAAAGCCCGTCGGGCAAGAGTTACCTGGATGATATCACCCTCAATCTGCTCGATCCGGATGTATCCATGCCGGCCAATTGGTCGTTCAGAGGCATCAAATCCGGTGATGTGGATTTTAGTGCAGATGTATCGGTTCCTATGCTTAATGAAGACCACGGTTATTCTTTTTCTGCCGATCCGCATACCTGCCTGGAGACAGGTCAAACAGCCGTTGTATTAGTCAAAGCCAACGCGCCGGGCAAAATAGACGGCTACCAGATGGGCATTCGTTTTGACGAGGGAGCCGTTCAGATATTGGGTTATAACCAGGGCGACGTTAGCCCTTTTAGTCTCGACAATTTTGGCGAAACGAATATAAACGATGGAGAACTGCGCACGATGTGGATAGATTATGCCGGCTCGCCTATTGTGCTGAATAATACGACAAAAAACCTGTTTAAGCTACACATTAAGGCCCTGCGCCAGGTTTGCGATATTGAGGATTATATCGAGCTCGATCATACGATCATCGAAAACCTGTTTTACGATCCGGATTTAAACCTCAAACCGGTATCGCTTACGCTGGAATTACAGCCGGAAGAAATCAAACACAAAGTATTGAGCGTTTACCCAAATCCAACCAGTGACGCTGTTACGTTTGATGTGGAATTGGGGGAAGCGGCTACTGTAAGTATCCAATTGCTGGATAGTTCCAACACTTCCATCAATAGCTCCGGTTCCTATGCCGCAGGCATTCATAGTATTGCTTTTACTTCGACAAGTACATTGCTAAGCGGTATGCTGACGTACCGGGTAACCATAGGCAATGAATTGTACACGGGCAACATTGTGAAAGTTAACTGATATTCAGAAGGGGCGTTTCAAAGTGGCGGTTTCCAGGCAATTGGAGCGCCCCTTTTAACGTACTATAATCCCAATATTATGAAAAAACTAATACTGTGTTATTGCTTCCAGGCTCTTTTTCTTATTACATATGGCCAGAACAACACCAGCAGTCGCTATTACGTCGACAATACCGCAGAAGGCGGCCTGGAAAACGGACTAAGCTGGTTCAACGCCTTCCACGATTTACAAGACGCGATTGCCGTAGCTCAATACGGCGACACGATATGGGTGGCGCAGGGCATGTACCATCCTACGGAAGATAACGACCGCACCCAATCGTTCGAAATGCGCAACGGGGTTACGATATTGGGCGGCTTCAATGGCACGGAGTGGTACGAGTGGCAGCGCAACCCCGAGCTTTACGAAACGGTATTGAGCGGAGAGATGGGCGACCCGGCGGACAGCACGGATAACAGCATGCACGTGGTGTATACCCTGGGCACAGACGAAAATACGACGCTCGACGGCTTTACGATCACGCGGGGTTTTGCTTTTCAGACGCCGGGCGAGCCCTATGTTAATGCCTACAATATTGGAGCAGGGCTGTTTGTAGATGTCAATGCGGATTTTCCCTATGCCAGGCCGCGAATACGGCACTGCAGGTTTGTGCTGAATACGGCTCGGCTGGGCGGAGGTATATATTGTTACGGCGTGGGAGGAAACCGATGGGCTGACCCGGTAATAGAGGACTGTGTATTTGAACGAAATTATGCGGTTACTTATGGCGGCGCTATCTATAAGGAAGGAGAAAGTCCGTTGGGAGGAGGGTTTATTATTCACAGGTGCCGATTTGACGATAATACCGGCCTATCTAGTGGTGGCGCCATTATGTTGCAGGATCCAAGCAGGTATATCGAATTGCGCAATTGTAGTTTTGATGGGAATAAGTCAATGGATATTGGTGGGGCCATTTATTATGAATCGTATTTTGGGGAAGGCTTTTTCCTGGCAGATAGCTGTATTTTTCAACATAATCAGGGTGGAGGTGGCGGAGCATTTGCATTTGCGAGTTCTCAATTGGGAAGTGGAGAGCCAGGGGGGTTCACTTTTTATTTTAGTAACAGCCTGTTTGACCAAAATATAACTCCAAATGCTAATGGTGGCGCCATTGCGATTGGGAATTTGGGTACTGTTTGCCATGTTTATGTAATCGACTGCACTTTTTCAGGCAACTGGAGTCTAAATGGTGGCTCAGGGATATATTTTAAAAATCGACCTAAAGCAGAGGGTAAATTGTATGTCCAGGATTCAAAATTCATAGGTAATGAAGTTCCCTACCTCGGCGTATTTGGGGGCATATACATTGCAGGCGATTTTGCTTCATCTTACACCATGATCTCCCGCTTAGAAGTCTCCAACACCATTTTCTCCCGCAACGACGGGGCCATCGCCGTCGACGGCTGGGAAGGTTCGGCGGAAAGCCTCATCCAGAATTGCACTTTTTACGAAAACGGCAAATACCCCATCTCCAAAAACTGGGATCCGCTGTTTGACTACGAGGATTACTACAACCGCATGGAAATCGCCAACAGTGTTATCTGGGAACCCTCACAGCCGCTGGGGCGGATATTGTACAACGGCAGTCCGGCTAATTTTTCGCTCCATGACTATACTATCCGCCACTGCCTGATCAGCGCAGCCGACTGCAGCCTGCCCGGCGGGGCCACGGCTTGCGAAGCTGGTAATATCTTTGATACTTACCCGGTTTTTGTGGATACGCTTTTGGATGATTTCCGCCTGGCGGCCTGCTCGCCGGCTATCAACGCGGGCAGCAATGCATACCTGGATAGCCTGGGCATTTATTACGATCTGGCGGGAGTCCCCCGCATTCTGGAAAGCCAGGTAGATATTGGCGCTTACGAGCGGCCCCACTTTCAGTTGCTAAATAGTGAAGTCCACCCGGCAGACTGTGCTGACGAGCCGGGCGGCAGCTTTGTTGTAGCAACCAACGGCGACGAGCCTTTATCATACACTTGGTCGAACGAACAAGGCCAGAGCGGTACAGGGAACGAGCAACTACTTTCCGGCACGTACCAGGTCACCGTAACGGATTTTCCGGGCTGCAGCGACACCTTAGCCGTGCTTATCGATAGCCCGGCGCCGTTAACCGCAGCGTACGAGGCAGTCAATGCGAGTGATTTTGAATCCACCGACGGCAGTATCGCCATAAGCCAGATTACAGGCGGAACGCCGCCATACGGGGTGGCTTGGAGTACGGGCGATATGGGTGCAATCATCGATAGCTTGGGTGTTGGCGATTACCAGGCTTTTATCACCGATTCGCTGGGCTGCGCGCTGGGGTTGGACATAACGATTAGTGCGGATGTAGCTGTGGGGCATCCATACAATTCTGCGGCAATTAAATTATACCCCAATCCCGCTAAAGCCGGGGAGCGCTGCCTGATGCAATGGGATGTGCAAGTAATGGGGCAAACGCTTTGGTACACCCTGACAGACTCCAAGGGGCAGCGCCTGGGCCGATTTGAGGTGATCGGAGGAAAGGCTGAATTGCCTATTGGCAAACTAACCGCTGGAGTATACTATGTGCTTTATGGGGCAAACGATTGGATGATGGGCGGGCTAAAAATGGTTGTAATCGATTAACTCTGCTGTGTTATTTTTAGAGAGACGAATCGACATGTAGGCTGAATTGTATATCTAGCTGTTGCCACAGCAACTCTTTTGGCGACTTCTCGGGTTGATTGAATTTGATTTTGTAAACCGTATCACGCCATTCCACCGAGCTGACGACCCGCCGCGGCGGCATCTTTCTATAGGTTTCCTGCCGGTGAATTTTGACCGGCGTTTGAAGCGCTTCCTGGTTAAAGGCAACCAGATAAAGGCTGTCTCTGCCTTGTGCATCCGACCAACGCTGCACGCCGCCTTCGTTTTGAAAAAAAAGCTGCGCACACAGGCCGCTGATGGCCAGTTCAATACCGCAGCATAAATCTCCTGGTATCGGAGGAGCGGGTATTTCAGTAAAAACGCCTGAAACCGGTATTTTCAGATAAGCTTCGCGGGGTTGCCGGGGTTGGTTAGCCGAAGCAATCATTTCGTGATAATAACTCTCCCGGTACCAGACGAGTTGGGCGCTGTATTTCCAGCCTTTTTGCGATAGCAGGTCGAGATAAATTTGTAGCAGGGGTTCTATATCGGCGCCGTAAATGCCGAGATGGCAATAGTTGTATTGGGGGAACATCTTACCTAATAGATCGAGTTTGAAGTTTTTTTGTTGGTTTTCCCAGTCTTCCAGGTATTGCTGTACGGTGGGATTAAACTTTTCGAGGCCGAGCCGGGCCAGGCAGAGGCTCGATTCCACGGTTTCAATTTGCTGTTGGAGGCTGTTCATCTTTTTTTGAAGGTCGTACAGCGCGTTGAGTTTCCTTACCAGTTGTTCCTGCTGCCAAAAAGCGCTGCTCTGCTGTTGTTGTTGGCGTTCCAGGAGGGCTATTTCATTGACGAGGTGTACGTAGCAATGTCCTTCGGCCAGGGCGTGGATTTGCCGGCGCAAAAATCCGGCGTATTCTGCGTAGCTGTCTTTTTCGAGTTCGGCTATCAGTAGTTCAAGCCCTTCGGGGTCGGCGTGGGCGCCCACGTGGAGCTCACCGGCCTTCATGGTGATGTTGACGATGATGCGTTCTTCGGCGTCTTGCGCATTGAGGGCTTTGGCCAGGGGGATCAAGAGAAACTGTCGGATGGCCCGCTGCAGATGGCGGGCGCCGTATTGCGGGTGATAACCTTCTTTGGACAGGTATTCGTACACTTCATCTGCAATAGTAAGATCGAGCCGCCTGAATTTGATGCCTTCGCGTTGCAAAACGCCTTCGATTTCGCGGTTTACTATGGCGCGCATCAGCTCGCTGTCGAGGGGAGAGAAAACCAAGACCTGGTCTATCCGGTTGTACAATTCGGGGCGAAAAAAACGCTGGGCTTCTTTGATGAAGGCGTCCTGGAGATCTTGCCTTGGCTGGCCCGATTTCTGAAGACTCACCGGGGCGTAGCGCAATTTCTCGGCGCCGAGGTTGGAGGTCAGGATGATAATACAACTGCAGAAGTTGATCACATTGCCTTTGCTGTCGGTGAGCCTGCCTTCGCTGAGTATCTGGAGCAAAAGGTCGTAAAAGGAAGCGTCGGCTTTTTCTATTTCATCAAAAAGTACCACACTAAAAGGCGATTTGCGGATAGCGGCGGTGAGCAGGCCTTCCTCTTGTGAATCGACGCCGGTGAGCCTGGCCACGCTCCAGAAATCGGCAAATTCGCTCATGTCAAACCGCTGCATCCGCCGGCGGTCGCCAAACATAAATTCGGCAACGAGCTTGGCCATTTCTGTTTTGCCCACCCCGGTAGGGCCTACAAACAGGAGCGAGGCGATGGGCTGCCCCGACCGGGTAAGCGCCGTTTTTACCGAAGCCATCAGGTTGATCACGCGTTCGATGGCAAGGGACTGGCCAAACAGGTTGCGCTGGAAAAAATCTTCGATATGGGACAGCTGCAGGCTGATCTCCGGGTCTACCATGAACAAAGGCAGTCCGCTTTCCTCACAAAACGCCCTGATGACGTCGGTGCGGGTAATGACGCCGCTTGCGGAGGCTGCGGTTTGATCGCTGCGAAGCTGCCCCGATAGCAGGCGCTCCATAAAGCGGATAGGTTTGCCGGGCAAGCCGGAATACGGATTAAACCGACTCGTGAGCCGGATGAGCTCTTTGACGCCGTCTTCATTGACCTGCATGCCTGAAATCGCTGCGCTTTGCAGCACTTTTTGAAAGATAATGTCTTCCAGGGCCTGCGCTTGCGGCTGTTCGATCCGGATTAGCTTGAAAAGCGTAAGGAATTGGGGGCTTTGCAGTTCGATACGCGCCAGCTCTTCTTCCGTACATTCGGCGATAAGGGTGATTTCTCCCCGGCTGATATAGCTTTGCAGGTATTCGGCTACACTCAGCACGTTGCCAACCGAACGGCCTACTTCAAACAAGTCGGCCAGGTTTCTTACAAAAAGCCAGTCACCCAGGGCAGTCAGCTCTTTGCACAAATAGGCGATATTGTCCTGCCAGTCGGTGTCGTTGGCCAGTTCCTTGATCAACACAGAGGCGGTAGTTTCCCAGATTTTTCGCTTATAGCCGGTTTGTTCCAACTGGCGGGCGACTTCCCACACCAAGGTGGTTTTTCCTACGCCGGAAGGCCCCACCAATAACACATTGTTGTTGAACTGGTCTTTCAGGGCGCCGAGCAAGTCGTTCAGCTCTTTATCGAGGCCGTACAACTGCCGGTCTTTTACCTGCAATAATTGGGCTATCTGGGTCAGCCATTCTTCTTCGGGTGTGTCGGCGAGGCGGTCGATCTCTGCCGGAGTCGGCGCCTGTAATTCTAACGGGGCTTGTAATAACTCGACAAAATCAAACCAGATGGCAGATACTATTCTTTGAACGGCGGACAGCTTTTTCTTTCTGTTAAAAGCCATCCGGATGGACTCATTGAGTTGGGCTACCAGTTCGATATCATCAGTAGCATACGCTTCTACGCCCAGAGCGGGCACAATAGCCCAATAGCCGTTGGCCTGCGGATTGAAAAAATAGTCGAAAGAGAGTTCAAAAGCGGGATAGCTGACGCCGTCTGCTGAGGCAGGAAATGGCACTATAATGGAGCTTTTGTAAAAATCGCCACTGGTTAGTTCCTGCAGCAATAGCTCAAATTGCCCTTTATTGAGAAGCTCTCGCTGCAGTACCGCCGCATATCGGCGCGCCAGCAGTTGCATGGGTTCGCCTATACTCATCACCTCCTTATCCTTTAGGGGGATAGTAATTTTGGCTCCGGTATTGAAGTGGAGCCTGAAAGCGAGAAAAGGTATGTGAAGTACGTGCGACATGGCAGCCTGCATCAAGTTGGGGCTAAATTACACATGTTGACCCAATCAACGGCTGTTGAATTGATTTAGTTGGTGTAAAATTTGCGCGCACAGTATTTTGACGGGTAAGGTAGCGTCGGCGGTAATGGATGCCTGTTCGTAATATGGCATCCGCTCTTGCAGTTTATTTGTAATAAAAAGGAGAAGTTCTTCGTCTGAAAGATTTTGCAATAAGGGGCGCTGCACTTTTTCGGACTGCAAACGGCTGACAAGCTTTTCAGGGGGGATATGTAAAAAAACAGTGATGCCGTGCCGGTTCATCCAGTCCATATTGTCATAATAGCAGGGAGCGCCACCGCCGCAGGCAATGACCGCATGAGCATATACGGCCGTTTGGCGCAAAACCTCGCGTTCTTTTTGCCTGAAGACTTCTTCTCCGTATACCTTGAATTGAGTAGCGATCGGCATACCCCGCCCGATGACGAGTTGTTCGTCCAGGTCAATAAACGGGTAAGACATTAGCTGCGCCAACTCGGTGCCTACCGTAGTTTTGCCGGAACCCATAAATCCTGTCAGGAAAATTCGCATCGTAACCATCGAAACAAGTTCGGGTTTAGTTTGGTTTTTTCTATTATGACAAAAAGGTCTACTTTTGCGATGTCAACGCACCACACTATGAAAGCGCATATTTTGATGTTTGGATTGGTACTGCTGCTGGCAGGATGTAATACTTCTTCTAGTGAGGAAGATACGTCGTTTCAGTCGATCTCTACAGAAGGGCAGCCTTCTAATGCAGATATCATCAGAAACCCGATGTCGGCAACTGCTCCGCTCGATACGGCTAATATCGCCAAAATTCAATTTGATTCCACAACTTATCACTTTGGAGAAGTATTTGCGGGTGATAAAGTGACGCACAAGTTCACTTTTTCGAATACCGGAAAAACGCCGCTTATTATTAGCGATGCCCGCTCTACCTGTGGTTGTACGGTGCCCAAATGGCCCGATACCCCCATAGCGCCCGGTGAAAAAGGTGAGATTGAGGTTCGCTTTGATACGAAAGGTAAATCGGGGCGCCAGAGCAAACCTGTTACGATTACGGCAAATACTTATCCCAGTACCACACGGATTTATTTGACTGGGGAAGTGAGGAGTGAGGAGTGAGGATTTGATTACTCAAATAACCAAATCCTCAAATAACCAAATCCTCAAATCAAAGAAAATTTCAACAATTACCAGATAAACAATCCATTATGATTCTATTATTCCAATCGCTTTTGCTTCAGTCTGGGGCTAATCCTGGCACGATCAACCTGATCTTTTTTGGCGCCATGATTCTTATTTTTTGGTTGTTTCTCATCCGCCCGCAAGCGCGTAAACAGCGCGAGCAGCGCAATTTTATGGATAGCCTCCAGAAGGGGGAAGAAGTAGTCACATCGAGCGGCATTATTGGTCGTATCAACAAAATGGATGGAGATGTCATCACGCTGGAAATTGCCAACAAGGTTTTTATCCGCGTATTGAAAAACTCCATCTCTAAAGAAATGACCGATGCTATTTATGGCGCTGACAAGAGTAAAAAACCTGCAACGCCTGCTGCTGAAGATACCACGGATTAAGCCTTCTGAAGATCGCACTATCCTGCTGGTATGTATCGGCATAGCCCTTGCGTTTTGGTTGTTGGTCAAGCTGTCACAAACATACAGGGTGGCAAGGGAGGTCGACCTGACCCTGCACGTGCCCGACGGAAAAACCCTGGCTGCCGCAGCTCCTGCCGCTTTACAGGCGGAATTGGAAGGGACCGGCTGGCAACTGATGTTCGAATATTTGATGAACGCCAGGCATAATCTGGTTTATGAAATAAGATCAGAGGCGGAAACTACGCTCAGCCGCGCCAAACTTGAAGACGATATCCAGCGCAACCTGGTATCAAATGGTCTGATCGTACTCGACGTAAATATCGATAACATACCGCTGCAACTGGAAAACAAGGTGTTGAAAAAAGTACCGGTAGTACTCAATTACCGCTTCTCTTTTGCCCCTGAATACGAGTTGCAGCGGGAAGTTGTGCTTACTCCCGATAGCATTACAGTGAGCGGGCCGGCATCCCAAATCAAGGCGCTGCAGTCGTGGCCTTCCGATTCGCTGATACTGCAGGCACTCAACGACCCTGTAAAACGCAAAGTGAAACTCAGAAAACCGCCGTCCGGACTGGAAATCAACCATGAAGAGGTAGAAGCAGATGTGGCGGTCGAACAATTTACCGAAAAATGGCTTTTTGTACCCCTTACCGTTACCCATGTGTCAGATAGCCTGAAGTTTTTTCCCGACCGGGTCAAACTTACTTGCGTGGTTGGACTTAGCAGGTACAATGATCTTGATCCGGACGACTTTACGCTGCTGGCCGACTTAAAGGACGTATCTACCTCGAAGGGAGCCAATACGGTGCCTATTGTATTGGCTCGCCAGCCCTACTATGTTCGCAATGTGTATTTCACCCCTCAATCGGTAGAATTTTTTATCCTGAAGTAAAATCGCTATCTTGTAATTGTAAAACCGGCAATTTTGATTACCCAGAAAAGCGTACAGGAAATATTGGATACCGCCAGAGTAGAAGACGTGATCCAGGATTTTGTCAATCTGCGCAGGCGGGGGGTCAACCTCATCGGCAATTGCCCCTTCCACCACGAAAAAACGCCCTCTTTTATCGTTTCTCCGGCTAAAAACATCTATAAGTGTTTCGGCTGCGGCCGTGCCGGCAATGCAGTCCAGTTTTTAATGGATCACGAGCACTTTACTTTTCCCGAAGCGCTGCGCTATCTGGCCAAAAAATACAACCTCGAGGTAGAGGAAATTGTGCCTTCGGCAGAACAGGAAGAAGCCCAGCAATACCACGAGAGTCTCTTTATTGTCAATCAATACGCCCAGCAATACTTTCAGAATCAACTCTTCGACACGCCCACAGGAAAAAGTGTGGGTTTGAGCTATTTTAAGGAACGCGGTTTTCTCGAGGATACGGTGCGCAAGTTCGGATTGGGTTTTGCGCCGGATCAAAAAGACGCTTTTACTTCAAAGGCGGTCAGCGAAGGTTATAGTATTGAATTACTGCGCAAACTGGGCCTAACCACACAATTTGATCGCGATTTTTTCCGCAACAGGGTGATGTTTACCATCCATAACCTGTCGGGCAAACCCGTGGCTTTTGCCGGGCGTATTATGATAAAAGACGCCAAAGCGCCCAAGTATATCAACTCGCCTGAAACCGATATTTATTCAAAAAGCAAGGTACTGTACGGCGCTTTTTTTGCCAAACAGGCTATCAGGAAAGCCGATGAATGCATTCTTGTTGAGGGTTATACCGATGTGATCTCCCTGCATCAGTCCGGCATTGAAAACGTGGTAGCCTCATCCGGCACCTCGCTTACCGTTGACCAGATCAGGCTGATCAAGCGCTATACGCCCAATGTCAAGGTGTTGTTCGACGGCGACAGCGCCGGTATTAAAGCGGCATTGCGTGGCATCGATATGCTGTTGGAACAGGATGTGAATGTGCGTATCGTGTTGCTGCCCGACGGGGAGGACCCCGATTCTTACCTGCGAAAGGTGGGCATTACGGCGTTCCAGATCTACCTGCAACAAGCTGCCAAGGACTTTATCCTGTTTAAAGCCGATTTACTACTCAAGGAAGCCGGTAATGAGCCCATTAAGCGCACGGAGTTGCTCAAGGATATTATTGAGAGCATCAGCAAGATACCCGATCCGCTCAAACGGGCGATGTATGTCAAAGAATGTGCCCGGCTATTTGAGGTTGATGAATCTATTTTGGTGCAGGAGTCTAATAAACTACTCACTAAGTCAATGGCCCGTAGCCGCCAGCAACAGGAGGCCCAGCAACCCCAAAAGGAACCGGATTCAGCTCCTCCGACTACTCAGGCAAGGCCCTCTATAGGCCACGAATTCAGGGAGATCGACCTGATCCGGGTACTGATCAATTACGGCGGAGAGTGGTACGACGAGGAAGAAAAAATCAGCGTGGCCGCTTTTATTCTCCAAAATATTGAAGATGTGATGGACGAGTTCGACCACGCATTGTATCGCCGGGTTGCCGAGGAATGTCAGCATTTGATGGCCGCTCAGCAACCGGTTAATCAAGCGGTTTTTTTGAACCATTCCGATGAGGAAATCCGCAAGCTGGCTATGAATCTGGCTACTTCGCCTTATGAGTATAGCGGCAACTGGGCCGACCGATGGGAGATTTTTTTATCCCAAAAAATGCCCGACGATAATTTTGTGAAGGATAGCGAGCAGGCGCTGCGATTGTTTCGTTTTCACAAAATTCTACGGCTGTGCGAAAAAACGCAGCGCCAGATCGAACAACTCCAGTCGCAGCAAATGTGGGATCAGGCCATTGCCCATTTAAAAGTAAAATTGCGCCTGGATTCGGTAAAGAGGGAATTGGCTGGCCAACTGGGTATTGTAGTTGCGAAGTAAGCTGCTTTAGTTTGTCATCCCCGCGTAAACCAATAATTTCAATTCTTGCGGGGTAATATTGATCGCATTGACAAATCCGGTTCGCAAGTCGGTGAGCGTACGGGCTCCGTCGTACAGCCTAATAATTTCGTGGCGCGCGATTTTTCGACTCTCATCCTCCGGGGTATTTATCGCTATACTTACCGGCAAAGGGTGCTGGTGTGACAAATAAAACAAGTGTATGCCGGCCTCCCCCGAAAGTAGATCAAGCAAGCCGTAGCTTTCCGCTATTATGATCCCTTCTTTTTCGTTGCGCTGGTACTGGATATCGAGCAAACGCAGCAGGGCTTCGTATTTATCCATCAAATAGGCAATCTCACTTGCGCCGATGTCGGTGATGCACGACCGGAATTGGATGGCTATGCGGTCTACCCGGCGCTGAAAAAAGCCTTCGCTGGCCGTTTGCACGTAGGCAACGTCGAGAAAATCACTGATCATGGCCGATTGAATGCCGTCAAATTGGACCGCGCCATATTGGTATTGGTCATTTAATTCTTTGAGGGAATCGCGTTGAAAGAGCCAATCAACGAGGTGGTTGCGGGAACCCAAGGCGCCGGTTTTTAGTCTCAACGGGGCTGCCCGCAGGGCATCCGAAATGCTTAGTACCCTGTTATTCAGGCGTTCTTCTAATTCTGAAAGGCGATTTTTAAAATGAAAATACTGCCAGTCTACTTCGCCTTCGCCCGTCACGATCCGATCCTGGTTATGCGCTTCAGAGCTGCGAATTTTGGACGACAGGCGTTTTATTTGTTGGAGCAGCTGCGAATAAAATTCTTTTTCCTGCTTGTAATCAGGCAGTTGGGGCAGCCAGGAATGTCTGTTGGCTGCAACAAAACCGAGCGAAGTGATGCGGGGAATGAGCCGGTCGCCTTCCAGACCGATATCCAGCAGGATGGGCTGTTGCGTATCAGAAGCCAGCAATTGTTCGGCTGAAAGGGTGGTCAGGTCGCTTTCAATTTGGCGCCTGAGGGCCCTGCCGCCCTGCCGCGAGTCAAATCCGCGACTAGCCACCCAGTCGAGCGCCTCTTTGGAGATATTGAGCATCGTGGTGCGCCGCACAAATCCGTCGCGTAGTAGCAATTCCTGGATTTGCATTCGCGCAATTCCTTGAATATGCGCTAATTGCAGCGAATTAAAAATAATGATATCGTCGAGGCGGTTGACAAATTCGGGGCGGAAGGCACGTTCTACAGCCTTGCGGTAGATAGAAGCCGTATCAGGGGCGGTAGAAAAAGAGATGTGGGAGGAAATCTCACCTGCGCCCAAGTTGGAAGTCATTAGTATGATGAGATTGCTGAAATCGATGGTTTGACCCTGGCTATCGGTGAGCCTGGCATCATCGAGAACTTGCAGCAGCAGATCGCGCACCCTGGGGTGGGCTTTCTCTATTTCATCAAATAGAAGCACCCCAAACGGCCGGTACTTTATTTGTCCGGTAAGCAGGCCTTCCGGATTGTGAAAGTCGCCTGTGAGACGGCTGACGGCCGCAGGGTCGTTGTATTCGTTCATGTCAAAACGAAGGAGGGCGCCGTCGTGGCCGAATAAATAGCGGCTTAGCACTTTGGCGGCCTGGGTTTTCCCTACGCCTGTAGGGCCCACAAATAGCAGGGTAGAAATAGGGCGGGTATTATCGTTGAGTTTGGCTTTGGCAAGGTGTATAATATTGGCCAGTGCCGCCACGGCCTGTGGTTGTCCCACCAGTTCGCGTTCGAGCAGATTGCTCACCTCGCCTTTTTCCAGTATTTGTCCGGGGTCGAGAAAAGACGCTTCTAACCCGCTGTATGCTTTAAAAGCGGAGCGGACCTCCTCCGCGTCCACGTTGCGAAAGGGGTATTCGTCGGATATAGACTGCAAAAAACTAGCCACGCCGCCAGGCAGGGGTTTGTTTCGCAAAAACCTGCGGTGAAAATTGAGCAATTCCTGGATGGCCTGCATGCTGAACGTCGTGCCGTTGGTTTGCTCGAGCCTGCGGCGAAATGCGAGGATCATGGATACGGCAGTGACGTAGTCGGGTTCTTCCAGCGTCATTACCTGGAACAGATCGCAAAAGCGTTGATCTTTTTCCTGCATTATCCCCCATTCGCCGGGGGTGGCGACCAGAATGAATTGCAGCCGGCGTTTTTCGAGGTAAGGCCTGATGGCATCGCTCAGCGTCATTTGGTTGTTCGACGATTTGCCGATACGCAGTAGCGCTACGGGGTTGTCGATGAATATTTTGTCGCTGTGACCCACTTCTTCTTCCGGCTGTTCTACGTATTGGAGGATGGCTTCGAGGCGGCGTTGCCACATGCCCACATAGCTCATGCCGGAGACAATCCTGTTGGGGTCGAGATGCCAGATGCGCTGTATGTAGGGGATATTGTTTGTCTCGGCCCATTTCTGATACCTCCATAAGGCTTCGTGAAGCAAGGTGTGTCTGCCCACGCCTTCTGGGCCGACAATAGCTACTGGGGTTTTACTTTCTTTGAAAAGCAAGTGGTATAGCGCCGCAACTTTTGCATCTCTGAAATAACCCCTGTTGAGCTCCGAAGGGTAACGGGCGTTGAGTTCCTGGGCGGTTTTGTCGAGTTCCGTGGCGCCGTCAAAGGCACTGATTTCGCGCAAGCGGGCAAAAAAATCTGCCTGGGTGGAGCGATTGAATTTAAAGGGCAAATCCTGGATGCGAATGGTCATCGATACACTTGAAATCCATTCTTTTTTCCTGGCGTAATAAGTTTCCGGCTGAAACCCGTCTTCTTCTTCCTCTTTTATACCTGCCAGCGCTTTTTTTACGGCCTTGGCAATCTGCGTCGACTTGTCGTTATCAGGGTCAATGATGAACATGTAGTTCTGTAGAGCCGGCAAACAGGCAAAGTGCAGTTGTTGTACGGAAAAAAAGGTGACATGGAAGGGGCCGTTGACTTCTTTCCCCCCGATAGTGGCCGTCACGCGATGTTGCTCCTGGTGAAGGGCCGGATGAAACATAAGCCATAAAAGCAGTTCGGAATTGTTTTGCTGGAGTACGAATCCTTTGAACAGTTGTCTCACTTCCTTGCGGAATAAGGACATGGCCTGCTCATACTGCCTGTTGATAATGAGCGGCTGGGGTAAAAATAACGGCCTGACTGCGTAATGTGCGCCGCCTTCTGCTGAGACATGTTGCACTAATACGGGGAAATAGAGCTTTGCAAAAGCCATCCGGTTGCTTTTATTGCGAGGTCCGACACAAGATAATTACATTTTTTGCAACATGGATAGCTTGTGGCTCGTTACAGCAACGGAAAGCGAATGTGCGCCTACCCCAAACAAGGTAGTTTTCATGCTTACGCAATTCAATTTTTACTTCGATCTGTATTATTTAGGGAAATTGTATAAATTTCAGCAGGAAATAAGCTATTAGCTTTCAGTAGTCAGCTATCGGCAGTCGGCAGTCGGCTATCAGTAATTAGCTTTTACCTCTTATTAACCGCCAAATGGCAATGGAAGACGGCTACGAACACATAGACGCTAAACGTTTTAAATTCCGCGAGTTGAAGGCTTATGCTTCAACCGAGTGGCTGGCTGACAATAAAAAGAAATACAGGCAGGTATTTGACAGGCACGAAACATCTTATATCTACGCGGAACTTTCCTTTTATAATAAATTATTTGATGTAGACGACTGGGATATTGACGTCGAATTACGATGCTTTTCCTTGAAGAAGGGGCGCAAGCAGCTGTGTGCATTGCCTTTTCGCCGAAAAGTGAGTAAATACGACCAGATCGTATACATCAGAGAGGGCTGGGGCAATGAAACCGAAGGCGTTTTTTGGAAAAAAGGTACCTACTGCTGGGAAGCCTGGATGGAAGGCGAAAAGGTGGCCACCAAATATTTTTATGTAGAAGACGCTGACAAAGACGTTTTGCCCGACGAAAATCCCTACCTGGAAGTCATGTCGCTGCGCTTGTACGAAGGCCCTTTCGACGACGTGCCCGAAGAAGACCGCATTTACTACAAGCGTTTCGGCAGCGAAGAAACCCGCTATATCTATGTAGAAATCGTATTGCGCAATCTATTTTCATCAAAAGATTGGCAATGCGAGTTATTTACCAAATTTTATAATAACTCCCGCGAATTAAAAGGACAGGTAATCCGGCTTCAGCGCATTGAAAAACGCGAGGATATCATTAAAATAACCGCCGGCTGGGGCTCTAATGTGAAGGGATCCTGGCGTAAAGACCATTATACGGCCGAATTGGTTTTTTTAGACCGGCTTATTGCGGTTATCCCCTTTAGCGTGGAAGAAGAATTTGAGGAAGGTATTGCGGGGGTGCTACTTCCCGGCAAGCTGATGCCGGTCATCCTGGCGCCCGAAGAAGATACGCGGCAAACTTTCGAGGAAGTGATGGAACGCCTCGACGCGCTCATCGGTCTCAACGATATCAAAACGCAGGTGCGAAACCATGCCAAATACATCCAGTTCCTGCAATTGCGTAAAGAAAAGGGATTTGAAGAAAAAGAAGAAATTAACGTTCACTCCGTTTTTATCGGCAATCCCGGCACCGGCAAAACAACAGTAGCCGGCATGATGGGCAAACTCTACAAAAAAATGGGTTTGCTGACGAAAGGACACGTTTACGAAGTGGACAGGGTTGATCTCGTGGGCGAATATATCGGACAAACCGCACCAAAGGTAAAAGACGCCATTGAAAAAGCCAGGGGCGGCGTCTTGTTTATCGATGAAGCATATGCCCTGGCGCGTTCTAATGACGACACCAAGGATTTTGGCCGCGAGGTGATCGAGATACTGGTGAAAGAAATGTCGAACGGCGCCGGCGACCTGGCCGTGATCGTGGCGGGATATCCCAAAGAGATGCGGCATTTTCTGGATTCTAACCCCGGGCTCAAATCCCGCTTTAAGTTGTATTTTGAATTTACCGATTATTTACCCCAGGAGCTTTCTCAAATCGTAGCGTATGTGTGCCGCGAAAAAGGGGTTGTGCTGACCGAAGCCGCGCGCGTAAAAATTGACGAAATTATTGTGGAAGCCTATCGGCGCAGAGACCGCACTTTTGGCAACGCCCGGTTTGTTTACGACCTCATTGAAAAGGCCAAAATCAACCTGGGGCTTCGGGCTATGTCGACTGAAAATCCCAAAATGCTCGAGAGGGAACAGTTGTCGATAGTCGAACTCGAAGATGTCTACCGGATTGATATCAAGATGCGCCGCGAATTACCCGAAATCCCCGTGGACGAGGAATTCCTGCGGCAATCACTCGACGAACTCAACCGGCTTATCGGTATGGACAAAGTAAAAGCGCAGATCAACGAACTCGTCAGGTTGGTGCGCTTTTACCGGGAAACCAGAAAAGACGTGCTCAATAGTTTTTACCTCCATACCGTTTTTGTAGGTAATCCAGGCACAGGCAAAACGACGGTGGCCCGTATTCTCACCAAAATATACAAAGCCTTGGGCATCCTGGAACGCGGCCACATGGTAGAAACGGACAGACAGGGCCTCGTAGCGGGTTATGTGGGGCAAACGGCTATTAAGACGGCTGAAAAGATCGAGGAAGCTATGGGCGGCGTGCTTTTTATCGACGAAGCGTACGCACTTTCGCAACACACCGGTGGGCCTCACGGCGATTTTGGCAACGAAACCATTCAAACTCTCCTGAAAAGGATGGAAGACAATCGAGGCAACTTTTTTGTTTTTGTGGCCGGCTATCCCGACAATATGGAGGCTTTCCTGAAAGCCAATCCGGGACTGAGTTCGCGCTTCGACAAGGTGCTGCGTTTTGACGATTATATACCGGAGGAATTGTTGCAAATTTCACTGCAAATGCTTTCGGAAGAAGGCCTGGTATCTACGCCCGAAGCAGAAGTGCATCTGCGAAATTATCTGGATTACATGCACGAGTACCGCGATAAATATTTCGGCAATGCCCGCACGGTGAGATCGGTAATTCAGGAGGTCGTTAAAGAACACAACCTTCGCCTGGCCAGCTTGAGTTTGGAAGAACGCAACCACATCCCGCTCAATGTGCTGACTATAGAAGACGTTTCTTGCCTCAAACTCGATAAGAGCGCTTTTTTGTTTAATAAAAAATCAGCTATCGGGTTCAAACGCCAAACCGGAGAGGCGGGAAGCTAAAGTCCTTTATTCTTCAGGTTTTCTTCCGAAAAACACAAAACCGTTTTTACCGCCCAATCGCTCCAGCTTGGGATAGGCTTTCATCTCGTCGGCCTTGTGGATTTTGGTGACCACGTATACGGGTTTGTCGATCTCTCCATTTAATAGCCATTCTTTATCGTAACTGCGCTCGTCGGTCACGGGCCTTTTTCGGGCGTAAAACAGATGGGCATACGATTTGTAACCGTGCGTGACGATGTAGCAGTCTTCTTGTGCTTTACTTTCGTAAAATTCTATAGCTGCCCGTTGGGAGTAACCTTCTATTCTTTTGATATAAAAAATAAGCGTAAGCATGACAAATACAGACGTGCCGATGAATAACACCCTTATGCCGGTTTCTAATTGGTTGCGCCGCCATAAAACAGTGCTAACAATCAATAGGGCGAGCAGGAAGATTCCGGGTATCACTTCAAAGCCGGTCCATCGCACCTGCGCCTCCAGATTGGCTTGTGCAAAAGGATCTTTAAACAAAGGTTTGAGCGCATCAATTTGTTGTGCCAGGATGGGCAGGGCTAGGGTGACCAGGATAAATATCGTGCCGATGGCCCATATCCCTGCTTTTATCCAGCGGCTGAAAGCAATGCGTTGATGTATGATGTGATAAATGGTAAGCGAGGCCAGGAAAGTGACAGGGAAATACGACATCGAAGAGTAATGCACGATCTTCGATTTTACAATGGTAAACAGGATCAACACGGTCCAAAACAAAAATATCATCCAGCGCTTGAAATCTTGCCGGTAGCGCTGCTGCTCGGCGGGCATTTTGGCAAAAGCCCGTATGGCAAATAGCGATGCCGGAAAACAACCTACCAGCACGACTACAAAGTGGTAACCCGGAAAACCTCTGTGTCCCGCCACCGGTTTGCTGAAAAGCTCGTATTGGTATTTGGTGAAAGTGGTAATGTACCAGGGGCCGTTTTTTAATGTCTCGATGCCAAACCAGGCCAGTGTGATGAAAGAAGCGGCTACCAGGAAAAACAAAAACTGTGGCACGTTGATGTAAAAACGGAAACGTTGATAAACCCAATATACAAAAAACACCAGGCAGGAGATCACCAATGCCACCGGGCCCTTGGTAAGAATGCCCAAGCCGATGAAAAATCCGCCCAGAAACAGATACCACCAGTAGTTTTTGGGCAGATCCAGTTCAAATTGATCCTTTTTCCAGTAGGCGAGGATGAAATAGTACATCCCCAAAAAGATAAAGAGATTGAAGTATGGGTCGATAATCCCCGATTTAAAATAGAGAAACGGCAATACCGTACCGAAGTAGACCAACGCCCAGATGAGTCCAAACGAGTGGTCATATAGCTTTCTCCCCATTCGGTAAAGCAACACCAGGGTGATAATACCGCAGATGGCATTGGGCAGTCGGGCGGCGTATTCTCCTACACCCACGGATTTCATGGCCATGAGCTGCATCCAGATGAATAGCGGGGGTTTTTCCCAGAAAGGCCTGTAATCGATATACACGCGGAGATAGTCTTTGGTGAGCATCATCTCGCGGGCAATCTCGGCGAAGTTGATCTCGTCCCAGTCAAATAGATGTACCCCCCCCAACCACGGCAGGTAAAACAGGGCGCCTATCAATGCTATAAAGAGAGACGTTCGGCTAGCCATAATAGGTGTTTTAGGATACGTAAAATAAACAGGTTATCCGCTATCCCCATTTCCTAAGTTGTTGGATCACGGCCTTAAAATCTTTGGGCAGCGGGGCTTCTATTTCGATTATGTCCCCTGTAATCGGGTGCTGCAATCGCAGTAGGCGGGCATGCAGCGTATGTCGGCTCATTAGCGGCCTTTCATCCTCTTCTTTGCTGAGCTTGTAAGCCTGTCGTTTAATTTCGGACAGCATTAAAAAAGCTCTTTTCCCGTATAGCGGGTCGATGGCCAGCGGGTGGCCTATGGACTGCATGTGCACCCTTACCTGGTGTGTACGTCCGGTTTTGATATCGGCCTCAACCAGGCTAAAAGCTTTGAAACTTTCAACCACCTTATATTCTGTCACTGCGTGTTTCCCTTTTGTGTTCACCACCATTTTGCCGGGCTGGCTCAGACTATGTGCGATGGGTTTGTCTATCACACCCGCGGCAGGGTGGGGGCTTCCGTCTACCAGTGCCAGGTATATTTTTTCTACCTCTCTGTTTTCAAACTGTTGCGACAAATGGCGATGTGCTTCTTCGGTTTTGGCAAAACAAATGGCGCCGCTGGTTTCCCGGTCGAGGCGGTGCACTACCCATATCTGACTCCCGTAATGTTGCTCGAGCCAATGGTGCAGGTTGGTTTTTTCAGGATCAAAGCGATCGGGAATGCTCAGCATGAGGGCAGGTTTATTCACCACCACCATATGCTCGTCTTCGTATAGTATATCTATGATTGTTTTCATGCAGGTATTATTGGAAAAGATCCTGAAAGCGGTGTTTGCCAAGTGCGAAATACTGCCATACGACGCTGCCCTGGTAACGCCCCGTTGTTAGATTCGGTCGTCCGCTTTTTCTCAATTGTCGCACCAACAGCTTATTGTGTCTCCTCTTTTTCAGCAATTGGGGCAGACAGGAATAAAAACTGAGGTGCGCCTGAAGGATGGAGCGGATATGGGCAAATTTGCCCTGGAATAAAAACAAAGCGCCGGCTACGCCATCCAGGATCATTCTAATGAGCAGCAGCCATACCAGCTTTTGTGCGGGTTCGTTTTTAAAAATAGTGCTGAGCGTATTCCTGAAATTGAGGTAGGTCTTGCGTGGGGTGTTATACGACAGCGTGCCGCCACCTACGTGATACACCACTGATTGAGGCACAACGGATACTTTGTAGCCGGCGCGCTTCATTCGCCAGCACAAGTCGATCTCTTCGGCGTGCGCAAAATAATCGCCATCAAAACCACCCAGTTGGTGAAAAAGCTGGGCTTTTACAAAAAGTGCCGCCCCCGAGGCCCAAAACACCTCTTGTGTATCGTCGTATTGCCCTTTATCAGTTTCAACCTCTCCGAATATACGACCCCGGCAAAAAGGGTATCCCAGCCCGTCGAGCCAGCCGCCGGAAGCGCCGGCGTATTCAAACCGGGATTTGTTGTTATAATCCAGTATTTTAGGTTGGCATGCGGCAAGCATTTTGTCGCTTTCCATAGCCTGGATAATAGGCGGCAACCAGTTGGGGCTTACCTCTACATCGGAATTGAGCAGGCAGTAGTATTCGGCATCTATTTGGTGTAGCGCCAGGTTATATCCTTGGGCATAGCCATGATTTTGCTGTAAATCGAGGCGTTTTACGGTAGGAAATTGCTGCGATAACATGCGCAGGGATTCGTCCGATGAGCCGTTGTCAGCTACAAATATCTGTTGGAAGGGGGAGCCGTGCGCAATGATGCCGGGTAGGAATTGTTGCAGATAGCGCTTGTTGTTGAAATTGAGGATGACGATGGCCAATTTTGCGCTTCCTTTTTTACCCGGGAAACTCGCTTTTTCGTTTTTAGCCAATACTTTTTCAGCATTTTCTTTGTCTTTTGACATTTGCAGGCCGAGGGCTTCCAGGCTTTCAAACTTGATATCCGCACGCAAGTATTCCACCATCTCTACCAGTATCTCTTCGCCGTAGATATCTTCGTTGAAATCAAAAATATTGACTTCGATGGTTTGCTGGGCGGCGTTGTTTATGGTGGGGCGCTTGCCGATATATAACATGCCCTGGTAACGCTTGCCTGCATGGTATACCCGCGCCGCGAAGATGCCGCTGGGGGGCACCAGTTTTTCTTTTTGGGAAAGAGAAATATTGGCCGTGGGATAACCGATCGAGCTACCTATCTTTTCGCCGTGCACCACCTTGCCGCTGAGCGTATAGTAATGCCCCATCAGCGAATAGGCGGTGTGCATATCGCCCTGTTCCAGCGCAGTGCGTATCTTGGAAGAACTCACTGCAATCTCGTCCACTTCCTGGCGCGCAATTTCAATAACCTCGTAGCCGGCTTCTTTGCCGTACCAACGCAGGTAATTGATGTCGCCCTGCCGGTTGAGGCCGAAGCGATGGTCGTAGCCGATGACGATGTAGGCAGGACGGAATTTGCCGACTAAAAATTTTTGTATGTATTCGTCGGCGCTTAGTTGCGAGAATTCTACCGTAAAAGGGACCACTACTACATGGTCAACGCCGTATTGCTCCAGCAACCTGATCTTCTCCTGGGTCGTGTTTAGCAACTTGAGGGAGTCGTCTTTGGGGTAAACAATCTGGCGCGGGTGGGGATGAAAGGTAATGACTACGCTTTCGCCTTCGTTGCCCTGAGCAAGCTGCCTGATTTTCTCAATAATGCGCTGATGCCCCCGATGTACGCCATCGAAGGATCCTATGGTGATGACCGCGTTTTTAAATGCCGGCAAATGGTCTAGGTCCCAATGTACTTTCATAGCAGTGCAAAAGTAAACGGATTTTCGGAATACTGTATGTACGCGCTGTAAACTGTATGATCATCGGATTTGTTGTTATTTTTGCACAGGCAAATGCCGCATTTGTTTTTTTTATCTCACTTTTGTGCTAATGAATATCGATACTACTGCAATTGTCAAGACGCTGGCGAAGGTAATCGACCCCAATACAGGGCAGGATATTATCTCGATGAGTATGGTTCGTGATCTATCCGTGGAGGGCGACAATATTACGTTTGCCCTGGAACTACCTTCGCTCAATAACGAATACAAATCCGACCTTAATTTTGCTTGTATTGCCGCCGTGCAGGAATTGTATCCCACGGCCAACGTACATGTGCACATGACGGCACGCACGCCGCAGGCCCAAAAGCAAACAGGGGCATTGCCGCATGTGAAAAATATCATTGCGGTGGCTTCCGGTAAAGGAGGAGTAGGAAAATCTACCGTTGCCGTCAATCTGGCTCTCGGCCTTAAGCAATTGGGCGCCAGCGTGGGCTTGATTGACGCCGACCTCTACGGCCCCTCTATCCCCACAATGCTGGGATTAAAAGGACAGCGCCCACAGGTACAGGAAATTTACAACCAACCCAAAATCGTACCCCTGGAGGCTTACGGCCTGTATGTGATGTCGATCGGGTTTATTATCGAACCAGAGCAGGCCGTCGTACTGCGCGGTCCTCGCCTGTCGGCCATTATCAAGCAGTTTTTTAACGATTGCCTCTGGCCTTCACTCGACTACCTGGTGATCGACCTGCCCCCGGGTACCGGCGATATTCAGCTAAGCTTGGTGCAAACGGTACCCGTAACCGGTGTGGTGATGGTAACCACCCCGCAGGAAGTAGCTGTTATTGATGCCGTGAAAGCGATGAATATGTTCCTGCTCCCGTCTGTGAACGTACCTATACTCGGCGTAGTGGAGAATATGGCCTGGTTTACCCCCGAAGAATTGCCCAATAATAAATATTACATTTTCGGGCAGGGAGGCGGCAAACGCCTGGCAGAGATGTCTAATACCGCATTATTAGGACAAGTACCCCTTGTGCAGGGTATCAGAGAATCTGGCGACGAAGGAAAACCCGCGATCATTCAGCTGGATGCGATAACGACCCAAGCTTTTGAGGACGTGGCTCGAAACGTTGCCAAACAAGTGACACGCAGGAATGAAAACCTGGCGCCCACGCAGGTGGTGAATGTGTCGCATTAATTCATTTTATACAAAGAACAATTATGCCTTTCCAGGATAAACAAGAATTGCTGGCCAAAATTAACGACGCACTCAACGATGTGCGACCCCACCTGGCGGTAGACGGCGGCAATGTGGAGCTGGTGGATATTACGGAAGACTGGATTGTTCAAATTAAATGGCTGGGCGCCTGCCAAAATTGCTCTATGTCTATTATGACGCTGCGCGCAGGTGTGGAGCAGGCTATCAAAGGCCGTATTCCGGAGGTGAACGGTGTAGTAGCCGTTTAATTCATTTTGAAGTGACCAGAAAAGCCCTAACCGAACTTATTTTTGAAAGGCGCTCGTACCTTTGCGTAGGCCTCGATGCAGAAATATCAAAATTGCCGCCCCATCTGCTGCATTATGAAGATCCCGTATTTGAATTTAACAAACAAATTATTGATGCTACCCGCGATTTGTGCGTAGCCTATAAACCCAACCTGGCATTTTACGAGGCATTGGGCGCCCAAGGCTGGCAAACCCTGGAGAAAACGCAGGCTTATATCGGGCAGTCGCATTTCACCATTGCCGATGCCAAACGCGGCGACATCGGAAATACGTCGGGTTTGTATGCCAAAGCTTTTTTTGAGACGCTGAATTTCGATGCGGTAACTGTCGCTCCGTATATGGGTAGCGACTCGGTGCTTCCCTTTTTGGCTTACCCGGGGAAATGGGTCATTTTACTAGCGCTCACTTCCAACAAAGGCAGCGGTGATTTCCAGTTTACCCCACAGGAAGACGGCCAACCACTGTTTATCAAAGTGATCGAAAAAGCGTGTAGTTGGGCTTTGCCCGAACAACTCATGTTTGTCGTGGGGGCCACCCATCCCGACGCTTTTGCAGCTGTGCGCAGGGCCGCACCCTCCAATTTTCTGCTCGTACCCGGCGTGGGCGCCCAGGGAGGCGACCTGGAAAGCCTCAGCCGGTCAGGACTCAATGCCGATTGCGGTATGCTGGTGAATGCTTCTCGCAGTATTTTATACGCCGGCAATGGCGAAGACTTTGCTGAAAAAGCCAGGCAAGAAGCCTTGGCTATTCAGCAACAGATGGATAAGCTGTTGGACTTATGTCAATTCAACAACTCATAAATGCCCGCGATACCCTGACCGCCGCCCACACAAGCCGTTACCATTCCGTATTTCTTGCCACGGCGACGCAATTCGTTAAACAACTGCGTAGATAATTTGGCGCCGGTGCATCCCAGTGGGTGGCCCAGCGCAATGGCGCCGCCGTTTACGTTTACGATATCGGGATTCAAACCGCCTTCCTGGATTACTGCCAGGGCCTGAGCGGCAAAAGCTTCATTGAGTTCGATCAAATCTATATCGGAAAGATTGAGATTGGCTTGCTGTAATGCTTTGGGCATGGCCGCACAGGGGCCGATACCCATGTAAAGCGGCTCTACACCGGCCACCGTACAGCCCGCAAGACGGGCGATGGGGGTGAGACCCAGTTGTTTCACCATCTGCTCGCTCATCACCAATACAAATGCCGCGCCGTCGGAAGTCTGTGAGGAATTGCCCGCCGTAACGATACCTCCGTTGGAAAAAGCAGGTTTTAGCTTGCTAAGCGCTTCTACCGTCGTATCGCGGCGCACGCCTTCGTCGGTATCTATGACCTGTTCGGTGCGCACGCGTTTATTATCTTTTACAAATACTTCTTCCACCGTAACTGGTACAATTTCAGATTTGAATTTTCCGGCATCAATAGCCTGGCCTGCTTTGAGGTGGGAATTAGCGGAAAAGACGTCGCAAGCTTCGCGGGAGATGCCCCATTTTTTGGCTACTGCTTCAGCTGTAAGTCCCATGCTGATCAGATAATCAGGGGTATCTTTGGCCACCTTGTAGCTGGGCGCCAGTTTATAGCCCGTCATGGGTATCATGCTCATGCTTTCGGCGCCGCCGGCCACGTAGATATGACCCATGCCCGCCCGGATTTTGGCCACGGCAATCGAAATCGTTTCGAGGCCGGATGCGCAGTAGCGGTTGACGGTCATTCCAGGCACTTCTTTGCCCATGGCGCGTACCGATATTTGGCGGCCTATCTGGAATCCTTGCTCGGCTTCCGGATTGGCGCAACCTACGATCACGTCGTCTACCAATTTGGGGTCTAATTCGGGGGTGTTGGCCAGGAGATATTGAACGATGTCAACGGCCAGGTCGTCGGAGCGGTAATTGCGGAAACCGCCGCGTTTTGATTTGCCGACAGCCGAGCGATATGCTTTTACGATGTATGCTTCCATGGTGTGGTATAAATTGAGCGTAAGCGTATGATTAATTTCTGAGCGGTTTGTTGTTTTGTAGCATGTATTGAATGCGTTCCAGCGTTTTTTGCTCTCCGCAAAGACTCAGGAAGGCTTCCCTTTCTACATCCAGCAAATATTGTTCGCTCACTTGCTGCGCACCGGTGAGATCGCCTCCACACAGTACCCAGGCCAGTTTGTGGGCAATTTTGATGTCGTGTTCGCTGGCATAATTGCCGCGCTTAAGTTCGTTGGCGGCAATGTAAAGCGCCGCCAATCCTGCGCGTCCCAGTACGGTAATGTCATTTCGTTGAGAGGGCATCACGTAGTTTTGCGCCAATTCGAGTACTTTGTGTTTGGCTTCGGCAATGTTGCGGTCTTTATTCATTACCACCGTATCGCGGTGTTTGAGTAGATAGCCATAGTTGAAGGCTTCCTGGGCGGATGTACCGACGGTGCCGAGTGCGATGGTTTTAAACTTGTCGATCAGGGTAGGCATTTGTACGTCGCCTTCAAAAAAAGCGTCGGAGGCTCTTACGGCAAATTCTTTGGTGCCCCCACCGCCGGGAATGAGGCCCACGCCAACTTCTACCAGTCCTATATACGATTCGGCAGCGCAGACGGCTGCATCGCAGTGCATGAGCGTTTCACAGCCCCCGCCAAACACATAGCCCTGCGTGGCTATGACCACAGGAATGGTAGAATAGCGACAGCGCATGGTGGTCTGCTGGAACATGTTTACGGCAAAATTCAACTGGTCCCACTCCTGTTGATATGCCATCATGGCAATCATCATCAGGTTGGCGCCTACGGAGAAATTCGCGGCATTGTTGCCGATGACGAGGCCCTTCCAGTCGCCTTCTTCGGCTAGCTGGATGCTCTCGTTGATACCTCTGAGCACGCCCTCTCCAATCGTATTGTGCATACTCGTAAATTCGAGGTTCAATACGCCGTCTCCGATGTCGTGGAGTATGGTTTCGCTGGTTTTATGCACAGGCGCCCTGTTGCGGTAATTGTCCAAAATGATAAAGTCCGCAGAGCCGGGTATCATTTTGTAGCTTTTGCTAACTATATCGTAATACAGACGGGCGCCGTTTTCACTTTTATAAAAAGAATCGTGGCCGGCGGCTTGCATGTCTTTAACCCAGGGTGCAATTTTTTCGCCGTTTGCTTCGGCTAATTCTATGCCTTTCTGAAGACCGATCACATCCCAGTATTCAAAGGGGCCCATCTCCCAGGCATAACCGGCGCGCATAGCGTCGTCGATACTGTACAGGTGATCGGTGATTTCGGGAATTCGGTTGGAGGCATAGGCAAAGAGACCCAGCAAGGAACGGCGGACAAGATCGCCGCCTTTGTCTTCGGCAGCGAAGAAGTGCTGGATGCGTTTTCCCAGGCTGTCGATTTGCTTGGCGGCCTTCAGGCTGGGAATATCGCTTTTCGACGAAGTCTCGTATTCCAGCGTGTCGAGATTGAGCGCCAGAATAACCGGCCTGCCCTTATCGTCTTTTTCTCCGGTTTTTTTATAAAAACCCTGTCCCATTTTATTACCCAAAAAATTATTGTCGAGCAAAAATTGCAAATACCCCGGCACCTCAAAAGCGGCAGCCTGTTCGTCATTGGGGCAATTTTCCTTGATGCCCTGGATTACTTTGGCAGCGGTATCGTGGCCCACCAGGTCGCCCAATCGGAATGTGCCTGTTTTGGGCCGGCCGATATTGGGTCCGGTGAGCGCATCTACGTCTTCTATGCGAAGGCCCAGTTGGCTGGTGAGCTGAAAGATTTTGGCCATCGCGTATACGCCCACCCGGTTGCCTATGAAAGCGGGCGTATCTTTACACAGTACGGTTTGTTTGCCCAGATGTACATCGCCAAAGTGCATCAGGAAATTCACCAGCTCCGGATCGGTTTCCTGGGTGGGGATCACTTCGAGTAAACGCAGGTATCTGGGCGGATTGAAAAAGTGCGTACCGCAAAAGTGTTTTTTGAAGTCATCGCTGCGCCCCTCCAGCATCAGGTGGATAGGAATACCCGACGTATTGGAGGTTACGATGCTGCCTTTTTTGCGATGCCGGTCAACTTGTTCAAATATTATTTTTTTGATATCCAGGCGTTCTACAACCACTTCTATGATCCAGTCGCACTGGCCGATTTTGGACATGTCGTCTTCAAAATTGCCGGTTTGGATACGCGATGCAAAGCTTTTATCGTATAATGCAGCCGGCCGTGCTTTAATTGCGGCGTCGAGCGCTTGATTGACAATGCGGTTCCGAGCCGCGGGTTTGGTATTCTCTGCCTCGCTGAGGTCTTTGGGCACGATGTCCAGCATGAGCACATCCAGGCCGATATTGGCAAAATGGCAGGTAATACCCGAACCCATCACGCCGGAACCCAGGACGGCAATTTTTTTGATTCTTCTACTCATTAGGCGGTATACTTTGCGGTAAAAATGATGTCATTCTTGTTAGCGAATTTTCGCTGGAAATGCAAATTTACAAATATCTACCAAACGCCAAAGCGGCCTCGAAAATCTTTCTTTTGCATTATACACGAAATTTAGCGCGGTATTTGATAATTTGGCAACCCGAAATACGTTGTTTAACAATTGCAAGATAAAAACCACTTATATGTTCATGGACTTAATGTTGTTGTTTCAAACTGCCGACCTTCCTGTAGAGCCCGCTGTTAAATCGCAAAGCCTTTGGACTATCATCACTTCCGGAGGCCCTATCGGTATTATCATTGTGGTGATTCAGTTTATTCTCTCTATCATCGCTGTGTACATTTTTATAGAACGCTACCTGACCATTCAGCGTGCAGGCAGCATTGACCAGGGTTTTATGAATAATATCCGGGCCAATGTACAATCGGGAAACATTATGGGCGCCAAAGCACTCTGCCAGTCTACCGATTCCCCTGTTGCGCGGATGATAGAGAAGGGATTGCAGCGCATCGGCAAACCGCTTCGCGATATCGACGCGGCCATAGAAAACGTGGGCAACCTCGAAATTTTCAAACTGGAGAAAAACCTGTCTACGCTGGCTAGTATCTCAGGCGCCGCGCCGATGCTCGGATTCTTGGGTACCGTTACCGGTATGATTCTGTCGTTTTATACTATGGCAACCCAGCAAAGCGTAACACCTTCTGTTTTGGCGGGAGGTATTTACCAGGCGCTCATCACGACGGCGTTTGGTCTGGTTACCGGTATTTTCGCCCTCGTGGGATACAACCTATTGGTGGCAAAGGTGGAGAATGTGGTTTTTAACATGGAAAGAACAACGATTGAGTTTATGGACCTGCTGCAGGAACCCACGGCTTAATTCTAATAATCAGGCATGAAAAGGCGAAGCAAAGTCACGGCGGAATTTAACCTGTCTTCTTCTACGGATGTGATATTTCTGTTGTTGATATTTTTTATGTTGACCTCCAACTTTGTCGCAGTTCAACCTTTTGAACTCCCTAAATCGGATTCTAAAACGGTGGCAGCTACTACGGTGGTGATCAGCATTGACAAAAACGGAATTTTTACGATGGATAACGTGGAGGTGGATGTAAGGGCGTTGGATCGCCTGCTGCGAACAAAATTGTCACAGATCAAGGACGACAAAGATGCGACCGTCACTATCGTAGCGGAAGTAGGCACTCCATTTGAAAATGTAGTAAAAGTGATGAATGCCGCAGCCAGACTAAAGGCAAAAGCTATTATCGCCACGCAACCGAATAGTTGATATGGGAATCAGAAAAAGAAATAAAGCCGTAGCCGAATTTAATATGTCGTCACTGACCGACATTATCTTTCTGCTGTTGATCTTTTTTATGCTTACGTCCGGTTTGGTGGCGCCTAACGCACTCAACCTGAAGTTGCCGGGAAGCTCCAAAAGCCAGGTAGTAACGCCTTCTCGCATCGACGATGTACGCATTGCCGATGACGGGCGTTATTTTTTGAATGGGAAACGGATCTCTTTTCCTGAACTGGAATCCATGCTGAGCCGTAAAGCTCAATTCAGCAGGGATAAACTTAGTATTACGATATCTCCCGAAACAGGTACGCCCGTTGAATACGTGGTGACGATCATGGATATGGCTATGCGCCTTCAAATCAACGGCATTTTGGCAACGGAGCAACCGGGGGATTGATGTGTTAATGTGCTGATGTGCTGATGTGCTGATGAGATAATATGCTGATAATTAATTGATAATATAAATCGGCAAATCAGCAAATCGTTAAAGTTATGCTAATCCCCTTCAGAAAAAACCTTTATCGCCTTCACAGGCGTTTAAATGTTAAATACCACAAAATCGAGAGCTTATGTCGATGGTAGTGTCCAGACAAGAAGAGAAAAATAAAAAAAGCGGGATGACGATCAGCATCGTGGTGCATGTTACGTTGCTGCTGATGGCGTTGCTCCCGTTATTGACCTATCCCGACCCGCCTCCCGGCCAGGAAGGCATCCTGGTCAACCTCGGCCTTCCTGATGAAGGCCAGGGTGACGAAAATATGCCCGAGGGCGAGCAACCAGCCCCAGCTGAAGAATCCGTTGCAGAACCCGAGGAAGAACCCCAACCGGAAGAAGTAACTCCGCCCCGCGAGGAGGCAAAAAAGCCTGAACCTGTAAAAGAAAAAGAAATTATCCAGACCGAAGACCCCAATGAAGTTGCCCTGAAACGCAAAAAAGAACAAGAGCGCAAAGAACGCGAAGAAGCCGACCGCAAGGAACGCGAAGAAGATGCCCGCAAGAAAGCGGCAGAAGAAGAGCGCAAGCGCCAGCAAGCTGCGGAAGATGCCCGCAAAAAGGCGGAAGCAGATAAACTTAAAGGCGATATCGGCTCGGCTTTTGGAGGCGGTAAAGGCAAAGGAAAAGGCAATACGGGCACCAGCGGCAATCAGGGCGATCCGGGCGGCGACCCGAATGCCTCCAACCTCGAAGGCGTAAGCACCGGCTCAGGCAATGTGGGCGGCGGCCTCAGATCCAGAGGAAAAGTAAACTCTCCTCCGGTGAGTGAAAACTCCCAAAAACAAGGCACCGTGGTGGTGGAGGTTTGCGTAAATAGTGATGGCGACGTGACTACTGCTCGTTATACCCAAAAAGGTTCTACGACTTCCGACGGCCAACTCGTAAAAGCTGCTGTCGACAATGCCAAGCGCTGGAAGTTTTCCAAAGGCGGCCCGGATTCGCAATGCGGCACGATCACTTATAGCTTTAAAGTTCAGTAACGTCTATGCTTCAAGGGCTTAAGCCTGCGTATCAGGATACCTTGCAGTATATTTTCGAGCATTTGCCTATGTTCCAGCGCATCGGCGCTGCAGCATACCGCAAGGATCTCACTAATATTACCGCATTGACCGAATTGTTGGGTAACCCGCAGCAACGTTTCCCATCAATTCATGTAGCCGGCACAAACGGCAAAGGGTCCGTATCATTTATGCTTGCGGCTATCCTGCAGGCCCACGGCTTGAAAACCGGGCTATACGTATCGCCTCATTACAAGGATTTCCGCGAGCGCATCCGCATCAACGGCGCTTATATCCCCCGGCGCCGGGTGGTCGATTTTGTGAACCGTATGAAGCCGGCAATCGAAAACATCAAACCTTCTTTTTTCGAGATATCGGCAGCTATGGCTTTCGAGTATTTTGCCGACGAAAAAGTGGATGTCGCCGTCATAGAAACCGGCATGGGTGGTCGACTGGATTCTACAAATATTATCCAACCATTGCTCAGTGTAATCACTAATATCAGCTACGACCATATGCAATGGCTGGGGGATACCCTGGAAGCCATTGCCGGAGAAAAAGCAGGAATTATCAAAGCGAATATTCCTGTGGTAATTGGGGAGTCGCACCCTGAAACACAACCGGTCTTCATCGCGCATGCCACCCGAAAAAATGCGCCAATAGTATTCGCCGATGCGTTTTACCGGGTTTCTGCAGACTATGCTGGATTAACCCATACCCGCTTTTCTGTCATAAAAGACAATAAAGCCCTGCCCGTATATGAAGTAAATATTCATGGCGATTACCAGGCGGCTAACCTGGCTACTGTGCTTCAAGCAGTAGACACACTCTCGGAAACAGGTTTTTTCGATCGCAAAGACGCCTCTGTTCGCGAAGGGCTTTATAGACTCAAGCCGCTTACCGGATTTATGGGCCGTTGGCAGGTATTGGGACGGGCGCCGCTGATTATCGCTGATAGCGCTCACAATGAAGCAGGACTCAAATGGGTTTTCAGCCAATTGGCAGGTTCTGTCTACCGGCAACTACACATCGTAACGGGTTTTGTCAATGACAAAGATATAGAACGGGTATTGCCGCTGTTCCCCCCAAAGGCGGTTTATTATTTTGCGAAAGCAAATATACCTCGCGGCCTGGAGGCAGAATCGCTGCGGCAACTGGCCGCCACCTACCAACTGAATGGCAAGGCCTATGTGTCTGTGAAAAATGCCCTGCGCGCCGCCAAACGCCATGCCTCACCCGATGATTTGATCCTGATTACAGGTAGCGTTTTTGTCGTAGCCGAAACCCTGTAGGGTAAACGTTCACCGTTCACTGTTCACCGTTCACCTCACGATATTGTATTTAATAATACACCATATCGCCCAAACCCCGTCTCTCCAGTTGATTTTTTTGCCTTCCAGGTAAGTTCGTCCGTAATAGGAGATACCTACCTCGTATATCCTGACTCCGGGTATGCGCGCCACTTTGGCGGTGATTTCGGGTTCGAAGCCAAATCTTTTTTCGACCAAGGCGATATCCTGGATTATTTCTCTTCTAAATAATTTATAGCAGCTTTCCATATCGGTGAGATTGAGGTTGGTAAACAGATTAGACAGGAAAGTGAGAAACCTGTTGCCCGCGTAGTGCCAGAAATACAATACCCGGTGGGCATTGCTGCCTACAAAACGCGAACCGTACACTACGTCGGCATGGCCCGAGAGCATGGGCTCCAGCATTTGATTGTATTCGGCGGGGTCGTATTCGAGGTCGGCATCCTGAATGATGAGGTAGTCGCCGGTACTCATGCGCAGGGCAGTCTGTACGGCAAACCCTTTGCCGAGATTGGTATCGTGGCTAATGTAATGTAAAGTGAAACCGGTTATGGCTTCTCTATATTTTGTGACCACCTCGTGCGTCGCATCAGTAGAGCCGTCGTTTACAACAATTACTTCTTTTATCAGGCCTCGCGTCAGTTGAACATGGTCGATTTTATCCAGTATTTCCGCAATGGTGGCCGCTTCGTTATAAACCGGGATGATGATGGTCAGGGTTTGCGGCATCTATTTTTTTTTTACAATATTATTATTTTTCCAACATAGGTATTTTTTTCATGGGTGACACGGTAAAAGTACAGGCCTGTGTCCAGATGAGCTACGTCAATATGGATTGTCGTATTTTCACCCGGAACGGTAGCCAGCGAACTCTTTACCCGCCTGATGCCGCTTTGGTCAAACAATTCAATACCTGTTGTAGTATCAACGGCTTCTTTTAATGCAACCCAAAACTGCCCCATATCAACCGGATTGGGATATACTTTGATGGGAGTTACTGCTGGATAATTGACAGCCTCCAAGTTAGAAAAGCTCAGCGTTTGGTCCTTTCGCCAGGCTTTTATGCGATATATATTAGCTCCGCGAACGGGATGCGTATCGTAAAATGATAAGATGGTGGATGAAGAAGGAATATCGTACACAGCGCCGATACGATGAAAATGAAAGAAATCGTTGGTGCGTTGTATTTCAAAAGAATCTACATCTTGGAGTAAATCGACCTGCCAAGTTAATTGAACCCTATCCGGAATAGCCTCTGCATTCAGGTAAAGCCACTGTAATGGAGGATTGCCACTGCAATCGGGGTAGATATTACGCGTACTTGTTCCGGAAAGCCCCTGCGGATCGGTTACGGTAAGTTCTACACGCAGCCAGTAATCTTCGCCGTCGCAACCAATAGCGTTGACAAGCAAATACGTTTCCAGGTCGTAGATGGGCGGGTCTGGATGGTAGTGGGCATTGTGCTGAAGATAAGTGCGCCATTCGTAAGTGAGGTTCTCCTCGTTGCTTTCCGCATCGCTAACCGCTGCTTTCAAGTCGAGTACAAAACTCGTCTCCGGAGGAAACCGGTCTCCATTTTGAATACTTGAGATGTAAACCTCCGGAGGTGTATTGTTGAAGCCGATTATTTTCTCGGTAGTCCCCGACAATCCTGCTGTGTCGGTCACTGTAAGTTTTACGGTATAACCGACAGGTGAAGGGTTGGTGCCGGTATAGGTATGAGTGGGTTCGGGTTCAGCGCTGGTGGAGCCGTCGCCAAAATCCCAGTGGTATTGCGCAATGGGACCGTCGTCTGTAGATGAGTTGGCACTAAATTGAATTGTAAGCGGGCCCGGGCCGAAATCGCGGTCGCTCTCAATAACGGCTACCGGCGGTGGGTTGCCCCCATAGCTTATTTTTCGAACATGGCCGTCTAAATTGATATAATACAGCAACCCGTTGGCCGGATTTAAGGCCAGATGTATAATGTCTTTGGCAAAAACGTGAAAGGGTTGCACGGACTTTAACTGGTTGTTTTCATCAAAATCGAAAACCTTGATCCACCCGCTGAAATCGACGCCAAAATACTTGCCGCGGTAAATTTCAGGGTATTGGTCGGCAGTGTAGAAAACGCCGGCGAGGCTTGAAAAACCCCCGAAAATCTCTCCTTCAATAGTCGAAAGCGAATCGGCTAAGCTGATCCCGGTAGGATGACCCAGTTCGTGAAAGGTCATCACTTCTGTTCTGACAGGCGGGTTCCATTGGCTATTGCTCCATATTATAGCGGGCATTTGCAGTTCCCACACAGGCAATGAATCTGGGATAGCTATCAACGGATTGCAGGGATTGGGGTGGAAGATCTCCCCGGTTGGCGTAGGAAGCGCCATCAGGTCCTTAAACGTTAAATAAGCTTGATCACAGCCGTTTTCACCATACAACGGATTAGGGGCATCGGGGTGGGGAGGGCTGCCGGCCAGGAAAAACCCCCATTCCCAGTATAAACCCTCAAATAGCGGCCAGCCGAAATTGAGCCCTGCGGTGTCGGCGATACTGATTTCCTCCCAGCTACCATTGCCTACATCGCCAATATAGATGTCGCCGGGGTCGCCAAACTGCGGGTAATGGTTGCCGGTACCCGGTCTCACTATTATCCGGTAAGGGTTTCTAAACCCCATAGCCCAGATACGCGATTGGGGTGAGCGGGGGGCCGAGGCATCGTAATATGGATTGGAAGGCAAGCCGTCGCCGGTTTCCGGGTCAATGCGCAGTACCTTACCATTCAGGTTGTTTTTGTATTGTGCGCGGTAAGAACCCAAATCCTGGTTGGGGGTCATGATGCCGGCCTGGATGGCCTGAGAGGCTAAAGTACCGTATTGGTCGCCGCCTTTATCGGGGCCCACGCTGCTGGAGCCGTCGCCGCAGGATACGAGCAAGGTGCCGTCGTTGGCTGTGACAAGACTGCCCAACCCGTGAAACTCCCAGGTGATCGGAATACCGTCGCCGGCAGTAAGCCCCAGCAATATTTGCCGACTGCCGGGCACTACCGTGCTGAAATTGGTTGCTGCATCAGCCTGATAACGCGTCACTCTGCCAAATGTGGCTTGAAAGGTGACCGTGGAGTCGGGGTCGTATGTTGGCGTGCCATAGTTATGATAGTAGTGTAAATCAACAGCATAGAGCAAATAGAAATAACCGTTGGATATAAAATCGCGGTCGAGCGCAAAACCCATCAACCCGTGATCTTTCCAATTGCTAACTTCTTCCTGAATGTCAATCAGGGGTTGTGTTTGCAGGGCGCCGTTAGCACTCAAAAGACGGACGACGCCTTTTTTTTGCCAGATATACCCCTGGCCGGCAGCATCAAAGACGATGCCCGTTGGAAAATCGAGATTCGACAGTATTTTCTGATCGTAAAAATCTGTGGGTAGCACTTGTGCCTGTATCCAAAAAGGGATCAATAACAAGAAGTTACCTAACCACAGACACACTTTGCTGCGCATGGTTTGTTGTAGTTTTTTTTTGAACAAAATTTAGCGTGTTATATATTTTTGTGCTAATTGCAGGCTGGAGCCGGGTGAAATAGCATATAACCGCTTGATATTTTGTGAAGTATAACGTTCAACTATGATTTTGCTACCGCCAAATTCCGGCTTTTTTTGATAAGCTGTAAATCCCTGGGTGCAATCTTTGATTTGTATGTCCCGAATATATAACGTCGACAAGTCTTTAGATGCTGTGGCAATGTTCGAGTTATTTATTTGGCAATTCACTACGGTGACGTCGCTGTTTTCTCCGACGCTGATGCCTTTATCGCCGTTGTATTCCATGCGACAGCCTTTAAGTGATATTACGCTTCCCGAAAAATCGACGCCGTCATTGACTGTATGCCCAAAGTAGGATTGATTGATTTCTCCTGTGCAGAAATCGCTGTCGAAGGCATCAGATGTCGTATTTTGAAAGTGGGTGTATTCTACCAAAAAGTTACTCCTAATGGTGTTTAAGCCGTCTTCAGATAAATTATTAATGAAACTGCAATGGCTAAAGGTTGCATCCGATTCGTATAAGGTGACCGCGCCGGTCAAGGTCCAGCCTTGATAAGAGAGATTTCGAAGCCCGTCAAAAACGGCATAGCGGAATACGGATTTTTCACCGGCTTCAAGCACCGTAAAACCCTGGCCGCTGCGGTCACTTGATATGACTTTTACGGGCGCCTCCTCCGTACCGATCATTTGCACCGGCGATTTGCTGATAAAAAAGGCGCCTTGCACGAAGTCGAGCACCGCCCCGGCTTCAACTACTATCCGGTAACCGAGGGGAATGACGACAGGCTTGTCGATTTGCCTGGTACCGGCTTTGAAAGTAACAACTTTGTCTTTGACGGTATACCAACTATTGGTTTGCAAATTTACTTTCTTAAAAAGTTGTTGTGCCGCCGTACTGGGTAATGGCAGCGGCCACTTGATGATGGGCGCTTCATAAAGCGTGTCAATACCCAACGGCTTGAAAAACACAATTTTAGCGGAATGCGGAATCGCAATCGACTGGGTGATTTCAGGGCCTTGCAAGGCTTGAGCTTCAGAAGCCAGGTAGCGCACCGATTGAAAATCCCGGATCATGGAGTCGCGCCGCAAGCGGGTTAGCAGCTTGCGTGCAGGTAACCCAGGAAGGATGACATGCTTGGAAAGGGTCTGCGTCATCATGCCCTCCACGCCGCTGTAACCCACTACTTCTATAGGAAAACTATGGGTATTAGACAGCATAACCTGTTGCTGCCCTTGTCCGGCAGACAATTGCCTGGCTTTAAGGCTTTGTCTGTTCACCGGCATTAATAGCGAGCGAATGATAGCGGCGTAATTGGAGAAATCGTTTATACCGGTCTGATATTCGGGAAATTCCATCTGCAGCCAATTCAGCCGGGCAGCCCATCCGGGCTCTATTTGGTCAAAAAAAGACTTAAGGTATACCGGCGATGCAAATTGTGCCAGGTATTGCACATAGTTGGCGGTAAATGTGCTGTCGAGGAAAAGACCTGAGATTAAATCGTTTTGATTAAAACTCGCCGGGTGCATAGCGCCTTCTCCCAGCATCACAGGGTGGGAGGGGGGCGCCTCTCCGAATCCGTCGAACCCGATGGGCTCCAGTTTGCTGCTCACCGGGTTGTAATAGAAGCGCTGGTTGTGCCATATTGTGCCGTGGTGAGCGCCCAGCACATCGCAGATGGCCAGGTATTTCGCCATACGCTTGAGGTCGAATATCTCTTCCGGCGGTTTCAGCCCATACTTGTATTGGGTCATCAGGATTTGTGCTTGCTCGAATTGTCGGCTTAGATCACTCGAAGAAGCTACGCGTTTTTCTCTAAAAGCTTGTATGTCGGCGTTATAACGGTCCATGGCGGAATGCCCCAGGTCGTAGCGCACATAACCTTGCTCGTTGAGCTGACTTTTGATGCCGCCCCAGAATCCTTCTTCCGAAAATTTCACGATGGGCCCTTCGCGCCGGTTGCGGTATTCAACCACTTCTTTTTCAAAATGCTCTTCTACGGCATAAATCCCGAGCGATTGGTCGTTGAGTTTCAGTTCGGCGAAGTCGTAGCGGGTAGTAAGGATATCTTCCCGTTCAAGCCATTGATGGAACAGCCATTCGTGCAAAAAATACCGGGTTGCCGGTGTATGCACTGAAAACGTGAGCAGGCGGTTCCAGCCCCGGGCGCCTTCAACCTGGATGCGGAACGACCATTTATTTCCCTGTAGGTGGTCGAGCCAGTCGCCTTTTAGCCGCACGGAAACAGGAATATCTCCTGTAGAGTCTTTAATGACGCCGTCTACCCAATTGCTGGTTTCTGCTTCCAGAATACCGTTGCGCAGCGCTTGTTCGCGGTCTTTTTCTATTTTTTTTAAATCGTCAGATTTTATGCGGAGGGAAATAGTTTGCGGTTGAAAAGCTGTCGTATCTGTTGGATTTATCTGCTCAATGCGAAAGTCGTCAAAATAGGTATCGAGAAAACCGTTGGTATACACATAGATATCGACCCGGTCCGCTTTTTTTCCAAAAGGTAGCGTAAAACGCAGGATGAGTTCTTCCCAGCCGTTATCCTGTGAACTGATCTGGTCGGTCTCCATGTAGAAATCGACTTCTCCCGATACTTTCAGAGCTAATTTGCCTTCCTGGTATTGGTTTTTAAATCGCCATACGCTGACGCGATAGGAGCGGCCTGGCTCGGGGGCCGTCATTTGGTAGCCGAAGCCGTATTGGGCGCCTTGTGCTTTGGGCGCCTTGCAGGCATATTGCCCCGATTTCGCTCTGTCACTGCTCCGCAGTTCACCCTTGCTGAAGTTGCCTCCTTGTCCGATGAAATGATCGCCTCGCACCCTTTCGGCGTCACAGGATATCACCAGCGATTGACTTTGCGAAGCGTGGCGTTGAAGCAAAATGGCGACAGCAGCAACTATGACGACCAGCAAAAGGCCAATAACCCAAAACCGCCTGCCGGGACTTTGGTGTAAATGTTCCTTATCGCGGTTGGCAATAATCATAACATCAGGGCGGGTTGTTCTACGATGGAGATGCGGGTATTGGCAGCAAAAAGTAGTACCTCGTCTTTTAGTGCGGCCAATTGCGCCACGTCGTCGGCTTTGCCGAGGAAACTGGCGTCCAAGCCGCTTTCGCCGGCGTCTACTCGCTTGAGTTCAACATAAGACAGGTGTTTGCCCATAATAGCGGCAAGTCCGTTGAGATCGGCACTATCGGTGTGAATATGAATGATGAGCTTGTTTTGCGATTGGAAGGCGCGTTTACCCCAAAGCCGTTGTCCGGCATACAGTAAAATAATCATGAGTGAAAAAGCTACCGCCCCCAGGATGGGTTGATTGGCGCCGCCGGCAAGACCAAGTCCGACGGCAATAAACAAAAAAGTGAGTTCTTCGGGGTCTTTTATAGCTGCCCGGTATCTCACGATCGACAAAGCCCCCACCAACCCCAGCGAGAGGGCTATTGACGACTTGATGATCATGATGATGAGCAGCGTCCCCAACGCCAGCGGCATAAAGTTGGCGGCAAAACGGCTACGGTTGGAAAGTGCATTGCCGTATCGGATATAATACCAACGCAATATGCCTGCAAGCACGGCCGTGGTGATCACGTTGACCAGGAATTCGTCGAAAGGCATATTGTTGGAAAATTCCTGGATGTATCTTTCCTGCAACTGTTGGAGGATATTCATATTGTATGCTTGCTTTAGCGCGGGGGTAAATTTAAGGGTTATAACTGATAATCCATACCAGAATTTAACCGACCTTTACATTTTCTGACATCTTTGCACTATGCCGCGTTATTCTTTAAACTACCTGCTTTTTTGGCTTTTGCTGGGTTTGGCAAGCATGCTGATCCTCACAAGGATAGTTCCCCAACTGCGCTTTTTCTTTCCTGTCCTCTTATTGATTTTGATAATAATTTGGGGGATTTGGGCCTGGAGGGAGTGGTCAAAACGGCAAGCTTTTGAAAACTCGAAAGAAGGCGCTATCCATAGCAAAATCAATTTTTGCCGGGAAGAAATCAATCGCAATAAAAAAGAGATTGCCGATATTTTGGAAAATATCGCCGAACTAACCACCCGGCTCAACGAAAATATAGAATTGACAGCCGCTTACCGCCAGGAAACTACGGCACTGATCAATGATTTTAAAAAGGAACAACAACTACGCACCGCCCGCATCGATTTTTACGAAACGTGCATCAGAAAACTGGAGGCCCTGCTTCATCACCAACAGATGGCCCAAACGCTGGCCCGGAAAAAGGAAAAGCTCAAGCAATTGAAGGAACAGAATTACGAGACGCTTGCCGATATGGAGGCGCTGCGATCAGACGTAGAATTCGATGCCTTTTATCTCGATACCATTGACGAGCTCTCCAGCCGCATGTCGCGTAGCACCACCGTAGACGACGCCGAAGGCCTGCGCATCGAATTGGAAAAGATGACCCGCGAGATGAAAAACCTGTAGCATTGGGGTTCACCCCCGACATGCAAATTAAAAATCCGTGATTGTCTGTTCAATAATCTCGCAGCATTCCGCCATTTGCGCCAGCGTCATAACCAGCGGCGGAGCAAAACGAATAATATTGCCGTGCGTAGGTTTGGCCAATAAGCCGTTATCTGCCAGCTTCAGGCAAATCTGCCAGGCGGTTTGCCCTTCTTCTTCGTCGTCAATCACGATGGCATTGAGCAACCCTTTGCCCCGTACCAGTTTGACGATATCGGTTTTTTCCACCAGGTTGTGCTGCATATATTCCCGGAAGTAGTTGCCCAATTGAAAGGCATTTTCAGCGAGGTTTTCTTCTTTGATCACCTCGAGCGCTTCTAAGGCCACGGCGCAGGCCAACGGATTGCCGCCGTAGGTGGAGCCGTGTTCGCCCGGGTGGATGGTGAGCATGATCTCATCGTTGGCAAGCACTGCGGAGACGGGTAGGACGCCGCCCGACAAGGCTTTCCCGAGGACGAGGATATCGGGTTTTACGCCTTCGTAATCGCAGCACAGCATCTTACCCGTGCGGGCCAGACCGGTTTGTACTTCGTCGGCGATAAACAACACATTGCTTTTTTTGCATAGCTCGTAGGCCTTTTTCAGGTACCCTTCATCGGGTACTACTACGCCGGCTTCTCCCTGTATGGGCTCGATCATAAATCCCGCCACGTTGGGATCTTTTAGCGCTTCCTCAAGGGCGGCCAGGTCGTTATAGGGGATGATCACGTAGCCGGGCATAAACGGCCCAAAACCTGTGGTGCTGCTAGGGTCGGTAGAAGCCGAGATAGCGGCCAGGGTACGCCCCCAGAAATTATTTCGCGCAAAGATGACCTTGGCCTGGTTGGTGGGCACACCTTTCACGGTATAAGCCCATTTTCGACAGAGCTTCATAGCCGTTTCGCCGCCTTCTACGCCGGTATTCATGGGTAAAACGCGGTCGTAGCCAAAATAAGAAGTAATATATTTTTCAAACCTGCCCAGGCGGTCGTTGTAGAAAGCCCTGGAGGTAAGTGTCAGTTTTTGTGCCTGCTCCACCAATGCGTTAATAATGCGTGGATGGCAATGCCCCTGGTTGACGGCTGAATACGCCGACAAAAAGTCGTAGTACTGTTTGCCTTCCACATCCCACACGTGAACGCCTTTGCCCCTGGATAACACTACGGGGATAGGGTGGTAATTGTGGGCGCCGTAACGGTCTTCCAAATGCATCAAATCCTGTGAGGACATTGTGAATTCCTTGATCATAATAATTTGATTTTATCTTGTTGGTGGCGGTATTTTTCCCATTGATCAATGCGGAGTATGGTTACCCCTTTTTCGGTCATTTCTTCGATTGCAGGCCCCATTTCTCCCCGGCAGCCATCTAAAAAAACATACGTATCGAAACCCAATTCGAGGGCTTGCAGGGCGGTATTTTTTACACTTGTTTCTATGGGTAATCCCATGATATACAGCACGGTGACGTGTTGGCTGCGCAAGTAATCGAGTAAACCGGTATCTACTTTCTGATCTGCATCGGCAAAAGCGCTGAAGTTATCTGCCTGCGCGGTAGTGCCGGTATCAATGATCTTGCTAATTTGAGAAGTGTGGAGTTTTGGGGTAAATTCAGCGCCAAAACCTCCCTGAACGCAGTGCATCGTCCAGAGCAGTTGCGGTTGACCGTTTATCTCGATGATCTGCCCGGGGCGCCTCCAGGGATGCATAGCTGCAAAACTGCTATGATCGGCAGGATGCCATTGCCGGGTAGCTATTACCTGTTCAAAATGGGGGATAAGGCGATTAGCTACCGGAATAACTGCTTCGCCTTCGGGTACTTCGATTGCGCCGCCAAAACAAAGGTCGTTTTGCAAGTCGATAAGGAGTAAAGCCTTCATAACTGCAAAAATAACCGATTTACACCAAAGTTCCGTCTTTCATTTCAACCCTTCTATCGCTCATATGCGCCAATTCCTGGTTGTGGGTAACGATTACGAAGGTTTGGTTAAAATCTTTTCGCAAATTGAAGATGAGTTGGTGCAACTCTTGAGAGGACGCCGAGTCGAGGTTTCCGGAAGGTTCATCGGCATATACGATATTGGGTTGGTTGATGAGTGCCCGGGCTACAGCTACGCGCTGCTGTTCGCCTCCCGACAATTGCATGGGCTTGTGGGTGAGTCGTTCGGAAAGCCCTAGGTAGTCAAGCAGGTCTTTGGCGCGTTCTTCTACTTTTGAAGGCCGCTCTCCCAGTATCAGCCCCGGGATGCACACGTTTTCGAGGGCTGTAAACTCAGGCAGCAGGTGGTGAAATTGGAATACGAACCCAATATGGCGGTTTCTGAAGGCCGCCAGTTTTTTGGTGTTAAGCAGAAATACTTCTTCGTTGTTGAGCAAAAGCTTGCCGCTGTCAGGGCGGTCTAGTGTACCGAGAATATGCAATAGCGTACTTTTGCCTGCACCCGATTTGCCGACAATCGATACGATCTCGCCTTTCTCCACCGTAAAATTAACGCCCTTAAGCACGTGAAGCGAGCCGTATGATTTATGAATGTCAATAACTTGTATCACCGATATCTTGGTTTGCGCCGCAAAATAGAAAGATGTAACACAAAATCAAAACGATAGCGCTTGACCTTTTGAAAGTAAGTACTAATTTTATGACCTTTCATAATAGCTACTATCTTGCAACAAGTATACAGCGATCAGGAGCTCAACATATTACTGAAATCTGATAGTGAGGCAGCGATTGAGTGGATGTTCAAGCGTTATTATGCTTTTTTATGCCAGACGGTGTATAAAATCATTCCCAAAGGCGAGGTAGCCGAAGATATCATCCAGGAACTTTTTGCCGACTTATGGCGAAAACGGGGACAACTGGAATTCACGGGCAGCATACAGGGATATCTGAGAAGAGCTGCCGTAAATAAAACGCTGAATTATATTCGCGACAATAAATTCAGGTTTGAAGAAGAGGAGCAGATCGCCCAAATGCCGAGCGACCACTCACCGGCAGGCGCACTGGTTGAAATGACGGAGTTGCAGGGAGCTATTGACAAGGCTGTGGATGCACTTCCCGAACGCTGCCGGGTAGTTTTCGCGCTTAGCCGCTTTGAACAATTTTCTCACCAGGAGATTGCACAGCAATTGGGGATCTCGGTGAAGACGGTGGAAAATCAGATTACCAAAGCGCTGAGAATACTGCGCGATGAACTGGCGCCGTACATTAAGACGGATAGCTGACATTTCTATTTATAAATATAAGCCAAGTAATAGGGGCTGCGTAAGTTGTGCGTGTCTTGGAGGTGAAATGTAACCTCACAAATGTGAGCGGATAGATCTAGCGAACAATTGTAATGAGCAAAGACAGAAACATAAAAGATTTTATTCGGGATATGGAAGGCCGAAAGAATGCCCCTATCCCCAAGCCGACCCAATCAGGAACCGACCCATTGGAGCAGATATGGAATTGGACCGGTGATTATACCGGTAAATTTAACCCCGATACGGATGCCGCCTGGCAGCGCTTTAAAGCCGAAAGAGATAAAGAAAATTCATCCTTGCGAATTGTACGCCGCCCGGTCCAACGGTGGTGGTCGTATGCTGCTGCAATATTGTTGCTCATTGGGGGCGCAGGTGTATGGAAGGCTTATTTTCAAAAACCAGCCATACTGGTGGTACAATCCACAGATATACAAAGAGAAATACAATTAGCCGACGGGACCAGGGTCGTACTTAATAGCGGTAGCGAATTGCGCTACCCGGCCAATATAGCCACTGCGTCCGGCAGGGAAGTGGAGCTTACCGGCGAAGCATACTTTGATGTAGCCCACGATGCCGGCCGACGCTTTGTAATCCATACTACCGCTGCCGATGTGGCTGTGTTGGGTACTGCTTTCAATTTGCGCGCCGTACCCCGGGAATCGTCCGTGGAAGTGGAAGTGGAAAGAGGACTGGTTGAACTCCGTGCTGCCGACGGCACGTATGCTGCCCGTATCAAACCCAGGCAAAGGGGCGTGTACAACCCCGGCGCCGGCATATCTATCCAAAAAGAACCCGCACTTAACGCCTTATCCTGGCGCACCGGCAAACTGGTCTTCGTAGGACGCCCGGTGCATGAAGCAGTCAAAGAAATTGGCCGTTATTACGGCGCTACTATCGATTTGAGTGCATCCGGCATCGGCGATTGTCTGTTTACCTCCAATTTTGACAAAGTGCCGCTAAATCGCGCTTTGGACGCTATTTCTGCTGTATACGGTGCTAAAGTCGTAAAAAAAGACGCTGCGCATTTTGTAGTTAAGGGGGGTAATTGTAACCGATAGACAAAAATTTCTTTTTTTTCGCTGCATGTCACTATTTTAGCATGAAATACACGAATGCCGTTCGCAGCGTGTAAGGGTATCGGGCCGTTATACCTCTTTGCAACTACCTGTATTTCATGAATCAACGCTACACTATTGCTTTTTTCTTTTTGATGGCATACGCCTGCGCATCTTGGGGACAAACTCCCCTTCAACAGCGCATAAGCCTGCAGGAAGGTAATGTGCAACTGGTGGATGCCTTGAGTGCATTGGTTGTAAAAGCTAATGTTAAACTCGTCTTTGATCCGGGCATCATTCCCGATACCCGGGTAAACGCCACTGTCCAATATAAACCTTTGAAGGAGGTGCTCGACCTTTGGTTGTCCGGCACAAGGGTTCGCTATCGACTAAACGAAAATTTGATTTTACTGGAACAAGTAGCTACCCCACCACCGGTTTCGACTTTTACCGTTAGCGGCACCTTAAAAGACGCCCTTAGCGGAGAACTGCTCATTGGCGCATATGTGAGGGACAGTCTGAGCGGTAAAACGGCAGTGACCAACGAATACGGCTTTTTTAGCCTGTCGCTGTTGGGCGATAAGGCACTGATACAATGTTATTACCTGGGTTATGAATCGCTTAGCGTGCCCCTGAACGCCCAAAGCGCCAAATCGCAGGTCTTTTTGTTGAGCCCGTCGCCGCTTTCTTTTCCGGTGGTTGTAGTGAGGCCCACACTGGAGCAAACGCCCGCCTCGGGCAGTGATGCGCAGATTATCAAAGGCGAAGACCTTAATCTTACTCCTTCGCTGCTTGGCGAACCCGACCTGATACGCATGCTGCCGCTGTTGCCCGGCGTAACTACAGGTACAGACGGTGTAGAGGGTATTCACGTAAGGGGTGGCAACCCCGAACAAAACCTGGTGCTTATCGACGATGTGCCGGTGTATAATATCTATCACGTGGCCGGCGTATTTTCGGTATTTAATACCAGTGCCATTCGCACGGCAGAAATTATCAAAGGCGGCTTTCCGGCCAGGTATGGCGGCCGCTTATCCTCCGTGCTCAATGTGCGCACAAAAGAAGGCAATAGCCAACGCTATAGCGGTGAATTCAACCTGGGAATGCTGGCCCTGCGGGCTACGCTGGAAGGGCCTGTCATTAAAGACAAATGCGCCTTCTTTATTTCAGGAAGGCAATCTTTTTTGGATTGGTACATCCGGCCCCTGTCGAGTTATCTGAAAGAAAACAGAGGGGAGCGGGGCGACATCGGCTACCAGTTTCACGACCTAAATGCCAAGCTGCACTACCGGTTTTCCTTTAAAGACGTGCTTTACCTAAGCTATTACAATGGCAGTGATTTTTACAACAACGACGGCTTTAGAAGTGATACGCTCATTTTTTTGGCCAATAACAAGGATACCTTGCGCTACCGCTCCGATCAAAGCTATGTAGAACAACTGGAGTGGGGCAATAAAATAGCCTCCCTGCGCTGGAACCATATTTTCGGTGACAAATTGTTTTCAAATACCGTGCTCACATACAGTAAATTGGAGGTAGGACTCCATTATTATGATACGGATTCAGTGATCAACCTGCGCAACCAATCGACAGAATACAAAGTCTTTAATATCGGCGACTTTAGGTCGGCTATCGAAGATATAGGTATCAAAAGCGATTTCGACTTGTCGATGACGGACAAACGCACCGTGCGTTTTGGCGCGGGAATAACCCGGCGCTTTTTTTCACCTGGCGCGCTGGCCTACGACGACGGTATCGGCAATGTAGACCCCGGCACGATAAAAAACGAGTCAATCGGCACACTCGAATATTTTGCCTACATGGAACAGGTATGGCGGCTCAAAAACGGCGGATTGATCAATGCAGGCGTACACGGCGCCGGCCTTAGGGTACAAAATAAAAGCTATTTTTCGCCGCAACCCCGCCTTGCCGCCATGCTTCCGTTGGGACGAGCCACTGCACTCAGGCTCTATGGCAGCCGTATGACCCAGTTCCTGCATTTGCTGTCGAGTTCCGGCATCGGACTGCCTACCGATCTTTGGGTACCCGCTACCGCTAAGATAAAACCCGGACAAGCCTGGCAGGCAGGCGCCGGTTTTGACGTCGAGATAAAGCGCTTATTTGATTTTTCGGCCGATATTTACTTTAAATACATGACAGACCTCGTCAGCTTTAGCGAAGGTGCTTTTTTTCTCAACGACTGGCAGGAAAACGTGACTATAGGCAACGGACGTTCTTACGGACTGGAATTGATGTGGAAAAAAAGCACGCCGAAAACAACTGCCTGGGTAGCTTATTCGCTGAGTTGGACCGACAGACAGTTTGATAAGATTAACTTCGGTCGCCGTTATCCGTTTAAATACGATAGGCGCCATGATCTGAAAATTGTGGTATCACAAAAACTGACTAAGTGGCTCAGCATATCTGCCGATTGGGTGTTTAGCTCAGGTTTTGCCTTTAGTATCCCATTGGAGCAGTTTAATGTGGATCTGACGGATATTATTTTTCCTCCACAAGTAGTGGGGGCGCTCGCTTTCGGTAATAAAAACCAATACCGGATGCCCAATTACCACCGGCTCGATATTAGCGCAAATTTTAATTTTGGAAAACGGAGCCTGCGCCATCGCATCCAATTGGGGGTTTACAACGTTTATAACAGGCGTAACCCTTTGTATTACAATGTGCGAACCCGGTATGTCAACGAGAATTACGCCATCAGGGCTAAAAAGGAGTTTGTGCAGACCACGCTGATTCCGTTTTTACCCTCGCTCAATTACGCGGTATCTTTTTAATAAATATATCTGCTATGCGGCTTTGGATGCTGTTATTGGGGGTAATGTGTATGGCTGCTACCTGCGAAAAACCGGTAGAGTTAGACCTTCCCTTGCCGGATCCTAAGCTGGTAGTGGTGAGCAATTTTACCACAGGTGAAGCAATGCGGGTGAGGGTCTCCCGCAGCCGATCTATCCTCGATGACTCGCCCGAAGACTATATCGCCGATGCGGTAGTGGAATTGTTTAATGAAGACGATCAAATTATTGAGCAACTCAATCTCGTGATTCCGCAGATTAACCGCGTATCGCCCTATTATACTACCCAAGGCGCCGTTATCGCACCGGGCGAGACCTACAAACTAAAAGTCAGAGCCCCGGGTTTCGAGCCGGTAATGTCGAAAAGCGCAATCCCACCCCGTATTCAGATCCAACAGTTCTCGGTATCGGGGCTTACCTCTAGTCCAGGAAGTCAACCTGGCAGTGTGCGCTACGATTACCAGGTCTCGTTGAGCTTTTCTGATCCCGGTGCGCAGACGAATTATTACCACCTCAATTTTTTTCAGCAAGTACAGGATATTGTAGTAGAGCAGAGCTACCTGCAGCCGGTAGTGTTTAGCCCGTTTACCGATAATAATTATTTGCTGGCCTATTTCGCAGGAGGGGTGCTTATAGAAGATGAGCCCTTTAACGGCAAAACTATATCGTATACCTTTCCTATGTCCATCGAAATTTATCCTTCTTATCAGTTGCTCGGCAAGATATATGTAGAGTTGCGCACCACTTCCGAGGAATATTATCTCTTCCACAACTCCCTGAGCCGCCAGCAGACCAACAACAGCGGCACCAACGGAGAGCCTATCTTTATTTACAACAACATCGAAAACGGCCATGGCATTTTTGCCGGGTATAATTTCTCTCTCGATTCTCTGAATGTAATCAATTGATATACAGGTTGATAGTAAATTAATGCCGTGATTTGTTTTATTATTAAAAATAATACAAAATAATAATTGGCATATATTGATCGGTCTAAAAAAAAGAAACGGCAGGGTAGGGGGGAGACCAATAATCGGTGTCTATACTCTTGAAACGGCCAACTATCATCGGCCGGGAAAGCACTGATTTTTTGCACTATCTAAAAATGGGCATTATGGGAGTCGATACGCAACTCGATTTTTGGGCACAAATTTCTTTTTTTAATAACATCACCCCAGCTGAAAAAGCCTTTCTGCAAGAGGTAGCTACATACGAAGTCAAACCCAAATACAGCTTCATCTATCTTCCTGGAGATCTTTCGGATACCGTATATTTTCTGGTAAAAGGCGCCGTCAAGATCGGCACGCACTCTGCCGACGGCCGTGAAGTCATCAAATCGCTGATTCACCCCACTGCCTTATTTGGCGAAATGGGCCTGGTCGGCGAATCACAACGCCAGGATTTTGCACAGGTGCTCAAAGAAGACGTGCATCTCTACGCCGTGAAAGTGGATGACTTCAAAAAACTGATGCGCCAGAATTTTGATTTGTGCAGCAATATCATGACGTCATTCGGCAACCGCCTCATCAAGGCGGAGAACAAGCTGGAGTCGCTGATCTTCAAAGATGCCCGCACGCGTATTGTAGAGTTTATCAAAGAATCGGTAAACATCCGCGGTCGCAAGGTAGGTTACGAAATGCTGCTAAAGCACTCCCTGACCCACCAGGATATCGCTAATATTACCTGCACTTCCCGCCAAACGGTTACGCTGGTACTCAACGAGCTCCGCAAGTCCGACCTGATCTACTTTAATAGAGGCAAGATTCTGGTAAGGGATATGGCACGGCTGGCCTAGAAGGAGGGAGAGAGTGTGAGAGCGAGGGAGTGAGAGAAGTCACCCACCTGGCATTCTTCTATGCCGTCACCTCGTCACCAACTCGGCCAGTTCAAAGACGTCACCCCCTTACGGATTGCTCTGCTCTTCCCCTTTCAGCATGGCAAGATACTCATCCCGCAAAACCTCAAACGCCGGCATCTCGCCGGCGGGCAGCGGCTTGGCCGGAGGAAAATTCAAGCGGAGGTGGTTCACCTGCTGGCCGTTTTTCCAGAACCGGAAACATACGTGCGGACCGGTAGCCAACCCCGTAGAGCCTACATAACCAATCACTTGTCCTTGTTGTACGCGTACGCCCGGGCGAATACCTTTGGCGAAACGCTGCATGTGCAGGTACTGGGTTTCGTAGGTGCCATCGTGGCGTATCCTGACAAAGTTGCCGTTGCCGGAGGTGAAAGCGGCCTGAGAGATCGTGCCGTCGCCTACTGCGAGGATCGGCGTGCCGTAAGGCGCAGCATAATCGGTGCCGTAATGCGGCCTTCTGTATTTTAAGATGGGATGTAAGCGACTCAGGTTAAAATGCGACGATATGCGCGAATACTTGAGCGGAGCCCGCAAAAACGAGGTTTTCATAGGCTGCCCCTTCAGGTCGTAGTAACCTTTGTATTCGCCGTTTTCATAGTAGATGGCATGGTATACTTTTTCGCCTGTTTTGTAGTAGGCTGCTTTTACTTTGCTGACACCTACCGGTTTTCCTTCCACACTATGCTCGTCGTATATAAGTCTGAATTCATCACCTTTTTGCAGGTGGTGGAAGTCGAGCGACCATTGCAGCGCGTCTTCCATTTTATCGGTGAGCTCGGCGCTGAAGCCGTTGTCGGTCATAGTTTTCCACAACGAAGATTCAAGTATTCCAGCAGCGGTTTGGGTGGCGGTGGTTACTTCCCTTTTAACGCGCTCCACTTTGAGGTCGTCTTTGAGGTGAAAGACGATGTACTCAAAGACGTTGGGTTCGTATATAAAATAATCAGCACTTTGATCTTTGTCTTTGCTCAATACCGTATAACTATTGCCGGTTTTTAGCTGCCTGATGTCGAAAACGCCACGGGCATTGAAGGCCAGTTTGTCCACTACCGGATAATCTATGTGGTAAGTTGCCAAAATATCGGAGAGCGACTGGCCGGAGCGGATGGTATTATCGGTAACCAAAAACGTATCTATGGCAAAGCCATAACGCATGGTGGGTATTTTTACCTGGAAGGCGCCGAGTTCTGCCGGCGCATGGGCGGTAAGCAAAGAAGAACTGAGTTGGTTGCTAAGGCCAGATTTGACAAAAAAAGCGCCAAATGCTACGGCGCCAATGCCTACTGCGGCCCAAGTCAGGTGATTGCGGCGAATACCTTTGATTCGCTCAAATAACGATGATGGTAGATCCACTGTGTTAATTGTTTATTTTATGCACAATGTTGGGTGGCGTGCAGTTTTTCCCTCGGCATGAGATGTCAAGATGTTGCAATTAATTTGATTTTTGTTTGCCGGGGGGTGCAAACGCCAAATGTTCAGTGGGACTAGTTCTTGCACAGGAGGCAAATATAGAATAGATTGGCTTTTTTCCATAAACAATTTTGTTAAAGTTGAGTTGATAGGATTTCCCTACCTTTGCACCATGTCCACGTATAAATACGACCAAAGGGGGGTATCTGCATCTAAAGCAGAGGTCCATGCCGCTATCCAGGGGCTCGACAAAGGGCTGTTTCCCAATGCTTTTTGCAAGATTTTGCCCGATGTAGCGGGAGGCGATCCCGGTTTTTGTAACATCATGCACGCAGATACGGCCGGCACGAAAACGAGCCTGGCTTATTTGTATTGGCGCGAGACGGGCGACCTGTCGGTCTGGGCCGGCATCGCCCAGGATGCCATTGTGATGAACCTCGACGATATGGGCTGTGTAGGTTGTACACAGGATATCCTGCTTTCTTCTACTATCGGTAGGAATAAACACCTTATTCCGGGAGATGTCATTAAAACAATAATTGACGCCACTGTGAATTTTGTGTCAGCCATGCAATCGTTCGGCGTTTCTATCCACCTGGCCGGCGGTGAAACGGCCGATGTGGGCGATATCGTGCGTACAATTGACGTGGGTTATACGGCCTTCGCCCGCATGCGCAGGCAAGACCTGCTGGTCAACCACATTCAACCCGGCGACGCGGTAGTTGCACTGGCTTCTTTTGGCAAGGCCTCCTACGAATCGGATTACAACGGCGGCATGGGCAGCAACGGACTCACCTCGGCCCGCCATGATGTGCTGGACCACGCCTACGCAGCATTATACCCCGAGAGTTTTAACCCCGCGGTACCGGAAGAAGTGGTGTATTCCGGTTCCAGAAAACTGACGGATACCATCACGATAGGCAACTATACCACCACGGTGGGCAAACTTATTCTTTCGCCTACCCGGACTTATCTACCCGTTTTGCAGCTTTTATTCGGTCAGTTGCGCTCGCAGATGCACGGATTGATCCATTGTACCGGCGGTGGGCAGACTAAAGTGCTCAAGTTTTTGGAAGGCTGCCGGGTGGTGAAAAACAACCTTTTCGACCCGCCGCCTTTGTTCGAGCTCATCAGGCAGGAATCGGGCACCGGTTGGAAGGAAATGTACCAGGTATTCAATATGGGCCACCGACTGGAGGTATACCTGCCCCAAGAATATGCTCAAGCTGTTATCGACATCGCAGCTCACTTTAATATCGATGCCCGCCTGGTTGGGTATGTAGAGCAAGCCGACGTGCCGGCTGTACGCCTGGAAACACCTGACGGCATTTTTGAATATACCGAATAACCGACAGATGACTATGCAGGAAAAGGCTGCCGACATCATGCAAATGCTCGATGAGCTGTATCCCGAAACGCCTATACCGCTTTCTCATCAGGATCCTTATACCTTGTTGGTAGCTGTGTTGCTCTCTGCGCAGTGTACCGATGAGCGCGTCAACAAGGTCACGCCCTTTTTGTTTGCCAAAGCCGATAATCCGTTTGACATGGCCAGACTGGAAGTGGAGCAGATCAAAGATATCATCAGGCCCTGCGGCCTTTCGCCTCGCAAATCACAGGCCATTTCTTCGCTCTCCCAAATTCTGGTCGATAAATTCGATGGCAAGGTGCCCGATAATTTTGAAGACCTGGAAGCCCTGCCGGGCGTTGGCCACAAGACTGCTTCCGTGGTGATGAGCCAGGCTTTCGGGGTACCCGCTTTCCCTGTCGATACGCATATCCACCGCCTTGCCTGGCGCTGGGGCCTGAGCGAGGGAAAAAACGTGGAAAAAACGGAAGCCGACCTGAAAGCCATTTTCCCGGAGCATACCTGGAATAAGTTGCACCTGCAGATCATCTATTTTGGGCGGCAGTACTGCCCGGCCCGCGGGCACGACCCCCACCGCTGTCCGATTTGCAGTAAATACGGAAGACCGGAGCTGTTTCAATGATCCCACCCTCCCACTCTCTCTCCCTCCCACACTCTCCTCTCAGAAGGGATAGCCAAATCCCAGATTGAGCGTCACGTCTCTCAACTGCCACTTGTTGAAATCCGTCCAGTAGTCGCCTTCTGTGACGGGGCTGTCGTTAATGCGGGGGAAGGAATTGCGCAATTTGATACCCAGGTCGGTACGAAAAATAAAATACGTGAAATCGATGCGGAGGCCGAAGCCACCGCCAAGGGCTATTTGCTTGAAGAAAGGATCGTTTTTGCAATAGGGATCATCGCAGTCGTTGTAAGTATTGGTTTTTAATAAAAATTGAGAACCGATACGACTGGTATCGCGCCTCAATGTCCAGATATTGCCGCCATCGACAAAAAACGCGCCTTTTAGACGCCAGAAAATGTCGAAGCGGTATTCGGCATTGAACTCCATTTTGAGATCGCCGGTCTGGTAAAGGCGGATATTATTGCGCTGATCGCGGGAAAGCGGGTCTTCATACCCGCCAGGGCCCAGCCCTCGGGGCGCCCAGGCTCTGATACTATTGGGGCCACCCACATAAAATTGCTTCACATATGGTACATCACTGGTAAAACCGAAGGGACGTGCGATGCCGGCATTAAATCGAAGGGCAAAGCTGTTTTTGGTGTTGTATTGCCGGTAATATCTTAAGTCTGCTTCCAGCTTGGCATATTGAGAAAATTCGCTTTTGCCTATCTTAAAAGTAGTGGGGTTGAGCGCAAATTCGTTGTACAGCGCATTGATACCCCATATTTCTGCACCGGACAGATCAAAAAATACACCGGCATAATACGATTTGCCATAACGAGTTGGGCGACTGTTATATACAAAGTTGAGATCTCGGAATAGCAGGCTCACAAAAAACTGCTGGCCGAAGCTGTTTTTTAAGAATGGATTGACCGACAGAAGCGTGTCAAATTCGGGCGCGGTGATCGGCTTCAGAAAGTCGATGCCAATATGGTTGATTATATAGCGCTTGGTAGGCGAACGTTGGAAGTCGTAACCGTAGGTGGCATTAAACAGGTTGTATTGGTACCAGTCGAGTACCAGAATATAATTATAACTTGTAGAAATACGCGTAGTGGCGTTTTCCTTCAGTGCCTGGAAAAAATCGCTGTGCAATAAGCGGCGTTTTTTGCCAAGGGGCACTTCGTGCAACCCCCTCCAGAAGCCCAAATAATCGCGAAACTTTGGGAAATACATATCTGTTTGTATCCGGAGGTCTACCGTATTCCAAAACCTGTCGTCTGCCAGACGTGGGTTCACTTCTACGCCCGCTGAGAGATTAGTGACCAGCAACTCGGCGCCATGAAAGAGGTTTCGGTTGCGCAAACTCGGATTAAGGGTGAAGCCGATCAGGTTGCCCACGCCGCTCGACCCGCTTCGGTTGGTGTAATTGACCTCAAAATCGGCGCCGATTTCCATTTTGGCGTTGGGGGTCAATTCAATAAAAAACAGTAATTCGGAGAGGTTCGTACTGTCTATTTCCTGTCGGATCCGCACAAATTTATAAGTGCCCAAAGCGGATAGCTGCTTGTTGGTTTTGTCAAATAAATCCTGGGCGTATAACTCTCCCTTTTTGAGGTGAACGGCGTCGAGCAGAAGTAGCGGTTTTACATGAAAATCATTATTTCGAAGATGGAAGGTGTATCCGTTGATGATGGTATCTCTGAGTTCTCCTGCTACTTGCAGCGGACTGTAATTGGGATAAATATGTACTTGTCCAACCCGGTAGGCCGTATGAGCGTCCGTATTAAATGGCGTTTCTACTTCGAGGTATAGATTGGCTTTGTTTGCGCGTTGGAATGTGTCTATCTCAAGAGGTTCATTGAAGAAGTTGGAATAGAAGTAGGCATAACCGTTGTTTCTCAAAAAACGGGTGATGCGGTCTTTTTCTTGTTCGTACAATTTTAAATCCATACCGGCCCCTTTTTTGAGCAGGGTCTGGCTTTTGTTAGCTTGTAGCAACCGGTGAATGGCGGTATCCTGACTAAAATACGCCACGCTGTCTATTGCGAATCGCTTTTTGGCACTTACATAGTAGGTGACATGCGTCTTTTTTCCTTTGACCTGGTCGTCAGCGAATACATCTGCCTGGTAATACCCTTTGTATTGCATAAAGTAACGCATGGCCTCGGCAGTACTTTGAGTCAGCTTTTCGTCGTAAATGGTAGGCGGTTCCGCAATTACCCTGCGCTGAAATCTGTCGATGGCGGTGGTGTCTCCCGGGCCTGCCGTGGCCAGCCAAAACCACTCGCGTGGGAATAAGAAAAAGCGGGTATTTTCTTTTTGTTTGTATAGCGTGGAGAGTTCGTATTTGAGGGTGCGTTTACCTTCAACCTTTTCCTTTCCCAGAAATTTTATATCATTGCTTTTGAGCAGCAGTTCATCTTCTTTTAAATAGCGGGATACATTGCACGAGTATAGGCAAAACAACAGGCAAAAAAAACATCCAAGCCGGTTAATTCGAGCAGCGTGTACCCTCATAATGGTTTACATATGGCAATTTCTAAAAATACGGTGAAGTTTGTAAAATCCCTTCACCTAAAAAAGTTTAGGCAAAAGTATGACATTTTCGTGGTTGAGGGGGATAAAATGGCCCGCGAGATGCTGGCGCAATCTGCCGTTGCCGTTGAACAGGTTTATGCGGTAGAAGCATGGGCAATTGCACATGCCGGGCTGTTGCGCGGGCGCAGCGATTTGGAGACGGTAATAGTATCGGAGCGGGAATTATCGCAAATTTCTTCGCTCACTACGCCCAATCAGGTTTTGGTAGTGGCGCATAAACCCAGTTGGGAGTGGCCGTCGCTGCCCGATTTTACCCGTGCACTGTATCTCGACGGTATCCAGGATCCCGGCAATATGGGCACTATTCTTCGCATTGCCGACTGGTTTGGCATTCCCTTTGTTTTTTGTTCGGATACCTGCGTGGATGTATACAATAGTAAGGTAATTCAGGCTTCGATGGGGGCCTTTCTACGCGTACAAACTATGGAGATAGAACTTGCCGCCTTATTGGAGCGCTACGCCGGTTTGCCCGTTTTAGGTGCGTTTATGCAGGGGTTGAATGCTTTTGATCATTCCTGGCCCGAAAAAGGTATCCTGGTGATAGGCAGTGAAGGAGAAGGAATCAGCAAAAATAATCTGCTATTAATAAACGAAAAGGTAACGATACCCAAGGGCAAACCTGGTGGGGCCGAGTCGTTAAACGCAGCAGTAGCCATGGGGATTTTGTGCGCAATTTGGTCTGATAAGGGTTTATGAGGGGTGATATAAACCCTCATAAACCCTCATAAACCTTTCTAGAGGAGCCGCTTAAGTTCCGCTTCGATTTGCTCGGCGCCACGTACGCCGACTGCAGCGATTTTGCCGTCGCGGTCAATCATGAAGGCTTTGGGAATACCGCGAACGCCGTAAATAGCAGCGGGTGCGGAATCCCATTTTTTGAGGTCGCTCACATGGAATTCCCACGAAAGGCCGTCCTGAGCGATAGCGTCAACCCATTTTTGCTTGGACTGCGTCATCATAGCCTCTACTTGCTGGGGGTTATTGATAGAAGCCATGCTGCGGGAATCGAGCCCGTCGAGCGATACGCTGAAGACGGTGAAGCCCTGATCTTTGTATTTTTGGTATACTTGAACCACATTGGGGTTTTCGCGGCGGCAGGGGCCGCACCAGCTGGCCCAAAAGTCGAGCAGTACTACTTTGCCTTTGAGCTCCGACAGCGCGAATTCTTTACCCTGTGGGTTTTTCATGCGGATATCGGGTGCAGGCTGGCCCACCCTGATTAACTCGTCTGCCTGCTGGGCAAGAGCCTGTGTTTCGAGTTGTTGCAGGTACTTGCCGTATTCGATGGCAAATTCCGATTGTGGGTCGAGGCGCTGCAGGGCCTTTTTCTGGATGTCCATAAACTGTGCGTTTCCACCCAGCGTAGAGGCTGCTACAAAAGCGCCTAAAGTAGGGTTGGAGGTGGTATCGACAAATTTGCCGATATCCTGGGCGCCGAGTTTTTGCTGAGCCACGCCGTTCATCACATTGGCAAGTGATTGGGAGGAAGCCGAACCGCTGATTTTTACGTCAAACATTTGCAACGTATTGAGGTCGCCATCAATATTGACCTTTTTCTCGCTGCCATCTAATACCAGGCTGATGCGTTTTGTACCGATGCGAAGGTTGTAAACGCCTGAAGCGAGGCCTTCCGGAAATTCTAAAGCGAAATGACCGTTATTGTCCAGTGTAGTTTTACCAAGTACATTGCTGGCTTTGCCGATCATGAGAAGATCAAGAAAAACCTGCATGTCGGTTTGCGCATTGCTAAGGGTACCTTCAATGACCGTCCCTTTTTGAGGGGCGCATTGCCAGGCCAAAAGGACCATTGATGCGATAGTAAATGCGTAAACGAGTTTTTTCATGTTCAAAAAGGATTGATTTAATAAGATTTGTATTGCGTTAATGACTCATCATACTGCCCAGAAAGTTATGGTAATGCTCCTGCCAGGAAGTAAGCGTTCCAAAATTTTCTTCGTCGATAATGATCTGATGGGCAATCACTTCACCCAATCTGGTAAAGGAAACATTATTAGCGTTCAGATGGTTGACCAGTTCGTCTTCGTTTTCGGGTTTGACGCTCACTACTATGCGGCTTTGGCTTTCGCCAAACAGGTAGGCGTCTTTGCGGAAATTGGCGTCGGTTTCAATGTCAAAACCCAATCCTCCCGCCATTGCACTCTCTAATAGTGCGAGAAACAGGCCTCCCTCCGATACGTCGTGTGCCGAGTCTATGTATTGTTTGCTGATTAATGCGGCGATGACTTGCTGTACCTGGTATTCTTCGTTGAGGTCGAAATGCGGCGCCGGCGAATAGACGATTCCATGTACATGGCGGAAATATTCGGAACTCCCCAGATCATTGGAAGGAGTACCTATCATGTAAATTTGAGCTCCTGCAGATTTAAAGGACAGGGTCATTACCAGCGAGGCATCATCAAGCACGCCCAGCATGCCGATGGTGGGCGTGGGATATACCGGTTCTGTTTTGTCTTTAAGTACGGTTTGGTTGTAAAAACTTACGTTGCCACCTGTCACCGGGGTATCAAATCTGCGGCATGCCTCGCCCATGCCTTTGATGGCATGCACAAATTGCCAGTATACTTCGGGATTGTACGGATTGCCAAAATTCAGACAGTTGGTGATGGCCACCGGTTGCCCTCCCGAACAAACGATATTGCGGGCAGCTTCAGCTACCGCAATCATGGCGCCTATGTAAGGATCGGCGTAGACATAAGCCGAATTGCAGTCGGTGGTGAGCGCCAGTGCGGTATTCGTGTTTTTTACTCTTACGATAGCCGCGTCAGAGGGCGCATTGGTGCTCATGCTGTTGGTTCGCACCATCGAGTCGTATTGTTCGTATACCCAGCGTTTTGACACAAGATTGGGGGAAGTGAGCAACTGCCGGGCTGTGGCTTCGTAGTTGAGGGGCACGGGAATCTTCGACAAAGAAAATTTTTCAATCTCGTCCAGGTAAGCAGGTTTGGTATAGTCGCGCTTGTAAACCGGCGCTCCGCCACCCAGCACCAGTGATTCGGCTGGCACGTCGGCTACTTTTTCGCCTTCGTAATAAAACTCGAGCCGGCCGCCGTCGATGACTTCCCCGATTTGGGCGCACTGCAGGTCCCATTTTTCAAAAACATCCAACAGTAATTGCTCTTGTCCTTTTTTGCCTACGATGAGCATGCGTTCCTGGCTTTCCGATAGCAATATTTCGAAGGGACGCATATTGGATTGCCGGGTAGGCACCAGGCTGAGGTCGATTCGCATGCCTACGCCGCCTTTGGCGCTCATTTCGGAGGTAGAACAGGTGATACCGGCTGCGCCCATGTCCTGCATGCCCACTACCGCTCCTGTTTGAATGGCTTCGAGGGAAGCTTCCAGCAACAACTTTTCCTGGAAAGGGTCGCCTACCTGCACTGATGGCAAGTCCTCAGCAGAATCCTCGGTGAGGTCGGCAGAGGCGAACGTGGCGCCGTGGATGCCGTCTTTACCCGTAGCTGAACCTACGATAAATACCGGGTTGCCTTTTCCTTCTGCGATAGCAGATACGGTTTTACCCACCTCGACAATGCCCGCCGACATGGCGTTGACTAATATGTTCTGGTTGTAACAATCGTAAAAATATACTTCTCCCCCCACCGTAGGCACGCCAAAGCAGTTGCCGTAATCGCCGATGCCGTGCACTACGCCTTTTACCAATTGCCGGGTGTGGTTGAGCTCGGGATTGCCGAAACGCAGGGAGTTCAGCGCCGCAATAGGCCTGGCGCCCATCGTAAAAATATCGCGGTGGATACCGCCTACACCAGTAGCTGCACCCTGGTAGGGTTCAATGGCGGAGGGGTGGTTGTGCGATTCAATTTTGAAAGCACAGGCCAGTCCGTTGCCGATATCTACCAATCCGGCGTTTTCTTCTCCTGCGCCCACCAGCAGGCGTTCGCCTTCGCGGGGCAGGGTTTTGAGCCAGAGGATGGAATTTTTATACGAACAGTGTTCCGACCACATCACGGAGAAAATACTCAGCTCCGTAAAATTGGGAATCCTGCCCATAATTTGTTGTATGCGTTGGAACTCATCGGGCGTAAGGCCCAGCTGCTGCGCAATTTCAACAGTCACTTGCGGTTCTACGGCGTGCATGCGCTTTTTTTTTGCGCCACAAAGATAATGACAATCTACCTGATCAGGTAATTGATAAAGAAGAATAATACCAGGTAAACCCACAGCAGATCGAGAAAATGCCAATATAGGGTAAGCAGACGCAATTGCAACCGCTTTTCGGGATCGGAAAAATATACCAACACGCTCACCGGCTCTTTCATGAAGCGGTAGGAGTTGTATAAAAAAATGATCAGAAAGGGTAACCCGCCAATGACGTGCAGAAAATGCAATATGGAGATGATATACAGATAAGACGCTGAATTATCGGAGTTTATGGTGATTTGCTGTGCTAATAAAGTGCGCCATCCAACCCATTGCAGGCAGAGGAAAATAAGCGATAGCACTATGGTATACAACAGGGCGCGTTGGTAATGTTGAGTATTGTCGGCCAGATAGGCTTTTTTAGCCCGCATCATCATAGCGCTGCCGGCCAGCAGTATCAATGTGTTGAACATGAATATGTTGGGCAGCTTTATCGGAGGTAGATTGCTCTGCACCCGGGTGTACACAAAAGCCGCGCTCAGACTGGCAAATATTGCCGACAAGCCTACTATGACCAGCACCATCAGGATGTTGTGGGGATGGAAGGCAAATTGCTGGTATTCGCTTTGACTGATTTCCTGGTTGCTATGTGCGTGGTTGTCTTCCATTTGTACGAAACTTTCGGCACTTATCACTGCAATATCTCACTTCTTCCCAATTTCTTTCCCACTTTTTGCGCCACCGGAAGGGCCTGCCGCAAGTCATGCAGTTTTTTTCAGGCAAATCGCTCTTTTTTTTCGTGGCCGGCATATACTGGGTACTTCATTATCGGAGGCTATAACAAGGTTGATGCCGGAATGTTTTATCTTGTGCGCTGTTTAATCCGGCGTCTATGCCTATATGCCATCAATGCCGGTCGGTTGTACCCGACCAAGCCCGCTTTTGTCCTTTCTGTGGTGTGCCCCAACACCGGTCGGAAGAGGAACCTCCTTTTGTAGACGACAAAGGCGACGTGGAGGCCCGCCTAGTGACTTTGTTTTTTGATTCTCTACGCCGGGAGGTAACCGCTTCATTCCCTGCTTTAGACATGCAGGCGCTTACCGAAAGGCTCTATGCCTCAGGCTTCCGCGATATGCTGCACCGGCGCATGAGCCAATTGGCCGAGCAAATCAAAGCCAAAAACGAAGCCTGGACGCGCAGCCCCGCTACCCAAAAAAAATACCTGCTGTGTCTGTTTGACGAATTGATCGATTATTTCCTGATCAGGCATGCAGCCGATATGATCCCCCTTGTGTTACCCGAATCTATTCTGAAATACCAACAGCACGCACTAACCTCTATCGACCGCTATGCGATGGTGATGGATTATATGGACTGGTCGCAGGAAAAAGAAACCGTTTACACCGATTTCCTTGCAATGCCCGTAGACCACTTGCGCAATGCGAGCAAGTATTTTCTCTTTCCTGAAAAAAGTGAACACATATTTTTTATTTGCGACCAAAGTATATTTGGCGGCTGCACCGAGGGTTTTGCCATTACTGAGCGCGGCTTATATTGGAAGGCGCCTTTGGCGAAAGCCAAAAGATACTTGTTCCTCGACGAAGCTAACCTGGAACTCTCCAAAGAATGGCTTACCATTAATGAGTCTTTTTTTAATGCTGGAACTACGCTGAATTATAAGATATTCAAGCTGCTTAGAAAAATGCACCAACTGCTGCATCTCTGATAGTCTTCACATTTCCTTACCTTTGCAGTAAAGCGGTTTTTATGAAAAATGTTGTTTTGATAGCCGGTATTTGCCTGATGTATATAACCCTCGGCATTGCCCAGGATTTCCAATTGATCAATGCGCCGGTGGAAGTGAACGGCGTTGAACTGGCCAACGCCTGGGCAGGCGGCTTGAACTGCCCCCAGCCCTCGGAAATCGACTTGAACAACGACGGCGCTCCAGATCTCTACCTTTTCGACAGGGTAGGGGATATACATCTCACCTTTATCAAACAAGCAGCCGGCTATGTATTTGCCCCCGAATACGCCGTCAATTTCCCAAAAGCAGAAAACTGGGTTTTATTCCGCGATTACGACGGCGATGGTATCGGCGACCTGTTTGCTTACCCTACGGAGCAATTACCCGGCATTATGGTGTATAAGGGCTATTATGATGCCAATAACCGCCTGGCTTTTCAACGTGTGCATTTTGACAATTTTCTGGGGGTAGATGTGCTCACTTTTCCCCTGCAAGGCGGCGGCGAAGCTCAGATTTATGTAAGTAATGTAGATTACCCCGCTGTAGACGATATGGACTGCGACGGCGATCTCGATATTCTCACTTTTAACTCCGCCGGCGGATATGTGGAGTTGTACGATAACCGGTCGATAGAACTGGGGTTTGGCCGCGACAGCCTTATTTTTCAACTGGTGGAGAATTGCTGGGGCGGTATATACGAAAGCGGACTTGCCGCCAATAACCTGGTAGATCTTTCATCTACGCTCGGCGCCTGCTATTCGCCCTTTGGCGAAGACGACGGGGTGGAAGTCCGCCACGCCGGCTCTACACTACTCACTTTTGATGCCAATGCAGATGGCGACAAAGAGTTGATCCTCGGTGATTTATCCTTCGATCATATCAATTTCCTTACCAACGGAGGCACATGCCAGGAGGCCTGGATTACCCAACAGGATCCACTGTTTCCTTCCTATGATGTGAGCGCCGACGTGGCTACGTTTCCAGCCGCTTTTTACCTCGACGTTACGGACGACGGTAAACCCGATTTACTGGTAGCGCCTAATTCAGAAACCGCCTCTGAAGATGTGAATGCCTTTTGGCTATACGAAAATACGGGAACTACGGCTCAACCGGTGTTTCAATACCAACAATCCGATTTTCTGATCGAGGGCATGATCGACGTAGGCTCCGGCGCCCGCCCCGTGCTTGTTGATTATAACGCCGACGGCCTGCTGGATATCGTGGTAGGTAACGGTAGCCGTTATAAGGAATTCGGCGCTAAAGACCCTCGCTTGTTTTTGTTTGAAAACCAGGGCACGCCCACCGAGCCTCATTGGGTATTGGTAAACGACGATTACCTGGGCATGAACCAATATAGCCAGGCCAGCTTCAACTTTGCCCCCGTTTTTGGCGACCTGGACGACGATGGCGACCTGGATCTATTGGTGGGCGAACAAAACGGCAAACTATTTTATGCCCAAAACACCGCCGGCCCCGGCCAGCCATTTCAGTTTGCTAATTTCACTTACGCCTGGTCGGGCATAGCAGTGGGGCAATCCAGCGTTCCCTTCATCGTCGATCTCAACCGCGATGGCCTGCCTGATCTGCTCATCGGCGAATACAACGGCAATATCAATTTCTTCCCCAATACGGGTACCCCCACACAACCCGCGTTTAACGGCGACCCGTCACAGTCGCCCAACAACTTTTTTATAGGCCAGGTTGATACCCGCATACAAGGTTTCTCATACGGCCACAGTTCGCCCGCCGTACTCGACATCAATGGCCAGTACAAACTCTTTGCCGGCACCACCGACGGCCGAATAGAAGTCTATAGCAATATCGATGGCAACCTAGGCGGCGCTTTCGCGCTCGATACCGAGCATTTTGGCGACCTCAAGCTGGGAAACCGTACCCACATCGCCTTCGGCGACGTAAATAACGACGGCTGGCTCGACGCGCTGGTAGGCAACTACCGGGGCGGGCTCACGTTGGTGTCTACGGATATTCCCACCGGCAGCGTGGTTAAAACCAATGAAACCCCTTATCCCAATGCCGATTGGGCCAACCTATGGCCTAATCCTGCGTACCAAAGTATGACCATTCAACTCAACCGGGCTTGGAAACCCGACTTTATAGAAATCCGCGATGTAACCGGACGGGTGCGCAAACGTGAACCCTGGATTGGCCCGGTTTCTCAAAGTATTGACCTGCAGCAATTCGGCGCCGGCATTTATTTTGTGAGATTGCTCGACGGCGGGCAGGCATTGACGCTGAAGTTGGTGAAGCACTGATTGGGGAGGGAGAGAGGGTGAGAGAGAGTGAGGGAGAGACTTTTTTGTTGATGAAAGCATTCTTTTTAATATTATTCCTAACTTCTTCAACTCTATTGACAGGTCAAACTGTTGATAGTGTTTTAATATACTTTCTTCCGTGGAAATTTAATATTGAAGGAGAGATAACAGATGAATTAGTGAGAAATTATCCTGGCTATTCTAAAAAATTAAGGATAGTTGAGCAAGACAAAATAAATGGCTTACTTATTTCCTTATCCATTTTGAATTTGAGATCACAAGAAAGCTCAAAACATACTTTTACCGCTAGGATGATTATCGATTTTTATTCTCATGATAAGCGAAAAAGTACTGATTATCAGGTGCTTGTTCGCACGGTTAGGCTGGATTCTAGGCAGAACCTTTCTTTTAATGGTATGTATTATTATAAAAACTTTGCCCTGGATGAATGGCTACAGACTCATGTATTTAATAGGAATTAAGGTGCAACATGTCTAATAGAAACAGTCCAATAGTCCAATAGTCCCAACATCCAATAATCCACCTTACTCCCTTGGCCCAAATAACAAACTCCCAATCCTGACAAGGGTAGTGCCCACTTCCAGTGCGATGCGATAATCGCCCGACATACCCATTGAAATTTCGCAGAAGCGGTCATCCTGGGCGAAAAAAGATTGTTTGAGAGTGTCGAACATGGCTTTTAGCTGTTCGAATTCTTTTTTAACCTGAGCGGTATCTTCCGTAAATGAGGCCATGCCCATCACGCCGGCTATCTGTACATGCTTGAGTTGTGCCAGAGCGGGGTCGGATAAAATGGCGCCGGCGTCAGCTAATGTGAGTCCGAATTTGGTTTCCTCCTGCGCAATCCGGCATTCCAGCAGGCAGGGGATCACCCGGTTGTGCTTGGCTGCCTGCTTGTCGATCTCCTGTAGAAGCTTCAGACTGTCCACAGAGTGAATCATGTGCACAAACGAAGCGATGTATTTGACTTTGTTGGTCTGCAAATGCCCAATAAAATGCCATTCAATATCTGCGGGAAGTTTGGGTTGTTTTTCTACAAGTTCCTGCACCCAGTTTTCGCCAAAAGCGCGTTGCCCCTGGCGGTAGAGTCCCATAATGGCTTCTTCGCCATGCGTTTTTGATACGGCTACCAGTTTAGCGCCATGAGCATGGAGTTCTTCTAGCAGTTGGGAGAGGGATGTTGTTGCCATGTTAGTAGGAGGTTCGAGTGTAACACTGTTCCGCTAAAACAGCCCATGCAGCTCCGCGCCGACCATATTGATCACATTGCCCAGGTCTTCGGGTTTTTGTATAAAATCAATATCATCCGCATTGATAATTAGCAGCCTGCCTTCGTTGTAGGTCTCAATCCAGGCCTCGTAGCGCTCGTTGAGGCGCTTGAGATAGTCGAGGCTCATATTGCCTTCGTATTCCCGTCCCCGGGACTGAATATGGGCTACCAGCGTCGGAATATTGGCACGCAGGTAGATGAGCAGGTCGGGGGGCTGTATCTGCGACGACATCGTTTTGAACAAATCGAAGTAGTTCTGGAAATCCCGGGTCGACATCAGGCCCATATCGTGCAGGTTGGGCGCAAAAATGTAGGCATCCTCATAAATGGTGCGATCCTGTACCACCGTTGTATCGCCCTGGAGAATCTTGAGGATTTGCTGGTAGCGGTTGTTGAGAAAGTAAATCTGGAGATTAAACGACCAGCGCCGCATATCCAGGTAGAAATCGCTCAGATAGGGGTTGTTTTCCGTCGATTCATAGTGCACGTCCCAGTTGAAATGCTTGCCGAGTTGGGTGCATAGCGTGGTTTTGCCGGCGCCTATATTGCCGGCAATGGCTACGTGCTTGATTTGTGGTGGCTGCGTTTGCTCCATAGTATTATTTTTTGCGCTTTTTTCTGCGCAACTTGCATTGGCGAAAATAACACGGTATTGTGCAAACCACAAAACAATCGGCAAAGGTTTACTCACATCTTTTTTGAAAAAGCGGTGGGGAAGCCTACCTTTGAAGTTGTCATTAGACGATGAAAAACCGCCAAACTTCTATAATTATTGTCATGAAGATAGATCAACAACTAATTTCGAGGCTTGAACAATTGACGCGCCTGGAACTAACTGAAGCGGAAAAATTCCGCCTGGAAGGCGACCTCAATAATATCCTGGCGATGGTAGAAAGGCTTCAGTCGCTCGATACTACCGGTGTAGAACCCCTGGCATATATCAACGACGAAGGGGAAAATACCTGGAGAGAAGACGAAGTGCAAAACCAGGCAGACCGGGAGGAAGCGCTGAAAAATGCACCTGATCGCGACGAACATTACTTTAGGACGCTTAAAGTGATCGACTTATGATACGGCGTAATGTAATCACGTTATACACAAATTGAAGATGCAACAACCAATTATCTCAACCCGTCAGCTTCGCAAGATCTATATCATGGGCGCCACCCAGGTGAATGCCCTGCAGTCTGTAGATATAGATATTAATAAAAACGAATACGTAGCGCTGATGGGCCCTTCCGGCTCCGGGAAATCTACCTTGATGAATCTGCTGGGCTGCCTGGACTCACCCTCCAGCGGCGAATATTGGCTCAACGGCACCAATGTGAGCACAATGACCGACGGCGATCTGGCCGAGGTGAGAAATAAGGAAATCGGCTTTGTTTTTCAAACGTTTAACCTGCTCCCCAGGCTTTCCGCTCTCGAAAATGTGGCGCTGCCACTGGTGTATGCCGGTTTCAGCAAGCACGATCGCCTCGAACGCGCCAGAGAAGTGATGGCCGCGGTAGGCCTCGGCGACCGGGTAGATCACAAACCCAATGAGCTATCGGGCGGTCAGCGCCAACGGGTAGCTATTGCGCGCGCACTGGTCAACAACCCTTCGATTATCCTGGCCGACGAGCCCACGGGTAACCTTGATACCAAGACTTCCCATGAAATTATGGGCATCTTCGAAGAGATTCACCAACAAGGCAATACCATTATCCTGGTTACCCACGAAGCCGATATTGCGCTGCACGCACACCGCATTGTGCGCCTGCGTGACGGGCTGGTGGAAACGGACACCCGCAACGAGAATATTGTCAGCTTGTTAAACCCGGCATAACCACACATGGCTATTCGCATCTATACAAAAACCGGCGATAAGGGCGATACTTCGCTTTTTGGCGGCAAACGGCTGCCCAAAAGCCATTTACGTATAGAAACCTACGGCACGGTTGACGAATTAAACTCGTTTATCGGTGTATTGCGCGATAGTACGGAAAGCGAGCCGATAAGGTCAATGCTCAAAGACATACAAGACCGGTTGTTCACCCTCGGCGCCAACCTGGCCAGCGACCCTGAAAAACCGCTGGCCACGCCCGATATCCTCGACAGCGATATCGAAGCGCTCGAGAAGGCGATCGATGAAATGACCGAGCAACTGCCGCCGCTCAAGAACTTTATTTTGCCCGGCGGCCACACAACGGTTTCTTTTTGCCACGTGGCCCGTTGCGTCTGCAGAAGAGCAGAGCGATTAGCCGTAGCGCTGATGCTGGAAGAACCCGTCGACGAACAGATCATACGCTATTTGAACAGGTTATCTGATTATTTATTTGTGCTGACCCGACAGTTGTCAAAAGACCTCGGAGTAGAGGAGGTCATATGGCAACCGCGTAAATCGGGCGCCTAGAAGTACCGCCATGAGAATCATTCTACGAACCATAAGAGAAAGCATAGCCCAGGCTTTCGGCCAATTGCGCGCCAACAAGCTGCGCAGCTTCCTGTCGTTATTGGGCATCTCTATCGGCATCTTTTGCATCATCGGCGTCTTGTCGGCGGTTGATTCACTCGAAGATAACGTAAGAGGCAGCCTCGAAAAACTGGGCAACGATATTATTTATGTAAAAAAATGGCCCTGGGCCGACCTGAGCGACAGCTGGTGGGATTACCTGAAACGCCCCAATCCCGACCATTCCGATTACGAAGTGATCAAGGAAAAGTCGAGGTTCGCTTCGCTCACTGCTTTTCACGTGGTAATAGGCTTTAAAACCCTGAAGTACAAATCGAATAGCGTAGAAAACGCAGTGCTAATCGGGTGTTCCGATAATTTTTCGGAAATGTTTAAGCTGGAATACGACCAGGGGCGTTATTTCTCCCCTGTAGAATATCACTACGGTAGCCCCAAAGCTATCCTGGGGTATAAGGTAATGGAAGAGTTGTTCGGTTCGCTTGATCCGATAGGCAAAACCATCAAATTATCCGGGCGCAATTATGAAGTCATCGGCGTAATTGAAAAAGCCGGCAAAGACCTACTCAACCCGCTCGATTTTGACGAGTGTATTTTGGTGTCTTATCCCAACGCCCGGACCTTGGCCAATTTAAAAGCTAATCAGATTTTTGATACCTCCGTAACGGTTAAAGCGGCTTCGGGTGTGCCGCTCGAGCAGATGAAAGACGAAGTAAAGGGTATTGTGCGCTCGCACCACCGCCTGCGCCCCCGCGAAACCGACGATTTTTCACTCAACGAGTTGTCGATGATCTCCAGCTTTTTTGATTCGTTTTTTAATATTCTAAATCTGCTGGGTATCGTCATCGGCGCTTTTGCAATGCTTGTGGGAGGTGTCAGCGTGGCCAATATTATGTTTGTTTCTGTAAAAGAACGCACCAATATCATCGGCGTCAAAAAAGCATTGGGCGCGAAGCGTTACATTATTTTGATGGAGTTTCTCATCGAATCAATTATGCTTTGCATCATCGGCGGCCTGATTGGCTTACTTTTGGTACATTTTATTACCAAAATATTGACAGCGGCCATCGATTTTGACCTTTATCTGGATGCCGGCAATATCATTCTCGGATTAGTCTGCTCGATCTCTATTGGCGTGATCGCCGGGTTTATCCCCGCCGTGCAAGCCTCTAAACTCGACCCGGTGGTGGCTATGCGGCAGGGATCTTAATGTTGGATGTTTGATGTTGGATGTTTGATGTTGGATGTTTGATGTTGGATGTTTGATGTTGAATGTTTGATGTTGAATGTTTGATGTTGAATTCTTAATATGTATTTTATTATTAATCAAACATCAAACATTCAACATCAAGCATTATTTAAGAAATACAGCGTAGCTGCCGGTTATCTTGATCTGCACGTCGATATCTTCCTGCAGCGTAGTGGCCAGTGAAAGGCCTACGTAGTCAACTTTGATGGGGAACGACTTGTGCTTGCGGTCAACCAACACGACCACTTCCACTTTCCGGGGTAATACCTCCATAAGCGGCTTGCAGGCATAAAAGATCGTCCGGCCCGTATTAGCTACATCGTCGACAATAATAATCGTTTTTCCTTCGAATTCAGCTACGGGCAGTTCCAGTTGAATCGGTGAGTGGAGCGGTTGAGCGGGATTTAGTCTGATACGCGTAAGTTTAAGCGGCATTTTGGCCAGTGGGCGCAATTCCTGCACCAGGATTTCCGCAAATACGTATCCATTGTTATTGATGCCGGCAAAAATCAATTCCTGCTCGCCATCGTTGTTTTCCAGTATTTCTATAGCCAGCCGTTTTATCTTTTGAATGACCTGGCGATGATTAAGTAGCTCCATACCTGCAAAGGTAAGGATGAAATGGGATTAATTATTAACTTGGCCGTCAAATAGGAAGTATGGTACAGCAATTACTATTTATTGTTGTAGCCGGAGCGGCCTTGTGGATGGCTTTCCGGCAATTTAAACGCGTTCGCCGCAATATTTTATTGGGCAAGGATGTCGACATTCCAGGTGATTTCTCTCAACGCCTGCGCAATGTGCTGCTGGTAGCATTTGGACAACAAAAGATGTTCAAAAACTGGCTGCCGGCCATTTTCCACCTGTTTATTTATGTCGCTTTTTTGATTACGCAAATCGAGTTGATCGAGATTTTTGTGGATGGCGTGTTTGGTGTGCATCGCTTTTTTGCGGATAAACTGGGCGGAATCTATACGTTCGTGATTAGCTTTATCGAAATATTATCGCTGCTGGCTTTTGTGGCTACGGTTATTTTCCTGCTTCGCCGCAATGTGTTGAATATAGCGCGCTTCAGAAAACCCGAACTCAAGGGCTGGCCCGCCCGCGACGCCAATTTCATCTTGTTGGGTGAAATTATACTGCTGGTAGGCATATTCAGCATGAACGGCGCCGATACGCTTTTACAAGATATTGACCCAGCGCATTACACCGATACCGGCAATTTCGCCGTGAGCAGCTGGCTGGGGCCGGCTTTGTTCGGCAGCATGGAACAGGGCGCCCTCATAGTCGTAGAGCGGTTCGGCTGGTGGCTCCACATCCTCACTGTGTTGGGCTTCCTGGTGTATCTGCCTTATTCCAAACACCTGCACATCATTTTGGCTTTTCCCAATACCTACTTTGCCCCCCAACAACCGCGTGGCGAAATGGAGAATATGCCGGCCATAATGAATGAGGTCAAAAGCATGATGGGCCTCGCGCCGGAAAACCCGGCAACCGACGAACTGCCGGTTTTTGGCGCCAACGATGTGACACAACTCAGTTGGAAAAACCTGCTCGATGCCTATACCTGCACGGAATGCGGTCGATGCACGGCAGCTTGCCCCGCCAACCTTACCGGCAAAAAGCTTTCGCCGCGAAAGATTATGATGGACGTGCGCGACCGCATGGAGGAGATCGGAAAAGCCCTCGACAACGGCAAGGCAGCTTCAGCGGCTGACTACCAGGATGGCAAAAACTTATTCGACTATATCAGTCGCGAAGAAATTCACGCCTGCACCACTTGCAATGCCTGCGTGGAAGCTTGTCCGGTGATGATAAACCCACTTGATATCATCCTGCAACTGCGGCGCTACGAGATATTAACGGAATCGGCAGGGCCGCAAGACTGGCTGCCGATGTTTAACAGTATGGAAAACAGTGGGTCTGCCTGGGCGATGAGCGTGGAAAGAGACCAATGGGCAAAAAATTGAACGACATGAGCCAATTTTCAATTCGTACGATGGCCGAAATGGCGGCGGCCGGTGAAACCCCCGAAATTGTTTTTTGGGTAGGATGTGCAGGTAGTTATGACGCCAGGGCCCAAAAGGTGACCCTCGCTTTTTGTCGCATTCTGCACGAAGCCGGCATATCATTCGCCATTCTGGGTAGCGAAGAACGCTGCACAGGAGACCCCGCTCGCCGCGCCGGCAATGAATTTGTTTTTCAGATGCTGGCCATCCAAAATGTGGAAACCCTCAATATGTATGGGGTGAAAAAAATGGTAACGGCTTGTCCGCATTGCTTCAATACGCTCAAAAACGAGTATCCGGCACTGGGCGGCCACTACGACGTGGTGCACCATACCCAACTTTTGCAGCAATTAATAAACGAAGGCCGCATCCAAATGAAGGAAGGCGGTGTTTTTAAGGGTAAAAAAATCACGTACCACGATTCCTGCTACCTGGGCCGTGTCAATGGGGTATACGAAGCCCCGCGGGCTGTGCTCGAAGCCCTCGACGCAGATCTGACAGAGATGAAACGCAGCCGGGCCAACGGCCTCTGCTGCGGCGCCGGCGGCGCACAAATGTGGAAAGAAGACGAACCCGGCGATAAGCGGATCAGTGTAGAAAGAGCGGAAGAAGCCCTGGCTACCGGCGCCCGGGTAATCGCGGTGAATTGTCCGTTTTGCCTCACTATGATGACCGACGGCGTGAAGGCAAAAGACAAACAGGATGAAGTGATGGTCTACGACCTCTCGGAATTGATTCTCAAATCGGCAAACTTGGAATAAATCAGCTATGCACGATCAAATTAGCAGTATGGACCCCCAACAAACACGCGTTTGGGTCTATCAGTCAAACAAACCGTTCCCCGAACAGGAGGTTCCGCAAATTCGCCGGCAAATCAGCGATTTCGCCCGACAGTGGATCAGCCACAACCGCCTTCTGCGCGCCGCAGGAGACGTACTTCACGACAGGTTTGTAGTATTAATGGCCGACGAAAGCCAGGTGGACGCCGGCGGCTGTTCTATTGATAGGTCGGTGGATTTTTTGAAAAACCTGCAGGCCTCATACGGCGTAGATCTGTTTGATCGTATGCGCTTTTCGTATCTCGATAACCAGGGCGAAGTGCAAACTGTAGACCGGTCGACTTTTGCCGCTTTGTACGCCAACGGAACCATTAATGACGAAACGCCGGTTTTTGATACGCTGGTAGCCACTAAAGCCGATTTTGACCAGTCGTTCGTCAAACCTCTAGCCAAAAGCTGGCACAAACGCATGGTTTAAGGTCGTTTATCTAATAAAACTTGACTCAAGAAGGGATAAGGCCTAACTTGCAGTAATTAATTGCTGTATCATGATAGGTAAAGTTAAACAATGGCTTGGCATAGAAGGCGTAAAGCTGGAATTGCTGCTACCCGAAGAAGTATCCGAAAAAGCGGGTTTTGTGATTGGGAAAATCGTGTTTCAATCTATGAATGCCCAAACTATAACCGGCATCAAGATCGTTCTGATCGAAAAATATACCAGGGGCCGTGGAAAGGATAAATTGGTTGACGAATACGAAGTTAGCTCCACTAGCATTAATCGCACCATTGAGATCCCTATGAACGGCACGGCGGAAGTGGATTTTCAATTGCCTTTCAAGCTCGTTAAGTCTAATGTGGAGCAGTTTGGAGGGCGCAATTTCCTGTTTGGAGGCATAGCCGCCGCCGCTAAAATGATCAATAACGTCAAATCGGAATTCAGGATAGAAGCCGAAGCAAGTGTGAAAGGCGTGGCGCTTAATCCGTTTGATAAGCAGAGCCTGGTAATAAAATAAATAGAAAAACCCCGAGTTTTATGCAAACCGGGGTTTTTCTATTTATGCTTAGTTACACGGTTATCGGTTTTTATTCACCACCACCTCCGTGTCCATGACCGTGTCCATGGCCACCACCATGTCCTCCTCCGCCATGTCCGCCGCCCTGATCATCATCATCGTCGTTATCGTCATCATTGCCGCCACCATTGCCGTGGCCTCCATGTCCTCCACCCGTAGGAAGCGTAACTTCTTCCACAAAGTTGCCGTTGGCGTCAAATACTACGCCGGTATGGTTGCTCAATACCACTAAGGTATTTCCATTGGGTAACAAGACCGCCTTGAGAATCTCCAATGAATCGGGATAATTGGCATTGATGTAATCGGTAATAGTTGCCGAAAGCGAATCAACGGGAATAAGAGTGCCATGGTGACCGCCGTGGCCTCCCTGACCACCGTGGTGGTGGCCTGTCAGCACAATTTCTTCTACAAAATTTCCATCGGCATCAAATACGACGGCTACGTGGTTGCTCAATATTACTATGTAATTTCCTTCGTCAGTGAGAAAAGCGCGGTGAATGTCAAGCGAATCGGGATAATTGGCATTGATGTAATCGAGAATTCCGGCGGGTAAGGAGTCCACATTGATGGCGTCGCCGTGGTGATGACCGCCGCGACTTTCGAGGCTAATGCTGTCCAAATTGCTAATGTCCGTTACGTCCTCTTTGGTGCAAGAGGCTACCATCATGGCTAGTACCAGCGAGAGCGCGGGTAGCCATTTAATCAAAGCTACTTTCATGCTGTGACTGAGTTGTTTGAAGTGAAAGAATTGTTTAAATCCACTATTTCCCGCCGGCCGGTCGGATCGTAGTTCTATTTATGTAGGTTATTTTATGGGGCAAATGGTTGCATGTAACATTTAAAATTAAAATATATTAAAATCTATAATTCAACCCGATATTTATACCTGCCGTTTGATAGGAGGGAGCAGGGGCTAAATTATTATTTTGCAGTGCCAGGGATGCACTGAACGTCGGTTCGGCTAGCACGCTGAGCTTATTATTCAGTCGGTATTCAGCGCCTGCGGCCAGCACAAAATCCAGCCCGTAGCGTTGGGTACTTTCTTTTTGGGCAACGGGCTCATCAGGGTCTGATCGCTTGAACCGGTTGCCCCCGGATGAAATGCCCGTGACTTCCAGTTCATTCTGAAGAAATACATTGGCGATAAGTCCACCTTTTATAGCAAATTTCAATCTGCCCTTACCGGTGTGCGTAGCCAACAATAAGGGGATGCGGAGCGTTTTGACGTGTTCTTTGGTAGTCAGGTTGAGATCTAGAGGTTGGTCGTCTGGATACATTGCAGTGGTATCAACCTGGCTCATTCTCAGATTGATATCCATAGATCCCGCATAGCTATTTAGCGTATAATTGAAATCGTATTCGTCGTGTCCGCCATGAGAAGGACCGCCCGGGCCGCCATGGCCATGTACCCGTTCCCCATCCCTGATTTTTAGTTCGGGTTGGTGCTCGGCTATCCGGTCAAATTGCTGATACCCCACTCCGGTCTCGAATGCCAGGTGAGGGGCTATTTGTTTTCCAGCTTTCACCCAATAGTCAGCTACAATGTGGTTTAGTTTGCTTTGACTGCTCACTACCCGCCGAGGCCCGTGGTGGTTGTCGTTATCATCAGGGCCAGGTTTTTTTAGTTTTTCGCTCATGATGGATACCGTGGAATGTACGCCCGAATACCAGCCCTGTTTGGAAACGGGTTGAATAGGGCTCATTACTTTTGCTACTATTGTGCCCGGCTGAAATTGAGAAGAAAGTATATTCCATTTTGGTAAATAAGCAAGCGGAGCGACAGCGTCTTCTACCTGGGGCTTAATGTCAGGGCTTACTTCAACATTCACAGAATTTGCCGAAATTGCATTTACTTGATTTTCAATTAGAAGGGTAGGGGGGATACCTTCTCTTTGATCGACTATGACGTATGAAGGATTATTCTGATGAAATTGAACAGGCGATCGGCTGTTTGAACGGGGTAAAGACGGTGTACTGGGCTGATCTGAAACAATTGGTTTGTTATTTAATAGTTGCTCTTTTAATTCGACTTGGCCGGCGATTAGTGTATTGACTTTATTGGTAAAATGCAGATAACCGGCTATTAAGGTAGACGACAGTATCAAAATGACGGTAGCAGCCGCTATCTGCCAGCCGAATCGGTGAATTAAGGCCATGCCGGTAGCCGGCTGATTGGGTAATTTATCGTTTAAATTATCCCAAAAAGCCGGAGACGGATCTTCTTCGTAACGCTCGAAGGAGCGCCGAATGAAATCGTCCAGATTGTCTTTAGGTGTATGCTCTTCTATCATAATCAAGTCGTTAAGCTCTTCGCGAGCATTTTTCTCATGTATGCTTTTGCTCTTAAATATTGTGTTTTTGAGGTGCTTACCGAAATGCCCAATATTTCCGCTATTTCGATATGCGTATATCCTTCCATCACGTAGAGATTGAAAACCGTCCTGAAACCATCAGGCATTTGATGCAAGATGTGTATCAGGTTTTTTGCGATGGGTTCGTCGAGGTGCGGCAGTTCCTGGTCGGTATTGTCGGAAATTTCGAGGTTGTCAAATTCTACCGTCGGCAGTAGCCGTTGTTGTTTTTTCAGGTGTTGCAACGCCACATTTACGATTACTTTTCTCACCCATCCTTCCAGGCTTCCGGCGCCTGCGTATTGATGAAGATCCTGGAATACTTTGATGAAACCTTCCTGGAGCATGTCTTCCGCGTCTTCTCTGTTTTTGGCATATCTTAGGCATACCACGAACATTTTGCCCTTAAAGAAGTTATAAAACTCTTTTTGGGCAAGCCGCTCTCCCCGGATTGAAGCCTTCAATATGTCTTCCGTCATGTGTGTTAATTCACTGTTTGCCGGCATATGGTCGCAACTTAAGGATAGGTAAGTAAATTGGGAAAGGGTTGCATGGAGGAAGGATTTTTATAGCATTTTAAGGTTTTTGTTCCACCTTTTTTTTCAGCCATACCGGCACGACTTTGGGCTCTTGTTTGTCGTGTAGGAATAGTTGCCCCGACAAATTGCCCACCTCATCCCGGTGAAGCAAGATGGGGAGTATTCCTTCTTTTGCTATTATTTTACCCTCGAGCGTTTGCCCATGCCAATGCAGTGCCTTAATGGGTAATCGGGAAGGGGCAGAACTGGGAAGGGGAACAACGGCGCCGTGTAAACTGCTTTTATCTCCGTTGGTATTGATGATGATTTCCCCTCGTGGGGGCATATTTTTTTCTTCAAGGATATAGTCGTAAGTCCCGGATAAAGCCAGGCTGTCTTCGCTTGCCAAAGGAGCTTCCTGTTGCAGTAACACGTCGATCAGACTGCTGGCAAACCCTTCGATGAGGATGGGCTGATTGGTTGTATTGGATAAAACGGCAATAGTCAGGCCTTCATCGGGGTATACCATCAACACAGAGCGCCCTCCGGTTTGGCTGCCGTTGTGGAAAAAAACACGACGGTTCCAGGAGTCCTGTGCAATGATCCAACCCAGACCGATGCCCAGCGTATCGCCTTTATTCGTTTTATTGCGGGTAAAGAGTACTTCAAATCCTTTTTCCGATAAGAAGGATTTGCGCAGATGGTGCTGTCCAAATTTGGCCAAATCAAGCGCATTAGACAAATATCCTCCACCCGGCCATTTATAGCTTGGGCGTAGGATCTTTTGCCTTACCGCAGCCCCGCTTTTGTTTATGCTGTATAATTGAGAGTCATCGGTAATCAGCGAATCGGGATGATTAGGTTCTGTGTGGCACATGTCCAATGCTTCGAGCATGTTGTGCATGGTTCTCAGGAAAGGTCTGCCTGAGGCGGCTTCCATGACAACTCCCAGCAGGGTATAGCCGTAGCTGGTGTAATTGTAAAGTTCGCCGGGAGGCGCCACCAAGGGGTCCTTGATAAAAATGCCCAACGCGCTTTCGAGTGTAGTGTAGCGCTTGCCATCAATATTTTTTAGCCGAAAGTCGTTATCCTGGTAGTGTCGTATTCCCGCAGTGTGAGTGGCCAGCATACGGGCAGTGATGACATCGCCATAGGGTACAGGTTTTTGAAGATATGAATTGATGGGCTTGTCCAGGTCTATGATGCCCTTATCAACCATTACGGCCAGCAGCGAGCCGGTGAGAATCTTAGACACACTGGCAATCCGGAAAAGTGTAAAAGGATTCACCCTCTCCCCTTTTTCTTTGTTGGCATATCCAAATTCGCCTGAATAATAGAGCGTTTCCCTACCGGCAATAGCTACCGACATACCCACAGTACCCGACAACTGGAGGTATTCATTGACCATACTATCCAGTATCTCTTTTTTCGGTATCATGTCATTTGGGTAAAATGGTTGCGAATAAGCTGCACCTGTGCTCGCGAATACGCATAATACGAATAACAAAGCTTTATACATGTTACATGGAATTGCATGGCAAAAATAAGAGGTATATTTAATAATTTCGCGGGCAACAAATAAAACCGGAATTATGAAAAATATTACCGTCATAGGCGCGGGTACCATGGGCAATGGCATTGCTCACGTTTTTGCCCAGCAAGGTTTTGAAGTCGCTTTGGTTGACGTATCTCCTGCAGCGCTCGAAAAAGCTATGCTTACCATCGGCGCCAACCTGGACCGGATGATCAAAAAAGAGACGATCAGCCCCAAAGACAAAGCCGATACGCTGGAACGCATTACTACATTTTCTGACCTGCAAAAGGGCGTTTCGAAGGCCGACCTGGTAGTAGAAGCCGCCACGGAAAACCAGGAACTCAAATTGCGGATTTTTGGCCAAATGGACGAATTCGCGCCGGCCAAGGCTATTTTGGCTACTAATACTTCTTCTATTTCTATTACTAAAATAGCAGCAGCCACAAAACGTCCCGGACAAGTCATCGGTATGCACTTTATGAACCCGGTGCCGGTAATGAAACTGGTTGAAGTAATCAGAGGATATGCTACGACCGATGAGGTCGCGTCTCAAATCATGGATTTGTCTCGCAAACTGGGCAAATCACCGGTTGAGGTAAATGATTATCCAGGCTTTGTGGCCAACCGAATCCTCATGCCTATGATCAACGAAGCGATCATCACGCTGCACGAAGGCGTAGCCGGTGTGGAGGAAATTGATACGGTCATGAAACTGGGCATGGCGCATCCGATGGGCCCGCTGCAACTGGCTGATTTTATCGGCCTCGACGTCTGTTTGTCTATTTTGAATGTGTTGTATCACGGATTTGGCCAGCCCAAATACGCCCCCTGTCCATTGTTGGTTAATATGGTAACTGCGGGCAAACTGGGGGCTAAATCTGGAGAAGGGTTTTATGTGTATACGCCGGGCAGTAAGGATCTCGTGGTAGCGCCGAATTTCGCCAGATAGAGCCGCAAAATTATGCGGCTGTACTGCAGGTCAATCAACAAAATCGTCGTAATAATCCGTCTTGAATTCGTCTATCACGCGCCTGTCCTTCTTCGTAGGGCGTCCGGCGCCTTTGTCGCGGCGTTCTACGCCACTTTTACCGATATACCAGGCGTTGTATTTATTGCGCTCTTCTTCGGGGGTAATATCGACGTAGCAGGTTTGGGCGATCGGCGCCCCAACGCGGGTATGAATGAGTTTGAGTACTTGAAATTGTAGATCGAAGCCATTTTTGCGAACGCCAATCTGGTCGTTTTCCTGAACTACTTGGGCGGGTTTGACCACCAGGCCGTTGAGTTTGACTTTACCTTCTTTGCATGCCTCGGTGGCCAGGGTGCGCGATTTGTATATTCGAACGCTCCACAGCCACTTGTCAATTCTCAGTTTTTCGCTCATAACTTATTTGCTAATCCTGGGATATTTCATGTGGAGGCTTTCAAGCGCCTCAACCATTGTTTTTGATACTATATAATCGCGATACCACCGCTCATCTACGGGCACGATAGTCCACGGAATGGCGCTTTTATTGATGGCATCTTCGTAACAACGCATGTAATCATCCCAGAGTTCCCTTTCTTTCCAGTCGTTGGCGTTGTGCTTCCAGTTTTTTTCCGGATCGTCGAGGCGCTCTTGAAGTTCAAGGGCTTGTTGTTTTTTAGAAAGGTGCAGGTAAAATTTAAGGACTACGGTATGGTTGTCAAAAGCGAGCAATTGTTCAAATGAATTGATGGCAGCCATGCGTTTGTCGGCGCGGTCTTCGTCTATCCACTTATGCACCCGCTGAATGAGTACGTCTTCGTAATGAGAGCGGTTAAATATTTTGATATGTCCACGTATGGGAGCTTGCTTGTGCACGCGCCATAGAAAATCGTGGGCAAACTCTTCGTCGGTAGGTTTTTTGAAAGAGTAGGTGCTGATTCCGTCGGGGTGGCAATCTTTGAAGACTTTTTTCACCGCGCCATCTTTGCCACTGCCATCCATGCCTTGAAAAACCACCAGCACGGCGTGTTTTTGCTCCGCCCTAAGCACTTTTTGCAAGTCGCCCAGGCGCTCTACATAGTCGTCCGTAGCCTTTTCGATATCGTCTTTATCGACAGAAGAAGGCGGAAGCGTGGAGATGGCAGATAGATTGATCATAAAGCGATAGGTTTTACATTTGATGAATCAGGCGTTCATTCTGCTGCGCTTGACCAGATAAGCCTGCAGGATTTGCTGGAAGCCTTTATTAATATCAGCTTCTACGAAATCAATTCGATATTGGAGGCACTTGTACTTGAGCTGTTCGGTATATTTGGCTACCTGTTCGCGATAGTAGGGTTTTACCTGGTTGGGTTGCAGCCTTACCCGCTCGCCCGATTCCATATCGATAAAAAGGTAGGGCCGGTTGTCGTAGTCAAAATCCATTTCTTTGGATTTGTCAACCACGTGAAAAAGAATCACCTCGTGTTTGTTGTGTTTGAGGTGTTGTAGCGCAGAAAAAAGCTGTTCGTTGCTTTCCGACGATTCGAACATATCGCTGAATACGATTACCAGCGAACGTTTGTGGATGCTGTCGGCAATTTGATGCAGGGCTTTTGCGGCGGCGGTAGGCCGTTCCAATTGAGGCTTTTGCACCATCTGCTCCAGGTAGTTCAGCATGAGCTGATAATGGGCTGTACTCGTCTTGCAGCGCGTATGCGTATATACGTTTTCGTCAAAAAGCGTCAGCCCGAAAGCATCCCTTTGTTTGAGAAACAAATTCATCAATGAAGCGCCGGCCAGGGCAGAGAATCGGATTTTGTTTATAAATGCAGGGCTTTTGTCGGTTACCTCAGGAAAAAACATAGAGGAAGAAGCATCGATTACGATTTGGCAACGCAGGTTGGTCTCTTCCTCGAATCGCTTGGTGAAAAGCTTGTCCGTACGGGCGTATACTTTCCAGTCGATATTTTTAGTGCTCTCCCCGGCGTTGTACAACCTGTGTTCGGCAAATTCGACGGAGAAGCCGTGGAATGGACTTTTGTGCAAGCCTATGATGAACCCTTCTACCACCTGGCGGGCTAGCAATTCGAGATTGCCGAAGCTGCGCAGCGAATTTTGTTCTATTGTTCTGTTCATGGAGCAACCAGCTTAATAGATATAATGAACCCTTATCAGGCCTATTGCCGTGATAAGGGCTCAATTTAACTGCTTTTATCTATCGCATCAAAGATGCGCTTCGATTTTATTTGCGAGAGCCTGCTTGGAAGTCGTACCTACATGTTTGTCGACTACTTCGCCGTTCTTCAGTATGAGAATCGTAGGAATACTTCGGATGCCGTATTTCATGGAAACTTCCGGATTGTTATCCACATCCAGTTTGCCTATAAGCGCTTTGCCATCGTATTCGTGAGCTAATTCCTCGATGATAGGACCGATCATACGGCAGGGGCCGCACCATTCTGCCCAAAAATCGATTACCGTTACACCGTTGTTTTGGAGGACACGCTCTTGGAAGTTTGTATCCGTGATTTCAAAAGCCATTGCTGAAAGATTTATTTTGGTTGATTACTTTGTTGTTGAAACACTAATTGACCTAAACGGGTTGCAAATATAACGCTTGTTTGCATTTTCTTGTCCGCTTAAAGACATTCTTCTGACGATAGCTTACCTTAGCCGTCACATGCAAACGATTTATTAACATGACAAAAGGCCGCTTGGTTTGGATAGGGCTCGGAGTATTTACGTTTTTTTTGCGCTGGAGCCTGAATAACAGGCCGCAGTGGATTGAAGATTATTACAGCAGAGGGCTGTTTCAGTTTATCCGCCCGGTCATTGATTATACCCTGGGCTGGTTTCCGTTTCCCTGGATATATGTTTGTATTGCCTTTTTACTGGCTTACGCTGCTTTTTCAATTAGGCGCATTTGGCGCGTCTATCCTCAATGGAAAACCGGGCTATGGCATACTATATGGTTTGTTGCCGCCTGGATGGCAGGCATCCTCGTGCTGTTTATGTGGATGTGGGGATTTAACTACGGCCGCATCCCCGTTGAACGGCAATTGGGCCTGGAGCTCCGGCAACCTGTGTATAAGGATATTAAGCAAGCCCTGGAGGAGGAGACAAGCGATTTGATCGCACTGCGGGCCCGCATACCCGGCGCTTCACAAAATGCCTTGGATCTGCACCTGACTAAAGTGGAGTTGGAGAACCTCCTGCGTATATTACTTACCCGGGTGTTAGAACAGCACGGTTATCCGGTAAGCGGGCGCATGCGGGTGTTTACCCTTTATCCCAAAGGCATCTTTCTGCGGTTTAGCTCGGCGGGGTTGTATTTCCCGCTTACCGGGCAAGGTCAAATCGATGCAGGATTACACACGCTGCAATGGCCCCACACTATGGCCCACGAAATGGCGCACGGGTACGGAATAGCAGAAGAAGGCGCCTGCAATTTCTGGGGGTATGTAGCCTGCCGACAGTCTACCGATCCCGCTATTGCCTATATGGGCAGATTGTCTTACTGGCGTTCGCTGGCTATTTATTTTAAAATAAAAGAACCTGATGCGTATGCTTTGTTCAGGGCTGGGTTGCCGCCGGGTATGATCGCTGATCTTGAGGCGATCAACAAAAATTTGTTGGCTTATCCGGATATAGCGCCCAAAATCCGCGACCACACCTACGACGCCTATCTCAAATCACAGGGATTGCACGATGGCATGGCTAACTACGACAAGGATATCCTGATGGTCGAGGCATGGAAAAAGAAAAATCAAAATGCCTACCAATAATATTTGCACAACGACAATGTTGTACTAATTTTATCGCCCTAAGCTAAATGTGTAAGCTATGCAAAGAATAGCTGTTATCTTTTCGTTGATATGCGTTTGTGTTTCGTTACAGGCACAAACCCCACGGTCAAATGTATTTCTGTTTGATGTCAGAAAAGCGTCCGACACGTTATACAAACTGACTAAACCGCGCTTCCTGACTGCTTTCAACGCCAGAGGTTATAACAACCAACCCGCTTTTTTCTCAAATAACGAGCTATATCTCACCGTGCAGATGTACGGCGATGACCAAACCGATCTTTATCTGTTCGATTTAGATAAAAAAACAAAAACGAAAGTGACCGAAACGCCCGACGGCGAGTTTTCTGCAGCCAGGGTGCCCGATTATTATTCGTTTTCTGCAATCCGCCAGGAGATTAACGGCCGAGATACCCTGCTTCGCCTTTGGCAATTCCCTATTGATCGCCTCACCAACGGCAAACCCGTGTTTAAATATCTTAAGGATATAGGATATTATCACTGGCTTGACGCCCAGCGCGTGGTTGTTTTTGGTTTGGACAAAGGCAATTATCTGGCTATCTGCGATACCCGCACCGACGATGTGTCGCCTTTTGCTACCAATGTTGGGCGTTGTTTTATGCGTATGCCCAATGGCAACCTCGCCTATGTGCAGAAATCAACATCGGGAGACTGGCTGCTGATGGAAAAATTCCTAAGCAGATCGGGCGGCGAGTCTAAGAAAATTATCAATACCCTGACGGGCTGTGAGGATTTCGCCGTATTACCCGACGGCTCTTTTTTGATGGGACGCGGTTCTAAATTGTACAAATACGACCGTTATTCCGACCAGGATTGGGAAGAAATAGCGGATTTGAGATATTACGGCATCAAAAATATCACGCGCCTGGCAGTCAGCACTGACTTTAAGCTGGCTTTGGTATCTGATTGATTGTCTACACGAACTGTTTTTACAGCATTTAACCGATTTACATATCATGGTTCATATTGGTGTTGTTAAAGAAAAAAATGACAATAGGGTGGCTATGACCCCCGAAATAGGCGCTAAACTATCACAACTGGGAGCTACCTTACTGGTAGAACGGGGCGCAGGCGCCGATGCAAGTTACGGCGACGAGGATTATACCGATAATTGCCAATTGCTAAGCAGAACGGAGGTGCTCACCAAATCAGACATTTTGGTTAGTATCCAACCCCTTCCTGAAGAAGACCTCAAGCAACTTAGACCCGATACCATCGTGGTCTCCCTATTCCAACCCTATCTTGACGACACCGTCAAGCCCCGCTTGCAGGGCATGCAATTGCGGGCGATAAGCATGGATATGGTGCCCCGCACAACCCTGGCTCAATCGATGGACGTGTTATCGTCTATGGCGGCCATTGCGGGCTACAAGGCCGTACTGGAAGCTGCCCGATTGCTCCCCCGTTATTTCCCGATGATGATCACTGCCGCCGGCAGTATCAAGCCCGCCAAGGTATTGGTATTAGGCGCGGGTGTTGCCGGGCTTCAGGCTATTGCTACCGCCCGCCGCCTGGGCGCCCAGGTAGAAGCTTTTGACACCCGCCAGGCTGCAAAGGAAGAAGTAGAAAGCCTTGGCGCTCGTTTTGTAGAGGTGCCCGGCGCCAAAGACGATACCGGCGCCGGCGGTTATGCCGTGGCACAATCAGAAGAGTTTCTGAGTCGCCAGCGCGCCGAGGTACAAACCCGGGCTAGCAAAGCCGACGTGGTGATTACAACCGCACAGGTTAGAGGCGCTAAGGCCCCGGTATTGCTCACCAAAGACACCGTAGAAAAAATGAAGCGGGGGGCGGTGGTTGTCGACCTGGCTGCTTCTCAGGGCGGCAATTGCGAGGTAACCCAAAATGGGAAAACTATCGTTCATCACGGCGTAATCATTCTGGGGGATTCCAACCTGGCTGCCACTGCACCCCAGGATGCAAGCTTCCTGTTTAGTAATAATGTGCTCAATTTGCTCAAGCTCATTGTGGTGAAAGGAGAAATCCAACTCGATCTCAATAACGAGATCATTAAAAGTGCTTTTTTCACAGCCACCACATAAACTTAGCCTGCTATACTATATGGAAACGATCTACCAATTTTTTAATGGCAATCTGCTCCTCATTTACCTCTTGATTTTTACTATCATACTTGGTTTTGAGGTTATTTCTAAAGTGCCTACGGTGCTGCACACCCCACTGATGTCGGGGGCTAATGCTATCAGCGGCGTTGTTATTATTGGCGCCATAATATTGATACGCCAAACTGAACCCGGCGACTACGTTGGCCTTGTCCTGGGGTTGATCGGAGTGATTTTGGGGATGATTAATGCACTGGGCGGCTTTGCCGTGACCAACCGCATGCTGGAAATGTTTAAACGTAAAAAAACGACTAAGTAATCACGACATGGCAATCAATTTTTACATCGAATTAGCATATATGTTGGGCGCGGTAGGATTTGTATGGGGACTGCGCCTGCTGAGTTCACCTGATTCTGCGCGAAAGGGTAACCTGATCGCGGGGGTGGGGATGGGATTGGCTATCATTGCTGCTATGACAATGCCTATTCCCGGCGCTGCCAACAATTATATCTGGATTCTTAGCGGATTAGCTATTGGAGGCGTGATCGGAACGGTTACTTCTCATAAGGTGAAAATGACCGCCATGCCCCAGCTTGTGTCCGTCTTTAACGGCTTTGGGGGCGCTTGTGCTGTGTTGTTGGCTATTGTAGAAGGAGAGAGAGGCCTCGACACAGGTCTGCCGATTGCCGGCGGACAATGGTCGATTACGCTGGCTACCCTGCTGATTGGAGGCGTAACTTTCACGGGTAGTATGCTGGCTTATCTAAAATTGGATGGCAGGCTGGGCGATAATAAATTGCTGCTGCCCCGGCATCAGTTGGTCAATCAGCTATTTTTACTGGCGGCCGTGGTATGGGGTACGATGCTGTTTTTTAAAAATGAAACAACCTCCATGACGGAGGTGTATGCCTTTACGCTTCTTTGTCTAGTCTATGGCGCCTCGTTTGTAGTCCCCATCGGAGGTGCAGATATGCCGGTAGTTATTTCACTGTTGAACTCTTTTTCGGGTATTTCGGCGGCTACAGCCGGTATTATATACCACAACCAGTTTATGCTTGTAGGCGGTATCCTGGTGGGCGCCTCGGGCACGATTCTTACGGTGATGATGTGTAAGGCGATGAATCGCTCGCTCTTTAACGTATTGATAGGCGGCTTTGGGGGAAGCTCCGCGGCCGCCGGCGGTAAAGCAGGCGGCGACCAGACCGTTAAAGAGGTTAGCCTTAACGATGCCGCCATTCTGCTGAATTACTCCAAATCGGTCATTTTTGTGCCGGGATACGGCTTGGCAGTGGCGCAGGCCCAAAAGGTGTGCAAAGAAATAGACGACCTGCTCAGTGAAAACGGCGTTGACGTAAAATACGCCATTCACCCGGTTGCAGGCCGCATGCCGGGGCACATGAATGTGTTGCTGGCAGAAGCTGATGTTCCTTATCCTAAACTTCTCGATTTGGATGATTCCAATAATGCGCTTTCCCAAGCTGATGTGGCCGTAATTGTGGGCGCTAATGACGTGGTAAATCCAGCGGCTGAGAACGACCCCTCCAGCCCAATATACGGTATGCCCGTGTTGCAGGTCTGGAACGCCAAACACGTGATCGTACTCAAACGCAGTATGAACGCCGGCTATGCGGGCATTGAAAACCCCTTGTTTTTTCACGCGAAAAACCGCATGTTATTCGGCGATGCAAAAAACACACTCTCAAAATTAGTGGTAGAGCTAAAGGGCTTATAAACCAGCTATTCTTCCTGAAAGCCGCCTTCAATATCCAAGCCTTCGCTGGATTTTTCGTTAGCGGCAGGTTTGGGTTGCATTCGGTTTAATCCCGCGTAATAAATAAGGTTCCACTCATTTTCGAGTTTGGCAAATCGCCTGATCATGCCGTATTCTCCTGTTCTGTGCACTATTTTTTCCACCATTAGATTGTCGCCAAAGGGAATAAATTCGAGTATAAACCCGCTGTTCTGAGGGTCGAAACGCCTGTGCATAACCCAATTGTCGCGCTCCCAGCGGAATGTATTACTACTGATGGTGACACTATCGGCGTTGTCGGGCAATCCCTCCAGTGGAAATACGATATGCTCCATTTGAAACAGGCTATCACTCATGAAGCGCTGGTAAAATGCATCAAATTCGCGCAGTTCTTGTTGGCTTTCGTTGCGACACGCGCCAAATAAGGCAATAAAGGCCACTGCTATACTTATTCTGATCATCAATTAGGATTTTTATCGTCTTCTAATTCGAGAATGGTCTTAGCCAATACTAGCTCTGAAGGAAATGCTGCTGTGATAACTTCACTAATGCCGGCATCACTGAGCGCTTTTGCTGTCGTGCTGCCAATGGCTATATAACGCTGAAAGGGCTGTGGCGTTACATTTTTTAGATACGAAATCGCATTGATGGGACTAGTTAGCACCGCATAATCAGTAAGTGGAATATTCACGGATGTAACGGGGGTATTTTCATACACGATTAAGTCTAAATATTTTATCTGCGGGGATTGATAGGGGAGAAGTGCGTGGCGAGAATTCGAGGCTCGTGCAAATATTACGGTTTTCCCCTCAGCAAGCTTCAAAAATACAGGCGCAGTGCTCGCCGCATCGCCCGTTCCTGTAAACGCAACTGAATATCCAGCCTCCCGAATAGCGTCCGCAGTGGCTTCTCCATATGCGGCCAGGTTCATTGACCCGACTTTAGCCTGGTCAGCAGGCTGAAGCTGTGAGAAAAAAAATGCGACGCCATTTTTGCTATAAAAAAATAACCAGTCTGCTGCCGGAACGGCAGGGTAGGTTACGGGCGTCAATTGAACAAGAGTGACGCCCGTAACTTTCATTCCTTTTTGCGTAAGCAGCAAATAAAAAGGACTTTCTGATGTGAGAGCCCGGCTGATAAAAACAGTTTTCAACTCTACAAGTACTCTTCTTCGTCTACAGGCACGTCATCGGAGGGCTCCAATACTTTTACATTAGTAGCAATATTTTGCCCCTCGTCATTTTTACCAACAACAAAAGAGACCCTGTCGCCTTCTTTTAAGTCGTTGAAATCACTGTCTACTACGCTTGAATAGTGAAAGAAGAGGTTGTTGTTCGGGTATTTGATGAAGCCGAATCCATTTTTCAGGCTTAACACCTCGCTGATCTTGGTGTCTTCGTCAATTTCCTCTACAATAATGGGCTGTTTGCGGCTTTCTGTCTGTACGAAAATATTGTTGATAAGCGGATCGTTGCGCTTTAGCCTGTTGTCAATAATTTCGTGCATGGCTACGGGATAACTGACTTCTTCCAGGAGATCCTGTGAGGTACGCGTTATCATTCGCTTGCCGGCTTCGGTGGTGTATTCGAAATCCCAGCTCAATACCATTACACGCGTGCCGATGGTATTGAGTTTGCGCACCAGCGGTACATAGTCGCCATCAGAAGCTATCAGGACGATCACGTCAAATCGCTTGTAGAATGCCTGTTCGTAGGCTTCTAAAGCCAGCCATACATCAATCCCTTTTTCTTCGCGCCTCCCGAAAATACTTTTTACCGGAAGATAGTGCGTAGTGACGCCTACTGACATCAGGATGTCGTCAAACACGCGATCCCAATACAAGGTATCGCCCCGTTGAGCCGCCTCTTGTGCATTTAGCCTGCCCCTGAAATAATGCGCATCTACAATTTGACACAACCTCACGTCAGTGCGCTCTTCTTCGGCAATCTGGTTGCGAATAAATTCGTGAAGACCGGAAATACTTACGCGCTTTTTTCGAGGGTGATCGTAGTTGTAGAAATTGCTTACGTGTAGGAAATAATTGCCGTCGTAAAAGACGCCGATACGAACCATTTTGTCTTGCATAATTAGTAGTTTCTTTCTTGTATTAAATAAATTGGCATTGCGCTTTCTCTTTACTTGGGGGAGCACTAAAGCTGTTGGATTCCAGGGAGATAATTTGCTTATAATGAGGGTTTTATGGGAGGTATACGCTAAATACCAGGTTAGTTGGAGCTATGCTCCCGAATACCGGCCATCGGCTGATATTCGGGAGGACAAATATAATGCCTTTATATGATTAATTGGGATTTGAAATGCTTAGTTTTGTGTTAAAAGATATATTGTTTAATGTAATGCGTACGAGGTAAAAACCGGCTGCCAGGCCGCTGCAATCCAGTTCAATCATCTGCCTGCCTGCTGTAATGTATTGTTGATCTTGCCGTTGCACAACTCCATTAGCAGCAATGATTTCAATATTAACAATATCATCGGAGGGAGAGTTGATATAACATGCCGTAGTTGAATGGGCAGGGTTGGGGAAAAATTCTTCCACCTGCACTTGTGCTACAGGAAGTTGCACGGCTATCCAGTTGGAATAAGTACCCGTGCCGTCAAAATCAAGCTGATAGAGCCGGTAAAAGTAGTTGATACCTTTTTCTACCTCTGTATCTGTATAGGAATAATATTGAGATGATGTGCTAGTGCCCAGGCCCTCAGCCCAATGGATGGTTTTGTAGTCACGGCCGTTTTCACTGCGTTGTATTTCAAACCCGGAATTGTTTGATTCGGTAAGCGTCAGCCAGGATAACACGATTCGGTCGTCCTGTGCTTCTCCGCGAAAGTAGGCAAGTTCTATGGGCAATACCAGACAAACAGCCTCTAGGGTAGGTGCGTCGGGACAACCCGCGTTGCCCGAAACGATTAATGCGCCTACTACGCCCATATTATTAATGGCGGTACAACTACCTGTGCAATCCAGCAGGTTGGGATTACCGGTGATTTCTAGTCCGCCAGAGATATCAGTGATGTTGGTAATGCCGTCTATATTGAAAATCAGGTTGTTGTTTCTGATAACCAGGTTGCCGTTCACCGCTGTAATGCCGCTCAGAAAATCGATGTTAATCATCGCGTCATTGTTGATGATCTGTAAGTCTCCGTTGAGGGGGCCCGTCAGACCGCTCAGATCAATGGCATTGTTGGCCAAATTGAGATTGTTTAGAAATGTAAGTCCACCTCCCAGCGAGGTGAGTGCGCCTAGTGCGGTAGCGTCAAGTAAGGCATTGTTGTTTCTGATAGTCAAACCTCCCCCTATGGTGGTCAGGCCGGCCAGTGCGTCCAGGTTGTCAAGTGTCGCGAGTTGTTGAATGAGTACGCTACCGCCCACGCTGGTTATGTTATCCAGACCTGTTAAATCAGTGATCAGCGGTAAAAATCGAATATTTAGCGCCCCGGTTAATTGAGTGATTCCGAACAACCCGAGGATATCGCTGAGTAATGGATTATCAGCAATGGTCACGGCGCCAATCAGCCCATTTAAACTCAGCAAGCCGTCGATGTTTTGAAGGATATCGTTTCTTTGAATAGAAAGATTTCCATCAAAATTGCTCAGATTGATCAGGCCGTTTACATCGATCAACAGCGGATTGTCTACAATGGTAAGGTTTCCTCCTACCGCAATGATGGAGAGAAAATCGTCAAGATGCAACAAAAATGGATTGGCTTCGAAGAGGAGGTTGCCGCCAATGGTTTGCAGCATGTTTAATCCGTCAAAATCGGTGAGCAGGGCGTTGTCCCTGATGATTAAACTACCCCCCACGTGCGTAAGACCGGCAAGTCCATCCAGATTCAGGATGGGATCAATGGCAGCACTCTCGATTATCAGGTTTCCGGTTGTCGATGTGCAGGCAAAAGCGTCCACTTGTGTTTGCGTAGTAAGGGTAAAACTACCCACACAGCCCTGGCTGTAAAGCCCCGCACTCCATACAAGCGCAGCGAATAACGTGTAGATTTTCTTCATAGTTGCTTTGTTAAGTGTTTCGCATGTAAAAGTACTAAAACTATATGCGTATATCAAATCATTGAATGAAAATGACTGATGTTATTAGTCAATACCAGTAGTTTTCCGTATCTTTGGCCGTCTTTTTGAGAGACTAAACACGACGATTATACATGTCATCTGATCAGCGAATTATTCCCGTTAATATTGAGGAACAAATGAAGTCGGCTTACATTGACTACTCTATGTCAGTCATTGTATCGCGGGCTCTGCCGGACGTGAGAGACGGGCTAAAACCGGTTCACCGCCGAGTGCTTTACGGCATGTCGGAATTAGGGCTTGGCTATGGTAAAGCACACAAGAAATCAGCCAGAATAGTAGGGGAGGTGCTGGGTAAATACCACCCGCACGGCGATGCTTCGGTATACGACACGATGGTGCGCATGGCCCAGGACTGGTCGCTGCGCTATCCGCTGGTGGACGGCCAGGGCAACTTCGGCTCTATGGACGGCGACAGCCCCGCAGCTATGCGTTACACTGAGGCGCGCCTCAATCGCATCAGCGACGAAATGCTGGCCGATATTAATAAGGATACCGTCGATTTTACACTGAACTTCGACGATTCACTGGAAGAGCCTACCGTACTTCCCGCCAGACTCCCCAATTTGTTGGTGAACGGCGCCTCGGGTATCGCCGTAGGTATGGCCACCAATATGATGCCCCACAACCTCACTGAGGTAGTTGACGGCATCGTAGCCACGGTAAACAACCCCGAAATTACGATCGAGGAGCTGATGGAGTTTATCAAAGCGCCTGATTTTCCTACCGGCGGCATAATCTATGACTATCAGGGCATCAAAGAGGCTTTCCATACCGGCAGGGGGCGAGTAGTGGTGCGCGGTAGAGCGGAAATCCAGGATGACAACGGCCGCGAGGTTATTATTATCACTGAAATCCCCTACCAGGTTAATAAGGCATCGCTAGTGGCTAAAATCGCCGATCTGGTCAATGAAAAAAGAATTGAAGGGATCAGCGATGTCAGGGATGAATCAGACCGCAACGGCGTTCGCGTAGTAGTGGAGGTAAAACGCGACGCCCTGGCAAACGTGATTTTGAGCCAACTCTATAAATATACGCCGCTGCAATCTTCTTATGGCGTTAATAATATAGCGTTGGTCAATGGAAGACCCATGACCCTATCGCTAAAGGATATGATTACGGAATTTATCAAGTTCCGTATCGAGGTCATCGTGCGCCGGGCTAAATTTGACTTGAAAAAAGCACTTTCCCGCGCGCATATCCTGGCGGGCTTACTTGTCGCACTTGATTATATTGACGCGGTTATCGAACTGATCAGGGCCTCGAAAAACCCGGATGAAGCCCGTGAGGGACTTATGCAAGGCGGATTTATCAGCGACCTCGACCTGTTTTGGGAAAAATTCCGCACGCTTATCGACGAGGCTAGCACCGACGAATTCCCCGTCCTCGAAGGTAATGTCCTCTCTGAAGAACAGGCCAAGGCTATCCTCGAAATGCGCCTGCAGCGCCTTACCGGCCTGGAACGCGATAAGATCCAGGAGGAATACGACGAGATCCAGCGCCGCATTCACGAATTGCGCGAAATTCTCGCTAGTGAAGCCCTTCAGCGCGAGGTGGTCAAACAAGAATTACTCGATATAAAGGAAAAATACGGCGACGCTCGCCGCACCGAAATCAGCTATTCTGACGGCGATATCAGTATTGAAGACCTGATTAAGGATGAAGATGTGGCCATCACGATCTCTCACTTAGGCTATATCAAGCGCACACCTGTTGCAGAATACCGCACGCAGGGCAGAGGAGGTCGCGGCTCACAGGGTAGCAAAACGCGTGATGCCGACTTTATTGAACACCTCTTTGTAGCCAGCAACCACAATTATCTGCTGCTGTTCACCGAGCAGGGCAAATGCTACTGGCTGCGCGCGTATGAAATACCCGAAGCCAGCAAAACGTCGAGCGGACGCGTTATCCAGAATATTCTTTCGCTACCCAAAGAAGATAAGATCAGGGCTTATATTATTGTGAAAGATTTGACGGATAAAGAGTTTCTTGACAACCATTTTATTATGTTCTGTACCCGTCGCGGTATGGTCAAGAAAACCGCAGTCGAGGCTTTTTCACGCCCAAGAGCCGGCGGTATTATCGCTATCACGATTAACGAAGACGACCAGTTGCTGGAAGCTCGCCTCACAAGCGGCGCACACGAAATTTTTATCGCTACGCGCAATGGCAACGCGATTCGCTTCAACGAATCCAAAGTGCGCGCTATGGGCCGCTCCGCTGCGGGCGTTATAGGCGTTACGCTCAACGACGGCGGTAATAATGAAGTGGTAGGTATGGTGTGTGTGGCCCCCGATGATAAAGAGTCGACCATCCTGGTTGTCTCTGAAAAAGGCAACGGCAAACGCTCCGATATAGACGATTACCGACTCACCGGTCGCGGTGGCAAAGGCGTCAAAACCATGCAGGTAACCGACAAGACGGGCGCTGTTATTGCTATCAAATCGGTAGTAGAAGACGACGACCTGATGATCACTACTAAATCCGGTATCGTTATTCGTATGCCGGTCTCGGATATCAGAGTAATGGGACGCGCTACCCAGGGCGTTCGCGTGATCAGGCTGGATGATGACGAGGAAATTGCGGATGTAACCGTGCTTAAGCAATCTGCCGTAGAAGAAGCAGAAACAGAAGAAGCTCCGGGTTCGGAACCGGAACAAACCCCCGAGGCCTGATTTTAACGAAATATTGACACAATGAATAGCTATTTTGACGTGTCATTTTCGTTTTATTACGTCTAAAACTTTGTAACTTACTTCTATAATCAAACTCAGCATTATGAAAAAGTTGATCTTCGGTCTGTCTGTCATGGTGTTTCTCTCCGGGACGCTGACGGCACAAGAGGATGCCAAGAAAGCACTCAGGGATGCAGGCAAAGCCATGGGCGCCTACAACCTTGATCCCACTCAAAATAAATCCAAACTACAGGAGGCCGTCACCGCTATTGATGTCGCCGCAGCCGGCCCTGAGACTAGCGTGATGGGCAAAACCTGGCAAACGAAAGGCGAAATCTACAATGAAATTGCTACCCAGATTGTCACAGTTCGCCAACTGGGCCTGGGTAAATTAGAGGATCTGCCCAAAGTAGAGCAGCCCGCTCTGCAAGCCAGTGCGGCTTTTCAAAAAGCTTTAGAAATCTCCGAAAAGAAGTATGAGAAAAAAGACGCTTTGAAAGGCCTCCAGGCAGCTCAATCTCATTTGTACAACCTCGGCATTTTTGCTTACGAAGACAAAAACTACGCGCTGGCTTTCAGCGACTTCCAGGAAGTGCTCAAAGTACACGATATCCTGAAGGCCAACGAAGAAGAAAGTTCGCTCAATACGCCCGAAGCGCTTAATGATCAGATGTATATCACCGGACTTGCCGGCTTGAATGCCGAAAAAGTGGCGGATGCGAAGCCGTATTTTGAGAAGTTGTACGCCGGCAACTACGATAAACCCGCTATCTACGAGGCACTCTATAAGATCAAAGCAGAGGAAAATATCGAGGATGCGTACAAATATCTGGAAACGGGTCGCAAAAAATACCCCGACGACATTTCTCTGCTGTTTGCCGAAATTAACCACTACCTGCGCCTGAATAAACTCGACGAGTTGATCACCGAGTTGAAAATGGCTATCGAAAAAGAACCGAACAACATTTCGCTATATTCTACGCTGGGTAACGTGTATGATAACCTCTACCAGCGCGAATATGCAGCAGGCAATACGGCTAAAGCCGACGAATATTTTAACAGCGCTTTCGATTATTACAACCAGGCACTGTCGAAAGAACCCAATTTCCTGGATGCCATTTATAGCATTGGCGCTTTGTATTATAATAAGGCCGCTACTATGTCGAAAGACCTCAATGCACTCGCCAACGACCTTAGCAAAGAGGGCCAGCGCAAATACGACACCATGCACAAGGAAATTGAAGGCCAATTCGATAAAGCTTTGCCCTATTTCCAAAAAGCAGAATCACTCAATCCTAACGATGTCAATACCCTGATTGCATTGAAGGAAATATTTGCCCGCAAAGACGATTTTGAAAAATCTAACGAGTTCAAAAAACGCTTTGAAGTGGTAAACGGAGGCGGCAAAAACGAAACCTCTTATTTTAAACAATAAGCTCGGTTTGCAGTTTATACAGGGCGTCCCACAAGTCAACGGCTTGTGGGACGCCCTGTTTTGTCTCCAGATACACCTTTTATGGAACAAGAAATTGCCGTTTTTTGGTTTCGCCGCGACTTGCGCCTGCACGACAATGCTGGGCTGCTCCATGCCCTTAAATCAGGTCTACCGGTATTACCCCTGTTTATTTTGGATGCCGATATCCTCGATAGCCTGACCGACCGCAGCGATGCCCGGGTGTCGTTTATTCACCAGGAACTTACCCGAATGGATAAGCAATTGCGTGACCTGGGCAGCGGTATGCTGGTCAAATACGGCCGTCCAATTGATGTCTGGCGTCAATTGCTGCAGGCTTTTCCCGTAAAAGCGGTTTTTACTAATAGCGATTATGAACCGTATGCGCTCGAACGAGACCGCTCCGTCAGCGAATTACTCCGGGAATCCGGTATTCCATTTGCCGGCTTCAAAGACCATGTCATTTTTGAAAAAAATGAAGTAATAAAAGACGACGGTTCACCCTATACGGTTTTTACCCCGTATAGCCGCAAATGGAGCGCTATACTACACGCCACACCCCATGCCTTGCAGCCTTTTGATTCCGCTCCATATTTTCAAGGGTTTATACAACAGCCCGACCTGCCGGCCTTGCCCACACTGGCCGACATAGGATTTTGGGCTTCCGGCCTTTCCATTCCGCCTAAATCAGTAAGCCAGGGCCTGATTAAAAACTACGACAAAACCCGCGACTTCCCGGCTATCGAGGGCACCTCCCGGCTGGGCATCCATTTTCGCTTTGGCACGATTAGCATTCGCGAAAAAGCGCAACGCGCGCTTGAGCTCAATCAAGTGTATGTCAATGAACTGATCTGGCGCGACTTTTATGCCCAGATTTTATATCACTTTCCGCAGGTAGTGACCCGGGCTTTCCGGCCGGAATACGACCGGATTCAATGGCGCAACGATGAAGAGGAATTTAGGCGCTGGTGTGAGGGGCGCACCGGGTATCCCATCGTAGATGCGGGTATGCGTGAACTCAATGAGACAGGTTATATGCACAACCGGGTGCGTATGATTACGGCGAGTTTTCTAACCAAACACCTGTTAATCGATTGGCGCTGGGGAGAGGCTTATTTTGCTTCGAAGCTGCTCGATTTCGATTTGGCTAGCAACAACGGCGGCTGGCAGTGGGCTGCGGGTTGCGGCACCGATGCAGCGCCTTATTTCCGGGTTTTTAACCCTACTGCACAGCAGCAAAAGTTCGACAAAGACTTCTTATACGTCAGGCAATGGGTGCAGGAGTGGGGGAGTGCCGCCTATCCCGCGCCGATGGTTGATCATCAAATGGCCCGGGCGCGTTGTCTCGAAACCTACAAAGCAGCGCTCAGCCGTTGATGTATGGCCATTACTTGCGGGATTAACGGATGTTCGCCATCGTTGTTAATGACGTAATCGGCGCGCGCTACTTTTTCTGCTTCCGGCATTTGCTGATTTATTCTTGCCGCCACTTCTTCCTCCGTGCTATTGTCGCGTGCCACCACCCGCTGTATCCGCAGCGATTCGGGCGCTGTGACCACTATAACGCCGTCGAGTTGTGAATACCCGCCACTTTCGTATATCAGCGCCGCTTCCTTTAGCGCGTAGGGCACATGGCCTTGTTGCTGAAACCATCGCTCCCCGTCTTCAAAAACGGCAGGATGCACGATGGCATTGAGCCGCTGGAGCAGGCTGCGGTCGTTAAAAGCAAGTTGCGCCAGGTATTTTCGGTTTAACTCGCCTTCCATCGTATAAGCATCGGAGCCGAATAACTCTTTTATAGCAGCCACCAGCTTTATATCGTGGCTCATGAGCCATTTAGCGCGCTCATCGGCATAGTAGACGGGAATGCCCAACGTTTCAAATAAACGGCAAACAGTGGTTTTTCCGCTGCCGATGCCTCCGGTGATGCCGATTTTTTTCATGGTATGTCTTTATTTAGCCGATTCAAAATTACGAACCCGGGGTATATGGATGATGAAAAAGAAGAGAAGAATTAATGGATACATATATGGCACAAAAAATACCCGGATCGAGGTATTGACTTTAAGGATAAACAGCATTAGTTTTGTAGTGTGTTTTGTTGAGAGATAAAATAAGCACAATGACATGTATGTTTTAATATTAAAATTTAAAAACAACAAATAGACACATCAATTATTCTGAAATTGTAATTGTTCATAATTATTACCTCCAAAAAAATCAAGCTGAATATGCCC
>JABWBR010000131.1 GCA_013360405.1 Saprospiraceae bacterium
AGAACAGAGAACAGAGAACAGAGAACAGAGAACAGAGAACAGAGAACAGAGAACAGAGAACAGAGAACAGAGAACAGAGAACAGAGAACAGAGAACAAAGTTCTACCCCACAAGTAAATTCTTCATATCCACGCGCTTCAGCACAATCTCTTCGATGCGGTCGATTGGAATGCGTTCTTGCAGCATAGTATCGCGTTCGCGAATGGTAACCGTATTATCTTCGAGTGTCTGAAAATCGACGGTGACGCAGTAAGGCGTGCCGATAGCGTCCTGGCGGCGGTAGCGGCGTCCGATGGCGTCTTTTTCGTCGTATTGACAAAGGAACGACAGCTTGAGTTTATTGAACACCTCGCGCGCTTTGGCGGGCAATTCTTCTTTATTGCGCACCAGCGGCAACACGGCGCATTTGACGGGCGCCAGCGCCGGGTGCAATTTGAGCACCACGCGCGAAGCGTCTTCACCCTGTGCATCGGGTACGGTTTCTTCTACCAGGGCTTCACTGAGCATAGCGAGGAACATGCGGTCGCAGCCGATGGAGGTCTCTACTACATACGGCACGTAGCTCTCGTTGAGATCGGGATCAAAATACTGCATTTTTTTGCCCGAGAGCGACTGGTGGCTGCCCAGGTCGAAATCGGTGCGCGAGTGGATGCCCTCGAGTTCTTTGAATCCGAAGGGAAACTCGAATTGCACGTCAACGGCTGCATTGGCGTAGTGGGCCAGGTTGTCGTGGTCTTTAAAGCGCAGTTTGGAAGCGGGCGTACCGATCGCCAGGTGCCACTTCATGCGGGCTTCTTTCCAATATTCGTACCACTTGAGCTCTTCGCCTGGGCGCAGGAAAAACTGCATCTCCATTTGTTCGAATTCGCGCATGCGGAAGATAAATTGCCTGGCCACGATTTCATTGCGGAAAGCCTTGCCGATTTGGGCGATGCCGAAGGGGATTTTCTGGCGGGTGGTTTTTTGTACGTTTAAAAAATTGACAAAAATACCCTGTGCCGTTTCGGGCCGGAGGTACAATTTGCCTTCCTCGCCGGCAATATTGCCCAATTGGGTAGAAAACATCAGGTTGAACTGGCGCACCTCCGTCCAGTTGCGCGATCCGGTATCGGGGTCGGCAATTTCGAGCTCGTCGATGAGGTTTTTCAGGTCGACCAGGTCGCCCTGCCCCATAGAGGTGGCCAGGCGTTGGCGAACCATTTCGTATTCCTCGCGGTATTTCACTACGCGCTCGTTGGTGTCGCGGAAGAGTTCTTCGTTAAAAGATTCGCCAAAACGCTTGCGGGCTTTTTCTACCTCTTTTTCGATTTTGTCTTCGAGCTTATCCATGTAACCCTCCACGAGTTGGTCGGCGCGATAGCGTTTTTTGCTGTCCTTGTTGTCGATAAGGGGGTCGTTAAACGCATCGACGTGGCCCGAAGCTTTCCAGGTTTTGGGGTGCATAAAAATAGCGGAGTCGATGCCCACTATGTTTTCATGCATCTGCACCATGGCGCGCCACCAGTAATCCTTGATATTGTTTTTGAGTTCAACGCCGTATGGTCCATAGTCGTATACAGCGCTCAAACCATCATATATCTCGCTCGATTGATAAATAAATCCATATTCTTTACAGTGCGAAACAAGCTTCCTAAACAGATCGCCTTGTTGTGACATGTGCTGTGATTTTTCAACTCTAAAAAAATGAAGGCGCAAATTTCGTAAAAAATTCCCAGCCAAATGGCATTTTTCCTGACGCTTTTCGGGCAAACGGGCTGCGCTTTTGGGTGTTTTTTCAGATATTGCGGCAAAAACCAGTATCCCTAACCAACAAATCCCATTCAACGTGGAACCTTCTATCTTGATAGATATTCAGCAGGGCGTGGCGGTAATACGACTCAACAGGCCCAAGGTGTACAATAGTTTTAACCGCGAAATGGCGCTTGCCCTGCAGGCGGCGCTCGATACGTGCCGCGCCGACAAAACGGTGCGGGCCATTTTGCTCACAGGCAACGGCAAAGCTTTTTCTGCCGGACAAGACCTCGCAGAGGTGGTGGCGGAAAACGGCCCCTCGATGTACGCTATTCTGGCCGAACACTATAATCCGGTCATCGAACGCATCCGGCAGATTGAAAAACCGGTGATTTGCGCGGTGAACGGCGTGGCTGCCGGCGCCGGCGCCAACATAGCTTTGTGCTGTGATATTACGATAGCCGCCGAGTCGGCCTCTTTTTTGCAGGCTTTCAGCAAAATCGGACTGATACCCGATAGCGGCGGCACGTTTTTTCTGCCTCGCCTCATCGGACTGCAACGCGCCACGGCCCTCATGATGCTGGCCGAACGCGTCAGCGCCGCCGATGCAGTCGCTATGGGCATGATCTACAAGGTTTTTCCTGATGACACACTGGAAACGGAAGCGCTGAAAATGGCCGCCCAACTGGCTGCAATGCCCTCCCTCGGTCTGGCCTACACCAAACACGTGCTCAACCAGTCTCTGACCAATAACCTGTCGCAACAACTCAAAGCAGAAGAGGAATGGCAGGTGCGCGCCGGTCAGACGGAGGATTTCCAGGAAGGGGTGCAAGCCTTCCTGGAAAAGCGACCGCCGGTGTTTAACCGGTCAGACCGGTAACCAGGAGGAGGCCCGATTGCGTTTTTGTTGCTTTCAGCCCGAGGTTTAAACCCCGGGCTGAAAGCAACAAAAACGCAATCGACATCCATTATCGTTTTAGAAATTTCGTTGACGACACCTTATCGCCATCCGTGATTTGCAGCACATAGACGCCCGCCGGAAGCCGGTTCACGTCGACGGTATGCATATTTTCGCCCGACTGAAAGTCCAGACGGCTTTGGTGCAATACCTGGCCGCCAAGTGATGCTATTCGAAGGAGGTATTCACCCGACTGGTCGCTGTGCGCGCGAAGAGTTAGTATATTTTCAACCGGATTGGGCGCTATTGCAAGCCGGCGTAATAATGCTCCCGGCGTAAACGCGCTCACCGAAGCTCGCGTAATGACCAGCGGCGAACCAAGCGTAGCGGCGCCATCGCCATTATTGCTTCCGTTGGCATTGGCGGCAATGCCGGCAGCGTAAAAGCGAACCTCGCCTGTGTCTGGAGCAGTCCACTCGATAGTAAAGGTATTATTTGTACGCGGAGAGGCGTGCTCAGCATAAGTGCGGTTATTAATGTCAATAGTCCGAAATCCGGCAGGCGCCGAACCGAAAGTGCCCGCGCCGGTATTGCCCGCGCCTGTCAATGCAACAGCTTGAAAACCATATCGGGGCGGCGTGCCTGTTCCTGCGGTAACGGTAACTTTCAAATCGTAGCTTTCACCCGGTTCGTATTGCGTAACAGGGTTGCCTTCATCCAGCAATTCTACCGAGATAGAAGGCGAGAAGGAACCCTGCGAATGGCATCCCGCCTGTCCGCAACTTCCCGAGCTCAATGGCGACCCCGTACGGTCTTCCCCCTGCACGAGGCCCGGTCCCGCTGCATTATTGAGCAATAAAAAACCAGCCAAAACGGCTATAAACAGCGTGTACACAAATTTCATAAGAATTCAGGTTTTGGTGAATGATGTAAGCATTAAAATGGTAAAAAACAATTCGGATTCTCTGACAACGAAGCGCCCCTGATGTTTAACATGGGCACGCTTTTATTTGTCAAAAAATCCGAACAGATGGTTGTATATACAATAATTGCTTATTGCAAATACAAAGATAAGAAGGGAAAAGCGGGTAAAGCGTCAACTACTGTACAAATAGCTATTTTGGGGAATTCTGCCGCGAACGCCCCTGAAATAGTTGTCGATAAACGCAAAATCGGCGTCGACGTCGTCGGTAGGAAAAAAAGGAGCGCTGATGCCGATGATTTTGTGGCCATAGTCAAACTTGCACAATAAAATAGGAACGTGGGCCCCTTTGGCTATATAATAAAATCCGGTTTTCAGGGAGTTTACTTTGCGCCGGGTGCCTTCGGGTGCGATACTCACTTTAAATTCGTCTTTTTTATTAAAAATATCCACCACGCCATCCACAAAATTGTTGCGCTTGCTGCGGTCAACCGGATAACCGCCCAGCCATCTAAATATAATACCCAATGGAAATTTAAAGAGAGAATCCTTGCCGATAAATTTGATGTCCTCTTTCAAAGCGCTGCGAATCAGCAAACCCATAGGAAAATCCAGGTTAGAGGTATGCGGTACTACGGCTATTATGTATTTGGGAGGCAAGGGGTAAGTTTCGATTTGAAACCGCCATCCCAGTGTTTTGAGAATCCAGGCGCTTATCTTACTCCACATATGGGTTAGATTTAAAAAGAAGTCAAGCTGGAATTGCGGCGATGTCAAAACCGGCTTCTTCCACTGCTTCAATAACGGCTTCCACCGCCAGGTCGCCTTCTACCGTGAGTATCTTGTCAGGATTTTGGGTATCCACCTCCCAATGTGAAATACCCTTTACTTCATTGAGAAAACCCGTTACGCTGCGCACGCAGTTGCCGCAGTTGATATTTGTTTTGAATTGGTATTTGTCCATGATGCCTTGAATTCGGAACCAAAAATAAAAAATCTCTTGTTCAATTTAACACTTCAAACAGGATTTGGTGCGCATGGATGTCCGGAAAATTTTCGATATGCAGCCGGTAATAGTCGAGCAAATGCTGCAATAAATGGCGGCGCTCTTCTCTTGTTAGCTTCAATTCGTGATGCGTTTCGGGTGAAGCATGCAACAGGTAGTGTAACAAAATGCTGTGTCGCTCGTCGAGGTAATACAGGTGCGATGGGATTTGGGATACGAAAACCCCCTCGCTCAGGTCAAAAAAAGGCGTTTGCTTGTTTGCTTCGCCACCGGGCAAAAAGCCCAGATAGGCGCTGAACTCGAGCATAAAATACAGGTGTGCGTTGGCAATAGAATGCGTTGTTTGGTCGAGATGGCAAAAGTTGTCGTAGATAAAGGAAAACAAGGGCCTGTTTTCTTCTTCCTCGCGGATGGTTTTGCGAATAATTTCGGCCATAAACAAACCCACCGCCCCTTTTTTTACGTCAAAGGGTATAGTATGGTATACGTAAGCCGGCTGAATCTCCTTTACCCGGTTCAGGTCGCGATCCTCCCGCTCATAAGCTACCAGGTCGACCAGCGACATCACTTGCAAAACGCTCGGGGAAATGCGCGATTTGGCTTTTCGCACACTGTTAAAAATGTATTTGCGAAGCCCCTTGTCCTCCGTATATATATCGGCGATAATGCTCGATTCAGCGTATTTGAGGGTGCGAAAAACGATACCCCGCGTTTTTAACAGCATTTTAACAAAACTTTATTTTGTTTCAGTCGTTTGATAATGGTAATTTGAAATTATATTTGCCCTTGCGTTGGTCGAGAAATATCGCACGATCATCAAAAAAAGATGCATACGTGCAGCCATCTCGTCAACTTTGTGTCATTAAGTAAAAAACAGCAGGTACAAACTTAACGAAAATATCACCCAAGTTTAACCCCCAAGTAAATATAACACGATTGTTTTGTACCGATTATTGAACCCGACTCTGGCCATTGTTGTCTGCGGACAGCCAAAAAGAGCCTAAAAAATTTGAAAGATGAAACGCTTGTTCTTTTTTGTGCTTTGGTTATGCCTGTCATTACCCGCACTCCACAGTATGCAATTGTATCAGCAAAACATGCTGCCCGATAGCGCGCCTTGCTGCGATACCCCCTCTACCGGCAATGATTCGTCAACAGCTACCAAACCTGCCGCACCCAAACCTGCCGCAGTAAAACGCGCAGAAGCCAACCTGGTGGGCAAGTGGGAGAATTCGCTATATCCTTTCGATGTAGTTACCGCAGATGCAAACGGTAAAACGAACTATCAGCAGGTTGAAAGAGCTTTTCTACTCTTTTCTTTCCAGGCAGATGGCACGTATACCAAAAAGATGGGAGGCACTGATGTAGTATTAGTGGAAAATGGCTCCTGGTCGCTCTCCGACGACGGCCAAACCCTCTACTTGTACCCCGCCTCCGGCGAAAACCCTCAGGTAGCCCGTATCAAACACCTGCAAATGGACGAGCTCGTTATCGAACACGCCCTGCAGTCTTCTTACGCCAATTTCTGTACGAAGCAGAAAGACTTTTTCTTTAGCAGAAGCTAACGATTTCGGATTTCGGATTTCGGATTGCGGATTGCGGATTGCGGATTGCGGATTAGGGGTGTACGAAGGATTAAGATAAAAAAAAGCATCAAATTGTTCATAAAAAAAGTAGGGATTGGCGATTTTGGTAAATTTCGGCA
>JABWBR010000132.1 GCA_013360405.1 Saprospiraceae bacterium
CGCCTCAAAAGTTCGTTCTTATAATGGGTTAATTATCCACATCTTTGGCAAAATCGCTGCTGCCTTGGCTTTGTGGGTTTTCAACCCCTAATTCGCATATATAATGAGATATATTATTTTCCTACTACTGTTTATTCTGCTATCGGAAAGCATAACTGCCCAGCAACCTTTTTTTCGTGAAAAACGAGACTATGTCTGGATGTTTGGTTATGATACCACCATTCAGTTGAATGGAAAGAATAACTGGCTTGACTTCAACGACACCCCCGTTTCCACACACGAACGCCCTGGAACCATGAGTATAGACATAACCAATGCCGGAATATGCGATACGGCCGGCAACCTGCTTTTTTACACCAACGGATTTGTGGTGATGAATGGCAACCATGAAATACTGGAAAACGGCGAGGGGCTCAACCCAGGGGTGATGACGAATGATTGGGTGCCTTATGGGCAGCCTTTATGTCAAGGAGCCTTATTACTGCCTTTGTCTGAAAGTAATAGCATATATTATTTATTTCACGGGAGAATTGAATATCTTTTCACTGGAATAGACATATATGACAATATATCAAAAGTATTTCCCCTTTATTATTCAGTTGTTACTATCAATTCTGGGGAGGGAGCCGATTCTATATTAGAAAAAAATAGTTTACTCGTCAACGATACCTTAAGTTTTGGCCAGATCACCGCTGTCCGTCACGCTAATGGTCGCGACTGGTGGATCATTGTTTTTAATTATTTTGCCAATACCTACCATCGTTTTTTGCTACATCCTCAGGGCATTTCTGAATTATCCATACAAAGTGTGGGGGATTCCATCCCTTCGGGAATCGGTCAGGCTGTTTTTTCTCCGGATGGCGCCAGATATGCAAAACTAAATTCACATAAAATAGGGCAGGATGTTTATCTTGATGTATATAATTTTGATAGATGTAACGGATTGCTTTCAAACGCTATACATATAGTATATAGAGATACTTCTTTACATGGGGGGGTGGCTTTTTCACCAAATTCACGTTTTTTATACGTATCATCGGATCGCTATGTGTATCAATATGATTTGCAAGCTCAAGACATTGAAGCTTCAAAAACAGTCATTACTGCTGTACCGCCCGTGTCGGGAGAAACGGACTTTGCGCTGGCGCAATTGGGGCCTGACCAGAAGGTATATATATCAGGTTACACCATTAAAGCCTTGCACATCATCCACAATCCCAATGCTGCCGGGACAGCCTGCAATTTTGAAAAAGAGGCGTTGACATTCAGTCATTTTCTTGGGCGTTCCATCCCCAATCACCCCTGCTACGATCTCGGCCCATTAGACGGCAGCCCCTGCGATACCTTGGGCATAGATAATCATCCGCAGGCTGCATTCAGGCATCAGGAGCAGGCTCTTGAGGTAACTTTTTGGGATTATAGCCTGTTTGCTCCAACGCAGTGGCAGTGGGACTTCGGCGATGGTACAGCAGGCAGTACCCAACAAAACCCAGTACACCTGTATGTTGTGCCCGGCATTTATCAGGTATGCCTCACCGTAAGTAATGCCAACAACAGCGATACCCATTGCGAATGGATAGAGGTAATAACAACCGGAACATACTCCCCTTATGTCTCCTCTTTGAATGTCAGAGTTTACCCCAACCCGGCGAGGAATGTGCTACAGATAGACATCGCTAATTCTACCCCGGTAACCATCGCCTTGCTGGATATGTACGGCCGAGTATTGCTGTCACAGCAAGCAGGGGAAGCGCCTTTGGGGCAAAATCTCACCATTGATATAAGTAGCCTGAACAACGGCATATATCTGCTGGAACTAAGCGGAATGAACATCAACCGACAAGTAGTGCGGATTGTGATCATGAAGTAATCGTTCATCTACGGCATTGGAGGCTGTCTCAAAAGTAAAATTCAATCAGGGTATCCGGGTCGGTTCTGCTGAGAACCATGATAGATAGCCCAGATACCAAGTTCATTGAAAAATTGGTCAAAAGTCAAAAGAAGGGGTTTTAAGCCCTGATTTTTTCAAAAAACCGGGGTATTTGGCCGCTTTTTGCTTCTATTTGAACACATTTTGCCTCATCGGCGGGCCAAAGGGGCACAATCCCCCCATGCTTGCACTGTTTGACCCACCATTTTTTCAGGTTGTGTGCGACGGCGAGCAGCCCGGTTTCTGTGGCCACCCCGTCGAGACCTGTGAGCAGGAAGCGGCGGAAGTGGCGGCACTGCTTGATGTGGCCAAAAACAGGTTCGATGTCTACACCCCGTTGGCTTCGCATCCGGATGCCCCGTAGGGAATCAAGTCTGTTTTTTGCCTCCTGGCGATAGGCGCTCGAGCAGTGGTTGACTTTCAGTCTCCGGTCGGTCTTGGCCGAGTGGCACATCCCCCGTAACGGGCAGCCCTCGCATCGTTGGGCCTGGTAATAATGGACCTGGTGTTCGTACCCGGTGCTTGTCTTTTCTGTGACGGTGCTCCGGAGAGTCATGTGCTGCCCCATTGGGCAGAGGTAGTAGTCGTCCTCTTTATTATAGTAGAGGTTGCTGCTGTGAAAAGCGTCGTCCTTACGTTTCTGTGTTTGTTCCTGGTAGTAGCCTGGGTATTTCAGGTAAGCTTCTATGTCTTTTTCCTCCAGGTACTCATAGTTTTCCTCGCTGCCGAAGCCTGCGTCGCCACCGGCACGTTTGGGCTTGGGAAGCGCTGCTTTTTCCAGCATTCCCAGGGTGTCGTCCATGTGACCTATGAAAGCAGCCATGTCCGAGGGGGTCTGATGCACGGTGTAGTTGAGGATGAACTGGTTTTCGGTGCCCGCCATAATGTTGTAACAGGGCTTCAACTGCCCTGAGCCCAAGTGGTCATCCTTGGTGCGCATAAACGTGGCATCCGGGTCGGTCTTGGAGTAGGAACTGCGCCCGTCGAGCAGCCTCTCCTGTTGTTCATAGTCCATGAGTTTGGGCAGGTGTTCCCACATGAGCTTGTCCAATTCCCCGGCCATCTTTTTGTTTTTCCCCAGCTGTTCTTTGAGCTTTTTGTTCAACTCCTCGATGGTCTCCTTGAGGGCCTCGCTGTCGCTGACGGCAGGCCGGGGGACTTGGGCTTCCTTTTTCGCCGCTTCGACCTCTGCCTGCTCGTTGGCAGCCTCAATCTGTTCTATAATGCACGCTATCTTGTCCAGCAAGGCGCCTTTGTACCGTTCCACGTTCTTGGCCCACACGAAGGTGTAGCGTCCGGCTACCGACTCCATCTTGGTGCCGTCAACGTAGTACTCTGACAACCGGACGTAACCCTGTTCCACCAGCATGGCCAGTATCTGGGTGAACACATCCTTGACCGTTTGCCTGAGCTGGGAGTTGCGGAAACGGTTCAGCGTGTTGTGGTCCGGCTGCTGCATGCCGCACAGCCACATGTAGCAGATGTTCTCCTTGGTGGCCGTTTCGATGGCCCGGGAGGAGTACTTCTTGTCCACATAGCCATATACCAGGGCCTTGAGCATCATCCGCGGGTGGTAGTTACTGCTGCCCCCTCCATTGTAGGTGTTAAGGATGGGCTCCAGATCCATCCCGTCTATGGCATTGCTGACCAGGCGGCAGATGTGGTCAGCGGGAATAAGATCCCCCAGCGTCGGGGGGAAGAGCCAGGCTTGGTTCTGCACGTATGGCTTGAAGGTCACCTGGTTGTGTCGCTTTTGGCTAGGCTTGCATTCTTTCCTCTCTTCCATGTTAGAAAGTTACGGACTCTTGACCAATTTTTCTATGAACTTTGCCGTCTTTTGAGACAGCCTCTAATGCCGTATTAATTTTCTGGTTATGTTCAGGATACTTACAATTACAATAATATTGGCGATAGCTGCCTCATTACCTGCTCAATCCTTTTTCCAACGCGAAAAAAGGGACTACATCTGGCTCTTGGGTTATGCAAGCAGCGCCCAGGTTCCAGGCTTCGGTGGCACACGAATAGACTTTAACTCTACCCCCCCAACTGTAGCTTACGAATACCGCGATATGAATTTTGAAGCAGCAGCAACCAGCATCTGCGACGCCCAGGGCAATCTGCTGTTTTACACCAACGGGATTTATGTGGCTAATTACCTCCATGAACCGATAGAGAATGGGATGCAACTTGATGCTGGGCCGTTTTCCTCTGATTGGGCGGAAGATGGCGTGCGTTATCCTCAAACCTTGTTAAGTATCCCAAATCCGGGTGATACTAATGAATATTTTCTTTTTCACTTGCCTATTGATACCATATCAGATACGACAAATCTATATGGATACAGGGTGTTGTCACTAAAATTGTACTATTCCAGGATAAATATGTCTGGCAATAATGGGGCTAGCATCGTTCTGGAAAAAAATCAAGTACTGGTTCAAGACACACTGGATAATGGCAAACTCACCGCCGTTCGCCATGCCAATGGCCGCGACTGGTGGATAGTTGTGCCTGAAAATGATTCTAATGGATTCTACCGACTTCTTGTCACTCCTGATACCATCCTCAACTACGGCCTGCAAACCATAGGGGATACCATACCCTCCGGCCTGGGCCAGGCCGCTTTTTCTCCCGACGGCGCCAAATATGCGCGACTTAACTTGTATCGTTTGGGCCAGGATCAGTATGTGGACATATACGATTTTGACCGCTGTACGGGCACCTTTAGCAGCCCGGTGCAGTTTACCTACCGGGATACTGCTATTGCAGGGGGACTGGCTTTTTCTGAAAACTCTCGATTTTTGTATATAACCTCTACTCGATTTACTTATCAATTTGATCTGGACGCAGGAGATATTTCCGCTTCCAAAATAGTTGTAGGGAGTATGCTGGATTTTCCCGATGCTATTACCTGTTTTTTTCTTGCACAACTTGCCCCTAATGGTAAAATCATCATTGGCCCTTGTGGGACTCGAGATTCCTTGCATGTTATTCACAATCCTAATAAAAAGGGAATAAGTTCGAACTTTGAATTCAATGGTATAAAACTCCCCACCCGCAACTTCCGCACCATCCCCAACTTCCCCTACTACGGCCTGGGGCCAATGGACGGCAGCCCCTGCGATACGCTGGGTATAGACAACCCGGCGCCCACTGCCGCTTTTGAGTACACAGCCGATAGCGCGGCTTTAGCCATCGAGTTTTTCGACGGTTCGTTTTTTGCTACCGGGTGGTATTGGGATTTCGGCGATGGGGCCACCTCTACCCAGCGGCATCCGGTGCATAGCTATGCCCAAAGCGGCGCTTATATTGTATGCCTTACTGCTAGCAATTTGACGGGGAGTGATACCGTATGCGATACGATACAATTGGGAGAGATCACGAGCCTGGAGGAGCTACTGGCCCGGGAGGGTATTTTGAGGGTGTATCCTAATCCAACCCGCAATAGCATTCAGGTTGAAATCGCCAACGCAAAACCGGGAATGATCAGGCTGCTGGATATGCACGGCAGGGTGTTATTGACCTATCCGGTAGGGAGTGCCCACGATGGGCAAACGATAACGCTTGATGCCGGTAGTCTGAACAACGGCATATATCTGCTGGAACTAAGCGGAATGAGCATCAACCGACAAGTAGTGCGGATTGTGATCATGAAGTAATTGTTCATCTACGGCATCGCTTTGCCTTCATAGGCAAAGTGACGCCGTATTAATTGTCGGGCTATGTTCAGGTGCTATATAATTGTAACAATATTAGAATTGACTACTACATTGGAAGGACAGACCTTCTTTCAGCGTGAAAAGCGCGATTACATCTGGGTATTGGGATTTGGTATGTCGTTTGGCAATCCCCAGTTTGGAGGGGAAATCATAGATTTCAATTTCCAGCCTCCGATAGCTGTTTTAGACGAAAGAGAAATGGACTTCGAGGCCGCCAATACCAGCATCTGCGATGCTCAAGGGAATCTATTGTTTTACACCAACGGGATTTATGTGGCTAACTATCTGCATGAGCCGATGGAAAATGGGATGGGGCTGAATCCTGATCCATATACGGATGAGTGGGCGGACAATGGGCTACCTTATCCGCAAGTGATTTTAGCCTTGCCTCAGGGTATGGACAAATATCTCTTGATACACTGTGTGGTTTCTCGAAGAGAAGAGCCCAATGAGCATGGCGAATACATCTACTCTGATAAAGCGCTTTTTTCCAGAATTGATATGTCTGCAAACGACGGAGAAGGCATGGTTACTTTAAAAAACATCAGCCTTTTACAAGATACCATTGACCGTCATGGTAAAATAACAGCAGTTCG
>JABWBR010000072.1 GCA_013360405.1 Saprospiraceae bacterium
TAAAGATACGCCTTTGGCGAATTTCTAATTGCGTTTTTTTGTCTTGTCCCATGTTTTACGTTACTTTTTTAGGGCAACGTATTTCAGGACAAGTCAATAAAAAACCTACAACCTACAACCTACAACCTACAACCTCATTTCCTATTCAACTGCGTAAGAATCACAATCAGGTTGATCACCGTGAAGCCGGCGCTGATATAGGGTAATACCCGCACAAAGCGGTCGCTGACCGTGCCTACGCGTTCGGGGATGGGTTCTACGTAGATCACGTCATTTTGGCGGAGGTAGAAATAGGGCGACATAAAAATGCGGCGGTCGTGGAGGTTGAGGCGGCCGAATTCGCGTTGGCCGTTTTGCTCGCGGACTACCAGGATATTCGTGCGGTTGGCGTACTGGGTAAGGTCGCCGGCTACGCCGAGGGCTTCGAGTATAGTGACGCGGTCGCTGGGGGCGGTAAAAGTATTGGGGGATTTCACCTCGCCCAGTATGGTATATCTGAAATTGAGAAAGCGGATATTGACGATGGGGTCGTTGAGATAAGCGCGCAGGCGATTTTTGATCGTATCGCGGGCGGCTTCTATCGTGAGGCCGCTTATGGTCAATTCGCCGATGCCGGGGTAGTTGATAAAACCTTTGTCGTCGACGAGGAAGCCGTTGGCGGCATTGTTGATCATGGGACCTGAGGCGGCGCCGGCAATATTAAACGGCGCCACGGCGCTTACGGGGTCGAGTCCCGAGATAAATACGCGGATATCGAGCAGGTCGTCGGGCTGTATGGTGGCCGGGGGCGGCAGGGGGATGGCCGTGGGCCCCGCCGGGAATTCAGCGCCTTCGTTGAAGTTGATCAGCTCGCGGTGTTGCACGCAGCTTTGCATGAGAAGAAGGCCGACGAGGATGGCAATGTATTTTTGCATGAACCGGGAATTACGAGGATGGCAGAGAGAGGAGGGGGAGAGGGTGGGAGAGTGGGAGGGTGGGAGGGTGGGATTTTTTCTTTGTAGTTCAAGAAACAACTCACCCTCTCACCCTCCCACTCTCTCACCCTCCCATCACGGCCATCAGCTCTGTATTCTTGAAAGGATATTGGCTCAGATATCGCTGCACCATCTTATCCGCGAGGGCTTTTTGGAGCAATTCGGCGTGGCGCTGGTGGTGCAGGTCGGTGCCGATAAAATCTATCATATTGTTTTTGAGGAGTTTGTGGGCTGTTTCTTGTATGGGTTGGCCGTAGTGGCCGATTAGCGACAAGAGGTTGAGTTGGAATTCGCAGCCGTATTCTTTGAGGCGCTCGTATTGGGAGAAGTTCTTTTTCAGAAACAGATAGCGTTCGGGGTGTGCCAGCACGGGCTGGTAGCCTTTGGTCTGGAGGCGGAAGATATAGTGAAACAGGCCCGGCGGGGCCGACACAAACGACATTTCCACGAGTACCCGGTTGCCGGGCAGGGTGAGTAGTTCGTGGTCTTCGGTAATGAGGTGTTCGAAGGTATCGTCCATGTAATATTCGGCGGCGGCGTCGATTTCTATTTGTATGCCGGCTTGTTGGAGGGCTTGCTTTAGCCTGGAGAGCCCGTCGCTGATAGAGTCGGGGTTATTGGGGTAGAGGTCCGACATCACATGGGGGGTGGTGTAGAGGCGTTGGTAGCCCATGTCTATCAATTGGCGGATGAGGGCTACGGCGGTTTCGGGGCTGTCGGCGCCGTCGTCGATGCCTGGCACGAGGTGGCTGTGCAGGTCGAGGCCGAGGACGGCGTAGTCGAGGGTTGGGGTGGTTTTTTTATTGAAAATGGAGAGCATGTGGTGTTTTTTGGTGCCCCATTTCAGGGGGTATTGGGATTGGGGGGTGTAACTTGGCACGGGTTATTTAACCACGGAGTTACACGGAGTTTTCACGGAGTTACACGGAGTTTTTTTTATTAATTCCAAAATTTTGCCAACATGAAAAACAATGAATTAACGCAAGTGATTATTGGGTGCGCTATGAAAGTGCATTCAATACTTGGTCCCGGGTTGCTTGAAAGCGCCTACGAAGCATGTTTATTTTATGAATTAATGCAGGCTGGGCTTACTGTTCAAAAACAGAAGGCGATTCCACTAATTTATAAAGGTGTTGAACAAGATATAGGATATCGAATTGATTTTTTAGTTGAAGAGAGCATTGTTTTAGAATTAAAAGCTGTTGATGAGTTAAACCCAATTCATACGGCGCAAGTTCTAACCTATTTAAAATTAACTGGTTGTGAATTAGGCTTGCTTATTAATTTCAACGTGCTCAGCTTAAAAAATGGTATAAAACGCGTAATACTCGGTTATAATCACACTCTGTGAAACTCCGTGAAAACTCCGTGTAACTCCGTGGTGAAAAAAACTACGCATAATATTCCAAATACCACTCCAAAAATCTATCAATCCCGGTTTTTACGGGGGTAGCGGGGTGGTAGCCCAGGTCATTCGCCAGGTCGCTCACATCGGCTGACGTGGCGGCCACATCGCCGGGTTGCATCGGCAATAATTCCATGACGGCCCGGCGGCCCAGTTTATCTTCGATAGCCCTGATAAAATCGAGTAGGTTTACGGGGTTTTGGTTGCCGATATTATACAGTTTGTAAGGCGCTCGCGAGGTAGCCGGGTCGGGGTGCATACCGCTCCAGTCGGGGTTGCCGGCGGGGGGATTGTCGATCACCCGCACGATGCCTTCTACGATATCGTCGATATAAGTAAAGTCGCGGATCATGCGGCCTTCGTTGAAGACCTGTATGGGTTTGTTGGCCAAAATGGCTTTAGTAAATAAAAACAACGCCATATCGGGGCGCCCCCAGGGGCCGTAGACCGTAAAAAATCGCAGTCCGGTGGTGGGCAAACCGAAGAGGTGGCTGTAGGTATGGGCCATCAGTTCGTTGCTTTTTTTGGAAGCTGCGTAGAGCGAGATGGGGTGGTCTACGTTGTCGTGGGTGCTGAAGGGCATTTTTTCGTTGAGGCCGTACACGCTCGAGCTGCTGGCATAGGCCAGGTGTTTGACGCCGTGGTGGCGGCAGCCTTCCAGTATATTGAGAAAGCCGGTGATATTGCTGTCGAGGTAGGCTTGCGGGTTGATGAGGCTGTAGCGCACGCCTGCCTGGGCGGCGAGGTTGACGACGGCGTCGAATTTCTCCTGGGCGAATAACTGTTGGAGCGCCTCACGGTCTTCTAAATTCAGTTGGATGAAGCGGTAGTTGGAGTGTGCCCTGCTGTTTACGAGTTTGCCGTATTCAATCTCGTCGCGGGGTATGCCGGCGTATTCGAGCCGGGCGTATTTGAGGCCTGTGTCGTAGTAGTCGTTGATGCTGTCGAGGCCTACTACGTAGTCTCCCCGGGCTATCAGCCTGTTGGCCAGGTGAAAGCCGATGAATCCTGCGGTGCCGGTGAGGAGGAGGAGCATGTTCTCTGTTCTCTGTTCTCTGTTCTCTGTTCTCTGTTCTCTGTTCTCTGTTCTCTGTTCTCTGTTCTCTGTTCTCTGTTCTCTGTTCTCTGTTCCTGTTCTCTGTTCTCTGTTCTCTGTTCTCTGTTAATGTTTAACTGGCAAAGTTAAGGAACGGATAACAGAGAACAGAGAACGGACAACCGACAACAGAGATTGCCTAGATCTTAAACGGATGCTGTGTCTGTGGCAGTGCCGCCAGCGGGTGATAATCGCCCTGGAGGCCTTGGGGTTGTTGCTCGCGGATATCGTGGACGATTTGCACGGCGTGGCCGGCTTCCTGGAGGCCGAAGCCGCGGCCTTCGAAAATATCGCGGTAGCTAAGCGTATGGAGGTCGGTAAAGCCTTCGCTGAACTCAATTTCGTGGTTGTCCATGGTGAGGGAGCGGTAGGTGCGGCCGCCTTTTTCGCGTATTTCTGAGGGCAGCGTATCGGCGTTAATGCTGAGGAACCAGCGCACGCGGGCGCGTTCGAATTCGAGGAAACCGGCGGCGCGGTCGTGGGTGTGGAGGTGGACCGTATTTGTTTGCAGCTCGCCGAAGATCCAGTGCAGCATATCAAAGAAGTGGATGCCGATATTGGTAGCGATGCCGCCTGATTTGCTGATATCTCCCTTCCAGCTGGCGTAATACCATTTGCCGCGGGAGGTGATATATGTGAGGTCGATATCGTGTTTTTTTTCGGTGGGTTCCTGGAGGATGCGGTTGCGCAGGGCGATGATAGCAGGGTGGAGACGCAGTTGGAGGATCGTATAGATTCGTTTGCTGGTTTCCTGTTCCATTTCGCGGAGGGCGTCCACGTTCCAGGGGTTGAGTACCAGGGGTTTTTCGCAGATCACGTCGGCGCCGAGGCGGAGTCCGAAGCGGATATGGGCGTCGTGCAGGTAATTGGGCGAGCACACGCTCACGAAGTCGACCGGAGTGCCCTGGCGTTTGAGTTTTTCGAGGTGTCGGTCGAAGCGTTCGAACTCGGTAAAATAGTCGGCATCGGGGAAATAGGAGTCGATGACGCCCACGGAGTCGTTGCGGTCGTGGGCGGCGAGCAGCCTATTGCCGGTGTCTTTGATAGCGCGCATGTGGCGGGGTGCTACGAAGCCGGCGGCGCCGATGAGGGCGAAGTTTTTCATGCTTGTGAGGCCTTTCCACGGCATGAATGCCGTGGGTGAATTAGAGGAGGGGGGTTACCTGATTATTTATTAGAAGATAATGTTCTCCGCTGCCGGTGCAGGTAGCGCGGCCTTCTGCGTCGAAATGGAGGCGTTCGCCGTGGCGGCTCATCCAGCCGATTTGGCGGGAGGGGTTGCCGACGACCAGGGCGTGGTCGGGCACGTCTTTGTTGACAACGGCGCCGGCCCCGATAAACGCATATTGGCCGATGCGAATGCCGCACACGATAGTGGCGTTGGCGCCGATGGTAGCGCCTTTGCCCACGTGGGTAGGCAGGTATTCGTTTTTGCGGTTGACGGCGCTGCGGGGGTTGTACACGTTGGTAAACACCATAGAGGGGCCCAGGAAAACGTCGTCTTCACAGGTTACGCCCTCGTAAATCGACACGTTATTCTGCACTTTCACATTGTCGCCGAGTACGACGCCGTTGGCTACGAAAACGTTTTGGCCGAGGTTGCAGCCTTTGCCCAGTTTAGCGCCGGGCATCACGTGGCAGAAGTGCCACACTTTGCAACCTTCGCCGAGTTGGGCGCCTTCGTCAACTATTGCGGTGGGGTGGATCATTTTATTAGCAGTTAGCAGTTAGCAGTTAGCAGTGAGCGATCTTTGAGCTGACTGCTAAGCCCTAATTGCTAACTGCTAATAAAACACACGGCTTCGCCGTCGAAGAGTCGCAGGGACTTTCGCAAAATCAAACATAAAAAATTCAGCATCAAACATCAAACATCAAACATCGCCCCCTCACCCCCTCGCCCTCATGAGCATCCTGGCATTCACCTGGATGCGCAGCGAAAGGCCGAGGTGCGTCAATTCAATTAAAAAATTCTTGTGTTGTTGTTCGAGTAACTTGCCGCGCAGTCCGGTGAGATTGCCGGCGATAATCTCCACCTCGTCGCCGGGTTGGAATTGGTCGAGGGGTTGGGTGTCCACCTCGATGCCTTCGCCGGTGACGCGATGGAGGATATGGATTTCGGCGTCGGGGATTGCCACCAGTTGCCGGTTAAATCGCACGTAGTGTAGCACGTCGGGGGTTTCCAGTACGTGGACATAATCCTTTTTGGTAATATTTACAAACACATACCCGTTAATCAGGGGCAATTCTACGTGTTTGATCTTTCGGGTATAGCGGCGCGTATATTTAAGCAGGGGTACATAGGCTGTGATGCCCCTTTCCTGCAGGCGTTTTGACACCAGTTTTTCCCTTTTGTGGAGCGTATACACGGCAAACCAGCGCGGCGTCGAGTCGTCGATGCCGGTGGCGAAATGTGCTGCCGCAGGGCTACCACTGTTCAATGTCATTTGGTTGACGTTTTTTTCTGTGTAAATTGACTTTCAAATTGCAGGAGTCATGTCCCGGTATTTTTGTTACTTTTTTCATCGCCAAAAAAGTAACCAAAAAGGCTAGGCAAATTTAATTGCTCCGCTAAATTTGCCGGCCAGCCCGCACTCAGTTTGCATGATTTTGACACTATTCTGCCTTAACTTAATGACATTACCGTTATTGGGCGATGCGTTCAACGATTGCAGATTGTATTATGGTTTACAAACGCCAATATAACAAACCGTTATCGTTTGGTTTGGGGTAAATGGCTTTAAGGTCGACCAAAATAGGGTTTTTGGTCATTATATTTTTGAAATAGGGAATAGTCAGTTTGGTGTAGGCATCGTGAGATACGGCGACGATAACAGCGTCGTAGTCGTCCGAAATATTGTCTACGAGCATGAGTTTATATTCGTGGGCCAGTTCGTTGGGTGATGCATAGGGGTCGGTTACGTGCACGTGGATAGAATAGTCCATGAGTTCACGCACCAGGTCGGCCACCTTGGAATTGCGGATATCGGCCACGTTTTCTTTGAAAGTGATGCCCATCACCAGCACCTTGGTTTGGCTGGGATTTTTGCCGCGTTGGATGAGCATCTGCACCAGTCTTTTGGCGATAAAAGCGGGCATACCGTCATTGATGCGGCGACCGCTGAGGATCACCTGCGGGTTATAGCCCAGCTTCATCGATTTGTGGAGCAGGTAGTAGGGGTCGACGCCGATACAGTGGCCGCCGACGAGTCCGGGCGTGAAGCGCAGGAAATTCCATTTAGTAGCGGCGGCTTCGAGTACGTCCTGGGTGTCGATATCCATGCGGTCGAAGATCATAGCCAGCTCGTTCATAAACGAGATATTGAGGTCGCGCTGGGTATTTTCGATCACCTTGGCGGCTTCGGCCACTTTGATAGAAGAAGCTTTGAAAATGCCTGCTTCGATGATAGCGCCATAGACCAGGGCGATTTGCTCGAGGGCTTCGGCGTCGTTGCCGGAGACCACCTTCAGTATCTTTTCGATGGTATGCTCCTTGTCGCCGGGGTTGATGCGTTCGGGCGAATAGCCGATCTTGAAATCGGCGCCGAGGCGGAGTCCCGACAACTCCTCCAGGATAGGCAGGCAGTCTTCTTCGGTACAGCCGGGATATACGGTTGATTCGTACACCACATAGTCGCCTTGTTTGAGTATGCGGCCAACGGTTTCGGTAGCGCTGATCACGGGCGACAAGTCGGGCACCTTGTGTTCGTCGACGGGGGTGGGTACGGCCACGATATGGAAGTGAGCCTGGCGCAGATCTTCGGGATTGGCAGTAAACTGGATGTCGCAGCCGGCGAAAGCCTCGGCGGGAAGTTCGCGGGAGGGGTCTTCACCCCGGCGCATCATGTCGATGCGCTGGGCGTTGATATCGAAGCCGATCACACTAAATCGCCTGGCGAAGGCCAGGGCGAGGGGCAGGCCTACATAGCCGAGGCCCACTACAGAGATTTTTTTGCTTTTATCCTGAAGTTGCGGGTATATGTTCACTGTCAAATCGGTTTTGGGCGCTTACTGCGCAAAAAAAGCTTTTACGGCGTCGCATATATACGTCAGCATCTCGTCTGTCAATTCCGTGTGCATGGGCAGCGACATTACCGATCGGCAAAGGTAATCTGTTGCCGGCAGTTTTTCAATGGTATTGGCCATACTGTTTTTGTAAGCTTCCTGTTCGTATAGCGGCACGGGGTAATAAATCATAGTTGGCACACCCTTTTCCTGGAGGTAAGCCTGGAGGGCGTCGCGGCGGTTGTCTTTGACAATCAGCGTATATTGGTGAAAGACGTGAGTAGAGTTGTGTTGGCGTGCCGGCGTTTGCAGTGCCGGGATATTTGCGAAAGCGCGATCGTAAAAATCGGCGGCTTTTTGGCGGGCGGCGGCAAATTCGTCGAGGTGGCGGAGTTTGACATTGAGTACGGCGGCCTGTACCGAGTCGAGGCGCGAATTGACGCCCACGAGGCCGTGGTAGTAGCGTTTGGTTTGGCCGTGGTTGGCGATCATCGTGCAGGTATCTGCCCAGTTTTTATGGGGAGTAGTGATAGCGCCGCCGTCGCCGTAGCAGCCCAGGTTTTTGGAGGGATAAAACGACGTACAGCCGATATGTCCGATAGCGCCCGTTTTTACCTGCGAGCCGTCGGAGAAAGTATAGGTAGCGCCGATAGCCTGGGCGTTGTCTTCCACCACCCATAGGTTGTGTTTTTTGGCTACTGCCATAATGGGTTCCATGTCGCAGCTTTGGCCGAAGAGGTGGACGGGCACGATGGCTTTGGTGCGCGGGGTGATCGCTTTTTCGATAATCTCGGCGGTCACATTAAACGTATCGGGGTCGACGTCGACCATCACGGGGCGCAATTGCAGCAAGGCGATCACTTCGGCGGTGGCCACGTAGGTAAATGCCGGCACGATCACCTCGTCGCCGGGCTTTAGGCCGAGGGCCATCAGGGCAATCTGGAGGGCGTCGGTGCCGTTGGCGCAGGGCACCACGTGGCAGTTGCCGAGGTAGCTTTCGAGGGATGCCTGGAAGGCTTTCACTTTAGGGCCGTTGATGAAGGCCGTGGTGTCGAGCACTTCGAGGATTTCGCGGTCGATTTCAGGTTTGTACTTCTGGTACTGCGTCTTTAAGTCGACCATCTGGAGGTGGAAAGGAGGTGTTGCCATAATTTGTTGTCGGTTGTCAGTTCTCTGTTCTCTGTTGTCTGTTCTCTGTTCTCTGTTTTCTGTTTTCTGTTTTCTGTTGTCTGTTCTCTGTTCTCTGTTGTCTGTTTTCTGTTGTCTGTTGTCTGTTCTCTGTTGTCTGTTCTCTGTTCTCTGTTCTCTGTTCTCTGTTCTCTGTTCTCTGTTAAGGTTAACAGGCAAAGATAAGGAACCGACAACCGACAACCGACAACGGGAATCACAGTTCACATATGTAACATAGCCTTCCGGGCCACGGTTTCTCCGATAGCCAGCGAAGCGGTGGCGGCGGGAGAGGGGGCGTTGCACACATTGATCACCTGTTGTTTTTCCAAGAACAAAAAATCGTCGATGAGGTTGCCTTGGGGGTCGCAAGCCATAGCTCTAACGCCGGCGCCGCCGCGATGCAGGTCGCTTTCTCCCACTTCGGGGATGAGGTGTTGCAGGGCTTTGACGAAGGCGGCTTTGGAAAATGAGCGGTACATCTCGCCGAGGCCGTCGCGCCAATAGCGGGCGGCAATTTTGCGGAAGCCGCTAAAGGCCAGGGTTTCGGCGAGTTCGGGGGCGTGGAAATCCCAGCGGCTGTAGCCTTCGCGGCGGAAGGCCAGCACGGCGTTGGGGCCTGCTTCGATGCCGCCGCCGATCTTTCGGGTATAGTGCACGCCCAGGAACGGGAAATTGGGGTTGGGCACGGGGTAAATCAGGTTGCGCACCAGGTATTGCTTGTCGGGGTTGAGTTCGTAGTATTCGCCCCGGAACGGCAGGATGCGCACCTGCGATTCGGGCATCGTCATGGCCGTAATCTTGTCGGCATAGAGGCCTGCGCAATTGATGACCAGTCGGGAGCGATAATCGCCGCGGCTGGTGACTACGGTGGCCTCGCCGGGGCGTAGTTGTATATCGAGGACTTTGGCGCCAAAAACGGATTGGGCGCCGCGTTGCGTGATTTGTTGCAGGTAGGCGCGGGCTACGGTGGCGTAATTGACGATGCCGGCCTGGGGCACGTAAATCGAGGCCAGGGCCTGTACGTGGGGTTCTAATTCGCGGGTAGCTTCGGGGCCGAGTTTTTGGAGTCCCTGGAGGCCGTTGGCTATGCCTTTTTCGAGGATCTCGTCGAGACGGGGTAGTTCTTCGGGGCGGGTGGCCACGATGACTTTGCCGCAGATTTCGTGGGGCACGTCGTATTTTTCGCAAAAAGCGAGCATGGCCTTGTAGCCCTGGCTGCAGTGTACGGCTTTGGAGCCGCCGGGTTTGTAATAGATACCGGAGTGGATTACGCCGGAGTTATGGCCGGTTTGATGTTGGGCGGGGCCTTCTTCTTTGTCAATAAGAGTGATGCGCAAACCGGGTTGTAGTTCGCTGAGTCGAAAGGCTGTGGCCAGCCCTACGATTCCCGCACCTATAATAATGACGTCAACTGTCATGTCAGTATGCTGTTAATCAGCTGGTAATGTTGTTTTGTGAGTACGGGATGGTAGGTGTCGGATATGCACATAGTTGCCTGCTGAAGTTGGAGTTGTTTCCGTGGGGCAAAAGTAGGAAAAAAAAAGGATTGTGCGGTAAAAGATCAAGGCCTAATAAACAGTAGCTGCTTTGGCGTTATGATAACAGACTGAATAATATGGTACCATCCGGGAGCTAATATTTCGGTATTTAAAATAACTTCCTTTTGCCGGGCGGGCCAATAATAGGTCATAGCAACCCGGCCATAGCTATCCAGAATAAACAACTCAAAACCTGCATCTACCGGAACATCTAGTTGCAAAGTAAAAGTCTGATTAACTATCGTTGGAAAACCCCGGAGCGCATTGGCCGGTACATCCATCCAGGCATAGCGCACTTCGGAGTAATGGCTGCTGCCGTCAAAATCCTCCTGCCTAAGGCGGTAGTAATTGGGGCCGGGGGAGGGGTTTTTATCAAAAAAAACATATGCCTGTGGCACAGCCGTGGTGCCGGCGCCGGGCGCCTCTCCGATATCGGCGTAGTGGATGCCGTCGGCGCTGCGTTCTATTACGAAGCGTTTGTTGTCGGTTTCCGACCAGGTTTGCCAGGAAAGTTCTACGGCGTTTTGCAAAGCGGAGGCCTCAAACCGGGCGAGTTCCACAGGCAAGGCACTGCCGCTGGACACGGCGAAAGACGTAGCGCCCGAGATACCTGTGCGGGTGCGGATAAAGGGATCGCCGCCGGAGGCCGGCCCGGGGTTGGCCTGCTGCCAGTTGGCGCCGGAATATTGCGAAACATAACAAGCCGAGCGATCGAAGCCGGGCCATTCGTCGGTCGCGGCCCATTGGAGGGTGAGGTTGAGGCTGCCGGAGGGGCTGCCGCCGAGATGCCAGCTGCGGCTGACTATTCCTGCAATGACCGGGGCCCCCGAGGTACCCTGGCTGAGCACCCAGTCTTCTACGCGTACTTTGAGCAGGCTATAGCCGCCCTGTTGCAGGATGGCGGGGTTGTACGAATTGTTGCCCACCGGAAACAACCGGCTGCCGCTGACCGGCATGACGAGGCTGCCGGCGTTGCTGCCGATGCCGGTTGTCTGGATGTATTTTCCGGTGGAGTTACCCACGACTTCGCCCATAACGGTGAGATCGTATTGCTGGAGGATGACTTTTCCGTTAAAAAGGCTGAGGTCGTAGTTGATCGTGAGCGGGCGTTGCAGGATGAGGCCGTAGCCGCAGTTTACTTCCGCGTAGTTGATTTGTGCGCTGCCGCCGCCGGTAACAGTGGGCCCGCCGCCGCTAAACCGCACCACGCCGCTGCCTGCGGCGACCTGTAGCAGTCCGCCGATTTGTAGATTGCCCATAAATTCGAAACCGGTGCCGGCCGAACTGCCGTTGTTGGTCAATACCGAGCCGGGGCGGATGATACATTGCCCTAAGACTGTGAGGGGTTGAAAAAACGTATTTTCGTTGTACACCGTCACGCTGCCGCTACCGCTGCCGCCCACGTCAAAATCGCCGAGGATGAAGGCCGTACCTGCGGCGCCCTGAAATCGGCTGGCGCCGACGGCGGGATTCCAGTTGCCGTTGTAGCTTTCTATGATGAGGTTGGGGTAATAAGTGCCCAGGGTGGTAAAAGACACATCGCCGGCGATACGTCTGATGATCCAGCGGGCGGTGGGGGGAATGTTTTGCATGCCATTGTGGTAGTAATCGCGGTAGACTGCGGCGCTGGAATTGTTAGTTTTTACCAGCGTGCCGGCAGCGCCGAGTTGCCAGGTACCGCCGGCCAAATTGAGGCCGTTGGCGCTGCTGCCGTTGTCCTGCAACGTGCCGTTGACGACCAGGTCGGCGCCGGGCAGGCCGTCGTATACAAACAGCTCGAAGGTGGCGCCAAGGAGCAGCAGGGAGGCGCCGTTGTCGATAGTCACCGCGGCGGCATGGGCGTCGGCTGTAGCGATCTGCACAGCATGCGGGCTTCGCACCGTGACGATGTCGGCGCTGCCGGGAGGCGAAACAGGGCTTACCCAGCCCGAGCCGTTGTGCATTTCCCAGATATTGGTCGCGGACCAGTCGCCGCCCGTGCGGCTGCGGTAGTTGGCGGCACTCAGGGTGATCAGTGCCGTACAGCAGATGGAGGTGAGGATGGTTGTTTTCATAGGTTGTGGGTTGTGGGTTAGCAGTTAGCTTTTAGCGGTTAGGTCTTAGCTCCTGGCTGTTAGCGCTGACCGTTAAGAGCTAATACAAAATAGACGCAGCAAGCACCCAAATTCCATAACTCCCGGAAACATTTTTTTTGAATTCCTGCTGATAATGTCGAATTTAGCCCCTCGTCCAATACGGCAATAAAAAATTATGGCAATACCAAATAAAACCGAGCTCAAGTCGCTTGTCGCGAAAAACAAGATTGAAGAAGTCATCAAGGCACTGTTGGCTGTCACGGAAGCGAGCAGTGATGGCGATTTGCATAACGATGTCGTCACGCAATCGGCGAAATGGCAGAGCTTAAAACGAGAACAGATCCTCGGCACAATAGACCCGGCGGATGAGGCTTTGACAAGAAACAGGATCACCCATGCCCTGTTAAGTCTTATTGACCAACTACCCGATTCCGGACAAGCTGAAGGGCCGGCTGTCAATACGCCGGCGCCGAAGGCAAAGCCGCAATCGCCGGAGCAACCCGATCCCATAGTGCAGCCGCTGTCGCCGGGGCGATATCTGACTATCAGCCTGGTGGCGCTGTCGATTTCCGTGGGTTTGTTTTTTGCGCTCACCATCTTTCAGGATCAACTGAGCGTGCAGTCGGGCAACCGGGCGTATTACATCCTGTTGTTTCCGTTGGCATTTTCTACGGCGGCCTTTCTTTTTGGGGCCATGCGCTCGTATGCGGCGTACACTCAAATCGCGGTCAACCATACGCTGGAATTGGGCGGGCCTATCGTGGCGGCGCTGTTGGTCATCGTGGCGGGATTTCAATTAGTGCCGCAGGCGGGGCCTTTTGAGTACACTATCTTCCTGGAAGCTACTGGCAGCAGGATTGAACCGGCGTTTAAAGGAAAATACCCCGCTATCGTCAAATTGAAATTGAACAACGACGTCAGGACCGACGAAGTAGACGAGCACGGCGCTGCCGACTTCAAAAACATCCCCGTCGATTTTCAACAGCTAGAAGTCCCCGTTGAATTGGATTTCAACGGCTGGCAATTTGCGGACACGCACGACAAAAAAAACGTGGTCAAACTGGCCGAAAAAAGCGCTACGCTGGCCATCGAACCCGACGGTAGTTTGTCAAAAGTTTTCGGCGCCGTGCGCGATGAAAACGACCGCTTTTTAGCCGATATCGCTATCACCGTGGGTACTTTGACCACCCAAACCGATAAATTGGGGCGTTTTAGTCTGGATATTCCCATCGACCAGCAAAAACGGGAACAGAAGTTGCGAGCCTACAAAGAAGGTTACAAGATTTGGGAACAAAACGTATATCCCGAACAAAACGAAGAAATCCCCATAATGCTGATTAAAGCTACAAAATGAGAAAACGACATATTGTAACCGCTATGCTGTGTTGCGGCATAGCGAGTTTTGCCTGGTCGCAACAGCGGGGCACGGCGCCGCTTAACGGCGTGATCACCATCCTCAACAGCAAAACCCGGACCGGACAGTTGCAGTACGTGAAAGCGGCCACCGTCACCGCCGGCAATGCCAATCCGGCGCTTACCGACAGCGAGGGGCGGTTCAAACTCGTATTCATCGACAGCGAGCCGGGGGAGGAAGTCAGGCTGGTAGTTGAAAAGCGGGGTCTCGAAGTCGTCAACAAAGACATGCTGCAGGCCGTGTTGCGCAAAGACGCCGACAGCCAAGTGCGCATCTACATGGCCGATCCCGACCAACTGGCGGCCAGCGTGCTCAAATTGCGGGGGATTGCCGAAAAACACATCACCGCGCGTTACCAGCAGCAGATCAGCAGGCTGAAAAAAGAAGCCAAGGGGCAGGCTGCACAATTGCTTAAACTGGAAGACGAAAAAAATGCAGCCCTGCGGCAATTTCAGGAAATAGCCGCCCGCCTCGCCGCCGTCAACCTCGACGACGTATCGGGATTGTACCGGCAGGCGCTGGATTTATTTGAGAAAGGAAAGCTGGAAGAGGCCATCAAACTCATCGACCAGGCCAACCTCGACGACCAGCTTGGCAAAGCCCGCGCACAGCGCGAAGCGGGCCGGCAGATGGTGAGGCAATCCGAGCAACAGATCGACAACATAGCCGTCACCTACCTCCTGCAGGCCCGCATGCACCTGGCCAATCTGGCATTCCCCAAGGCCATCGCCGCCTACGGCAAAGCCATCGCCGCCCGCGATTCCACTGCGTTGGATGACAACCTCGAATTGGCGCAGGTACTCATCGCCCAGCAGCAGGCCTGGAAGGCCATCCCCTTGTTGCAGCGCACCGCCGAATTGTCGGCCAACGACAAACCCCACGCGGCCTACACCCAGCTGCTCATGGGTACGGCCTACATCAACCAGGTAGAAATACATCAGGCCATCGACGCGTTTACGGCATCGGTGGTCAGTTACGGCGAATTGGTAGAGACCGAGCCCCTCACGTATGGTCCGCTGGCCGGCGTGGCGATAATTTCGTGCGCTACCGCGCATTTTTTTAATTCCAATACGGGCGCTGCCGCAGAAATCGCGCAGCATGCCAAAACCATATTCGGACATTTAATAGAAATAGACACGGCGCGTTACCTGCCTTTTTACAGTTGGTCTTTGTATGCCAATGCCTTGTTCAATTCCGACCGCGTGCAACTTGAAGAAGCCATCGCCAACTACGAACGGCTCAACGCCCGCCAACCGGGGCAATACGGCAGTTTTCTCAGCGTATGCAAGCTTTTAAATGCGGCGCTGATGCGCGAAGAGGCCGGGCAACTGGCGAACGACCAGGAAACAACAAGGGCTCTCGTGAGCCGGTCGGATGTATTATTTGAAGAAGGGCTAAATGAAGTAATTGCCCAATTAGAAAAAATCAACCGGAGCTACCCCAACATCGGATTCGTCATCGACGGCCCCCGGCAACTGCCCGATTTTGCGACCATGCTCAGCAACTCCGATTACCCGGTCAACCTGTTGTTTTCGGGCATTCAGATCTGGTGGATGTACAAAGGCGCCAACAGCGATACCGACCCCGAAAAAGTGGCATCCGTCTTGCAATTGGTAGTCGACAAATGCAAATTGCTGGCCGGACAAAACCGCGAGCGATATATTTCGCGACAAGCGGAATATACCTCCTGGCTAGGATTTAATTATTGCCTGCAAAACCAGCACGAAAAGGCATTCGGACTGCTCGAAGAAGGTCTGCTGATGGTAGAAGACACCTTCCTCAGGAGCAATCCCTCGTATTTATTTCTCAAAAGCCTCATGCAGGCCGAGTTGTATATCGCCCATGCTTTGTGTTACGTATCGGAGGGTGAATTGTGCGGCAAAACCGGTGCGGAACTCCGGCAACTGGCCGTGAGTGCCGACAGCACCCTGGCCCGCTACGACCGAGTGCCGTTGATGTCGGAAGTGCTGAACATGCTGCGCATATTCGACCGAAGTTTTGAGCGGACAAGCAACCACCGCGAATTTTTGGGTTATTATTTTTATGAAGAAAACCTACGGCAGTTCAAACTGGCGGGAGAAAGGCAGGATGCGGATGCGATTACTCACCATTACTACCAGGCGATGGTATCGCTCGAGCGGTTTTTAGACATGCGTTTTACCACGCCCGAAGCCCTGGTGCTGGAAACCATGTATAACGACTGGCGTTCGACACAGGCGGGCGAGGATCTCGATAGCTTGATTTATTATACCGATAAAGAGATGTGGTTGGAAGAGCGTTTGTTGCTGTCGGACTGCGAAGTCGAATCGAGCGTGCGGGAACGGCTGGCGGTCAATTGCGGCAACAGGGCATGGTATACCTTACAAAAAGGTCAATACCTGGATGCAGCGGCTTATGCCCAGAAGGGATTGCAGACCGACCCTGGCCAGCACTGGATACGCGCCAACGAAGCGCACGCCTACCTCATGCGCGGACAGTCGAAAAAAGCCTGGCGCATCTACGCTCAATGGAAGGGCATCACTCATACGCTGGATGCAAGCATGCCCTTTGAAACCGCTTTTTTATCGGATTTGGCGCAACTAAAAACCTTGCAGGGTTCCAATGCCGACATAGAAGAATCGATAGCCATGTTGGAAGGAAAAAAAACGTTTCCTGCGATACTAACTAATGGTCTGGCCTTGTTCATGCAGGCCGGCTTGCGGTACGAAGAAGGCAAAAAGGCGCAGCAGCAGGGGGATAAGCAGTGGCGCGGCAAGTTGGAGGCTGCGCAGTCCTTGTTGATACAATTCTTAAAAGCGCCCTACCTCAATTCGGGGTATTTCGACGACGACCTGGGCGAGGTAGCTTATTTGCTGGCCGATATCGCTGCGCGGCTGGGCAAACCCGCCATGACACTGCCGCCCGACGCCGATATGGAGACCGTGGCTGCCGCCGCCCGCCGGATGGTAGAAGCCACGGAAATGGTACTGATCTGTCCGGCAAAAGAAACCCTGGCGGAGTGGAACCTTCGCCTGCAGGTAGCCATGCGGCTCATGGAAGCTGTAGTGGCGCGAGCGTCCGGCCGCCTGGATATGCAACGCACACTGGCGTATTGCTATGCGCAGCAGTCCTATCTCGCTTTGTTGCAAGGGCAGGGAGGCGCTCTGGCGCTGGCCCGGAAGAGCCTTGAAAATTACGGCATGTTGCAGCAGGGGGGAGTGAGTTTGATTTTGGCCTTGTTGCAGACGGGGAATAATGAGGAAGCCCAGCGTGAGATGGCGCGATGGGGTGGGCAGGCGTGGCCTACTTTGAAAGGAATTACTTGCGGGGATATGGTGGGGTTTAGGCACAAGCTTTTATTAACCGCAGAGTAACAGGAGTAGTACGCAGAGTTGCGCGGAGTTTTTAGGCCTCTGCGGAACTCTGCGAATCACTCTTTTAACTCTGCGGTGAAAAAAAACTACTTGATGATCAATGGTTTATGTCCGATGGTCTCACCATTTGAAGCAGCCATAAAGAAATACGCTCCCGGCGCCAAATTTGCAGGCAACGACAGCGGATAAGCTCCGGCTGATTTTTCGGGGGAAAGCTTCGTCCGGAAATGAATCTTACCCGTAATATCCACCAGCGACAATTCAATCTCACCGAAGCCTGATATAGTTATCGCCACATTAACGACGTGGTCGTAGGTAGGGTTAGGGAATAAATTCCAGTTAAAGCCGTTGCTTTCAAAAGACACCTGCACCAGGTCGGAATACGAGAAATGGCCGCTAAAATCCACTTGTTGGAGGCGGTAGTAAGATTTGCCGGGGTAGGGGTTTTCGTCGAGGGTTTGGTATTTTAAAATAAAGCTGCTATTGCCAGCGCCGTCGATTTTGGCTACTTCTTCAAAATTCACGCCGTCTTTGGTTTTTTCTATTACAAAAAAGTCGTTATCGGTTTCGGTGGCGGTGCTCCATTCCAGCAGCACGTGGTTGCCTGTGGGCGTGGCGTTGAAGTTGATGAGTTCGATGGGGAGGGGGTTGGCGGGCAGTGCCAGGGAAGAACCCAGGGTAAAAAAGCTGAAAGAAGTCACGGGGGCATCGGAGGTAATGCTACCGGTAGAGGCGTCGCCGGATGTGGAAGCGGGGATATTTTCCCATTCCATACCGTTGTAATGCGTTAGCAGGAGGCCTGACACGTCGGTGATTGCGCTGTTGCCGCGCCAGTTGAGGGTGACATAAATGTTGGAGGCGCCTGCCGTCCTGTCCAAATCCCAGTATTCTATCGAACTGATATGGTCTACGCCGGCGCCGACCGTCATTAAATCGGAGGGTTCTCCGTTAAAGTATTCAGCGGTAAAGGCATCGGTACTTATGGCGGGTGCCGAGATACCGATGGGGGCGTAGTTGGTGGCATTGCCGATGGGGAAAGTAAAAGCGTCGTCGCCGATTTTTTGAACTGGGCCGTCCACAAAAGTATCATCGCCGGCGCCGGTATAGTCAGCCTCATCGCTGAAAGTCAGCAGGTTAATACTGGTAGTGGTCAGGATGCCATCGATAAACAGGCACACCGTATTGACTGTAAGGGGCATATCCAGGGAAAGCCCGGCGGGGGAGTTTACAATAAGGCTGCTTATCGTGTTGGCATCTGGCGTAGTTGTAAACACGCCTGTATTGCTGCCCTGGAATTCGTAGGCGGCTTCGCTGCTATAGGTTTTTGAACCGCCGACGAGGATAGTGCCGGGCACTCCTCCGGAGTTAGCTGTGGTTAATTGGCCGCCTGGGTCGAGGATAAAATCGCCGGTAGTGCCGTCTATCACAGAAGTTCCAAAGCTGACTTCCGTACCGGAGGCGATATAAAAATGGATATTATCGACATACGCTGCGCCGCCCGATTTGACATATTGCTGGGGGGCTGCGCCGACAAAGATAAAATAGCCGGAGCCTGTGCTCCCTGTATTTTCTTCGATAGAACCTCCCGTGAAAGAGAAATCGCCGTATAATTCAAAAATGCCGTCACCCATAGCGCCGCCACCTCCGGAGGCTATCTCCAGGGTGCCTCCGCTCATGCTGAAATTGCCATTGACTGTTATTATTCGGCTGTTATCGGCGTTTGCCATGCGAAAATGGCCGCTGGTTTGCGTGAAATCGCCGATGAGCGTCAAAAAGTCTTGATTCAATCTGAGTTCGCCCGTGCCGGTATCGCTGATTTCAAAGTCGCCCGAAACAAAGATCTGTCCGGTTGAAGGCAGGTTCTGGTTGCCGGTTTGGCCGGGGCTATTCCATTTTAAGTGGCCGAAAGTTTGATTGAGGCCGGTGATGTTATTGTTTACTTTGCCGGTAATTTCGCAGGTTGAACTACTGTTCCAACTTGCGCCTGGTATACTCCCTCCATCTCTGGCGTGGTCGTAAACGCCGCCGCTACCGATCTGGATGATGCTGGTGGCTTTGATGATCGCGCCGGAGTTGGTAATTGTGCCGTTAACGGTCAAGTCGTAAGTGCCTGTACCGTTGATAATGGTAAGGTTAACGCCGCTGTTTACTATTACTTCCCCACCCGCTTCAATGGTAGTTTGATCGATAGAAACATCGGCTGTTGCCGTGACGATATGAGGGCTTTTGATAGTGATCAATCCGTTGGCGTTGGTGGGAGTACCCTCCGTCATAGTAGGGGTTAACCAGTTGCTGCCATCATATCGCTCCCAGGTTGAGAGCACATTCCAGTTACCAGTAGCCGCTGAGCGGTAATCGCCTGTGGTTTGGCCATTTAACAAGTTAAAAGACAACAAGCCTGCAATCGTAAAAATTGTGGAGAAGTGTGCTGAAAGTTTCATTGTGTAGTTGCTATGGTTAGTTTTTGGTACTATGCAAATACAAGGTTATTAAAAAACTGGCATTTTTACAATGATTGAGGGTTCTTAAACCTTTATTCTTTATATATTTATATTTTTTTAATGCAAATAAAAAGGCGGATAAATTTAGCTAATTTGTTGATAATATGCGGATTCAGGATAAATTTAGGAGATAAAAAAAGAGGCTGGCAACATCTCAATAATCGTTACAGCACAAGCCAATTCAAAATATGAACACCTCACTCATCGAAAAAGCGGAAGCTTACTTAGTCACCGGCACAAAAAACAACGCCCCGGCCCAAGGCGCCAAAGACCTCGCTGTGCTACTCGGGCGGCGCTACAACCTGCCCAATGAAACCCTCGATGCGCTGGCCTTGGCCGCGCTGTTTCAGCAGGAAAAACCCGAACTGGTGCTGCAATGGTTGCCGGCACAGGGCGCTTCGTCTGACTTGGTTCAATCGGTAGATTCCTTACTCCGGTCGCTGCAAGCCGACGAAGCTACTCTCGACCTGCCTCAACAAATTCTGCGCGACGCCCGGTACTACCGCCTGCTGGATGGGCAAGCCGGCGCCGACGCCATGCTCAAGGAGCAGCGCAAGGAGTGGGAGACAAAAGAAGGCAAGGCCTACGACGAAGCCGACTGGCCGGAAGCCGCCCGCAGGTATTGGAAGCAACTGCGCTTCTATACCGGAGAAGCGGCAGCATTAATGGGCGATACCCGCCGTGAAGCCGCCAAAGCCTGGAAACCAAGAGATAAGGAGGAAGAAAAAGAAGAAAAGAAAGCGGACAAAAAAGATAAAAAGAAGAAAAAAGATAAAAAGCTCGCGTTAGCCGGAGAAGAATTCCCCATCAGCGGCAGCAAAAGTGTGCAGATGATGTTCAAAACTTCGCTGCGCAATCACATCGACCTCACCAATATTGCCGACAATAAGGCCAATATTATGCTCAGTATCAATGCGTTGATTATTACGATCCTGATCTCGCTGCTTCCTACCAGTCTACAAGGACATACCTACTTGCTGGCGCCTGTCGGCGTATTGCTCGCTTCTTGCGTGGTGTCTATTATTTTTGCCACCCTGGCTACCCGTCCGGTAAAAACCGAGGGATTTACGAATATCGATAAGATCAAAACGGAAACTACCAACCTGTTTTTTTTCGGCAATTTTTATAAAATGAACCTCCCCGACTACAAGCAGGGTATGCGGCAGGTGATAGAAGACGAGGAACTGATGGAAAACGCGATTGTGACCGACTTGTTTTTTCTGGGCAAGGCGCTGGGCACGAAGTTCAACCGCCTTCGTATTTGTTATAGCGTGTTTATGGTGGGCATTACGCTTACGGTGATTGCTTTTGCGGTGGCGTACTCGGTTCATTAGCAGTTAGCGGTTAGCGATTAGCGGTTTGAATACTGTAAAATAAATGCCCCATTTCCAGGTATGAATGTAATAAGCATTATAATTTAGTCCTTTACTAAAACCATTTGAAAATGAATCACAAAACTTTAGATGCTTGGAATCACAGTATTCGGCTTGTTGAATATGTATACCAGATTACCTCTGGATTTCCAAAAGAGGAATTATTCGGGATAACTTCACAAATCAGAAGAAGCGCCGTAAGTATTCCTTCAAATATTGCTGAGGGTGTTGCCAGGTTTTCAAATAAAGATAAGTTGCATTTTACCTACATTTCATTGGGTTCTTTGGCTGAACTTGAAACGCAATTAATTATTGCTTACAAAATAGGTTATTTGAAAACTTATGAGCCAATAGATTCTTATATCTTAAATACAAGAAGGCTAATTCTTGGGCTACAAAAATACATTCGAAGTATGGTGGGTTAGCTGCTAAGCCCTAATTGCTAAGCCCTAACTGCTAAGCCCTAATTGCTAAGCCCTAACTGCTACCTCCTCGGCGGAGAAACAAAGAACGAAATTCCTCCGCAGAGGCGGTTATTGGTATTCATGGGCAGGCGGGCGCCGGTGGCGGGGTTATCCAACCTTGAATTGGCGTTGATGGCGTAGCCGGCCTTGAATTCCAGCCAGGTCCAGTTCGTGAGGCGTTGCTGGTAAGTTGTTGATAGCTCGATGGCGGCATCGCGGAATTGGAGGGCGGCGGGATTAACGGTAGCGTTTTGGCCTTGTAGCCGTTGGTCTTCGAGGTAATAGCGGTCGCTGAGGTATTCGGCGCCGAAGAGCAAGAGTTGGCTTTCCGAAAAATTATACCTACCCATAATCTTGACAGGCAGCGTCGATTCTATTCCCCAGTGTTTATTGAAAGTGCGGTTATACATACCGAAAGGCAGGGCCATAAAACCGCGGGCGTCGTACGAGAGGCGGAGGCCGAAGCCGTATTCGAGGTCCTGGCGGCGCTTGATGCCCCACAGACCTGCCAGGCTGTATTGGGCTTGTTGGTGGGTGGGGTGGAGAAGACCTTTCCAGTCGCCCTGCCAGCTCACGCTAGCGCGCCAGCTGAGATAATTATTGGCATTGAGCGATTGGGTGAGGTAGAGGGTGGCGACGGCCGTTTTGAGGTTGCGCTCGTCAAACCACTGCAGGGTAGATTCGTTGCCGGGGGTTATCACGTCGAAGGCATAGCTTTGCAGGCCGTAGTGTACGCCGGCGATCACCTTGGTTTTCTGCTTATTGAGCAGGGGGGCTTTTAGTTTGAAATTAAAAATTTCATTGCGTTTCACACGACCCACGCCCTGTTCGGCTAGTTGGAGCTGGTAAGCCGGCTGGTAGCTGTAATTGAGTAAAAGGCCTTTAGCGGGGGAGTTATTGGCCACGCCGGGCGAGCAGAAATTGGGTACGGGCGTATACAGCCCGGTCTCCACCTGCGCAGTGAGCAGCGAGGGCGCCAATAAACCGAAGCTTTTGAAGAGCAAGCGGCAGCAGCGGGGATAAGTGTGTTTGGGCATAAGTTGTTCTCTGTTCTCTGTTCTCTGTTCTCTGTTCTCTGTTCTCTGTTCTCTGTTCTCTGTTCTCTGTTTAAGATTAATTAGTAAAGATAATGAACGGACAACAGAGAACGGACAACAGAGAACGGACAACAGAGAACGGACAACCGATAACAGAGAACGGATAACTCCTTCATTTCCACAAATATTATCTACCCCGGAATATTTTCTACGAACGAACCGTCACGCGCAGGGCGCGGAGGCCTTGCACGCCTTGCAGGCGTTCCAGAATGAGTTCTTCTACCTCGTCTTCGATAATGCCTTGGGCGATTAGGTAATTCAGATATTCGAGGTATTCGAGGCGGTCCTTTTCGGTGGTATACACTATGGCTATTTTGCCGGCCTGGCGCAGTCGTTCGTTGCGGCCTTCGATCAGGGCTTTGTCGATGCGTTTTTTGATAATTTCGTAGCGCACATTATAGGCGCCGTCCACGTCGAAGCGTTTTTCGTCCATGCGGAAGCGTATCGAGATGGGTTGGCTGTAGATAAAAATAAGTTGTGCGGTTTGTAGTGGCAGGGGTATCTCATTGCGCATCTGGGCTACCCGGCGGGTAATGTGGCACATAGCGAGTAGTTGCCAGAGGCGCAGGTTGTGGAGGTGGAGAGCTGAGAAATTTCCGGTACGAAGAAGTGATTGTCCGGCGTAAATTTCAAATTCCACCCCGTCGGTTTTATATTTTTCAAAATAATGCGGCGTCATTTGCTGAGCGCGGGTATCTTCCACTTCGAGATAGTCGGAAATAGTATCGTTGATATGCGACACGCTTTGTTCGTAGTCTTTGCGGCGGCTGTAGATCACGTGGTGATGGGGATCTAGCTGGCTGAAATAGCGATCTGTTTCCAGGGCCAGGGCGTTGTCGCGCTGGGCTAATTCGTGGAAGAGGGGGTGGATTTCATTGGTGATAAAATCCATGAGCCTGGGCTCGTCATTTGAGCGGATTTCCTTGCTGATCTCCTCGATTTGTTGCTGGGTTTGCTGCAGATAGTATTGTACCAGCGGAAAATCGAGGAAGCTACCGGCGCTTATCAGCACCTTTTCGATGCGTTTGAGGTTGTCGATAAAATCATCCTGGATGGCTGCATTGCGCAGCGTAGAAGAATTGACGATATCGGCCTGGGCGAAGAGGGGGTACACCTCGTCGAAGCCTATCTCGTCGATGGCGGCTTTTTTATCGTAATTGTTGAGTTGTTCGAGGTATTTGTAGGCTGCTTCTTCGAAGCGCCATTCCACGCTGGGGTGCACCATTGTGAATTGCTCGCGGATGATGGCGTCGATTTTGTTGTCGATTTCTTCGCGGCTGCGTTCCATCGCGATGCCGAAAAGGGGAAGCAGTTCGCGAAAGCGGAGTTCGATGATGCTGTGCAGTTCATAGGGTTTGGCAGAGGCTATTTCAAACAGTCCGATCACCTGTCCTGCCTGGTTGAGCAGCGGAGCCACGATAATACTCCGGAAGCCCATGGCGATCAGGTCGTTTTCTACAGGGGTTTTCAGGGGGAGTTTTTCGAGGTCTTCTACCAGCAGTACTTCCTTGTACCTGCAAGCTTTGTCGTAAATAGAATTGATGTTTTCGGGGCTGATGAGGCATTCCTGGCATTCGGCCAGCAGGTCGTTGCGAAGCTGGTACTTGCGCACATTTCTTTCTTTGGGGTAGTCGATGGCGCTGATACCCATGCGCAGGTTGCTTATGCCGAAAAACGAGCGCAGCAGGCGTTGCAGTTCCTGTACGCTGTCTTTGCGCAGGATGGCGTCTTTTTCAATGAGTTTGTATTTGAGTCGGGAGAGGCTTTCTTCGCGGGTGATATCGATAAATTCCATAGCTGCGAGGCCGTGGATTTCGAAATGGGAGGGTGGCAGCAACTTCATCCAGGCCTCGGTATCGTATATATTCGTCAGCAATTCATTGACTTGTTGCGGGCTGAGGGGCGTAGGCTTTTTGAGCGGAATGACGTCGGTAAATTCGTGGATGAGTTTGGCGCGGTAGTGCCGGCACAAATTCGAATCGGGGCATTGTATCGTTAGTACGATATTGGGGTCGAGGTCAATTTTTTGGCCGTAGCATTTATTGAGGATAAGCGCGCAAATGCCCACCATGATTGTAGCCTGTACTTGTTCGGGCGTCTGGCTGAAATGGTAGATTACCTGGCTTTTGGTAATGTGCCGTTCCATGGCCGGCGTTTGGTAAATGGGCGAAGCTTCGAAGGGTTTGCCTGCTTTGGCCAGCTGCGTGTCGCGCAGCGATAAGGGAAACAGGCCGGCCAGCAGCAGCGAGATGGTCTCCTGGTGTGCCGCCATTTCGTTGATATGGTCAAAGGGTTCGTTTAATACGGGGGCCTTTTCCACCCGGGCCATGATTTCGCGGGCGAGCAGGGCTTCGGCGGGGTCGGGGCTTTTTAATTTTTTGAGCCATTTGCGGATGAGGGGCGCAAAACTTAGCCGGGTAGTATAAGGAGAAAGCATGAAGCCATGCTGGCGGAATTCTTCTTCCGTGAAGCTGGTCGATACAACTTTGTTGTCGGCCGGCGCTATCTCTATCATTTCTTCGAGACCCGCGGGACTATCAGGTATGTGGGCTACCATGGTGTGGTGTTTTAATTTGCTGATTTGCTGATGTGCTGATGTGTTAATGTGCTGATGTGTTAATGTGCTGATGGGTTAATGTGCTGATGGGTTAATGTGCTGATAATTAATGTATTAAAATAAGTAGTAAAATTGGCAAATCAGCAAATCAGCAAATCAGCAAATTAGCAAATCAGCAAATCAGCAAATCAAACATCCTCCTCTTTCGGGGCATTAAAAAGATCCCTGAAATGGCTGGGCAGCAAACTGATCTTGTGGCCCAGCCATTTTTCGAGGGTGATAGCAAGAAAAACATAGCTTTCCGTCACACCGGGTACGGGCGCCACGATAATGACAAAAAAGGGTAAAAATTTGGGGATATCTTTGAGTTGGGCTTTAGCGCGGTGCATTTCTTCGGCAGTCGGGCGCTTATCGGCTGTCGACATGATGAGCTTGCCTCTGCCTTCGCGCACAAACGTATGGATCATCTGCTTGGTCTCCACGCCTTCCATAAACATAGCCCACAACATCATTTTGGGGAAGCGGATGATGCGTTGAAATTTCAATGGCGACAACAACTTTTTCGACCGGGCCTTGATGGGCGCGGTGTTCAATCGGGGACGAAATATGTTCCTTCGTTTTGTATCCATTGTGTGTCCAACGCCTTGCCGGCGATGTATATTATTTTGTGATGGCAGCACTTCGCTCAAATTTATAACAAAGATACCCTAAGTATCGTTCCTACCAAAAGTCTCCGACCTGCTTGCGGGATTTATCGACTAGTCGGTAGTCGGCAATCGGCGGTCGGCAGTCGGCGGTTTGTCGTAAAGTCATTCTTTCACCGCTTCCATCTTCCAATTGGGATAGCCGATAGTCAACATCACATCGCCATTGGGCGCCGTATGAAAGTGGAGGCTGCAGGGCGTATTGGGCGAGGCAAAAGTCGCATTGCCCTGGTAGTCGTACACCTTATCGGGGCGTTTCATATCGCGCACGTTGTTTAATCGTTCGCCTTCCCAAATGAACATGCGGTAGAGAGCGCCGCGTTCAAAATGTATTTTAGAAAAAGTGAGTTCCAGACCCAGCCTCGAGCGGTTTACGGTACCCATAATAAACAGCGATTGGAATGAGCCAAATTGTTGCTGTAAGCCTTGCCAGTAGGGGTGTGCTCGTTCTTTTACCTCGGCTTCAGATTCGCCGAACGCCTGAGCCAGAGGGGCGTAATCTTGTTTGAAAATGCCTTCGAGAATGGCTTGGGTGCGGGCGTCGGCGGCTTTTGTGGCAGCCGGATCCTCATTGCCTTCAGCGGTCAAGGCCAGCATGGCGTCGCGGTTTTCAAAGAAGGCCTGGAGCTGGTCGTTTTCGTCAAACTGCAGGTCGAAGGTTTGCCCGGAAGGCAGTTTGTATGTCCCCGTCCACTTGCGGAGTTGTTCAGGGTCGGCTTCGATGACGTTGCCCGTGAGGTAGGCGTTGAGGCGCATGGCGATATCGTCGCTGATTTTGTTGTTGGCGTTGCTCGATGCTATGATGCAGCGGCCCAGCGAGGGAAAAAAGCCCATGAATGCATTGTACACGCCGTTGCCGCCGTTGTGCTGGATGAAGCGGCCTTCGGGCAGATCCATGATTACCCAACCGTAGCCGTAGTGGCTGTCGGCTTGCCCTTCGCGGTTGTGGGGGGCGAAGTATTTTTCGCGGGCTTCTTCAGACAGTACTTTGTCTTTCTGAAGGGCCAAATACCATTTGTACATGTCGTGCACATTGGAGATGATGCCGCCGTTGGCGCGCAGATGCCAGCCGGGACCGTCGGGCAGCCAGGGGTGGTCGAGGGCGGTACCCCAGCGCTCTCCGTCGCGGTAACCTACGCCAAGTTGTTCTTTTTTGAATTCGGGTAGCAGGTACCCCGTGTGGTTCATACCGGCGGGTTTGAAAATATGTTGCGACAAATATTGTTCATACGACTGACCAGATAACATTTCGACGATAATGCCCAGCAGGCTATAACCCACGTTGGAGTATTCGTAGCCTTTGCCGGGTTCGAAGAGCAGTTTGGTCTGCATAGCCCTGTCGGCGAAAGCCCTGGCGTCGAGCAGTTCGTAGTCGTCGCCGATAGCGCCCGGGAATCCGGCGCCGTGGGTGAGCAGTTGGTGCAGGGTGATCGAAGCTTTGTCGGACGGAGCCTGGGGAAAAAATTTGGACAGCGGGTCGGTGACCTTGAGTTTGCCTTGCATTTCCAGTTTCAAAATGGCTGCGCCGGTAAATTGCTTGGTAATGGAGCCGATGCTGAAGAAGGTGGAGTCGCTTTCGCGGCGGCCGGCTTCGGGGTCGGCCATGCCGTAGCCTTTGGCCAGGATGACTTTGCCGCCGTCGGCTACCAGCACGGAACCGGTATAACCCGCAGCTTCGGCTCTTTTGAGGTAGTTGTCGAGTCGGGTTGCCATGTCGGTTTGAGCAATGGCCAATAAGGGCGTCAATGCCAGCAGGCAGATCCCTAATGTGGGTTTGAAGTAATTTTTCATAGTCAGGTGATTTAGTTTATGATTACTTAGATCAAGTATTCAGTCGTAGGTTATCGGGGATGCCCGGGTTGAGGGTGAGAGTGTGGGAGTGTGGGAGTGTGTGAATTTTCCCATGCTCTCTCCCTCTCACTCTCTCTCACTCCCACACTCTTTACCCGGCCAATATCCCCACAATCGTCTCCAACTCCTCGGCGCTAAACCGGGCATTGGTCAGGGCGGCCACATTTTCTTCGAGTTGGGCTACCGAGCTGGCGCCGATGAGCACCGAAGTCACCCGGGGGTCGCGCAGCACCCAGGCCAGCGCCATTTGCGATAGCCGTTGGCCTCTTTGTTGAGCCAGGTCGTTGAGGGCTTTTATTTTGGGAATATTTTCCATTACCTGCGTTTCCTGCAAATAAGTCATGGGTTTACCGGCCCGGGAGTCCTTGGGGATGCCGTGGATGTACTTATCGGTGAGTAGTCCCTGTGCCAGCGGAGAGAAGGCTATACAGCCGATGCCGTTGGCTTGCAGGGTATCGAGCAGCCCGTCTTCTACCCAGCGGTCGAACATAGAATACCTGGCCTGGTGGATGAGGCAGGGCGTGCCGAGCCTGCGCAGTATTTCGGCGGCCTGTGCGGCTTCGGCGGGCGGATAGTTGGAGATGCCCACGTACAGGGCTTTTCCCTGGCGCACCACCTGGTCGAGCGCCATCATCGTTTCTTCGAGGGGCGTATCGGGGTCGGGGCGGTGGTGGTAGAAGAGGTCCACATAGTCGAGTTTCATACGGCGCAGACTCTGGTCGAGGCTGGCGATCAGGTATTTGCGCGAGCCCAGGTTGCCGTAGGGGCCGGGCCACATATCGAATCCGGCTTTAGTAGCGATGAACATTTCGTCGCGGTAGGGCAGGAAGTCGAGGCGCATCATCGTGCCGAAGTTTTCTTCTGCCGAGCCGAAAGGAGGGCCGTAGTTATTAGCCAGGTCGATATGGGTGATGCCGAGGTCGAAAGCTTTGCGCAGAATTTTCCGGCCATTTTCGAGTACGTCAACAAAGCCGAAATTGTGCCATAAGCCGAGTGAGACCGCCGGCAGCAGGATGCCGCTGCGGCCGCAGCGGTTGTACTTCATCGTATCGTAGCGGTCGTCGGCAGGCAGGTAGGTGCTGGGATTCGATTTATCGTGAATTCTCATTTTTTTTTAAAAATTTAAGACAAGTTATTATCATTCGTTAAGATATTCAATAAAAAAAGGAAGAACACCCACTTCTTATACACGCAAAAAGAATTATTTTTCCTGTTGTGAAAATGGGGAATTCAATTTTATAAAATAACCGTCTGATCATGAATAAGATAACAAGAAGAACTTTTACACAAACCGTGACGCTCGCGGGCTTGTCCACGCTGGTGCCGGCATCGCTGCTGGTGGGTCGCAAACGCCATATCGGCGTACAGCTCTGGAGCGTGCGCGAAGATTTGAAAAAAGATACGGAGGGCACGCTCAAGGCCATCCGCAAGATGGGCTATCGCGAAATTGAAGGTTTTGGTTTCGCCAATGGCATGTTTTGGGGCAAAACCCCCAAAGAATTCCGCCAGTTTTTATCAGATACGGGGCTTTCTATGCCCAGCGCGCACCTGGCGCTCACTACGCAACATTTTGTCAATGGCGCCCTTACCGATGAATGGAAAAAGGCGGCGGACAGCGCCGCTGTGATGGGGCAGCAGTATGTAATCAGCCCTTGGATGAACGACGAAGAACGCCAGGGCGATAAGTTGAAGCAATTGCTGGAAGCGATGAACAAAGCCGGCGAATACTGCAAGCAGTTGGGCATGCGCTTCGGCTACCACAACCACGATTTCGAATTCAAAAAATCGGGCGACAAGCTGCTCTACCAACATATTCTCGATGGCACGGATTCCAATCTGGTGGCTTTGCAACTCGATCTGTACTGGTGTGTTTTTGCCGGTTATGATCCTATCGAATGGTTGAAAAAACACCCCGGTCGTTTTTGTTCTTTCCACGTGAAAGATATGGCCAAAACGGAAAAACGAGAGACCGTAGAGGTGGGAGAGGGCAGCATCAATTTCCAGCAGATATTTGCACACGCGCCCGCCGCCGGGGTTACGCATTTTATTGTGGAATTGGAAGACTACAAGCGGCCGCCCATGGAAGGTATTGCGGTAGCGTATAAAAATTTGAAAAAACTAAAGTTTTAATTGTAGCAAAAAGCTGGTCAGCTCTTTGCCATTGAGCTCTTGTTGCGGCTGGTTTGGGTGGTAATTGCAACCATAACCCAGCGGGCCTTGCACGCTAAGGTTGCAGCGGTACACGCCGGTTGTGCCGCTGCGCTGTAATTGCGCGGCAATATCGTCGAGGCAGGCTATGTGGGCCGTGCCGGCCTGGCCGCTCAGCATCGGGCTCGACAACAATACTATGGCCGATTGGGGATACGTCTCGCGCAGTTGCAGGATGAATTGCCGGTAGGCTAGGGTAAAAGCCGCCTGGTCGGGTGTCCCTTTGGCAAAATCATTGGTGCCCAGGTTGATGCAAATGATGTCGGGCGTCCAATTGGCCATATTCCATTTCTTTTTTTTACCAAAAGGCAGCGAATAGGGAAAATAATCAGGCATCAGCCTTTTATTATCCCCGCCGTAGTTGCGGTAAATGCCTTTACCGGAAATAGCTGCCACCTGGAAATCGGCTTGTAAAGCCCGTGCCGTAAGGGCGGCGTAAGTAAACAAACCGTGTTCGGTTTCGGGCGAGAAGTTGCAGGTAGCCGAATCGCCCAATACGCCGTATCCGCAGGTGATCGAGTCGCCTATAAATAATATCTTTTTGGCGCCCTGGGCAGGTGGGGGCAGCAGTTTTTTTCCTTTGGCCAGATATAAACCTCTGAGTGTAGCTGTACCGCCGATGCTTGCTTCGGTGAGCTTGCGCAATATGACGGTATGTGCCGCATCCGTTAATCCATTGGCGATCACGTGCCGGTTGTTTTGCCGGGATACTTCGAATGACTGCCACGGGCCGCCGTCGAGCGAATAGGCAAAGTAGCATTTGTAGTTTTTTCGGCGGGCTTCGGTGGTGGTGGGTATCGCGTCGAGCCACAACTCCAGGTCGGGACCCTCAAATTGCAAGGCCAGTCCGGCGGCAGTCCAGGCGCAACGTGGGCTAAGCGGCCGCGAAAAATCCCAACGCCCCAGGTACGCGATCTGGGGATGGTCGGGCTCAATAAGATTGCGCGTGTCATCGACAGTCAGCGGGTTTGGCAACATACAAGCGGTGTTCAAGGCAGTGAGCGCCAGGGATATCAGGGTTATTTTGTGGATGGTTGTCATAGTCTGTTCTCTGTTCTCTGTTGTCTGTTGTCTGTTCTCTGTTGTCTGTTGTCTGTTCTCTGTTCTCTGTTTGGTTAGGTAGAGACAAATCATGATTTGCCTCTACTGGCAAAGATAAGGAATGGATAACCGAGAACGGATAACCGAGAACGGATAACCGACAACGGATAACCGACAACGGATAACCGACAACGGATAACCGACAACGGATAACCGACAACGGATAACCGACAACGGATAACCGACTACTCGGCCGAAGGCAACCTATGCCCTTTCCAGCCGTAATAGCCGATGACCAAAAAGCAGAGGGCCGGCATCAGGAATGCGGGTTGATACTGAAAGCGATCGGCGAGCAGGCCCAGTATCGGGGGCAGCAGGGCCCCGCCCACGATAGCCATGATGATCAGCGAAGAGCCTATTTTTACCTGTTCTCCCAGGTTTTTGGTGCCCAGTGCGAAGATAGTAGGGAACATAATCGACATAAAGAAAAATACGGCAATCAGCGCGGTAACGGCGGTGAGGCCTTTGGTGTTAATGGCTACCAGCATCAGCGCGAAAGCTATGGCGGCAAAAGCGGTGAGCAATCGCGGCGGTTTGATATATGACATCAGGAAAGTGCCGATAAAACGCCCGAGCATAAAGAGCAGCATACCGAACGACAAGTGAAAGCCCGCCCAACGCGCGGCAGTGAGCTCGCCGCCGTCGCTGCCCGATATCCACAGGAAAAAAGGTTTGAGCCATTCTACCGGGGCGAAGTGGGCATCGGGAGAAAGTGTTAGCTTGAAATCGATAAAGTATCCCCAAATACAGGCCTGTGCGCCCACGTAGCAAAACTGGGCGATCACGGCGCCGGTGAGATGGCGATGGCCGAAGATGCCCTGCCAGCCCTGTTTTTCAGAATCGGATTCCTGTACCGGTTCGGGCATACGCGTGATCCAGAATAAGAGGGCTACGAGCAACACGATACAGGCCAGACCGATATAGGGCAACTGCACGGTTTGGGCTTCCGCCAGGCGAATAGCGTCGGCTTGTTCGATGGGCATTTTCAGCAGGTCGTCTTTGGTATACGATTCATCGGAAAAGATGAGTACGCTGCCTAGTAGCGGACCGAAAATAATACTCAGGCCGTTAAATGACTGCGCAAAGTTGATACGCTGTTCTGCCGATCCGCTGTCGCCAAGTATCGACACATAAGGGTTGGCCGCCGTTTCGAGGAAGGCCAGTCCGCTGGCAATAGTAAATAGCGCGAACAGGAAAAATCCGTACGTACGCACTTCGGCGGCGGGATAAAATAGCAACGCGCCGGCGGCGTATAACACTAGTCCGAGCAGGATACCTTTTTTAAACCCGTATTTGTGCATAAACAAACCCGCAGGTATGGCGATGCAGAAATAGCCGAGATAAAAAGCAAAGTCGATCAAACCCGCCTGCCAGCGCTTGAGGTCGAGCGCCAGTTGGAAATGGCTAATAAGTATGCCGTTGAGGCTGTTGGCCAGGCCCCACAAAAAGAAGAGGCTGGTGACGAGGGCAAAGGGAATCAGGTAGCGGTTGTTCATTTTTGATGAAGGGTTTATGGGTTTATGGGGTTTATGGGTTTATGGGTTTGATTTAAAACCTATAAACCTATAAACCCATAAACTTTCAATAATAAATTTCCACCCTGGCGATTTGGGTATTTTTTTCAAATTTGATTTCAAGGTAATGATAAGTTTGATTTTGGGGAGGCGTATCCGAATAAATTGTAGTGTGCCAATATTTGTAATCATTGTGGGTGCTGGGGAGCATCATAAAAGCCGGGTTGGCGGGCTGGCGGTCGTCGCCCAGTGTAGAAAAGCTAAAGCTGAGCGTATTTTTTTGTTCTTTTGAAAAAGAGAACACCTTAAAGCCTTTGATACCTTCCGGAACGTAATACGTCACCCGGTCGCCCGATTTGCCGTGGAGGCGGGACAGTTTTTCGCGGCATTCGCGGTCGTTGCCGGTGGCGATATTGAGATCGCCTTTCCAGCTATACATGGCGCCAAAATGCTGCATCTCGTCAATGAGGGCGAGGCGGCTGACGCCGACGGGGCCCACCACATTGGATGGTTTGGAGTTTCCCGACTGGTTTTTGGCTACCACGCGGTAATAATAAGACGCGCCTTTTTGTGCCGTGCGGTCGTTGAATAGCGGAAAATACTGGGCTGCCGCATCAGAGATGTTGAATCCTGCGATTTCCCAGGTACCTTCGGGGTTGGCGGCCCTTTCTACATCGTAGGCAGCGGCGCCCACCGCGCCTTGCCACGATATACGGGAGACTTCGGCAATGGGCAGTAGCCGGGGCGGGGCGGGCAGCGGCAGGGGAGGCGGCGAGGCGCCCTTGATGGCATAGGCTTTTTCGCGCATCAGCGCCAGGGTGTTTTTTTCGTCGTAGGCCGTGCCTGTTTCAAAGCCGGGCCAAAGATAGGCTTTAAAGCGGCCGTGGCCCGAGGGTTCGGAATGCCAATAAAAGCCGCCTTCCCTCCGGTGGAAGCGCAGGCTCCAAAGCAGGGCGCCCGGCATGCCCGTATGGATCACATGGTCGAGTACCTGCCGCATAGCGCCGTTGCTGATAAAGCCGAATTCGCCGAGCACATAGGGTTTTTCGCCGTTCACGATAGCCAGATTGCGGTTGATGTGCGCCATGAGTTTAGAGGGGTCGGTTTCGTAGTGGTGCGAAGAGACGATGTCGATATTGGGGTCGCTCAGCGAAGATTTGCGCACAGGGATGCCGTCGATAGCAAAAAAGCCGTCCATGACCAAGTGGTTGGCGTCGAGTTGTTTGATAAAGCGGCACATCTCGGCGGTCCAGGATTCGGGGCAGGTGAGTTCGTTGCCGGTTTCCCAGCACAGGATGGCTTTGTCTTCTTTGTAGGGGGTACCGGTAACGGTGTTTACCCGGTTGATTACGTAAGCAATTGTGGCCCTGGCGTCGTTGATGAGCTGGGGGTCGCTCCAGAAGTCGTCATTGGCCTTACCCCTGAAATTCGCGTATTGGGGCCTGCCACCCATCCACTGCCAGTTGTTGATAAAGGGGATGATCACCCGCACGCCCACTTCGTTGGCGATGGCCAGTACGAGGTCGAGGGAGCGGAAGGCTTCTTCGTCGAAAATGCCGGGGCCCAACACAAAGCCGGGCGTTTCGGGGTGATCGTGGCGGCTTCTCACGGGGATGGTGTAGAGGCGGACCACGTCGCCGCCCATTTGTTTGGCGCTCAGCAGGGCGTCCTTGATTTCAAAGGCGTCGGGCAGGCGAAAAGGCTGGGCCTGTTCATAGCCGAATTCGTCTTCGATGTAATTCAGGTTGGGAATATTGAAAGAGACGAAGCGCAGTTCGCGCTCGCCGTCCATCAATTTGGCGCCCGATCGGGTTACGAAATGTTCGAACATGCTTTTTTGCGCTTTGCCGGTTTGTGCAATGCCCTGCAAGGTAATAAGGATAAATGCTGCGGTAAATGTATAATTCATGTTTAGTGCATTCGCAGTTTAGCGATTGATATATTAATTTAATCAAACATCCAACATTCAACATCAAACATCATCAAATTGCCCCTCCCTCCCTCAAACTCAGTCGTTTCAGGGCCTCAATGCAAGCGCGGCTCGTATGATACGGGCATTTCCATTGGCTGATCTTGTCTTCAGAGGTAATCGGCCGGCCTTCACGGTTCACGCGCCAGTACCAGTCGCCGAGGGTTGTGTCGAGCATAAAGTGTTGAATAAAATGCCAGGTATGGGTGGCGGCTTCGTAGTAAGCTTGATCGCCGCTGATCTCCCAGGCCTGGAGGAAGCCGACGACGGCTTCTGCCTGCGGCCACCAGTGTTTGTCGGTATCGGTGACGCCCTGGGGACCGGCTTCGTTGAAAAGGCCGCCGTCGGCATCTACACCGTCGCGGAGGGTGGCTGCGGCCATCAGCAGGGCGGCCTGGCGGGCTCGGTCGAGCAGCGATTCGTCGCCTGAAGCTTCTGCGGCTTCTGTCAGCAGCCAGCTGCATTCGATATCGTGGCCGAACGAGATTTCGTGCGATTTGAGCTGCCAGTTTTCGTCAAAAAACAGTCGCATATGGCCGGTATGGGGGTCGATAAATTTGTCGAGAAACAGCTCTACGAGGTTGATCAAAGCATGGCGCACGGCTTCTCTCTTGCCTGCACGATACAGGTGGGTATACGCTTCGAGTACATGGAGGTGCGTATTCAGGGTTTTGGCTTCATTGGCGTCTTTTTCGCTCAGGCGCAGGTCTTCGAGCAGTTGCCAATCGCGGTTGAATGCTTCCAGGTATCCGTTTTTGCGGCGGTCGCGGCTAAATTGTTCCAGGAATTCGAAGGTTTCCATTGCCCAATCCAGCGCGCCGGCCTGGCCGTTGAGCAGGTAGTATTCCGACAGGGCGTAGATGGCGAAAGCCTGGGCGTATACCTGTTTTTTTGTTTGAGAAGGCCTGCCCTGATAGTCGAGCATCCAGTAAAAACCGCTTTTTTCTTCGTCCCAAAAATGCCGCATCAGGTATTGGTGGGCACGGTCGGCCAGTGGGCGGTATTCCGCCAGTTGCGCCTGACGGGCAGCGGCAGAGAAGGTCCACAACAGGCGGGTATGGAGGATGATGCCTTTTTCGTCGTGGGGGTGTATCCCGCCCTGTCCGTCCATGCGGCCGATAAACCCGCCGTGGGTTTCGTCTACGGCATGGGCGGCCCACCATTGCAGGATGTTGGCAAGGGTTTGGCGGAGTTGGGATTGGAAGGCGTTTTGGTCGAGCATGATTTTATGTTTGGCAAGCCCCCGGCTGAAGCCGAGGTCTGAATCATGGACATCCATCGTTCAGCCCCAGGCTTCGGCCTGGGGACTATGAAAAATGAAAAATGAAAAATGAGACATGAAACATGACGTTCCCCCTCATCCATATCGCATATTCCGGTCAATGAGTTTGATGCGTTCCTGCACCGATGCGGCGGAACGCAGGCCATCGGGGGGCGTATTTTGCACATAATCCAGCAGCCGGTCGACCGTAGTAGTGGCCACGTGCATACGCGTATCCGAGGCGCCGTAATAGATGAACACCTCGCCGTTGTCGTTGGCGATCCAGCCGTTGCTAAACGTCACATTAGACACGTCGCCTACGCGCTCTTCGCCATGCGGCGAGAGGAAATGGCCGGCGGGCAGGTGCGTAATGTGCCAGGGTTGTTGCAGGTCGGTGAGGAAGAGGTACAACACGTAGCGCAGTCCGGCGGCGGTATTGCGCACGCCGTGTGCCAGGTGGAGCCAGCCTTTATCGGTTTTCAGGGGGGTAGGGCCCTGGCCGTTTTTGACCTCTTTGATCGTGTGGTAAACCTTGGGATCGATAATGATTTCTTGCGTGACTTCGGCTTTGTCCATCGATGCGGTGAGCCCCCAGCCGATGCCGCCGCCTTTGCCTACGTCGATAAAGCCGTCTTGCGGGCGGGTATACAGGGCGTATTGTCCGTCCACAAACTCGGGGTGTAGCACCACGTTGCGTTGTTGGCCGGAGTGGGAGATCAGGTCGGGCAGGCGCTCCCATGTGACGAGGTCGCGGGTGCGGGCGATGCCGCAGGCGGCTACGGCTGCCGTGGTATCATCGGGTCGGGAGCGGTCTTTGCGTTCGGTGCAGAACAGGCCGTAAATCCAGCCGTCTTCGTGGCGGGTGAGGCGCATATCGTACACATTGGTATCGGGGTCTTCGGTTTCGGGCATCACCAGGGGGTAATCCCGGAACCGGAAATTGTCGACGCCGTTGGGGCTTGTGGCGATGCCGAAAAACGACTTTCGGTCGTTGCCTTCCACGCGCACCACCAGCAGATATTTCCCCTCGTGGTACATAGCGCCCGAGTTGAAAGCGGCGTTGACGCCCTGGCGCTCCATAAAGTAGGGGTTGGTTTGTTCGTCAAAATCATAGCGCCAATGAAGGGGCGTATGCTCAGCGGTGAGAATGGGGTATTTCCATCGCTGGTATACGCCGTTATTATTGTCCACCGGTTCGTTGGGGCGGCTTATCAGCGATTCGTGAGCCTCCTGCATGTCGCGCAGTCTTTGCCGGAACGCATCGGAGGCCATAGGGTTGTAAAACGTAGACATATCTTATAGTTTTGCCAGTTCGTCGGGATAATCCTGGAGTTTATTCCACCAGTTGAATTTAAGAAAGATACTCGATAATGCGATAAAAAGCATGCTAATGCCGAAGGCGCGCCAGTGTTCGATGACCAGGAAAATGGGGGCTGCGGTGATCGCTGTTTGCCAGGCCAACCCCACAACCACATTGACGACATCGCGGCCGAGGTCTTTGTTTTTTACCAGGCCGGGGTATTCCACGATGAGTTTGTCGTGAATGGGTTTCCAAAAACCCCAGGGGCGTACTTTTAGGTAAAAGTGTTTGAGAATAGCCTCGTCGTCGGGGGGCGTGAGCAGGCTACCGGCGATACAACCCACCAATGAAATGAGCAGAATGATGGGGAACGCGTATATGTCGGCTATGCCGGGCATCAGCCAGGGCACCACCATGGCGCCGCCGATGCCGCCCACCATGCCCCAGAAATAGCCGTGGCTGTTAAACCGCCACCAGTACCATTTAAGCAGGTTGGAAGCCGTATAACCGCCGTAGAGGGCTGCCACAATCCATTGTACAAGGTCGTTAAGCGATTGTACAAAAAGCCCGATGCCGATGCCGATTAACACAAAAACCACCGAAACCAGGTAGCTCAGCCGTACGTATGTTTTTTGCTCGGCGTGGGGGTTGATGTAGTGTTTGTATACGTCATTGACCAGGTAGGCCGGGGCGGCGTTTACCGTGGCGGCGAAGGTGGACATAAAGGCGGCGAGCAGACCGGCGATGAGCAGTCCGAGTAAGCCCACCGGAATATAGTTTTTGAGGGCGAAGGGCAGGATGAGTTCAAAATCCACATTGGGGCCCATTTGACGCAAGTCACCCATAAAAAAGACCAGCGCCAGTACCGTAAGTCCGGCCACCAACAAATAGCGGGGGAACAGCAGCACCACATTTACAAAAAAACTCATCTTGGCGGCTTCGGTAGGCGTGCGGGTAGAGAGCACGCGCTGCATATCATAGTTGGGCGCCGGCCCCGCCATCGATTGCAGGGCGCCTTTGAAGAGCATCATCATCCAGAAGGCGCCGAACATCGACCAGCCGTCTTTGGCAATTTGAGCATTGGCTGCATCGAGGATGCCCGACCAGTCGAGGTCGAGTTTTGCGCCAAAAAACAACTGGGTCCAGCCATCCGGGATGACCTTGTTCAGCATCTCGGGCGATACCTCGTTCATAGCTATTATACCTACCGCAATACAGGCTATCGTCATGAGCACGTATTGCATCACCTCGGTAAATACCACGCTGAACATACCGCCTTTTACCACATAAATGGTAGTGACCAGCGTAATGATAATGCCGTACAGGTTGGCATTCCAGGTGGGGTCGGCGGAGAGTTGCCAGGGTAAAAAGGTGGCGGCAAATTTGCCTATTCCGATAAATCCGTAAGCCAGGAAACCAATTACATTTAGTAAAGCAAAAACAACTACAATGAGGTGAGAAAGCCGGGCGCCCTGCCCCTTGCCAAAGCGAAAAGTGATCCACTCGGCCCCGGTCATCACGCCGGTACGGCGCAGCCACATCGAGAGGAATACCATCATGAATATCTGGTTAAAAACGGGCCAGAGCCAGGGTATCCACACGCTTTTCAAACCATAAATAAACAGCAGATACACCATCCACATCGTGCCGCTGATATCGAACATGCCCGATGCGTTTGACAAGCCCAGCATATACCAGGGCATGGTATTGCCGCCCAGAAAATAGGCGCGAAGGTCTTTGGAAGCCCGCTTGGAAATCCAGAAGCCGATCAGCAAAGTGGCGGCGATGTAGGCCAGTATAATGGCGAGGTCGAGCCAGTGCAGTTGCATAGGTGTTTATTTTGCTGGTGTTTTGCTATGTTTGGATTTTTTGGAGGGACGATACATTTTGGGTAAATCGCGCTCCATCAAAATTCGGGCGTCATTTGCGAAAGCTACAAAATTGGGCGCGCTGGGGTGACCGGGATAAGGGCCGTAATGATGCGAAAGCCAGGCATTGCGCCACACCAGCACATAGGCGATGCGGTGGGCGTCGGGGTCGCTGAGCATAGGGTTGAGCAACTGGCTGGTCCACCACTGCGCGTCGGGGATTTTTTCGTAGCCGGTTTCCGTGAGAGCGGCAACTTTGTTGCGGCTTTCTGCGAGTCTGACTACCGCTCCTAATTTGTGCATCATCGTATCCAGCGTTCTGCTTGTGTAGTGGTACATGTCGAGTCCCATCACGTCTACATATTCATCGCCCGGATAATATAGCAAATAATCTGCTTCCGTTTCAAAAACGTCGGGGGAATATGCAAAAAGCACGTTTTTGAGCTTTTTTACGTCTGTCAGATAATGGAAAGTAAACCGGTACAAAGCCTTGTATTCTTCCGGGGTACAATGGGTTTTTCCCCACCAGAACCACTCGCCGTTTTGTTCGTGGAAGGGGCGGAAAATTACCGGTATGCGGTGGGGAAAGGGGAAGCCTGTTTTTAGGTTACCCAAATATTCGGCTACATGGTCCAACTGGCTTTTGAAAAAATCGTGCAGCGGGCCTCCCGGCAGGATGTCGGGTACCGCGGCAGTCGTATCCCAGGAGCTGCCGCCCGTTTTGGGATTGCGCAGGTGCCAACTGAAAGTATGGATACCGCCCCGGCGATAGGCCTGCCTGATCCAATACCGCATAGAATCGAATCTGACGGTATCGATATTAAAAGGAAGCAGTCCTATATTGCACAAATCCCACCCGTAAACCGCGGGATAATCGCCGAAGACGCTTTTTACGTCGGAAAAGCCGGGTTTATTCTTCCAGCCGATGCCGTAGGCCAGGGCGTCTTCCTGTCCGAATAAAATATGGCCGTTGGAGGCAGTGTGCGCCAGGTTTGACAACAGCGCTTTGGTGCGTTTGGTGGACTGGGTGTTGACCGGCGTTTGGGCGCTTGTCCATTGAAGGGATATAAAAATCAGTGCAACTACGGGCAGTAGTTGGCGGGTATTCAGGTGCATATCATCGATATTGGTATTCGAAATTTTGGTTTTTGCGACAGCAAAATAATGTATTAACTTGTGGGAAAACGATTGCCGTGAAACAAATCTTTATTGGATTTTTGCTCAGCTTCTCTTCGATCATGCTAATGGCGCAACTCTCTCCCATTCAGGTAAAAGACGGACAATTTATCCGCAATGGCAAACCCTATTATTTTGTGGGCGCCAATTTGTGGTACGGCATGAATCTGGCGTCTATTAAAATGGGCGGCGACCGCGCGCGGCTGCTGCGCGAACTCGACTCGCTGCAGGCTTTGGGCATCAACAACCTGCGCATCATGGCCGCCTCGGAAGGCCCCGACACGGAGCCCTACCGCATCAGGCCTGCCCTGCAACCCCGCCCCGGCGAACTGGAAGAAGACCTGCTGCAGGGGCTCGATTTTTTGCTCGTCGAGATGTCCAAACGCGAGATGTACGCCGTGTTGTGCCTCAATAATTTTTTCCAGTGGAGCGGCGGCATGTCCCAGTACGTATCGTGGGCTACCGGCAAGCCCATTCCTTATCCCGACGTCAACGGCAAGGATTGGGACGACTTCCAGCACTTCTCCGCCCGTTTTTTTGCCAACAAAAAAGCGCAGCGGCTTTTCAGGCAATTTTTAGTACAAATAATAAACAGGCAAAACAGCCTTAGCGGCATACCCTACAAAGACGATCCCGTGATCATGTCGTGGCAGCTTGCTAACGAACCCCGAGGGTTTAAGTACGTAAAAAGCTATCGCAAATGGGTAGCCAAAACCTCGCATTTTATAAAAAAACAAGACCCCGACGCCCTGGTGTCGCTGGGCGGCGAAGGTAAACTGCCCTACGAAAGCATCGGCACCGCCTTCGAGCAGGTGAGCGAGTTGCCGGGGCTCGACTATCTCACCATGCACCTCTGGGTAGAAAACTGGGGCTGGTACAACCCCCGGCAACCCGACACCTACGACGATGCCATGCAAAAAGCGATGGCCTACCTCGATGACCACGTGAGCATTGCCACCCGGCTTCGCAAGCCGCTGGTGCTCGAAGAATTCGGCATTTCAAGAGATGGGGGCGAGCACCACCCCACGGGCGCCACACTCAAACGCGACCAATACTACCGCACCATACTCGACTACCTCTTCCACAAAGCCGCCGGCGGCGCTGCCGTAGGGGGCAGCAATTTCTGGTCGTGGTCGGGCGAGGGCAAACCCCTCCAGCCCGAAGCCCTCTGGCAGGAAGGCCACCCATTTACCGGCGACCCGCCCCACGAGAAGCAGGGCTGGTATTCTATTTATTTTGAAGATAAAAGCACGCTGCAGGTGATTGGGGAGTTTGTGCGGAAAATGAGTAATTTGTGAAATCATGACTTACATCCTTGAACACTTAACAGCCTACCACCCCGCCACACAAGCGCTTTTCGCCACCTTATTCACCTGGAGCGTCACAGCCCTGGGGGCTTCGCTGGTATTCTTTTTTAAAAAAATAAACCAGCAGGTGCTGGATAGCATGATGGGTTTTGCCGCGGGGGTAATGATCGCAGCCAGCTTTTGGTCGCTGCTGGCGCCAGCCATTGAGATGAGCCCTTCGGTGAGCAATTTGCCCAACTGGGCGCCTGCTTTGATTGGCTTTATGTCGGGGGGGATATTCCTTTCCGTCATAGACAAAATACTGCCGCACCTGCATCCCAGTCTGGCGCTGGAACAAGCCGAGGGTATCACTACCAATTGGCGACGTAGCGTATTGCTGGTACTAGCCATAACCCTCCATAATATCCCGGAAGGGTTGGCGGTGGGGGTGGCTTTTGGCGCTGTGGTGCACAATATGCCTACCGCCACAATTGGCGCTGCAGTGGCCCTGGCCATCGGCATCGGTTTGCAGAATTTCCCGGAAGGTACCGCCGTTTCCGTGCCCTTGCGCCGCGAAGGGATGTCGAGGCTGAAAGCGTTTTGGTACGGACAGCTTTCCGGCGCAGTAGAGCCTGTCTTCGGCGTGCTGGGCGCGCTGGCCGTGCTTACCGTCAAGCCCATGTTGCCGTTTGCGATGTCTTTTGCAGCAGGCGCCATGATTTTTGTAGTCGTAGAAGAGTTAATCCCCGAGTCGCAACGGGCGGGCAATACCGACCTGGCTACTCTGGCCACTTTGCTGGGGTTTAGCGCCATGATGGTTTTGGATGTGGCTTTTAGTTAATAGCTAGCTTAAGCCATGAGAAAGTTCTACCTTTATAAGTGACAACCGTCATCGCAATAAAACGGTGAAGACCGTTATGTTTGCATAAATACAAGTCCGTGAACAAACCACTTATTCCCGTCGCCTTGCCCAAACGGGAGCTCTTGAAAGAAGGCATGAAAATATTGGCTGCCGATGTGGGCGGCACCAAAACGCACCTGGCGCTTTTTGAGCAGCAGGACGAACAATTGTCGATGGTGAGAGACGCAATTTTCCCCTCGGCGCAGTACAAATCCCTGGAGGATATCATAGTTGCTTTTATTGATAAAAATAATACCCCTCAGCGGCTCAGTATTGCTTTTGCAGGCCCGGTACAGGATGGCAGGGCAAAAGCCACTAACCTGGACTGGCAGATTGATTCTCGCCAATTACAAAGCCGGTTGGGCATTTCCGATGTTTTTATTATCAACGATTTGGAAGCGGAAGCTTATGGACTTGCCGTATTGAAGGCCGACGATCTTACTGCAGTTTATGCGCCGCCGGCGCCAGAACCGGGCAATGTGGCCATTATCGCTCCCGGTACCGGCCTCGGCGAAGCCGGCATGTTTTGGGACGGTCATGTATTACATCCGTTTGCTACCGAGGGCGGCCACACCGATTTTTCTCCCCGCAGCCTTACTGACTGGGAGTTTTTGCTTTTTCTACAAAAAAAATACGGTCACGTAAGCTGGGAGCGGATTATCTCCGGCCCCGGTATCCACCAGATCTACAATTTCCTGCGCGACGACCAGGGTTGGGAAGAATCCCAGTGGATGAAGGACAACTGGAAGGAACACGATCGCGCAGCTATTATTTCGCAAGGCGCACAAAGAGGCTCCGCGTTGTGCCTTGAGGCGCTGCGGCTGTTCGTCAAATACTTAGCCATCGAATCCGCTGATATGGCCCTTAAATTCAAGGCTACCGGCGGACTGTATATCGGCGGCGGCATTATTCCCAAAATCTGGAACGATGAACTGAAAGCCGTTTTTCTCGAGCACTTTTTCGAAGTAGGCCGCCTGCGTTACCTGCTCGAAGCTGTGCCTGTTAATATTGTGCTTAATCCTAAAACGCCGCTTTTGGGCGCTGCATATTATGCGATAGGTCGTTTTAAGGATTGATAACCAGTCTCAATCCCATACCGAACGGCTGGGTTAGGCCCCTTATATTATCGGATAACATAATATTGGACCTGTTTTTTATGGTGTATTCCAAATAAGCGCGTTTTCCCGCTTGCAATTGGAATCCGGTCTCCATATATACCCGCCAGGCTGCATGTCGGGAAACGGTATTTAATGGGAACTGCGAAGCGCCAAAATGAGCTGCGCTATTGCCTGTGCGATTTTGGATGTATTGGCTGCCAATGCCGAGAAACGGCGTAACGCGACTCTTTTTACCCAAATAACGAATACCCATCCTGCTATCCCAATTTGAAAATGGAATGGTTACGTGTAATGGCGTTTGAGTCGATTGATCTTCGAAGGCCATATCGACCTGTCCGCTCGTGGTATGTAACTGCGCCCATAACTGCCATTTGGAGCGCCAGGAAATGCCCGTGCCAATTCCTGTAGGTATGGCGTAACTATATCCGGGTTTGCCCTGAAGTACCAGATTCGGATTTTCCGGTAATTGCAGTGTGACGGTTTCCGGAAGGGTTTCTAATATGATATCAGTCAAAGCCCCATGGCTCACCGGTATGAATAGCCATTTGGGTTGGGGATCCTGAAGCGTGAGTGTGACGAAGATTAATTGTTGACAACTGGAGCTGTTGCCACAGATGTCAACGCTTAGCCAGGTGCGGGTTATCAATCCTTCGCAGTTGTTGAATTCGCTCAGATCATCGGAAAAAACTACATCTACTGGGTTTCCACAGGCGTCGTTCACTATAGGCGTTCCGGTAATGGCTATGTCTAAGTGTTGCCCGCAGCTTACCGTTATATTTGGCGGACAGAGGATTACAGGAGGTTCTGAATCAATTACTTGAATTTGCTGCGTACAACTACTCGCATTGCCCGATGCATCAACAGCAGTCCATAATCGCATGATGGTCTGCGCACATCCCGTACCTCCGCCCTGATCGGTGAAGCTAAAGGTGATTTGAGGTGGCGGCGTGCAATTATCTACGGCTGTTGGGGCGCCCGTCTGCGAAGGATCGAGCGATGATCCGCAAGGCCTGGTGGCAGGAACTGGACAAGTAATCGTAGGCGCCTGGGTATCGGAAAAACTGATGGTCTGGACACAAGAAGCGGCATTGCCGGCCAGGTCGGTGGCGATCCAGGTTCTTTGGATGATCTGGCTGCATGGTTTGATCGGAGAAGGTCAACGCAATTTGCGGTGTTGCGGTGCAATTATCGGTAGCCGTGGGGTTGCCGGTGTTGTTGGGTGTGGGCGGCGTGCCGGTGGGCAAAACGGCGTTGGCCGGGCAGGTGATGACCGGGGCCTGTGTATCGGAAAAACTGATGGTCTGGACACAAGAAGCGGCATTGTCGGCCAGGTCGGTGGCGGTCCAGGTGCGGGAGATGACTTGTGCGCATCCGGTACCGGAGGATTGATCGGAGAAGCTCAAAGCAATTTGTCCCTGCGGGGTGCAGTTGTCGGTAGCCGTGGGGTTGCCGGTGTTGTTGGGTGTGGGCGGCGTGCCGACGGGCAAAACGGCGTTAGCCGGGCAAGTAATGACGGGGGCTTGGGTATCGGAAAAACTGATGGTCTGCACACAAGAAGCAGCATTGCCTACCTGATCGGTGGCCGTCCAGGTGCGCAAAATCTGGTCGCCGGCGGCCTGGTCGGAAAAAGCCACCATAATCTGTGGCGTCGGCGTGCAATTATCGCTGACCGTAGGGCTGCCGGTCACGGAAGGGTCGGTAGAAGAGCCGCAGGGTACGGTAGCCGTCGGCGGACAAGAAATCGTGGGCGGTTGGGTGTCTGAAAAATTGATTGTCTGCACACAAGAAGCGGCATTGCCCACCTGATCGGTGGCCGTCCAGGTGCGCAAAATCTGGTCGCCGGCGGCCTGGTCGGAAAAAGCTACCATAATC
>JABWBR010000133.1 GCA_013360405.1 Saprospiraceae bacterium
AGCGCATAGACATCTCAGGCCTATCCGCAGGGTTGTATTTTTGGCGGGTAGAAGCCGGAGGAGCGCTTGTGGGCGGGGGGAAGGTGGTGGTTTATTGATATTGATTGTTGTCAGTTCTCCGTTTCTTCTCTTTGCCAGTTAAACAGAGAACAGAGAAGAAATTGTAAATTTGTGCCGGAGGAACATAGAACCGCGTGCAACATGAACATCGGCATTCTATCGCGAGGGCCCCAATTGTACTCAACGCAGCAGCTCCTGAAGGCGGGGCAAATGCGGGGGCATCGTATGTTTTTATATGATCCCACATTTTGTCAGCTCCGGCTCGACGAGCGTCCGGCGGTGATTTACGAAGGCGAGGAGGTGCAGTCGCTCCAGGCGATCATTCCCCGTATAGGCGCCTCTATTACCGAGCAGGGCGCCTCGGTAATCCAGCAATTCGAAATGATGGGGGTGTATTCCACTGCTAGCAGCGGGGCCTTGTTGCAGTCGCGCGACAAACTACGCTGCCTGCAGCGGCTGACGCAGGCGGGGATCCCCGTGCCGCGAACCGTGTTGGTCAACCAGCCCGAAAGTCTGCCCGAACTACTATACGCGGTGGGAGGCATGCCGGTAGTGATCAAATTGCTGCAAAGCACCCACGGCATCGGCGTTTTGCTGGCCGAAAACTACCACCAGGCTACCAGTACCATTGAGGCCATGATCCGCCTGGGCTCAAGGGTTATCGTGCAGGAATTCATCCGCGAATCGGCGGGTGTCGATGTACGGGCTTTTGTGGTGGCCGGAGAAGTTGTGGCCGTCATGTGCCGGCAGGCGGCCAACGGCGATTTTCGCTCCAACCTGCACCGCGGCGCCACGGCCACGCCTACCCGGCTAAGTCCGCTGGAAGAAGATTTGGTAAAAAAATCCGTCAAAGCGCTCGGCATCGACGTGGCGGGCGTGGATTTGCTGCGCTCCCGGCGCGGCCCGCTGATCATGGAAGTCAACGCCTCTCCCGGACTGGAAGGCATCGAAACGATTACGGGGGTCGACGTAGCAGGCAAAATCATACAACACATAGAAAAGCGGCTGCGCAAGGCCAGGGTGCTTTCACAGGTTTTCACGGAGAAGTAGCGGCCCCGTCGCCTTCGGCGCCTATGCGGAGGATAAATCCGCTGCCGTATACGTTTTCGATATGAATAGAGTTATCACCGCTCAGGTATTTGCGCAAGCGGGAAATAAAAACGTCCATACTCCTGCGCGTAAAATAATCGCTTTGGTTCCACAACATTTTTAGCACCAATTGTCGCGGCAGCAGTCGCCCCCGGTGTTCGCACAGCAATCGAAGCAGTTGCGTTTCGCGTTCGGTGAGGAGTTGTTCTTCGCCGGCAAAAATCAGCTTTTGGTTGCGCACATCGAAACGGTAGGCGCCGATAGCCAGGTATTCGGCCTCGGACTGCGCGGAATGCCTGCTGCGCCGCAACACGGCATGGACGCGGGCGGTAAGTTCTTCTTCATCGACGGGTTTGACGAGGTAGTCGTCGGCGCCCAGGTGAAATCCCCTGAGTTTGTCGACTTTTAGCGAACGTGCGGTGAGAAACAACAGCGGCATGCCGGGTTCGAGGCGACGGATTTCTGCCCCCAGCGTGAAGCCGTCCATCTCCGGCATCATCACATCAAGAATGCACAGGTCGAAAGGGTGTTTTTTAAACAAGGCCAGACCCTGTTTGCCGTCACCGGCCAGCGATACCTGGAATTCTTTCATTTCGAGGTAGGCCTGGAGTACGTATCCCAGCGTTTTGTCGTCTTCGACGAGTAATATCTTTGGCATAGCCCGGGTTGTTTAGTAGGGTAAGCGTTCACCGCTTACCCGTTTAGCGATTGGGTTTAGTGCATTCGCAGTTTAGCGTTTTGGTTTAGTTTTCTCTCCCTCTCTCCCTCTCTCCCTCCCCCACTCTCCCTGTGGGTACGGAGAAAACAAACGCACTGCCGCGGGGGGAGATGCTATGCATTTCCACACTGCCGCCGTGGGCTATGGCGATTTGCCTCACATAGCTCAGTCCCAGTCCGAAGCCTTTGACACGGGGTGCATCGCCTTGGGGTACCCGGTAAAACTTATCGAACAAGCGGGACTGGTATTGGGGTGGGATGCCGGGGCCCTCGTCGCGTACTTCCACTCGCAGGCAGCCGTTTTGTGGCGAGGCCAGCAGTGAGATGCGGGGTTTTTCTCCGCCGTATTTCAGGGCGTTGTCGAGCAGGTTGGAGAGGGCATTGCGCAGATGGACTTCGTCGGCAAAAATACCGGGCAGTGAGGGTGGCCATTCTGCGATGAGACTACCTCCGATGGCTTCGGCGGCAGCGGCGTAGGTAGCGGCCAATTCGGCAAGCATAGCCGGGGTGTCTACCTGTTTTTTGGAGAGTTGATAATTACCGTGTTCCAGGGATGCCAATTCCAGCACCTTTTCCACGTGGGTTTGCAGCTTGGCGGTTTCCTGTTCGGTGAGGTCGAGCAGGGCGGTTGATTTTGGGGCGTCGCCTTCGGCGGTTGATTTGCGCAACAGGCCGGTCAGGAGTTTTATCGAAAAAAGCGGCGTTTTCAGCTCGTGGGTAAGGTTATTGATAAACTCGTTTTTCGCCTCGTCGAGGAAACGCAGCTTGCGCAATTGCGACAGCAAAAACAACATGGAGGCCGCCAGCAGCATGACAAAGGCGATAGAAAAAGCGATCTGCAGACCCATTTGCCGAAGCAGGTATTGAAACGATTGGTGGATATTGACCTGCAGGGTCAGCTCGCAGTGGCATTCCTCCAGCCAGCTCCCCTGCAAAACGACCTTGTACTGTTCGTAGCGGTTGGTTTGCGCATTAAAGTCAGGGCTTTTCAAAAAAGGAATAGCGGCAAAAGGTGCGAAGACCCCGAAAGAATATTCCGCGCCAATCGCATTGCGGCGCATAGCAATGTCCAGAATTCTATCCAACGAATCCCGCGCCATATCGGGTAGGCGATATTCGGGCATTGACAGGCGGCTACCCTGCTTACGGTACAGGTCGATAATCTGCCCGCGCAGCAGTTGCCGGCGGTCCAATTCCTCGCTTACTTCCTCCAGCGCGGCGGCAATTTGCTTGTCGAGTTTTTTCTTTTCCAGCACCAATCCCGCACTCAGCAAGTGGTATTGTATCCACACCAGGCCCAGCAATGACAGGCTCACCACAACAATCACCGCGATATGCAATCTGACGCTCATACTGCAAAATACGACTGAAAGCGGGGCAGTTGGCCCCTTTTAGGGAGGTTTAACGTTCTGTTGACTTTTGTTGGGAATAGCATTACGAGGGATATGACAAGATCTATACTCTCGATAAATCTATCACTCTCATTTTCAAATACTTCGAATTAAGATGATCAAAATCCTTGTCTGTAGTCAACAGTTCCAGATCAAAAACAGAAGCCGTCGCAGCTATCCAAAGATCATTTTTTCCCATATTCCTTGAAGAAAAAGTAGTGCCTTCGCCTTTCAATTTGCCTTGGCTATAAGCATCAATTTCAGCATACTTTTCAATAATTTCCTCCATATGAATATCTGCAATCAGGAACCCTTTGACAATATTTTCCAATTGCATTAATTTCTTTTCGCCCCAATTGTTCCTTCTTGCGATTGACCTGATTTCACCCAGAGATACGACAGATACGACAAGGTTATTTTCTCCTGATAGGAGGTTTAGTTGATCTTCTAAACGCCTGGTCACCTCCGTGTTTCTCAAATAGGTTACAACAATATTAGTATCAAGCAGATAATTCATTATTAATCAAGCATTGACAGTAATTCTTCAAGTGATTCTTCCAATTCAAGTTCACTGGTCTTGCGGAAGAATTCTTCTTTTCCGACTGGATGATAATGTTGTTCCTTTATCAAATCCTCTAGCGAGACATCCTTTTGCAATGGCCTTATTGCCTTCATCAATTTGATAGCGCCCTTATTCTGAAGAAGCTCAATTTGTCCTTCCAGTTCTACCAAGTCATCTTCGTTTTCAATTTTGATGATCTCTTGAATTAGTTTATACTTTCTGACATCAATGTTTTTTGTCATCATTAACGATTATGTTAAAAAGTCAACCCAATTTATTGATTAATTCTAACATTCGCAAGTATGCTCTAGTACTCTAGTGAATCTGGTAGGCAGTTGACCCCTTATTGGGAGGTTTAACGTTCTGTTGACTTTTGTTGGCTTTCTATTGGCGTCATGGCATTGGGGTTTGGGTGATTTTTGGGCAATCAATTTTTTTTAATAAAATAAACACCTACGCTATGCTGCTAAAAACAAATCTCATACTGCTTGCCTTACTGGCCTGTTTTTTATCCAAAGGCATTGCCCAAAAGCTCCAATTCAACGGCCGCACCACGATAATCGCCGATTCAATCGTATTACTCACCGATGGTACAGGCATCATTTACACCCCAAAAACGACGGAAGCCGCGCCGCGCGAAGTGGGCTTGTCCATCAGCGGCTTGTTTGATTATGGGTTTTTGTATAAAAAACAATTGCGCGAGCAGCGCTACCTGAGCCTACGCACCCTGGCTTTTCTGGCCACAGCCCGCGAAGACCAGACCGGTGAGAGTACCCGTCTCACCGCAACAGGCGGCATTGAAAAAAGGCGCCCCATCGCCGGCAAACTCTGGCTGGTACACGGCCCCGAGTTGACGTTGCATGTGCAATACGACAATACTACCGCCCACCAATTATTTGCCGGCGCCGGCCCCGGTTATATGCTGGGCGCGCAATTCCACTTTGCGGAACCCTGCTATTTGCAATTTCAGGTGTCGGCGTCGGTTCAGGCCACCTACCAATATCAGGGCCCGAGAAACGGCCAACCCGCCCAGGATCTGTGGGGCGCCACCGCCGGTTTTAATACTTCAAATGTGGGATTGAGTCTGGTGTATCAAATTTTTTGATTCCTCGCACACCAAGAGAATGGTGCTGGGCATCTTTGTAAAAAAGGGTTGATAAGGGTTTATAAGGGTTGATGAGGGTTGATATTTCTCCCCCTTCATAAACCCTCATAAACCCTCATAAACCCTTCCCGACTTCCCTTTGGTCAGTACGGGACTCCTTTCAGTCGCATAAACCTTCATAAACCCTCATAATCCAGCGACTATGATGACCGTAGCATTCACTGGGCTGCAAGTACTTTGCGGCGCCCTGGCAATCTTTGCCCTCATCGCAACGAGTATTTTACTGATACGCCGGCAATTGCGTTTAGCCGGCCGGCATTTGTCGGAGCAGCAGTTGGCCATAGCCGGCGGCGGCTCTCGGACAAAATACGTGGACGTGGACGTATTCCGTTGGCGGGGTACCATACTGGCGGGCGGTATGGCTGCTGCACTGGCATTGGCGGTATTATTTTTCAATTGGACCACATTCAGCAAGTCTGAGTTGTCGGTATCGTTATTGCCGCTCGAAACGCCCGACATCATGATCACGCCCCCTGTATTGCCTCCGAAAAAAAAGTTGCCGCCGCCGGTAATCCCCCGGAAAATTGAGACGACCAAACTGGAAGACGTGCCTGCAATCGACTTCCTCATGCCCGATCTCAACGTCAACGATGCCGTGGTAGCGCCGCCGGCAGCCGAAACCGGGCCTACCGTGATACCCGACATCCCCCCGCCGCCGCCCGTAAAAGACGACGCGCCCTGGGTAGTAGTAGAAGAAATGCCGCTATTCCCGGGCTGCGACGAAGGCACTTACGCCCAAAGAAAAAAATGCGCCGACGCCAAGCTGATGGAATTTATAAAACAGCATATCCGCTACCCCGCTATAGCCCGCGACGCAACCATTCAGGGTACTGTTGTAGTGCGGTTTATCGTAGACAAAGACGGCGCCATCATCGAGCCCACTGTTATCCGCGACATCGGCGGACAATGCGGCAAGGAGGCACTGCGGGTAGTGCAACTGATGCAAGAGCAAAATATCCGCTGGCGCCCGGGCCGGCAGATGGGCCACAATGTGAAGGTGCAATTTAATCTGCCGGTGCGGTTTCAGTTGGAGTAGTAAGGTTGTCGGTTGTCAGTTCTCCGTTGTCGGTTATCCGTTTCTTATCTTAACCAATTAATCTTTAACAGAGAACAAGCCAGCCATGAACAACTTGATGCCGCAAGGAGGTGACATCTTTCGAGGCACGAGAAAGGTGTCGTCTCCTTGCTACCCCGGCGCGAGATGTCACCTTCCC